>JAPLEV010000026.1 GCA_026391005.1 Flavobacteriia bacterium | reverse complement strand
TAATTTTGCTCCATCTTTTATGATTCCCCCTTGTTCACTTTTTGATCCGACCATGAAGCCAGTAACGTCTTGCATAAAGACCAATGGAATCTGTTTTTGATTACAAATCATAATAAAACGTGCTGCTTTATCGGCTGAATCGGAATAAATAACGCCTCCAAATTGCATTTCTCCTTTGGAGTTTTTCACGATTTCTCTATTGTTAGCTACAATTCCAACACTCCACCCATCGATTCTAGCGTAGGCACAAATAATGGTTTGACCATAATTCGCTTTGTATTCCGTCAATTTTGAATCGTCAACCAATGTTTTTAGTAAAGCTCTTGTTTCATAAGGCTTATTTCTTTCTGCAGGAAAAATTCCGTAAAGTTTATCCATCGCTACTTTTGGCGCTTCGCTTTTGATTCGATCAAAACCTGCCGTTTCGCATTTTCCAATTCTCGACATTAAATCTCGAATGGTGGAAAGACATTCTTGATCATTTTCCACTTTATAATCACAAATTCCTGAAATTTCAGTCTGTGATGTGGCGCCACCTAGTTCCTCATTTTCGATTTGTTCGCCAATGGCTGCTTTTACTAGATAAGAACCAGCAAGGAAGATAGTGCCTGTTTTATTTACGATTAATGATTCATCAGACATTATGGGCAAATAAGCTCCACCTGCAACACAGCTTCCCATTACCGCAGCAATTTGAATAATTCCCTGCGCACTCATGATGGCATTGTTTCTAAACATTCTACCGAAATGCTCTTTGTCGGGGAAAATTTCATCTTGCATCGGAAGAAATACGCCAGCAGAATCAACTAAATAAATGATAGGAAGTTTATTTTCCATCGCAATTTCTTGCGCCCTAAGGTTCTTTTTTCCTGTAATTGGAAACCAGGCGCCAGCTTTTACGGTGGCATCATTGGCAACAACGATGCATTGGCGTTTTGCCACATATCCAATTACAATGACCACTCCACCAGCAGGACAACCACCGTGTTCTTGGTACATGCCATACCCTGCAAAAGCCCCAATTTCAATTCGTTCTGTATCGACATCCAGTAATAAGTCAATTCTTTCTCTGGCACTTAATTTACCAGCGGCATGTAATTTTTCAATCTTCTTTTTGCCGCCGCCTTCGTAGATTTTATGAAGTTCTCTTTCTAGCCCTGAAATTTTCAAACGCATTTCATCTTCATTGAAATTAACTGCTAATTCTTTATCTGAAATTGCCATAGGGAAAGTATTGAAGTCAAAGATACAAATAGTCAAATAAAGTCTGCTTAGATGTGTTGAGATTATTTCAAAGATCTTTGACTTGACGGCGGTTGGTCGCTAATTAGTTTATATTGACCGTGCATCTCGGCTCCGCTCGATGCCCTTTAAGTGAATCGAGCGGAGCCGAGAGACACTTATATAGAAAACACCGAAAGGCACCGAAGTTATGGTGTGTCTTAGGATTGGAGAGAATGAGCGCAGTCGAAAGACACTATGCCCTCAGATACTCTCGACTCCGCTCGATTATCTATTGTAAGTGCATCGAAATGAGCTGATGAAACAATAAATTCCTTGTCAATAATTTTTGTAATTTTATGGTATTATTATTAGAAATATGAAAAACCCCCTAATCATACTATTTCTTGTCATTTTTAGCGTAAGCAACAGTTTTGGACAAAGCGTTACTATTGGCACCCAAGTTTGGACTACCAAAAATTTAGATGTAGCCACCTTTCGAAATGGGGATGCTATACCACAAGCTAAAACAGACGAAGAATGGATAGCCGCAGGTAAAAATAAACAGCCAGCTTGGTGTTATTACGAAAATGATATAAAGAACGGCACTAAATACGGTAAACTATACAATTGGTATGCGGTAGTTGATGCGCGTGGTTTAGCGCCAGCTGGTTGGCATGTGCCAACAGACGAAGAATGGACACTTTTCTTGGACAGAGATGGGGCAGGAAAAAGAATAAAGAGTACTTCCGGTTGGTTAGAAAATGGAAATGGCACGAACAGCAGCGGTTTCTCGGGTCTTCCGGGCGGTTGTCGCGACAGCGATGGAGATTTCAGCGGTGTTGGCTATGGCGGCAGTTGGTGGAGTGTTTCGGAGGCCAATGCTAAGAATGCTTGGGGTCGGGCGTTGAACTACGACGATTCCAATCTCCGCGCATACCTCTTCTTAAGAAAGAGGCTCGGTTTTTCTGTTCGTTGTGTGAAGGATTAAGTATTGGTGGAGAGTCCGCTTATCGAGATGAGCGAATTGAAAGACACTACACCCTCAGATCCTCTCGACTTCGCTCGATTATCTATTGAAATTTGGATTGAGCTCATCGAGCGGAGTCGAGTTGAGCTGTTGAAAGACACTATGCCGTTCCGCTCCAAGGCTGTTAAATTTCAAAACTACACTTCGTGTCTTTTACAAGACAAAAATGTTTAAATTTATCACATGAAAATTTTCCAATCTTTTACAACCGTTTTTTGGTACACCGTGATATTCATTCACATTGGTTTACTTTTCTTTCTAGAAAGTTTGTTCCCTTTAACGAGTCCGCAGGTATTTCAAGTTCTCCGGTTTATCTTAATGGGGCTATTGCTTTTCATTTCATTTAAGCGCAAGAAGTTAGCACTCTGGATTTTCTCCGCGATGATTCTTGGGGTGGAAGTGGGAATGGATTTTCCAGCATTTGCTTTAGAAACGGAACGTTTTGGAAAGATTTTCCTTCGATTAATCAAAACATTAGTGGCTCCCTTAATATTTGCGACCTTGGTTGTGGGTATTGCTGGGCATAGCAACCTGAAACAAGTAGGACGAATTGGATTAAAAAGTATTCTTTATTTTGAAATTGTTACAACTATTGCCTTGTTCATTGGCTTATTGGCCATTAATGTTTCTCAAGCGGGAATAGGAGTGAAGGTGGAAGCGCGTTCTGCCGACAAAGCAAAATCAACGGAGTTATTGGCGCAAAAAGTGGAGCATAAGGATCACTTTGTGGAAATTTTTCCTGAAAATATTAGTAAAGCGATTGGTGAAAATCAAGTACTACAAGTGGTAATTTTTTCAATCATTTTTGCGATTGGTTTGGGGATGGTAAAGCATGAGCAACATAAACGAACCATGTTGAATTTTGCCGAAAGCTTATCGGAAGTCATGTTTAAATTCACTGATATTGTTATGTTTCTTGCACCGATTGCCGTTTTTGGAGCCTTAGCATCAACTGTTGCAAAATCAGGGGTGGATATTCTCTATAACCTTATGAAGCTGGTTGGGACTTTATATGTGGCTCTAATTGTTTTTGTTACCTGCGTTTTATTACCCATTGCGCTTATCGCAAAAATTCCAATTCGAAAGTTTATAAAGGCAGTTACAGAACCTGTAACCTTGGCTTTTGCTACGGCAAGTAGCGAGGCGGCATTACCAAAGGCATTAGAAAATATGGAAGCGTTTGGGGTCCCAAAGAAAATTGTTGCCTTTGTTATTCCAACTGGTTATAGTTTTAATTTGGATGGTACAACGCTCTATCTTTCGTTATCTGCAGTTTTCGTTGCACAAATGTGTGGTGTTGATTTATCAATCGGACAACAGATAAGTATTTGCATTGTACTAATGCTCACCAGTAAAGGAGTTGCCGGTGTTCGCGGGGCTTCGTTTGTTATTTTGGCAGGAACGGTAGCAAGTATGGGATTGGATCCAGAAAAAGCAAGTGTGATTTTAGCCATTGATGCCCTTATGGATATGGGTAGAACATCTGTCAATGTGCTAGGAAATTGTTTGGCTTCAGCAGTAATTGCAAGAAGCGAGGGCGAATTAACGGCCTGAAAAATACAATCATTCTCTTATCCATACCTCCATTTTAAAGAAAAATAAGTTTTTTTTATCTTGTCGCCTATTATTCTGATAAAGCGTAGCGAATTGAAATAAGGGCACCGTGAAGTAGCTCGTAGAGATCGCTGAAACGGTCGAATTTCAAAAGTGGAGTGAATTGAAGTA
Source organism: Flavobacteriia bacterium (assembly GCA_026391005.1). Classification (GTDB taxonomy): domain Bacteria; phylum Bacteroidota; class Bacteroidia; order Flavobacteriales_D; family Crocinitomicaceae; genus UBA952. The sequence goes on along the minus strand of JAPLEV010000026.1, from coordinate 4,786 downwards.
TAATCAGCGACTTGATTTTTTGTTCCTTTTTCATCAAGGAAAAAGGAGATAGCAGAAGTACGAGCACCGCTCGTAAAAACCAAACTTTAATTCGAATAAACCAAAATTAAAAAAAAAATACAAAGAAGAATAATAGGAATATTTTAGATTTCGCAATTGTCTTAGATGCTATTAATCTAAAGTGCAATTTTTGGGCATAAAAAAAGAGGCTAGTGACTAGCCCCTTTCTTTTAACGTAAAGTTTCTTAGTTTACTTTTGTTGAAAGTTCAACACCAGCTTTGAAACGTACTGCATTTTTTGCAGCAATTTTGATAACCGCTCCAGTCTTTGGGTTACGACCATTTCTTGCTTCACGCTTAGAAATAGAGAAAGAACCAAATCCTACTAGAGAAATACGATCTCCTGTCTTTAATGCTCCAGATGTTGCGTCTACAAATGCATCTAATGCTTTCTTAGCATCTGCTTTTGATAAACCTGAACCAGATGCCATAGCATCAACTAATTCTGCTTTGTTCATAATTTTTTTTTTAATTGGTTAATAATTTATTTACCCGACAAATATATCTTAATATCCTTGTCGCTATTAGGTTTTTGAAATAAATAATGTCAAAATGTTGAAAAAACACCTATTTTGTTGATAAACTCCTCTAAAATCGCCTATTTTCAAGGTATTTGGATTGTTTTAAGGGTAGTTTTAGTGGAGAAAATGTAATTTTATAATCTTAAACAAAGGTAGTTTTATGTCAAAAGCGATAATAATTGGTAGCGGTGTTGGTGGATTAGCCACGTCTATTCATCTTGCAAAAGCTGGTTTTGAGGTCCTTGTTATTGAGAAAAATGACTTTGTCGGAGGAAAAGTGAACTCGAAATCAATTGGAAAATATCGATTTGATATGGGACCTTCAGTGTTTACCTCCCCTGAATTGGTGGATGAGTTAATTGCATTATCTCCTAAGGTAGTTTCGTTTGACTATGTGAAATTAGAGGAGTCCTGCCGTTATTTTTTTTCGGACGGTAAGCAAATTAATCTTCCTGCTCAAGTAGACGGCCTTGTTGATACCTTATCAAAAGAATTTTCAGAAGATCCTAAAATACTTCGTCGCGAATTAGAAAAACGTGCTAAAAATTACAAAGCAGCTTATCCGGTTTTCATAACGGTTTCTTTGCATCGATGGAAAGAATGGCTAAATAAGCATTTGTTTTCAGCAATTTTAAGAATTCCAAAGTTTGGTTTGTTTCGTTCAATGGCTAGCGTCAACAGGCAGAAATTTAAACACCCGCATACTCAGCAGATTTTTAATCGATTCGCGACGTATAATGGCTCTAGCCCATACAAATCTCCTGGAATGCTTAACATCATTTCTCATTTAGAATTAAATATTGGTCCATTTATGCCTAAGGGTGGAATTGTTTCTGTTTCACAATCTCTCTATCAGGTGGCCATCAACTTAGGGGTAAAATTCCATTTGAATGAAACAGCAATTAAAATTGAGCATGATCAGAAAAAAGTGGGGGCGGTTCAAACTACCAAAGACAGGTATGATGCTGATATAATTGTGAGTAATATGGACGTGCATTTTACCTATGAGAAATTACTCGATAATTTTAAGGCACCAAAAACTATTTTATTGCAAGAGAAATCAAGCTCGGCAATTGTTTTTTACTGGGGAATAAAAAAGGAATTTTCATCCTTAGGGATTCATAATATCTTTTTTGCTGAAAATTATGAGGAGGAATTCAAGGATCTTTTTGATCGTAAAACACTCTCTCAGGATCCAACGATTTATGTTCATATCAGTTCAAAACAGGAGAAGGCGGATGCTCCTGAAGCTTGTGAAAATTGGTTCGTGATGGTGAATAGTCCTATTGATGTTGGTCAAAACTGGGAGGATGTGGTTTCTACTTTGCGAAAACAGCTACTTAAAAGACTTTCATTTACTTTGAAAGAGGATATTGAATCATTAATTGAGGTGGAAGATATCATGCACCCTCAAATCATTGAATCCCGTTATTTCGGAAAGCAAGGTTCGATTTATGGGAATTCTTCAAATAGTGCTTCAGCTGCCTTTTATCGCCACCCTAATTTTTCAAAATCCTTAAAAGGATTATATTTTTCGGGTGTTACTGTGCATCCTGGTGGTGGCATACCTTTAGCCTTAAACAGTGCGAAAATTGTCGCTCGATTGGTGGCCGAAGACCTTAAGAATTCAAAGTAATCAGAAAAGAATAATTCGTTGATGTTTAATGATCGTATTTCCTATGGTGAGGGTTGCATGGTAGATTCCCGCAACAGCTCCTTGTGCTTCCCATGTGAATTTTCCAGTACACCTTGCATCAGAAATGAGCGTACCATTTGCAGCGTGAATAAGAATGGAGCATTCATCCATAGAATTTCCTAGTGTGAAGTGCACATTTCCATTGCTTGGGTTAGGGTAAATCGTTAAATTGTAGCCGCCATCTATTAGTTCTGCTTGTTCGCCAATCATGTCTGGAAAGATCTTCATGGCAACAGGACGATGGTCAGAAACTAATGTTTCGTATGATTGCCATCCCGCTGCGAATTCGGATTCTAGTTTCAAGGTTTGAACATAGGAACCATTATTTTGCGTTTCATAGAACAATTCATTAGTAATTATAAAATGATCTAAATGCGACGGCCATGTTGGGTAAGACCAATTGGAAGAAGGTCCAACTGCTATCGCATTATCGGCAAATGCATAATTGCTAGGATCATTTAAAATGGGTTGAAAGACATTGGCAGTTGGTGCGTCTGTTATTTCATCATTTAAATCGCCTAAAATTATGGTTTTAACATTAGGAAAATTTAAGTCAACATAGTTTTTTAAATCAACTACGGCTTCTATTCGTCGATTCTCTTCATCATTGGTATTTCCCAAATCAATTATGCCATCGCCACAACATTTGAGGTGGTTAACAATTAAAATATAGCGTTCATTCATATAATTCATATCCATCACAATAGGCGCCCTAGGAAAATTATTCCAGTATTGGGGGGCATTAAATATCTCGTAAATTGAATTGATTTCAATACTTGAAGTTTTATAAATAAAGCCTAATCCCACTAGATAATTTAACTTGGCGTATCCTGAATAACCATTGATACTTAGCATCATCGCTTTAAAAGCATTCGTGTCATTTATTTCTTGAACGCCAATGATATCCATGTCTAAGGCTTCTATAATTTTCCGGACAGAATCCATGGTATTTTGACCAGCTTTTGGGAAAGCTTCGATATTCCAGGTCATAACATCAAGAGTAGAATCAGAGCCAAAGTTTAGATTTTCGATGTTTTGGCAAAATGCACCTATTGAACTAAATAGGAAAAGGAGAAAGGTATATTTCAAATCGAATATTTAGTTAAAGTTAAGGAATAATGATGAGCAGATGCTTATATTTATTCTTACGCTAATGAATAATTATAAATTGACTGATCGCTTTCTTACCACAATATATTTTTGTCATGATTTTTAAAAAAAATACATGCCAAAAAGGGAACTATTTCATGTTTAAGCGCTGAATTACATCCAGCGTTAAAATAGTTAACCCCTCTGGGGTTATGTAATAGTTTTGTGGTATAATTAAGACCAGTCAAAAAATAATAAATTGACTTGTACAATTTTCAATTGATAGAAAATAACTCTCCTGCTCTAATGGATAATCATAAATTGACTGGTACTATTTCCTATGGATAGAAAATAGCTCCCCGGATTTAACTCGCTTGTGCTGATTCGATTGCTGAAAGGGACTGTTCCACTACTTATTTTGTTACCTATTAAATCGAATAGTTGATACGATTGATTTTCAAATCCAATAATTTGAAGGTATTCATTACACGGATTTGGAGATATGGATAGCGTCTGTTCTTCTATTCCACCAAGAAAATCTACGCAGAAAGGCTCTTGGATCCATTCAAAAATAAGATCAAATCCGATAAAAGTTGGACTTGAGGGGGCGTGGCTGCTTACATCAATCGAAATATTGCTTTGAATGATCGAGTTTTCGATTATTGGGGGCTCTGCATATGGATAACTACAAAAGTTAAATAAACCTGAAAGGGAATCGGCATGGCTAATTGAAAAATGTTTTTGTAAAATAGTCTGATTTTTAATTCCATACATTGGACCATTACTTAACATTGTTATGCCAGAGGTATCTTGCTCTATGTTTTGAATATTCCCCCAGTGAAAAAAACTCTCGTTTATAGTTAAACTTCCATTTTCGTTTAGTGAATAGGCATTCGATCCGAAGGAGCCACCTAACCAATACCAGTAATTGGCAGAATCAACTTTGAATAATGGTTTTAAGGCGTCTTCTTCAAAATTGGTCATGGGGGATGGTAGATTTATTTGTTCGATCAGTGCGCCAGTACTATCGATTTGAACGAGATCAATTAGATTACCTGCATTTCCTCTATTTGCTATTACGAAAGAGTTTGCTAGCGAAATGAGCTGTATGAAATTAGGTTGATACGGATCTTCGTATTTTTTCGACCAGAGGATTGTTCCATTACTATCTAATTTTGCGACAATTCCTCCAGATATCCCTTGGTCTTGAAAGCTTCCACAAACCAATAAATTTTGATTTTCAACTGAAAGAAGGTCATTGAATTCAAAACCAGCAACTGGCATACTGAACAAATTACTCCACAAACTATTTCCTGAAGGATCTAGCATTTCTATGATGGATTGATTTTGATTGACTCTCGAAGTTACAATCGCAATGTTGCCATTCGATAGGACGGTTATGTCTTTTATTTCTGAATCA
>JAPLEV010000055.1 GCA_026391005.1 Flavobacteriia bacterium | reverse complement strand
AGCAAATGTCGTTTATCCGCTCATTCAGGCGCGTTCTAGCCTAATTTATATTGACCATGCCTTGGCAAATAAAATAGCTTCCTTGGGATTAACTTGGAGGGATTTTTTTGCTGATAGTCATAAAATCAGTAAAGAATTTATCAAGCGACAAGATTCCTCTGCGCTAGATTTTTCTGCAATAGATGGATTATTTGATTCGATAAAAGAACACGTATCTACCTTAATTTCCGACCATGAGGCCTCTTTGTCAAGCACTGTGGGAGCCGATTTATCTAAAATGCAAAACGTTCTTCAATCCATCAAAGATAAATCATGGCGAGCTGAGAAGCTAAAGCATGAAAAGTCAATCAAGCTAATTGAGCAGGTAAAAGAAAAGCTCTTTCCGAATGGTAATATGCAAGAGCGTTCCATGAATTTTTTCCAAATTTGTCCTGAAGGAAATGTGAGTGAAAAATTACATGAAATTTATAAGGCCATCAACCCAACTAATACTGATATTAATATTGTAATTGAAACAAAATGACAAAACAAAATAACATTCGTGAGGTATTGGCGAATCATCCTATCATTCCAGTGGTAACCTTTACGAAACTAGATGAGGTAGATGCAAAAATGGAGGTGCTATTGCGGAACAATGTTAAATGTATCGAAATTACCTTGCGAACGCCTGTAGCGTATGATGCGATTCAAAAAGTGAAAGAGAGGTATGGAAATGAAATAACAGTCGGAATGGGAACGGTGGTGCTTGAAGCTCAAATTCATAAAGCCATGGAATTACAGGTTGATTTCATGGTAAGCCCTGGTTTGCATAGTGGCTTGGCCCAACAATTAATGGATAGCAAAATTGCGTTTATTCCCGGGGTAGCCACACCAAGCGATATAATTAATGGTTTGCAATTCGAATGGGATACCTTTAAGTTTTTTCCCGCATTTTTATTTGGTGGAGTAGAAGCCCTGAAAACATATGGACAGGTTTTTCCGCACCTGAAATTTTGCCCAACGGGTGGACTTACCGAAGCATCTTATCGCGATTACTTAGCCTTGGAAAATGTCATTTCTGTTGGCGGTTCGTGGTTGAAGTGAGGCTAAGCTCCTTTCAATCAAAAATTACCCCTACTTTTTTAACGCTCTTCTTGATTATGGGAAACTGCAGCCCAAATACCACATTGTATTGTGTCCACCAAAAATGTTGAGCGGCCCGATCTTCCTCGTTTATCGTTGTTCGAATATCAGGTAAATGAATAAACCCGCCTTTAAGTTCACTCTGAATAATAAAATACTTAAAAAACGTAAATTTTACTGCCGCTACGGCCCCAAATCCATAGCCAGCTAAATGAAACTCATCGTATCTTGGGTTATTTAATAAGGTGGTATTTGTTCGTGGTAAAACTATTCCTGTTCCCAAACCTTCATTTACGCTAAGTTGGAAATATTTTCTATCGAACAAAATATCGGATCGTCTAATTTCTGTGTTGAGATAATTTAAGCCGTCTGTATGTTCGAAAAGTAAAAAGTTGGGGGATATAACAAACGATTGCTGGTCGTAGACTCCATCGTATGCTGTTCCACTGTTCGAGATGTAACCGTCAATGGTGGAAACTTGATTTGTTTTCATCACGTATTTCATGTGGTCCGCTCCTAACGAAATTTGGTAATGTTCGTTGATGAAATATCCCATACGAAAGTTGTATTGGGGTATCGTAAATTTCGTAAAGCCAAAATAAACCTTTGGATCAAAGGGTGATTGACGATCATTCGCAATCACATTACTTAAGGTGAAATTATAGTCTGAGCCCGAAAAGTTAATGTCGCTTTTTGAGTAAGCGCCTCTGTTCCAGCCCCAGTAAAAGTAGAAGGTTCCTTTCTCTCCCTGGACTTCTTTTTTGGGGTAATCTATTTTCTGAGAAAATAAAAATGATTGACCTAAGAGCAAAAATAAAGGCAGGATATATATAAATTTCACGTTGTAAAATTAATAAAATTCAAGGTGCTATTATTCTTTTATATTCCGATAATTTTATAGTACATTTACACTATGAAAATGACAATCTTTCTTTTTAGCACTGCTTTAGTGATTTCATTGTTATTTTCGTCCTGCTCTTCGAGTAAATCGTGTACTTGCGCTCAGGTTATAGCTCAAAATAAATAAATAAATAAATAAATAAATAAACTAACTAATTATGGGAACATTATACATTGTCTTGGGTATTATTGTAGTTGTTGTTTTTACTTCCTTTTTAACTGTTTCGCAAGGTAGTATTGCCGTGATTACACTTTTTGGAAAATATCAGCGTGTTTTAATGCCAGGTCTGCGAATGAAAATTCCGTTTTTTGAAAAAATATACAGGCAGATTTCCGTACAAAATCAAAGTATAGAAATGGAATTTCAAGCCATTACCATTGATCAGGCAAATGTATACTTCAAAAGTATGTTGCTTTACAGTGTGATGGACGAGAAAGAAGAAACCATCAAGAAAGTTGCGTTTAAATTTATTGGCAATAGGGATTTTATGCAAGCGCTTATTCGTACCATCGAAGGATCGATACGATCCTATGTGGCCAGCCAAAAACAAGCCGAAATACTTGGTTTACGCCATGAGTTAGTGGATAGCGTAAAAAATCAAATCGATAATACTTTAGAAATGTGGGGTTACCATTTAATTGACCTTCAGATCAATGACATTACTTTTGATCAAGCGATTATTGAAAGTATGAGCAGAGTGGTTGCTTCAAACAACTTAAAAGCGGCAGCGGAAAATGAAGGTCAAGCGCTACTTATTACTAAAACGAAAGCAGCTGAAGCTGATGGAAATGCAATTAAAATTGCAGCACTCGCCGAAAAAGAAGCGGCTATGTTACGTGGCCAAGGGGTTGCTTTGTTCCGTCAAGAGGTTGCAAAAGGAATGTCAGAAGCAGCGGAGCAAATGCAACAAGCAAATTTGGATACCAATGTGATTCTTTTTTCAATGTGGACAGAGGCGATCAAAAACTTTGCTGAATATGGAAAAGGAAATACCATTTTCTTAGATGGTAGTGCCGAAGGAATGCATAAAACAATGCAGCAAATCCAAGCGATGCTAAGTAAAGACAAAAAGTAAAAAACGAGTTCGTATCCCGTAATGTTTCTGCGCTCAATTCTTATTCTTGTTTTACTGGCTAACTTAAGTGAAGCTTTTAGTCAAACTCGTTTGGAAATTAAAGAAGCGCAGTTAAGAGAAATTCAAACCAAAGAACGCGCTATTTCGGATGAAATCGAAGCCTTAAAGCTCCATGATTGTGTTTTAAAATTAAATGAGATTGGTATTCCTCTTAGTCAGTCTCCATTGGATATTGCCGAGCATTCAGCCATGATTCTTGGCTTTGATTGCGATTCGAAATTAGCAGCTTGGTCATTCCACGTGCTAAGTCCTGATGTTTTAGTTGGTGGTGTTTCGAGGACAAATGATTTCAGAAAGGATAGTTTAATCGAATGTGGCGATGGCATTGAGCAAGATTATTTCACAAAAAAACTGCAGGATGATGGCACATATAAATTTGAAAACTTTGGCTTTGATCGAGGACATTTAGCACCATCTGCCGATTTTAGATGGTCGCAAAAGGCCTTGAGTGAATCGTATTTTTATAGTAACATGACCCCACAAACGCCAGGTTTTAACCGCGAATCATGGGCTGAGGTGGAAGACTTAATGCGGAGGATTATGGCGAATACCCCAAAGCCTTACTATATCATCACGGGACCAATATTGGATAAGAATCTTCCTAAGGTTGATAAAGGAATCAATAAATTGCCCATCCCAGCATTTCATTACAAAATTATTGCGGATGTAAATGCCGAAAATCCGAAAGGAATGGCTTTTCTTATGCCAAATAAAAAATGCGATATGCCACCAAGCTCCTATGTTGTTTCTATTGACAGTATTGAAAAACTGACCGGTCTTGATTTTTTCTCTAAAATAGATGCCGTCACCGCTCAAAAAATAGAATCAAAAGCTGATTTCTCTTTATGGAACGCACAAACAAAAGAGGGCGATGTGGAACCCTTGTATGTTTTTGATCTACCCAAAGGACATTTTAATACCGCTCAAGCGCTTTCTAAAGTGGGAAGCAAAGTTTCAATTATCGGAAAGGTCGTTAGTGCTAAGTTCGCAGCGAAATCGCAAGCTACATTTCTTAACCTAGATCAGTCCTTTCCTCACCAACTCTTCACCGTTACGATTTGGAAAGATGCTAGACGAAATTTTAGCTATAAGCCCGAAGATGATTTGAACGGAAAGTATATTGTCGTTACAGGTCTCGTTGAAATGGATAAAAATGGTCTCCCGGTCATTAATGTGACCAACGAAAAACAAATTAAACTCTGGGAGGAAGAGGAGGAATAATACACTCGTTTAAGGGAATTCAATCCGCTAAATTTATTTTTATTTTATTGTTTTAAACAATTGTTTAAATTAAGTGTTTAACTTTGTGTTCCAAATTGATTAAATGGCATCTAGTTTATCCACTGAAGAGAAAATTAAGGCTGCAGCGAAGCAGGTTTTTATTTCGAAAGGTTTTTCGGGATGTACCTCGCGTGAGTTAGCGAAGGCATCCGGGATGAATGTGGCGCTTGTCAACTATTATTTCCGATCGAAAAATAAATTATTTCAGCTGATCTTTCAAACGGTCATGGAGGAGTTTTTTGAGTCGATGGTGAGTGTGTTTTCTTCGGATTTACCTTTAAAAGAAAAGCTAAAATTTCTAATTGAGCGTGAATATGCCTTTCTATCAAAACACCCTGAAATTCCACGCTTCATCATCAACGAATTATCTAGGAAGGATACCGATTTGATTGAGCTGACGCATGTTTTACCCGTGATTTATAACACCGGCGTCATTGAGCAGGCCATCGAAGCGCAGAAAAAAGGAGAAATGAGACGAGTGGATATGGTGGGCATCACCTTATTGGTCATTTCAAATTGTCAATATCCTTTTATGGCCAAACCGCTGATTAAAAACCTTCACAACTTAAGCGATGAGCAATACCAACAGCATCTTGAGTTGCATAAAGGAATGGTATCAGAAATGATCATCGGCTATTTATTTCCTCCAGTACCAAAACAGAATAAAAAATAAAATATGAAATATAATCTCCTTATTACCGCAGTATTTTTAAGTTCTTTTAGTGTCTTTTCTCAAGTACTCGATTTAGCTACTTGTCTAAAAATGGCAGATACAGCTAATACCAACATTCGTAACGCTCGTTTAGATATCGATGTGAATGCTATTCAGAAAAAAGTGTATTTAGCATCTCGACTTCCAAAACTTACAGCAACAGGCGATTACAGGTACAATGCGATTATCGCGGGACAGGTTGTTCCTGCTGAATTTTTTGGTGGTCCTCCCGGTACGTACTCAACGGTAAAATTTGGAGTTCCTTATAATCTTTCAAATAGCATTCAGCTTACTCAAATTCTGTATAATCCTCAATTGAATTATGGATTTGCGGCTTTGGATATTAATCAAAAAATTGTGGCGGCACAGGAGCGTTTGATGCAGCAGGACATTAAACAACAGGTGTCAAGCACTTATTTTAACCTTCAAGCGATTGTAAAACAGCTGGAATTCGTTGAATCGAATATCGCTAACCTAACTAAATTAATTGCCAACCTTCAAAAATCGTATGAATTAGGTTTGGTCATTGAAACGGAGGTGGATAAATTAAAAATTAGCCGTTTAACACTTCTTAACACTAAACTTTCAACCGAAGCGACAAAAACTCAATTAAGTTCTTTACTAAAGATACTTATCGGTATTAATTCAGATGGCGAATTAAGCTTAGTAAGCGATGAAATGATGGAAAACACCATCTTAGTGGATCAAAACAATATCAATCATCCGGAGCTTGAATTAATGGCAGCACAGAAAGAAATGAACGCGGAAGAAAGAAAGGGGACAAAGATGGCGTATTTGCCAAGCGTTTCATTTTATGCTTCGTACAATTACGCATACAACATTAAGCCAAAAGATGATTTTCGTACCGGTATTAATTCTGCTTTTCTTGGTTTGCATTTAGATTGGACCCTTTTTGATGGTTTCGAAAAATACAACAAGCAAAAAATGAATGCTTTAAACAAGGATAAACTTGAAAATCAGGAAGCGTTATTGACAAAGCAGTTAGCGCTTCTTAGTGAAACTGCAAAAAATCAAATTGATGTTCAGGCGAGTTCACTGGAGACGGCCAAAGAGCAATTGGGCCTTGCCAATAAAGTGTATGTGCAAACACAAGCTCAATTTACCGCTGGAACAATTAGCAGCAACGAGTTAATTCAAGCGGACAATGGTCTTCAGCAAGCCCAAACAAATGTAGTAGCTGCCTACATTCAGTTAAGACAAGCAGAATTAGCTTATTTGAGATCAATAGGCAGTATTAAATAAATAGAATTGATTAATTAAAATTAAAGTTTAAAATGAATAAAAGAGTCATCACAGTTGGTATCATTTGCATTGTTCTTATTTCCCTTACAGTTTTTCAATTAATGAAAAATAAAAATAAGATCGCTAAAGAAATTTACATTCACGACACATCAACCCCAATTTTGGTAGAAGACGGACGTGCTGAAGTTCATACTTTCGACAGTCAGTTTTCATTTCTAGGGACTTTCGAACCTAACCGAACCAATCTTATAGGTTCAGAGGGACAAGGGAAAATAATAAGTCTTAATGTGCAAGAAGGTCAGTTGATAAATCAGGGAGCAATCTTGTTGCAATTAGATAATGAAATGCTGCAATATCAACTTGAAAATTTGGATGTTTCTATCGAAAGTCAGTCCAATGATTTGGAGCGCCTTACTGTTTTGTCAAAATCTGAAGCGGTACCGGCAGTGCAATTGGAAAAAGCAAAATTGGCATTAAAATCTTCTCAAATTCAACGAAAGCAAGTGTTAAAACAATTAAGTGGAAATGTATTAAAAGCTCCATTTTCAGGCGTTATTACTAAGAAACTAGTCGATTTAGGTTCGGTGGTCGGTATAGGAACACCTGTTTTTGAAATCACCGATATTTCTCAATTAAAATTAACGGTAAGTGTCCCAGAAAGAGACATTCAAAATTTTGTGCTTAATCAGCAAGTCTCGGTTAATGTGGATGTTTTTCCAGGAAAAAGTTTTTCAGGTAAGGTATCACTGATTGGTATTCAAGCGGATAAGATGCATAATTTTAAAGTGCAAGTGTTGGTTGCTAATGCCAAAAAAGAATTGCGATCAGGAATGTTCGCTACTACCAGTTTATTATCTTCAAATAGCGTAACGGTGCTATCTGTTCCACGCAAGGCTTTGGTTGGTTCTACTAAAAATCCTGCGGTGTTCCTTATTAAAAATGGAAAAGCAACCCTCACTTATTTTACTGCAGGAACCTCAGATGGTGATTATATCGAAGTCATCAATGGCCTAACGAAAGATGATCGCATCATCCTTAAAGGTCAGGTTAATTTAACGGCTGGGTCTCCAGTTAAAACATTGAAATAACACCTAAAATGACATTAACAGAATTATCGATAAAAAGACCGTCTTTTATAATTGTCCTCTTTACCATTTTAATTGGTGGTGGGATTTTGTGCTATAAGCAGTTAAGTTATGAATTGCTGCCTGATTTTTCTCCGCCAGTATTAATGATAACCACCACTTACCCTGGGGCGTCTCCTAAAACAGTAGAAAATCAAGTTTCCAAGCCGCTCGAAGATGCCTTAAGTGGATTGGAAAATATTGCAGAGGTAACCTCTTTCTCCTTGGATAATGCATGCGTGGTATTGCTTGAATTTACAGCATCCGCAAACATGGATAAGTCAATTCAGGATGCCCAACGAAAAATAAATAACGTCGAGAATAAGTTGCCTGAAGGAGCCCTTAAGCCCGTAATTACTAAAATTGAACCGAATGCTTCGCCTGTGCTTCAAGCAACTGTGGTAGCTACTAAAACTTCTGATAGGGAATTAATGGCCCTCATGGAAGATCAAATTCTACCGCAAATTAAGCAGACAAAAGGGGTAGCGCAAATTCAGATGATTGGGGGTGAAAATCGCGCCTTTAGAATTAACGTCCCTTATCTTCGATTAATCAGGCCATTGCGGGAGCTAACGTAGAATTCCCTACCGGGAAGGTTAACAATGATAATGATCAATTTACCGTTCGTCTTTCGGGGAAGTTTATTTCTATCGATGAATTGGAAAATCTCATCATTTTTTCATCTAGTTCTTCCTCTATTCGCTTAAAGGATGTGGCTGAGGTACTTGATTCGGAAATTGATAAATCAACGATCTGTCGCTTAAATGGGGTAAATGGTATCGGACTCCGAATTAGTAAACAAAGTGACGCCAATGCTGTGGATATGGCGAACGCGACCAAAGAAAAACTGAAAGCCATAGAAGAAAAATATAAAAATATTGGCCTTCGTTTTACGATAGCGACTGATACTTCCATTCCTACTTTAGAGTCTGTTGATGCGGTAATTCATGATTTAGAAATTGCTATTTTTCTTGTTGCATTGGTTATGCTGATGTTTTTACATACGCTCCGTAACGCAATCATTGTTCTTATTTCTATTCCAGCGTCGTTAATTTCAACTTTTATTGTGATGTACCTGTTGGGTTATACCCTAAACCTTATGACCCTTTTAGCTATGTCTTTGGTAATTGGTATTTTGGTGGATGATTCGATCGTGGTTCTCGAAAATATCTACCGGCATTTGAAGATGGGCAAAGATAAGAGAACAGCTGCTTTAGACGGTCGAAATGAAATTGGATTTACAGCACTTGCTATTACCTTGGTTGATGTGGTTGTTTTCTCTCCAGTTGTTTTCATTGATGGTATTATTGCCGATATTCTTCGTCAGTTTTCTGTTGTAGTCGTGGTATCTACCCTCATGTCTTTACTCGTTTGTTTCACCTTGACCCCCTGGCTTGCATCACGCATGGCCAAGGAGATTACCTTAAATCCAAAAAATTGGTTTCATGCGATTTTGGCCTGGTTTGAAAGAAGAGTTCTCGCTTTTACGGATGCCTACGTTTCATTAGTAGCTTGGTCCTTGAAACATAAAATAATCATGGGTTCAGCAATTTTACTCATTTTTATTGCGAGTTTCGGAACGATGGCCCTGGGGATTGTCGGTCAAGAATTTGTTGCACAAGGTGATCAAGGGAAATTTATGCTTAAGCTGAAATACGATAAAAGCACTACGTTTAAGGAAAATAATGCGACAACACTCCAAATTGAACAACTCATTCTAGCCCAAAAAGACATGGTGGATATTGTGTTTGCTAATATTGGAGGCCCAAGTTCTGGCATGGGAGCAGCGGCTTTTGGAGTTGAAAATAAATCAGAGTTGACGGTTAAACTCAAAAAAGACAAACACTTAACCTATCCGACTATTCCTTACATGAATAAGATTCGCAAGAAAATTGAAGATAAATTTCCGGGAATTGAGGTCAAGGCCATTAATATGGGAATGATTGAATCGGAGGAGGCGCCTATTGAAATATTTTTATCTTCCGATGATAGTGAATTGTTGATGAAAGAAGCAAGACGGATAAAAGGCGTTTTACTGGCCATGAAAGGGGCAAAAGACCCCGTTATATCAACAGATGATATTACCTCAGAAATTAGGATAGAACTCGATCGTGAAAAAATGGGCCAATTAGGTTTGCCAATTGCTGTTGTTGGTATGCAGTTGCAAAATGGTCTAAGCGGGAATGATGACGCACAATTCGATGTCAAAGGGGAGGAATATGCAATAAAAGTGATGCTAGACAAAGCCAATCGAGAAAACATCGACGATTTAAAGCAAATTCCTTTTACTACCACTGATGGAAAACAAGTTCTTTTAGGTGATTTTGCCACCCTCTCAATTGATAAAGCAAATGGAAGTTTAGAGCGAAAAAACCGAATTGCAAGCACTACCATTCGTTGTTATGTATTAGGCACTGCCGCAGGGAATGTGGCCAGCGGATTAGATAAATATTTAGAGAAATCACCCTTGGATAAAAATGTAAGAATGTTATGGGGGGGAGAAGTTAAGCGACAGAAAGAATCCGTTGGCTCATTGGGAACCGCTATGGGAATTGGTCTCATCTTAGTGTATTTAATTATGGTGGTTCTTTATGATAACTATGTTTATCCATTTGTTGTCCTTTTTTCCATTCTTGTTGCGCTAGTAGGAGCTATTCTTGCCTTGAATCTCTCAGCTTCCAGTATGGGGATTTTCACCATGCTTGGCATGTTAATGCTGCTTGGTTTAGTCGCCAAGAATGCCATCCTAATTGTTGATTTTACCAATAAACTTAAAGAAGATGGAAAATCAACGTATATGGCTCTTCTAACAGCTGTTCGGGAGCGTATGCGGCCAATTTTAATGACCACTATTGCTATGGTGATTGGTATGATACCCATTGCATTCGCAACAGGAGCCGGTGCCGTTTGGAAAAATGGATTGGCATGGGTACTTATTGGTGGACTTACGTCCTCGATGTTGCTAACCATTATTGTTGTGCCAATGATGTATTACGTGGTCGATAGAATTAAAGACAAGATTGCAGCCAGAAGGGCGATCAAAATAAACGCATAATTCCGCTGCAAAACTTAGTAAGGTTTTAATCATTATTTTCTTGTGTGAAACTCCCTTTTCCACTTTCTTAATGTTGCTAGTCTCGGTACATTCCTCCTTCGTCGAAACACTCGGCTAGCTGCCATTAAGCTTATCGAGCGCATCTCGACTCCGCTCGATGCCCTCTTAGTGAATCGAGCGGAGTCGAGAGACACGGTAATCCGAAAGACATACGATAAATATTTGCTAAGCCCTAAGTGCTTGCTAAACTATGCGAGGTTGAAACCCGCGTCTTGAAACAAGCGGTGCGGCGAAATATTAAAATTTTATTTGAACCTAATAACATTCTAATATCGTTATTGATGTTTGGATAGTTGTTTTTCAATAAATTTACATGCAACCATCTAATGAGAAAAGGACTCTTAATTTTATGCGTAAAATTCTTACTACCCTTCCGATGAAAAAAATCTATTTTATTTTCTGTTTTATTTGCTTTTCAAATATAATCCAAGCGCAATCTACTTTTGTTGATTATTTTTTTTTGGCAGTTCCACCAAGTGTAATTGTATATAAAGTTGTTGAACAACCGGATGGTAAGATCCTGGTTGGTGGAGCGTTCACCAATTATGCTGGTTCAGGCAAAAAAAATCTAGTCCGACTTAATCATGATGGTACTTTAGATGCGACTTTTAATATTGCTGGGGCGGGACCTGATAATATGGTTCGTGACTTAGTATTGATGAGTGATGGACGAATTATTGTTTGCGGAAATTTTGTTTCATACAATAGCACAGGATGTTCTTTTGTTATTCGATTACATTCCGATGGTTCAGTGGATAATACCTTTAATGTTCCTCCTAATGCAATTAACGGAGCTATTTTAGCAGTTGAATTGCATACGGATGATAAAGTATTGGCAGCGGGAGAATTTTTTACATGCAATGGTCATAGTCAGCCTCACATTACTCGCTTTAATTATAATGGAACAACAGATACAACTTTTAATATTGGTACAGGATTTAATACAAATGTATATGACCTACTTGTTCTTCCTGATACAAGGATTCTTGCATCAGGAAGATTTAATTCCTTCAATGGAAACATATGCGGAAACATAGCCTTGCTTTCTCCTGGAGGACCATATGACGCTACAATGAACAATTCACCCGGGTTTTCAGGAATGTCAATAAGTACTGCTTATGATTTAGAGCGACAGTCTGATGGGAAAATATTGGTGGCAGGTGATTTTAGTTATCATAATGGCCAACTTATTACAGGAATTGCCAGATTAG
Source organism: Flavobacteriia bacterium (assembly GCA_026391005.1). Taxonomy (GTDB): domain Bacteria; phylum Bacteroidota; class Bacteroidia; order Flavobacteriales_D; family Crocinitomicaceae; genus UBA952. The sequence goes on along the minus strand of JAPLEV010000055.1, from coordinate 46,605 downwards.
ATATTAATGGTTCTCGTGATTTAAGTTTTACTCCGCCTTTTTATCCGTTTGCGATTATTAAAGCAATTGCAGTGCAAGCTGATAATAAAATTATTGCCGGTGGTGAATTTACGGATGCGATGTATAATGTTGGTATAACTGGACCTAATAGAATAGCCCGCATGAATACTAATGGTACAATAGATAATTCTTTTGCAGCAGGAATAGGATTTAACTCACCTAATGCATTTATAAATGATATTACGATAGAGTCAGACAATAAAATTTTAGTTGGTGGTCTTTTTGGTAGTTTTGATACGGAAACTATATATAAACAAATAATTCGTCTGAACTCAGACCCAACAGGTGTATCAGAATTAACAGCAGTTAGCCAATTTCAGTTTTATCCTAATCCTTCGTCTGGTAGTGTCTTTATAGAAAACCCATTTACGAGTACAAATGAAGCAAGATTGATTATTTATGAATCAAATGGCAAAAAAGTAATTGAAAAAAATATAACTTTTGGAGTAGATTCGTTATTTTATTTTGAATCAAATCTAAATTCCGGTATCTACTTATTTAGCTTACAAACGAATGAATCGATTGTTTCGAGGAAAGTAATTCTAAGATAAGTGTAATTTTTGATGTAGAATCTTGCTTTTTAATTACAACGGAATCTTTCTAGACCATTTTGTTTTTGCAATAATCTTTAGCAGCACCTTTTTCATTGTCTTCTTTTCCCATCATTTCGTGACCCCTTGTTCGGAGGTGCGCTTCCTTTCGCCTTCACCGAACAAGGGGTCGCGAAGCAGCAACGAAGTTAAATATATACGCATTTAAGCACATGAAATTTTAAACAAACCGAAAACGTAATTTTAATTTCTATATCTTTATTAAATAAATGCCACGCAACTAAAATTGAGTATATACAACGAAAATGGGAGGGTGTACTCAATTTTGGATCAAAAAACTGAGTACATAAATAAGCCGGTAGGTAATTATTCCGAACACTAAAAACATAATTAAACTAAAATAAAAATGACAAGACTATTATCTCTATTCTTAGTACTAACTCTAATATCCTCATGTGCCAACCGCCAAACAAAAAATACTGAAACAAAAGTTGTAACAATTGAATATTCAAATGAAATAAATGGTTATTCAGTAAAAGTAATTTGGAAACCAAAAGCTGTGAGATACAGACATACAAAAGGACCTGCTATAATTGAATTTTACAACAAAAAAGACTATAATTCCCCCCTTATTTAGGACAGGGATAATTCAAATATAGGTTTATTTTTGGTATTCGTATTAATTGGATTAAAATATTTTTCAGGGGTATTATTATTTATGCTCGTATGCCTTCTTTCTGTGTTATAAAATTCAATGTATTTTCTTACTCCTTCATATAATTCAATTCCGCCATTTGCCGGGTTTAAATAAATGTGTTCATATTTCAGCGCCCTCCAAAACCGTTCAATGTAAATGTTGTCCAATGCTCTTCCTTTGCCGTCCATCGAAATTTTAATTTCACGATCTAAAGATACTTTAGTGAAAATAGGGCTTGTAAATTGACTTCCTTGATCTGTGTTGATAATTTCTGGACTGCCATATTGTTTGATAGCATCTTCATAGACTTGTTGACACCACTCAACATTCATTGTATTAGAGATGCTCCAATTGAGCACCTTTCGGCTAAATACATCTATTATGGCGACCATGTACATAAACCCCCGTTCTAATGGTATATATGTAATATCAGTTTGCCAAACCTGGTTTGACCGAACAATCTGAAGATTCTTTAATAAATACGGATATATTTTATGCTTTTGATTTCGTTTACTTAAATTCTTTTTAGGGAAAATGGTCTGTAAACCCATTGTTTTATAGAGGCGTTCTATCCGCTTATGATTAATAGAATAACCCTTATCTTCCTTGAGCCAAGTAGTCATTCTCGGAACACCGTAAAACGGACAATCAATAAACTTCTCATCTATTAAGCGCATCAAGTTAAGATTTAACGAACTTTCTGCTTTAGGCTTGAAGTAGATTCCAGAGCGGTGTATATCGAGTAAATCACACTGTTTAACAATGCTTAAAGCAATGTTTTCACGTCGAATCAAATGTCGTTTTTGATCCAAACTCATTTGCCCAAAACTTTTTTAAAAAAATCCACTTCCGTCTGTAAACGACCAATTTTACTGTAAAGAAATTCGTTGTCTTGATCGTTATTAGCTTTTTCTTCAGCTTTCTTATTGCTAAAAACTTGATCAGCACCTGCTAAAAACTCACGTTTCCACAACGTAATTTGATTTGAGTGCACTTCAAATTTTGAAGCTAATTGCTGAATAGTTTCCTTCTCCTTAATGGCTTCTAATGCAACTTTAGTTTTGAATTGCGCACTAAATTTTCTTCTTTCTTTTTTCATATACAACTGTTAAAATTACACTTTAACTAGCTGTCTTAAAAATGGGGGGAATTATACCAATATTTTTTTAAGCCATCTAAAAAAGCTTTGTCAGATGTTTCTATTGAAGACATAAGTTGTATATTAAATTTAAATAAAAGCTAAAAATAATGATTTTTAGCATTAAATTATAAAATTAAGACTTATTTCAATAAACATTACAATTCTTTGATAAATCAGAAATTATTACACAATTTCACCTAACTTTAAGCAACGTTATATCTATTGCAATTTTTGACGCAAATTAATTATTACTATACCAAAATTGGCTCATTAAGCAAAACAAATAAACAACATACATGAAAAGAATATTTTTTATCCATGGATTAGAAAGTAGCAATACGTCTCCAAAAGTTGACTTAATGATAGCAAAAGGCTACCACGTTTTAGCACCAAGTATGGATTATAAAACAAATGATCTGCTATTTTCTCAAACTTTAGAAAAAGTATTAGCGTTTCAACCACATGTAATTGTTGGTTCTAGCATGGGAGGGCATTTTGCACAGCATATTGGCACACATTATCCAAGTATCCTGTTGCTTTTGAATCCAGCATTAGTTTCAAGGTCGTTTCATCCTATTATTCCGCCGGATGGGATGGAGAAATCGATCGTTTGGGCACTGCTAGGAGCGCACGATGAAATTATTTCTCCCGAGCAAAATTTTGAAATTCTACAAAAAATGCAGGCAACAATTCGAATTGGGGAACACGGTCACCGCACTCCGACAGCAGCTTTTAGCGATGTATTGGAAGAACTAATTCATACGAATCCTTCACTTCAAATTAGCTAGCTATTTATTAACATGTAGTGAGTTAAAAACGGGATTAATTATTAGATGAAAACATGGCTTTGCAGGTAGGAAAGAACGAGGAAAAAACATCACTATTTATTGAAAAAAGGTACTCTCCTTTGGTAATATCAGTCCAAGCATAAGTATTACCCATACTGTAGCTTGAAGTTGCTGCAAAAACATCAAAACTGACTTGGTCAACAAACTGCTCAGTAAATTGCTCATTTTTTGGGATTCGGTTAATTGCCTCCATCGAAACAATTACACCACCGCCTACCCCTGTCGTAGTAATGATAAAAAAAGGATCACCATAAGTGATTTTGTGGTTTAATTCTTGGCAGTAAGTAGACATAATGTATAGTTTGTTTAGTAAGCTGAGAAGATTTACTTGAATAAAGATCTTACCTCAAATACACCCCCGGACGTATCTTTTCGGTTTTTTATTCAATTTCCCCAACAAGATAGTGAAGCTAATTATTTTTTTCAATTTTCTATACGAAGCAATTCATTTACCAGCTGTTTTTTTTTTTATTAAAGTTTAACAAAATCAAAAGTTGATTTTCTTTCATCCCAATATGGTTGAAGATAATGGTTTGATCAAAGTAAATTTTCGAGCATTCATAACTAATTTTTTCACATAAAGAATGAATGCTTTTGCCTAATCCAGCAGTTAACACTTGCTGAAAATCTTTTTTTTCATCCTCACAAGCAGCTATATGCTCAAATAAACTTGGAAATCTGTGTGTATTTAAGGTGAAAATGACAAAATTGATAAATCTTATTATGGTTCTTCTACTAGTAATTTATATTTCGTGGCAGCGATAGCTCTTGAGCAAGCATTAAAATGCCACCATTCAGTTGAAATTCCAGTAAAACCTTGAGAATGCATAATTTTACGCAGTAAAGTCCTATTAGCAATATGTTCTTTTGTTAATAGACCCTTCGATAAAAAGGTATTTTCAAGTGATGGAAAAGAAATTTGGCGCATATCATCGAATCCAGCTCCCATATCGAGAGGATTGTCATCATTATCACAGATAGTTAAATCGACTGCAGCACCGTAATTATGTAGGCTATTGCCTGCAGGGTTGGCAACAAACTTTACTCGTTCTTTAATTGGAATTGAATCCAAGGCCTCCCACATTTTTTTTTGAACACTTAGAGGACGGACAGCATCATAAACCAATAAATGAAGGGATGGATCAATATAGGTTAAGTACTCTTGACATTTGCCCAATCGCATCGCTACATCTTTTTGAAGGTAGGCATGATTCAATCGTTCGTAGCATTTTAATTTTATAAAATTATCGGTCGTGGCATATTTTAAATCTACACGAATATCATTATTAATAGACTGAATATCAGTTAACAAATCAAGCTTACTTGTATCTATACCTTTATTCTCTAGCGTATCTTTAATAAACGATGGTATTGAATCTTTTGGATTATTTATTTCTTTAACATTTAATGTTTTTTCAGTATCATTTGCACAAGAAAAAAATAAAATTGCCAAAAAAAACCCTAAATTTTTCATAATCCGAGTAGGCGCTCAGTCTCTAATTTTATTCTGTTTCGAAGATCAAAAGAAACAGGCATGAGCGGCAAGCGCATTGTTTCATCCATAATTCCTCTTTCTACAAGGGCAACCTTGACTCCACCTGGATTACCTTCTTCAAAGAACATTTTTGTAATAGAAAATAATTCGTAATGTGCTTCTCTAGCACTTATCAAATCGCCTTTTATAGAAGCATTAACCATTTGTGAAAATAATTCAGGAAAAGCATTTGCTACAACAGATATTACACCATCAGCACCAGCAGCAATAAGCGGCATGGTTAGATTATCATCTCCTGATAAAACACCAAAGGAAGCATGTCGCTGACGAATAATATCCATTATTTGTTCCATATTTCCTGATGCTTCTTTAACTGCAATAATGTTATCAATTTTAGCAAGCGCTAGGGTTGTTGCTGCGAGTACATTTGAACCTGTTCTTCCTGGTACATTATAAATAATAATAGGAAGTGTAGTACATTTTGCAATGTGAGTATAATGTTCGATAATCCCTTGTTGTGTAGGTTTATTATAATAGGGAGATACCGACAATATACCATCAACGCCTTTTGGAACAGCTTTAAGCTGCTCACCCACAGCAATAGTATTATTTCCACCGATGCCGAAGACAATTTTCAATTGACCGTTATTTTCATCAATAACAGTTTCCAAAACCAGGCTTTTCTCATCTTGCGATAAGGTAGGCGATTCGCCGGTAGTTCCTTGAACAACCAAGAAGTTAGTGCCTCCTTTAATTTGTAAGCGCACGAGTCTCCGTAAAGCATCAAAATCGATTTCACCGACTTTATTAAACGGTGTGACAAGAGCAACACCACTGCCTTTAAATGGATTAATCATATTCATTTATTTTTTCTAGGGTTGAAATAACAAAATTAAGCATTTTATCGGGCTCATTTATTGCTGTTGTAAAGCTTAAATCAAAGAATGAATCTTGCGCATTAACAATTACTTTTTTCTTAATGCTTGCCGTCTTTAAACGATCTAAAATTTTAATATTTGGAATAGCAAAATTGATTAACAAATCATAATTCTTCTGTAATTCACTTTCTAACTGTATATCCTTCATTTTACCAAAAAAAGTATAATCATTTGGCGAATTATAATAAATTAAAAAATGTGGTGGCAAAGTCGATTTATCAACTTCTTTGGGAACATTTACAATAATTACCAAGCGATTAACATTGCTAGCGTTTAGCATATTATCTAATGCCTTTCTAAAATCCCGTAATTGATTATTATCAATAAATTCAAAAATGACTAACAATGATTGAGATAAACTCCAAATATCTTTTCCTTTCATAATGAAATAAGTTTAACAAATTCTTCCTCAGAAATAATTTTAACACCAATAGTAGTAGCTTTTTTTAATTTTGCAGGACCTACATTTTCACCTGCGACTAAATAATCTGAATTACTTGACACAGACGAACCAACTTTACCTCCATTCTTTTCGATTAGTTCTTTTAATTCGTCTCGCGAAAAAACAGAAAAAGATCCAGAAATAACAATTGTTTTATCGAGTAATGCCGTTGAATCGAGAACTTCATTTTCCTTAGTAAAACACAAGCCCACTTTTTTTAATCGTTCAATTAAGTCCGAATTCGTTTCGATTGAAAAAAAGTCAATAACACTAATTGCAATCTTTTCACCTATTTCCTCTACTTCAATTAATTGATCGTAAGATGCACATTTTAAGACATCTATATCTTTAAATGCTTTGGTTAATTTTTTTGCTACGGTTTCACCAACATAGCGAATCCCTAGACCAAACAGCACACGTTCAAAGTTAGTGTTTTTAGATAATTCAATACCCGTTAACATTGCAGCAACTGATTTTTCTGCCATACGATCGAGTTGAAGTAAATCATCTGCCTTCAAAACATATAGATCGGAAATATCTCTAATCAATCCTTTTCGAAATAATAATTCTATTGTCTCTTCTCCCAACCCATCTATATTCATTGCTTTACGACTAATAAAATGTTGGATTTTACCCTTCACTTGAGGAGGACATGCTCCGTCATTTGGACAATAATGATTTGCTTCACCCTCGCTACGCACTAATAAATAACTACATTCTGGGCAGTGAGTAATAAATTGAATGGGTTTCGCCATTCCAATCCGTTTATCAAGATTTACCCCCACAATTTTGGGTATAATTTCTCCCCCTTTTTCCAAAAAAACAGTATCATTTTCATGCAAGAATAATTTTTGAATTTGATCGGCATTGTGCAATGAAGCACGTTTAACTGTTGTCCCACCAATTACTACAGGCATTAAATTGGCTACAGGCGTAATTGATCCTGTTCGCCCCACTTGATAGCTAATTTCTACTAAAGACGTTTCAACTCTTTTTGCTTTAAACTTAAAAGAAGTTGCCCATCTTGGTGATTTAGCGGTAAACCCCATCAACTTTTGTTGCTGATAATTATTTACTTTAATAACAACACCGTCAATATCGAATGGTAAATTTGATCTTTCGTTATCCCAATAACGAATAAAATCCATGATACCTTCAACGTTTTGAATTTTCTCTATAAAACGCTTTTCGGGATTTGGTGTTTTAAATCCCCAATTAGCAGCATGAAGAACTGACTCATAATGACCTTGATCCATCAACTCGTGCCCATAGATTCCATACAAATAAGAATCTAATCCCCTTTCCGCTACCACCTTAGGATCGTGCATTTTTAGGGTACCAGATGCTGTATTCCTTGGATTTGCGAACAAATTCTCCCCAATTGCCTCACGCTCTTCGTTAATTCTTTGAAATTGCTGATGAGGCATAAAAATCTCTCCTCTAATTTCAAAATCTTGCGGAAAATCATTGCTTAGCTGCAAGGGTATTGAGCGGATTGTACGTACATTATTTGTGACATCCTCTCCTTTTTCTCCATCACCACGAGTTACAGCTTGAGAAAATGCTCCATCTTTATAACGAATACCTATTGCAACACCATCATATTTTAACTCACAAACAAATTGGATTGGTTCGGTTACTAATTTTTGAGCTCTTATGGCCCATTCAAGAATCTCATCTTCAGAGTAAGTATTTCCCAATGATAGCATAGGAAAACGATGGACGACCGAATCAAACTTTTTAGTGATATCCCCTCCTACTCTTTTAGTTGGACTATTTACAGATGCAAATTGAGGAAAGGCAAGTTCTAATGACTCTAATTCCTTAAGTAGTAAATCAAATTCGAAATCATTAATCAAGGAAATATTATCAATATAATACGAATGATTGTAATGATTAATTTCAATAGAAAGTTCTAAGATTCTTTCTCTTGCTACTTCTTGGTTCATGCATTAAAGGTAGGTTTTTTCGCTTTTATCATCCGCACCTTTCCCTGTAAATCTTTCCTTAATTCAATGTTAATAAATCCTTTTTCTTCAAAAAGGGAAGAAATTTCAGCTGAAAAATCCTCATGAATCTCGAAAAAAAGATAAGCATTGTCATTTAGTAAGTGCAAAGCCACATCCATAATTCGATTGTAAAATCGCAGCGGATTATCATTTGGAACAAAAAGTGCTAATCGCGGTTCAAAATCTAAAACGTTCTTGGCCATAGAAGAAGATTCCTGCTCAAGAATATACGGTGGATTAGACACAATTCGATCCCATCCTTGGTGATGCTCAAGTAATTCTAAATCGTCTAAAAATATATCGAAAACAATTAATGAAATGGGTAATGAAAGTTTTTCTAAATTTACTTTCGCTAATGCCAAAGCATCTATACTACAATCAATTGCTGTAACATGACATTGATCTAATTTGCTTTTGCATGCTAATGCAATACAACCCGAACCGGTGCCAATATCTAATAAACTTTTAATTTCATCCTCTCCGTCTTCGAGAATCCACGCTACCAGTTCTTCTGTTTCAGGCCTTGGAATTAAAGCGCGGTAGTCGCAACTAATGTTTAAGTCAAAAAAAATAGTTTCCCCAATGATATATTGAAATGGTTCATTTAGCATTAGGCGATGTGCCACATTGCGAACAAAGAGAAGATCAGATTCCGACAAACGGCCATTGGCCTGCAAGATAAGATCTGCCTTTGTCCAATTTAATCGTTTTTGCAGCAGAGCGTCAAACATTACCTTGCATTCAGTAGCCGAAAAATTAGCTCCTAGGTAGTTATAAAAATATTTTTTTGCAGCTGAAATTGTATTATTTGAAACAAACATCACTGTTTTCTCAATTGGATGAACTGCTTTATCTTTTCGTTTTCGATAAGCACTGTAAGATTATAGTAGGCAATTTTCCAAGTTCCTGCCTCAAGAACACAAATACCACTTCCGCGGCATCCACCCATCCATGTATCCAAGTCCTCATCAAACCAAGCTGTTTTTAAATCAGCCGATACTACCCATAAACGATTAGAGGAACTAAAATCCCATGCTTTTCCTTTATCAAAATAAGGCTTACAAAAGGATTTAAAATCCGTTTTGTTCCAGCGTTCGCCTGGTGCTGTTCCTAAAAAAATAAAATTATCAGTAACGACAGAAAAATAAGAATCGAGTTTAGCAAGAGCAGCATCGCTGTGCCATTGATTAACTAAATTATCGAGTAGTGTATTTTCTTTCTGTGCAGCGACACTTCCGGCAAAGCAGATGACCAGTAAAAACAATACGTTAACATAAAACTTAAACATATTACTTTCCGCCTTCTAATTTTTGACAAGCTTTAACCGCATTGTAAACATTAACTATTCCTTTCGAATTACACAATGTGTTTAGGTCTTTTTGAATAGTAACAGATGAAACGATTACTTGTCGAATTTGCAACATGCTTAATGTTGGGAAATAAGATTTTAACATAGCTGCTACACCCGCAACCATAGGCGAAGCCATAGAAGTTCCTTGAAGATTTTGATAGTCGCTTTGCGGTACAGAATTGTAAATTTCAAGTCCTGGAGCAAAAACATCTACACTATTTTGCCCAAAATTTGAAAACGAAGCTACTAACTCGGCCTTATTTTTTGTTGATGCGCCTACAGAAAGCCAATGAGGTGTTGGTTTATCTTGAGTGGCATAAAGCGCTGTTGGAAAATTTGGTTCTACGTCTGTATCTTTTGCATCATTACCTGAAGCATGTACCATTAGCACACCTTTGGAATCAGCATATAAAATGGCCTCCATTACTTTATCTTGATAAGGTGAATAGTTTTTACCAAAGGACATGTTAATTACCATAGCTCCATTATCAACGGCATAACGAATAGCTAATGCTACGTCTTTATCGTTTTCATCGCCATTAGGGACAGTTCTTACAGACATAATTTTAACATTATCTGCCACTCCATCACCGCCTAATGAATTACCTCGAATCGCACCGATTATTCCAGCAACGTGCGTGCCATGGAGTGCATCAGGACCTTCAACATTTGGATTACCATAATATTTATCATTAAAATCAGCTGGATTATCACCAATTAAGGCACGATCATCAAAATTAACATTCAATAAATAATCTAGCTGATCTGTGATGTATTTTCTCGTATCAGCATCAAATTGATCAAGACTTTCTAAATATGGCTCATATTCTGCAATTCCGTTTTCAACCTCAGACTTAACCTCTTGGTATAATAGGAACTCCTCACTCGCAACAATTGTACTTGGATCTACTCCATCATACTTATCCATTAGGGCTTTTAAAATCCGAGTCTTTTCTAAGCATGCGGCATCTAGATTTTCACCTTTAGAATTTCCTAGAAAGTTCCAGCCATGAATGTCATCCACATAGCCATTTTTATCATCGTCTATTTTATTGTTTGGGATTTCATCTTTATTCACCCATATTTTTCCTACTAGATCTTCGTGTTCAATATCAACTCCTGAGTCAATAACAGCGACTATAACTTCGCTTGATTTTTTATCTTTTAATAAGCCATATGCCTTATTGGTAAACATACCTGTACCCTCTCCATTGTACCAATTTAATGTTCCAGGAATCGCTTGAGCAAAAATAGAGGATGAAGCAATTATTAATGAAGAAAAAATTGCAGTGATTAAAAAAGTATTTTTCATATATATTTTGTTTGGTTTATAATCAAAAATAGTCAAAATTTTATAGCGGTAAGAAAATAGACTAAATTATTATCTAATCTGATCTTAAATAATTGCTTTTTTATTATCTTTCACAAAAATTACAAAAATGAAAACACTATTCATTTTATTAGTTACATTTTTCACCAGCTATTCTCTTTTAGCGCAAAATCCATATTTAAATTTTCAGGATTTTTATAAAAATGAACCAAATACAATTAGTTTATTTAGTAGTCCCTATTCAAAAGAGAACGTAAGTACACTAACATCAGCTGGCGCCACAATAAAATACCTAACAAATAATTGGATTTACTATAACTCAACCGCTGGTAAAATCCAACCATTAGTTGCTAGTAAAAAGCTTAGCTCCGTATATTTTGAATTTGCTCTACCTCACGTTTTAGCCGATAGTGCCTTGTTAAAACACCGTATTAATTTAGTTCATCAAGGTTTAGGGGGTGTTGATACTTCGTATACAGGCAAAGGTGTTATTGTTGGAATAGTTGACCAAGGTATTGACTTTAACCATCCGGACTTTAAATTTCCTAATGGAAAAACACGTGTTTTACGTTATTGGGACCATACAATAAACGGGGCAAATCCTCCTCAACCCTATGGATACGGAACAGTTTGGGACAGTAGTGCCATCAACAATGGGACATGTACCGCTTTAGAAACCGGTACCGCACATGGAACAACGGTATCTGGAATGGCAACAGGAAATGCGCAAGCTAATTCGAAAAATAAAGGCGCCGCACCGAAAGCCGATATAATCGTTGTAGAGACAAATTTTAACCTTGTTAATTGGACATTATCAATAGCTGATGCCTGCGATTACATTTTTAAAGTAGCCGATTCCTTAGGAAAACCTGCCGTAATCAATTTATCACTAGGTGCTTATTTAGGAAGCCATGATGGAAATGATCCTGCGGCTGATTACATTGAATCCTTATTAGATGCTCAGGCAGGCAGATTGGTCGTTTGTGCAGCAGGAAATTCAGGAAACCAAGGGAAATATCATGTCCAAGGTAATAACATTGATGCAGATACCTCGTTTTTTTGGAGCGTTAATAATCCAGCAGTTACCTTAGCAGGTCCAAATAAAATACTTTTTGATCTTTGGTCTGATACCTCAGACGCTCATTATTATTTTGCGTTTGGTGCAGATCGACCTTCTCCAAACTTTAAATTTCGTGGTCGCTCGTCTTTCCATTATGCTACTGCAAATATGGCTATGTTGCCGATATACGACACCATTTATAATTCCTTAAACCAACGAATTGCATGCATAGAATCCTATCGTGAAATAGTTGGAGCTTCATTCCACATGCAAGTGATCTTTACTCAAATTGACTCTTTATCATATTTATTTCGTTTCATGACGCATGGTTCAGGCAAATATGACGCTTGGGGTGGATCTTGGCAACAACTTAGTAATTTTGTTTCGAGTGGACTTCCAAGCGCAGCGATTATGCCTAGTATTGTTAACTATCATCTCCCCGATTCCCTACAAACAATTGTTTCCTCATGGAATTGTTCTGAAAAAGTAATTTCTGTTGGAAATTTTAGGAACAGAAAGGGGTATATCGATAAAAACAACCAATATTACGTTTCCCCCTCTATTACGCCTGTAGGAAAGCTGAGCGAAAATAGTAGTAAAGGTCCAAGTAGAAATGGAAACATAAAACCTGATATCGCTGCTTCCGGAGATATCACCCTTGCTGCTGGCCCCATGTGGTATTTAGTAAACCCCGCAAATAATAGCACAATTGATCAAGGTGGTTTCCATGTAAGAAATGGAGGCACATCGATGGCATCTCCCGTTGTAGCAGGAATTGGAGCCCTGTACCTTGAAAAATGTCGTTTTGCAACGTGGCAAACATTCAAAACTGATTTAAGCAATTCAGCCACCTCTGATAATTTTACTGGTACGCTTCCTAATTTTGCCTATGGTTATGGTAAAGCGGATGCAGTTGGAATATTACAGGAACAAATTCCAACCATTTCCATCGCTGGACCCGGTGGAATTTGCTTGGGGTCAACAGCATCTTTATCGTTTACCTCTAGCTCAACAGTAAATAATGTATTGTGGTCGAACGGTGCACAGACCAATACAATCACAACCGCGATTATTGGTCCCTATCAAGTTCAAATAACGAGTGATTATGGCTGTAAAACAAAATCTCCTGTTCACCAATTAATTACTTACAGCTTACCTTTCGTAGATGCAGGAACTAGTTATACTGCTTGTCCAGGGGAGCTCATAACACTCTCCGGTGCTGGCACTGCAACTTCATATACTTGGGCTAATAATATACAAAATGGCGTTCCATTTATTCCAAGTCAATCATCCTATTATTACGTTACGGGAACGAATGCGAATAATTGTCAAATTACTGATTCCATTTTTGTTGGCTTATTTAGCTCAATTTTAGTAGACTACACTGAACAGAACCCCAATATATTAACCAACAGCAATCCATTTAATTTAAGTCCCGGAGTTCCAGCAGGAGGAACTTATACTGGCGATGGGGTGATTGGCTCATCTTTTCATCCTTCCCTAGCTGGTGTTGGTTCACACCTAATAATATACACTTATACTGATGTAAATGGCTGCACGCAAAGTGATTCCTCTTTTATTAATGTTTTATCGGGAGCAGGTCTTTGGGAAGTCAATTTCGATCAGTGGTCGATACATCCTAACCCTACCCAAAATGACCTTACTATATCATTACCCCCATCTTTCCAACAAAATAACTATAGTATACAAGATGCTACGGGAAGAATCGTTCAAAATGGATTAGTAGGCCCGGGCTCCAATTTAATTAGCACGAAACAACTACCCGCCGGATCTTATTTTATTAAGCTAAATTACTCCGTTAAAAAATTCATTAAATATTAAATTTTATCTCCATGAAAATCAATCATCTCCTTATTTTACTCCCTTTTTTAGTATTATTTTCAAAGCTAAGTTTTTCACAAAAAGAAAATAGTACGGAATGTTCTAAAAGAAATAGATTCAGTAACCAACAACTGAAAAGCAATTCGCTTACCGTCAGTCAGATTTCACAAACCGAAAAATACGATGTTCACTTTTATGGTCTCAATCTGAACATGACCAATACCAATACCAATTTGAATGGATCAGCCTCCATGCACGCAAGTTGTGTCCAGAATATTGATACCATTTTATACGAACTCTATCCAACGCTTACCATTAGCTCAGTAGAATTAAACGGAACTTCGGTGCCCTTCACGCGTAGTAATTCTGCCGTTAAAATTGCAGCGAACTTGATAGCTGGTAGCAACTTTACAATTAAAACATTCTACAACGGCACACCCCCAACTGCGCAAACCAATCCACTAGGCGGAAGTGGAATGACCTATGCCACCTCTCCGAGCTGGGGAAATGCCGTGGTTTGGTCCTTATCTGAGCCATTTTCCGCATATGAATGGTGGCCATGCAAACAAAGTTTGAACGACAAGGCCGATTCTTCCGATATCAACATCACCGTTCCCAATGCCTGCAAGGCAGGATCTAATGGACTTCTCACCAATGTGGTAAACCTAGGAAATGGAACCTCTCGTTATGAATGGAAACACCGCCATCCCATAGATTACTACTTGATTTCGGTCGCTGTGGCCCAGTATATTGAATATAATATTTACGCCAATCCAAGCAATGCCCCCGCTCCTATTTTGATACAAAATTACATTTATAATAACCCGGCTACACTACCGAATTTTCAAGCGGACATTGATGAAACAGTTGATTTTCTCAATCTATTTTACGACCTCTATGGGCCCTATCCCTTTGAAGATGAAAAATATGGGCATTGTATGGCTCCACTTTCCGGGGGAATGGAACACCAAACGATGACTACGCAGGGTTTTTTCAATAAAGGATTAACATCTCATGAATTAGGACATCAATGGTGGGGAGATCACGTTACCTGTGCTTCATGGAGTGACATTTGGGTAAATGAGGGCTTTGCGTCTTACAGCGAACAATTGATGTTAGAAAATTTGTACCCAGGGGAAGAAATACAAAATATGTTAGATGTTCACGATAACGTAAAAACCCAGCCTGGCGGAAGTGTTTGGGTCTTGGACAGTTTAAATGAAAATAGAATTTTCAGTGGTCGACTCACTTACGACAAAGGCGCTGCAATTATTCATACCATTCGCTACATGGTAAACAACGACAACCTCTTTTTTCAAACCTTACAAAATTTCTTAACGACTCATGCAGAAAGCACAGCTTTTGGAATCGACGTTAGAGATGCCTTTATTCAATCTACGGGAATCAATTTTACGCCATTTTTTGAGCAATGGTACTTCGGTCAAGGATTTCCAACTTATTCTGTTAAATGGAAACAAAGTGGGAATAATGCCATCGTTCAGATAAACCATACCTCCTCGATGCCCAATATCACCGCTACCTTCACCAATCCGATTGACCTGAAGTTTACACGTCCTGGAAATAGCGACACCATCATTCGTTTCCAAATTTCGGCAAATTCAAACACCTTTACCATCAACGGTATTGGAACCATTAATAGTTCAATTGGCATTGACCCCAACAATTGGGTAATTAATAGCAACGGCACGATACAAATGGATAATACCTTAAATATTCAAGAACAGAATAATGAGTTAGGCATTACACTACAACCAAATCCGAGCAATGGTATTTTTAGCATAGTTGGATTAAAGGAACCTGCTTTTCTTCAACTTTATGGAATGAATGGTCAACTTTTAAAAGAACTGACTATTGATCCTAATCAGCTCATTGATATTCAAGCATTTCCTAAAGGAACCTATTTGCTGAGCATCATGAATACAGATGGAAACAAAACGCTTCGATTGATCAGCCATTAATTAGTTGGTACAGTCAAAAAAAATGACAAGGTTTTCAATCATTAATATCTGATAAAAATTGGAGTATATTTTCTTTGTCTTTTTGTCTTGATACATAGTATCGCTTACGCCTCGATCCGCCTAAAAGGACCTCTATCCTCGCTTTGCCAATAGAGACCAATAAAAAACGAACATTAAGTTAATCTTGATAATTCAATTACATTTTGATTGATAATCTTTATGTTTAAACTGAACCCAATATTCTTTGTATCCTTCTGGTGTTGTAAAATAACCTTGTTCGTAATCTTCTGAAATATTTTTTACGTTTTTTAATATCTTTTTATATCGAGGATCTAATGTTAGGTTATCCTCGTTTACCCATGTACCGCGTTGTGTAATACTCGTAAATGCATCGCATTTAGAAGTCGTAATAAACGGCATTTTAATAATAAACTCAACTTTAGCTTTTTGATCTTTTCCCCTAGTTGTAATTGAAACGTTATCAAAGTCAATTTTTAAATATTTTCCTGATTTATAGGATTTTTTTAAAAAAGCACCAATAACATGGGAAACTTTATTTGAGAATAGATGAGCAATATCATGGTTTGGTTCTTTACATTTAGCGGGTGCGACTTTACAAAGCCATTCAGGACCAACATATTTCCCATAAAAACCTTCTTTGTCAACTCTTAAAATTTTTACATCCCCAAATTTTTTGAGTTCTAATTCAATATTTTTAATACTATTAGGATCTTCTAATCCTTTTGGATTGCCATTGCAAGAAATTAAAATAGTTATAAAAATTATACTACCGAAAAATGCTTTCAATTTCATTTTTTTTAGCGGACACTAATGGTTTTCAATCTAAAATTAAACCTTAATTACTTAATTTATTGCTATCTAGCGATTGATTAGTAGGACTTATTAATTTTAATTCTGTTCGTCTATTTGCTTGATGATCTTGTACACTACAATAAACTCCATTTTTGCATTTATTAAGTAGCATAGTCTCTCCGTATCCTTTTGCAGTAATCATTTTTGAAGGTATTCCTTTGCTAATTATATAATTCACACAACTTTTTGAACGACTATTTGAAAGTTTATTGTTATACTTAGTTGTACCTCGCGAATCCGTATGAGAAGAAAGTTCCACTTTTAACTCCGGATGTTCTTTCATATATTTAACTATCTTATTGAGTTCTATTTCTCCTTCAGGTCGTAGGGAGAATTTATCAAAATTATAAAGCACCATTTCTAAACGAATGAAATCTTCTCCTTGTTTCATTTTCATAGTTAGTGGTATTGCAACCGTATCTAAACAATTACCTTCAAATTTTATTGGTATCATGGCACGAGCATCATCGTAGTTAATGAGGTTCATCTTCACTGAGTCAATAAGTCCAGCTCCCTCATTCTTCCATGAATAAGCTCCATTCGATGTGGTTAAATAATTAATTATTGATCCATCATGCTTATATAAGTTCATCATCACATTTTCTAAGGGACGTCCGCTTTCATCGTTTGCTATTAATTTCGTTACATTCTTCTTAAAATAAGTCGTCAAATTAACTTCAAATTCACCATCAACAGCAGCAGTAAAGAGAGCAGTATCTCCTTTATTTATATCGTCACCCGGATAATAAATCATATATTTTCGATTCTTTTCTAAGATATATGGCTCCTCAGTTCTACCTTGCGCATTCGTTTTAATTGCAGAAGCGATATTTTTAGTTAAGTCTACAATCTGAATGGTCTTATTTTTCAATGGTGTTCCCTTGCAAGATTTTAAAACAGCCACTAGTTCAGCTTTAAACACGGGTTTAGTAAACGAATAAATTTGATCTACCCAAGCCATACGATTTGATGACATATATCCTTTACCAGTGGATTCATTTACATAATATGCAAAATCATCTGCATTTGAATTTAAAGGATTACCAATATGCTCTGGTTCATTATTCGACATATCCGAACTGAAAATATCTAAACCACCCAAACCTGTCCATCCATTAGAGGAGAAATATAGAATACCCTTTGATGAAATAAAGGGAAAAACTTCGTCTTTATTGGTGTTAATAAGGTCACCTAAATTAACCGGTGTAGACCATTCGCCATCTATATAGCTTGTTTTATAGATATCAGTACTATAAATTGTTTCAATAATTTTAAGTTTGGCAGAATCCGCATAGATAAAATTCTTTGGCATACTTCCTGGGCGATTTGATGAAAAATAGACATTGCCTAACGAATCCATTGATGCATGGCCATTTGAAAAAGTAGTTGAATTAAATGGAAAATCTATCTCATTCCATCGTGTTCCTTCTAATTTAAAAACACGTAACTTCAATCTTGAAAACTTTACTCTATCGTCAACATCTACTTCATTTTGATTCGTGGTGATAAATGCCATCGTATAATCTGGATTAAACGAAATTGGGCCATCATGCGAATAAGTTCGTTTGATTCCGCGCCATTGATTTTTAAATAAGAGATCAATCCAAAATGGTTTTTCATAAAACTTTGCCTTTTCCAATGATGCAGTTGGATCATAGAATGAAATATCTGTAAAGTTTTGATTTGTTCTTTCATATTCGCGATTAACGAAACCATGACCAAATTCATTAGAAGCAAATAAAATTCCTTTCATGTAAGGAAATGCTGAAAATTCCTCTCCATTATTTGCTTTCTTAAAGAGGGAAATCGTATAGTCAGAAGTGCTACTGATCGCAGCTGTAATTTTGGGTAAATTAGTTTTCCAATTTTTAATAGCGACTGATCCTGGAAAAGCAGAAGAAGCTGAGTCGACGGCGTTTGTCAAACGAACGTACTTTTTATTCAAACAGATTAAGTCAAGTAAATTAATCCAATCCTGTTCGGTCGCTTGTTTTTTATTTACTAACACTTGATTCCAATGCAATGCTTTTTCATACTGCTCAGAGAACATCGCAGCTTGAGCTGTCATTCTTAAAAAAGAATAATCTCCAATAATTTTTTTCTTTTTCTTTTTGCTGATAAAAGCATTAGATAATTCCTCCCAAATTGGCAAGGCATCAGCAAATTGCAATTCTTTCGACAATTTCCTTGCATAATCTGCTTTATAACTCTGTGTCCACCCTATTGATGAAACAACTGTTACGACTAAAAGTGTATATAAAATTTTCATATTAAAAATATCTTGGACTTAAAAAAGCATTATTTTTAGAACGTATATCAAAGGAAAGTACAAACTCATGACTTCCCCATTGGTTGATCAATTTTCCATTAATAGGGAAATCGTAAGCATATCCTACCATACAATAATCTTTTATTTGATAGGAAGCGTTAAAGCCAATAGCATCATAGACTCTAAACAATCCACCAAACCAAAACTTATTATATAAATGTGCTGAAACATTTAAATCGGCTACTAAAGGTCCATTTGCTGTATATTTCATTAAAATAGATGGTTTAATATCCACAACGCTATTCACTTTGAATACATATCCTGCCATTGCATATAAATGTCTTTGGGCAAAGGAATTTCCATTATTATTATCAATAGACCTTTTTACTAACTGTGGAACTGAAATTCCAGCATAGAACTTATTCGCATATAAATACGCACCAAATCCAAAATTAGCTTTCAAGGTTGAGTTCGACTGCATGAAATTAGGGTCTGTAGGGTCAGAAACAATAAGCCCTGAAAAATCAAATTGATTTTGCTGAATACCTGCAGAAGCTCCTAAGGATAATTTCATCCCTTTATTATTCAATTGCATGTGATAGGCAAAAGTTCCCATCGCATTCACTCCAGAACGTTTTCCAATTTGATCATAACTTAAGTTTCCACCTACGCCAATGTGTTTCCGCACAATTGGCGCATGAATAGATAAGAACTGTGTGCGAGGCGCACCCTCCCATCCAGCCCATTGAGCTCGGGTAACGCCGGTAATATTAAGCGATCCCCTACTTCCTGCATAGGCAGGATTAAATTGAAGTGGGTTAAAAAAATACATGGATGCTTGAGCATCTTGCTGTGCAAAAGCTGACATACTCGTCAGGCAGATAATTGCTATTAAATTGATCGTCCTCATTTTCGTTTAAGGTTGAATTTCTATGTATCCAGTATATGGATCCTGTGATTTCTTCTTTGTATCTATTACATAGAAGTAAGTTGAAGCCGGTAATGAATTGGTAGCGGTTCCTTTGTAATGCCCATTCCAATCATTTTGATAAGGCTCAGCCTCAAAAACCAAGCTTCCCCATCGATTGTAGACCATAACTTTAGTATTTGGGTAATTTTCCAAATTTTCAATAATCCATAATTCATTTTGTGTGTCGTTGTTTGGAGAAATAAATTGGTTTACAATTATCGGTATTAGCGTATCACATCCTAGATCAAAAACACCTGTCTCTGTGCACCCTGCAACATCCGTAACCGTTACGCTATATTGTCCTGCATCGATATTAATAACCACGTTACTATTTTGACCGTTTTCCCATTGATATTGATATGAACCTTGTCCACCAGCTGCATAAACGGATAAACTTCCATTTGCCTCACCACATTCAGAACCAATGGAATCTTGAGGTATAATAACAATTTCAAGCGGTTGTGTAATCGTAACTGTTGTGTCGTCCAAACAACCATCTTCGTTCATTACGAAAACTGTATAGGTTCCGATAGATAAACCGTTAACGGTGGCAGAATTTGTTAATTGAGGATTCCAATCATATTGAAGATTTGACCCGTTTCCATTATCTGTATTAATCGATATACTTCCATTACTACCGTTAAAACAGGAAACATTTGTCTGATTTACTGAGGTAATATTAATATCATTAGGTGGATCAATTTGAACTGTATCAGTTGTTATACATCCATTAACATTGTCCGTAAGCGTAACAATATACTGTCCTGGAGCATTAACAACAGGTGAAAGTGTGTTAGCACCCGAAACAATTGATGGCCCCGTCCAACTAACCGTGCTATTCGCTGGGTTACTTACACCAAGGATAACTCCTGTATTAGTAATACAATCCAATCCAGAAGCTGGAGAAGTCGTATGCGTAAAACTAGGTGCTGATAAAACATTAACAATAAAAACATCTTGAACACCCGGACAACCATTTAAACTAGCCGATACGGTAACTGTTCCTGAAACAGTGGCACCTGTTGTGTTAGAAGCAGCATTCCAAGTTGGGATATCTCCATTTCCAGATGCTCCGATTCCAATATTTGTATTGGAATTAGACCATGTGATTGTGGCTCCTGCAGGTGTTGAAATATAATTAACTGGATTAATAGATTCGCCAGAACAAACGGTAACATCCGGATTAATAGATATTGTAATTTGTGGTTGTACGGCAACTGACACCACTACATCAGGACCTGGACACGCAACTGAACCTACTGATATAGTATAAAGTACTGTGTCAACGGTAGTTCCTGTGTTTGTTAAAATCTGTGCAATACTTGTTCCCGATCCTGACGCCTCTCCCACTATTGTACCGGGCGCGGACGTTACCCAGGAAAAAGTAGCGTTGTTTAGGTTTGAAGTTAAGCTAATATCGGTTGTATCGCCACTGCATATAAATTGCTGTATAGGATCAACATTAACGTTTCCTTGCGGATTCACTGTAATCGTATGGATAACAGCAGGGACATTTGTACATCCAACATTTGCTGTTATTTCAACAGTTCCAACCTGGTCTGTATTATTAAACAAAACCAATGAATTAAATGTCACTGGGCTAATTCCAGATCCAGTGAGTGTTGTTATTCCTGTTACATTTGTTGAATCGGTAATTTCCCAATTGATAACATAACCCGGAACGGTTGATGTCATGGTAAATAAAGCGGATGTATCTCCAGAACAAATCGTTTGAGTATAATTAGACAAAGTAACATTTGAGACAGGGTTGATGGTAATTATTTGCATCGTTGAATCCACCCCACAAAGATTTGCAGCATAAAGCCACATATTGTATGTTCCAGGAACACTAAACGTAACCTCTAAATTATCAGAGCCATTTGTCCAAAGTGCAAAATTGTAATTATTACCAACAAAACCATTATTTGACCCGAGTGACCCTGCGGTGATAGCGTATCCAGCCGGCTGAGTAATTTGCCAATAAAAAGAATATGTTGAATCGCAACCCGAAGCGCTAATATTTTCACCTCCTGATGATTGATTATCAAAAGTAACTGGTTCGTTTTGACAAACAGGTGAAGGAGGAGAATATGAAAACGCAGCAGAGGCACCGGTTGAAATGGTAATTGGTCCAACTGTTACAACTGTTGGCAATCCATTATTAGAACAAGCATTTTGAGCAACAATGGTTGCGGAAAATGAATTTTCAATTGGTGGAAATCCAGGAGAAAAGACATAATCTACACCACAAGAAGAGCTATTAAAAATGTGCGATATTGTCGTATCATTTGCGCTAGTAAAAACGGTTGATGGCGAGCCATCCGAAAATGAAACTGTATAATTAATAGGTGAGCCATTGGATAAAATATCAATCGAATAAGGAGAAGGCAAACAAGTTGTTTGACCTGAACCCGAAATAGTTACCACAGGAGCATTACCATTAAAAACAATATAATTTTTAGTTGTTGTACAACCATTAATTGTAATAGTATGCGTGAGAGTGAACTGACCCATTGGATAATTATGACTAATTTGATTACCAATCATATTTGCCTGAGACGAAGTAGCACCATCGCCCCAAACAAAGGATTGAATCGTTGCATTGGAGTAATTTGAATTGAAAAGAAAAACGGAGGAGTCTATTGAGCCACATTTTCTAAAGAAAGTCACTCCCCCTAGGGTGGAAGTTCCGTAACCTACCGCATTACTTAGTAGCGTTAAATTGGAAATCGGACTTACGTTTACATCAATCGTTCGAGAGAAATTAGCTGTTGGATTTCCATTATTATTATTAACGGTTAATATAGCTGTAGTATTTGGTGCTGTAACCGTATTGTAAGTAACAATATGAGGACCACTTCCAACAGCACTAGCTGGGGTTGCCCCAAGACCAAAATTCCATGAATAAGTAGCTCCTGCGGTAGTTTGGGAAGAAGTATTTACAAAAGTAATGGTAGTGCCCTGGCAAATCGTCACAAGACCAAGTACTTGGTTTGGCGTTGTTGAAAAACTAGCCACGGGGGTTTGTGAAAAAGTAAACTGAGAAAGAATACTTAAACAAACTACTAAAATATATTTGAACATCGTTTTGGATTTTAGAGATATAAACCTAAATTTTAACTGCAAATTTACGTAAAATAAATGTTTACAGATAGGATAAACCTTTTTTTAATTTCAAAATTGTTTGCTCTTCCTCAGAATTAGGTAGCGTAGAATAGTCGTAAAACCATTCAGCAGAAGGCGGCATACTAAGTAAGATGGATTCTGTCCTTCCATTGCTGTAAATGCCGAACTTGGTGCCTCTATCGTGCAGTAAATTAAATTCAACGTAACGCGAGCGCCTTACATTTTGCCATTCCTTCTCCTTGGGAGTAAAATCCGGAAACAGAAAGCGATCAACCTGATTTTTATAAAGAGAAGGAAAAGCCTTTGCTAAATCCAAACACAAGGATAAAATTTGCTCCTTAGAAATGCTTTTCCCAGCCGAAAGATGGTCGAAAAAAATACCACCAACTCCTCTTGTTTCATCACGATGAGGTAAATAAAAATAATCATCCGCCCAAGCTTTGAACGTTGAATAATATTCGGAGTTATAGCGATCACAAATACTTTTCAAGCTCTGATGAAATGAAGTCGCTAACTCGTCATTAATGTAGTGCGGCGTAAGATCAATTCCACCCCCAAACCAATATTGCTCCTGATCAATTTCAAAATAACGAATATTCATGTGCATTATCGGATGACGGGGATGTTTTGGATGCAATACAATAGAAACTCCAGTAGCGAAAAAGTAATCTCCATTCAATTTTAATTGCTCTTTCATTAGAGCGGTTACCTCACCTTCAACGGCAGAAAAAGCAACGCCTCCTTTTTCAATAATCCGACCATTTGCAATGGTTCGTGTGAAGCCTCCCCCACCCTCATCCCTATTCCACTGATCTTCATTAAAAAAAGCTATTCCATCCCAAGATTCTAATTCAGCAGTTATATACAACTGTGCATCTCTAAATTTATTTTTAATATCACTTGACTTCATCTAGGAATTTAATGGTTTCGAAATCAATAAATTTTAATAAAAAACTTGCCTTATTTTCCATTAAAGAGCCAGGGGTTTCTTGAAAAAAATCTAACTTGCTTATCGTACCTTCCTGGTCTTTTTCATTCAATAAAAATATTTGGGGAATCAAGGTTAACATATCATAGCCCAGACAAGCCATCTTTGAAACATCCGATTGATATGCTTTTCTATATCTTTTATGGAAAGCAATAACAGCATCACTTTTATAATTAAAGTAGGATGAACTTTCATAATTAAATCTAAAGACATTGCTTATCGTTGATGATATTTCTTTATATTCTAACCACTCTTTTAGTCCAAAAACATCAACATTGGTCATTTCACTTGTTGATTTTAATAATGAAATTATATTGTCTTTTTCTGATGAAAAACTAACAAACCAAGTTTTCAAATCATTGTTAGGAAAAGCTAGATAATTATCGGAATTTGCATAAATTATTCTTGCCTTTCCTTTAATTTTAGGCAATGCTTTATAAGTACGCAGAAAAGCCTCCTCCATTAATGAGTCTGCTGTTTTTTTAGACCT
The DNA here is from genome assembly GCA_026391005.1 of Flavobacteriia bacterium. GTDB lineage: Bacteria > Bacteroidota > Bacteroidia > Flavobacteriales_D > Crocinitomicaceae > UBA952. The sequence goes on along the minus strand of JAPLEV010000055.1, from coordinate 22,146 downwards.
AATCAATATAATTTGCTCTCCATTTTGAAGGTCATAAATATCTTTCGCTAAGTTGATTGCCAAATTTATTTTAGAGGTTGGCACCTGAATAGCATATGGATTAGCTTGATAAAAGCACGGTGTTAAATTAATAGGGAAAATGATTCTTATTTTATTCTTAAGACAAAAATCAGCTACCAACTGAGCCTGGGCAGAATGAAATGGAGCATAAACTAGGTCAACTTCATTAAGTTCACCAGACAAAAGAACTTCAGGGAAATTTGTGCTTTCACTAAAATAGTCATAAAAAGTTACTTGTCCAGTAAGTCCATTTGCCTCTAAATCTGATATGCCCAATAAAGAACCTAGATAAAACTCAACCGCCGCTTTGGATGTGCCATTCATCGGATATTTTATGGAATCTACTCCAAAGGGAAGAAAAATGGCAATTTTAGGATCCCTGACAACTATCGCATTTTCAATTATAGGAACAGTTGTCTTAACCTCTATCTTAGATGCTATTTCTTTAGGACCTTGAACAATAGTTATCGACTGATTAATTGGTATTGTTAAACTCGAACCAACTTTCAATTGATTGTTTTTTAGGCCGTTTAGGTTCTTTATGATATCGATAGAAACCATATAGCGTTTTGAGAGGGTATAAATTGATTCGCCGGCCTTAACTATGTGAATTAATAGCGTATCATCAAAATCGAAATTTCGTTGATAATTAATGGAATCTTTGCGCGTAATTTTAACATTAATATCATTTTGCTTTAAATCATCAATTCTAATTAATGCATTCTTAACATATACATTTTGAGCAACTTGAATTCCTTTATCTGAATCAACATTCCAAGATAAAAGCGAATCAACCGATACTAAATAACGTTTTGATATAGCAAATAAGGTTTCTTTTTCGCTAACCTTATGCACAATGTTCTTCCTGACAGCAGGCAAATATAATTTTTGACCAATTTGTAATCCATTATTAGCCCCTGGATTGTTTTTAACAATTTCGTCTCCTGAAAAACCCGTTTGTTGAACAATGGTAAATAATGTAAGCCCTTCAGTCACATCAATCACATGACAGGTCTTTCCGTTATATTCAACTATTGGCAAAAACGTTTGACCCCAAATCCAACCAAAAAGGATTGGATAAAAGGCAAAAGCTATAATAATAACTAGTTTCGTCATATTAAGATTTATTCCCACTCAATAGTTGCAGGAGGTTTAGAACTTATATCATAGGTCACCCTATTTATACCTTTAACTTGATTAATAATTTTATTCGAAATGGATGCTAAAAATTCATACGGCAAATGACACCAATCTGCTGTCATTCCATCGGTGGATGAAACAGCTCTCAATGCTACCGCATTTTCATAGGTTCGCTCATCACCCATTACACCAACTGATTGAACAGGAAGAAAGATGCATCCCGCTTGCCAAACATCGTCATATAAATTAGCATCTTTCAAGCCATTAATGAATATTGCATCTACTTCTTGCAAAATACGAACTTTTTCTTTTGTCACTTCACCAAGTATGCGAATCCCTAAACCTGGCCCCGGGAAAGGGTGTCTACCTAGAATCTTTTGATCAATTTCCAGGGCTCTTCCTATCCTTCTTACTTCATCTTTAAATAATAAACGAAGTGGCTCAATTACACTTAACTTCATATAATCGGGCAATCCTCCTACGTTATGATGGGACTTTATTGTTTGAGACGGTCCACCAGTACCAGAAACAGACTCAATTACATCGGGATAAATTGTTCCTTGACCAAGCCAAACCGCATTTTCAACGGTTTTTGATGCCTCATTAAATACATCAACAAAAACACCTCCAATGGCTTTTCTTTTTAATTCTGGATCCGTCAAACCTTCTAAAGCTGAATAAAAAAGTTCTGAAGCTTCTATTCCTTTCACATTCAAACCCATACCTTGATATGAGGACAAAACCTCCTCATATTCGTTTTTTCTTAATAAGCCATTATCTACAAAGATACAATGAAGATTTTTTCCAATGGCACGGTGCAAAAGCACCGCAGCGACAGATGAATCGACCCCACCAGATAAACCAAGAATAACGCGATCATTTCCAATTTTTGACTTTATTTGTTCAATACTTTCCTCAATAAATGCATTTGGTGTCCAATCTGCTTGACATTGACAAACATCATAAATAAAATTCTTGAGTAGTTGCGTCCCATCAGTCGAATGATAAACCTCTGGATGAAACTGAACACCAAAGGTATTTTCGTTTTCAATTTCAAATCCTGCTACCTCGACGTCAGCTGTACTGCATACCACTTTATAATTAGATGGAACATCGCTTATTGAATCGCCGTGAGACATCCATACTTGCGAATTCACATTGATCCCTTTCATCAGTCGGGACGCTGCGCTTGTTACTGATAAATTGGCACGCCCGTATTCTCTTGTGTTAGAAGCATTCACTTTTCCTCCATACTCTTGCGCTAATAATTGAGCACCATAACAAACCCCCAACAAAGGGATTTTTCCTTTAATTAGCGATAAATCTGGCTTTGGGGCATTTATATCCCTTACTGAAAAAGGACTTCCAGATAAAATAACACCTTTAATTTCGTAAAGGTTTTTAGGAATTTTATCCCAAGGATAAATTTCGCAATACACATTTAATTCTCTAATTCTACGAGCAATCAGTTGCGTATATTGAGAACCAAAATCAATGATTAAAATAGTTTGATGCATAACACAAAGATAAGTGTAAATAGAACTTGAAAATTAATTTCTTCAAAATCCGGCTATCTTTTTTAGTTCTCACTTGCTAAATCAATAAAATTGAAGTTTAATGATTACCTTTGGGGCTATCAAAAAATTGAGATAAAATGATTGGCAACCTATTAAAAAAATTATTCGGTGACAAGAATGCAAAAGATCAAAAACTATATGAGCCCTTCAGTATAGCTTCCAACGAATTTCAACTTACATTAAAATCTTTAAGCGACAATGAGTTAAGAGAGAAAACCTTTTCTTTTCAACTTCTAATTGCCCAAGAAAAGCAATCGCTTGAAGACGAAATGTTAACATTAGAGCAAAAAGCAGCAGATACAGCCACTAATATTGACGACAAGGAGGAGATTTTTGAAAAAATTGATAAAATTTCGAAAGCAATTGATGAAAAAATTGAAGAATCCCTGTTAAAAATACTTCCAGAAGCTTTTGCCGTTGTGAAAGAAACAGCTCAGAGATGGGTGGAAAACGGAAAACTTGAAGTTGATGCCCTTGACTTTGACAGAGAATTAGCTGCAAGAAAAGACGGAATTACGATTTCTGGCGATAAAGCTATCTGGCATAATGAATGGACTGCAGCAGGTGCGAAAATAAAATGGAATATGGTCCATTATGATGTGCAATTAATTGGAGGTGCAGCTTTACATAAAGGCAATATTGCTGAAATGCAAACAGGTGAAGGAAAAACGCTTGTAGCTACCCTTCCAGTTTATTTAAATGCTTTATCAAAAAAAGGTGTTCATATTGTTACTGTTAACGATTACTTAGCCAAACGCGATTCAGAATGGATGGGACCACTCTATCAATTTCATTGTCTGAGTGTCGATTGTATTGATAAACATACACCTAATTCAGTCCAAAGAAGGAAGGCTTACCTTGCCGACATTACTTTTGGAACTAATAATGAATTTGGATTTGATTACTTGCGCGACAATATGGCCGGGCACATTGATGAATTGGTTCAGCGTAAACACCACTTTGCTATTGTCGATGAAGTTGACAGCGTCCTTATTGACGATGCTCGAACCCCTCTAATTATATCTGGACCAACACCTAAAGGCGACGAGCAGGAATTCCAAGGGCTAAAACCAAGAATTGAGAGGATCGTGAATGCCCAAAAAGAATTTGTACAAAATTGCTTAATTGAAGCAAAAACTAAATTAACCGTAATATCCAATCCACCGGAAGATAAAAACGAGGCAAAAACAATGCTTGAAGAGGGAGGAATTGCGCTTCTTCGTGCTTTTAGAGGATTACCAAAAAATAAAGCATTAATTAAATATCTTTCTGAACCTGGAATTAGAGTTCACCTGCAAAAAACGGAAAATTTTTACATGCAGGAACAAGGTAAACAAATGAAGAAAATTGATGTTGAATTATTTTTTGTAATTGAAGAAAAAAATAATACCATCGAATTGACGAGTAAAGGCATCGACTTAATTTCAGGTGCTGAAGATCGAGAATTCTTCATCATGCCAGATGTCGGCGGTGAAATTGCCAAATTGCAAAAATTAAATCTTGAATCAAATGATTTTTTAAGCAAGAAAGATGAATTAGTGAGAGAATACTCTATAAAGTCGGAACGCATTCATTCAGTTAATCAATTACTTAAAGCTTATACCTTATTTGAAAAAGAAAATGAGTACGTCATTCTTGATGGTAAAGTAAAGATTGTTGATGAGTCAACTGGTCGTATTTTGGATGGAAGAAGATATTCCGATGGCTTGCATCAAGCGATTGAAGCTAAAGAAAATGTAAAAATTGAGGCAGCTACGCAAACCTATGCTACAGTTACTTTGCAGAATTATTTTAGGATGTACCATAAACTTGCGGGTATGACTGGAACTGCAGAAACAGAAGCTAAAGAATTCTTTGATATCTACAAACTAGATGTCGTGGTAGTGCCGCCCAATACAAAAGTTATCCGAAAAGATGAAAATGATTTCGTTTTCAAAACTGCTATGGAAAAATTTCATGCCGTTATTGACGAAATTAGAAAACTAGTAGCCGAAGGAAGACCCGTTCTTGTGGGAACAACCACTGTTGAAATTTCGGAGGGATTAAGTCGCTTGTTAGATAAAGAGAAGATTAATCATCAAGTTTTAAATGCAAAATTCCACCAAAAAGAAGCAGAAATAATCGCAAATGCTGGTCTATCTGGAGCTGTGACCATTGCTACCAATATGGCAGGAAGAGGAACGGATATAAAATTAGGCCCAAATGTAAAAGAAGCAGGAGGATTAGCTATAATCGGTACAGAACGACATGACTCAAGACGTGTAGACCGACAGTTAAGAGGTAGAGCGGGAAGACAAGGAGATCCTGGTTCATCGCAATTTTTCGTTTCCTTAGAAGATGACCTAATGCGTAAGTTTGGATCGGAGCGAATTGCAAAACTGATGGATAGAATGGGATTGAAAGAGGGAGAAGTGATAAGTCACGGGATGGTCTCTAAATCAATTGAACGTGCTCAGAAAAAAGTGGAAGAAAATAATTTTGGTATAAGAAAACGTTTACTTGAATACGATGATGTCATGAATGCTCAGCGTAAAGCAATCTATAAAAAACGAAAAAATGCACTTTTTGGTGATCGATTGGATATAGATGTAGACAATATGTTCTACGAGCTTTCTGAAGAAACCGTTTTAAAACTTGGAAATTCAGAATTCCTGGAATTTGAAATTGAATTGATTCGATTAATTGGAATTGAATCGCCTGTTGATGAGGATCAATTTAAGACCATGGACAAAATGGAATTAATACATGCCGTTTATATCGCTATGACTGAGCAATATAAACGTAAATGTCATAAAATTTCAGAGCTTGCTATGCCACAAATAACGCATGTCCATGAAACCATGTCAGATCGTTTTAAAAACATTGTTTTTCCGCTAACTGATGGGAAAAAAGAATTGCAACTGATTGTAAACCTTGAAGAGGCATATAAAACTAAGGGTGTTATAATTTCTAAATATTTTGAAAAAAATATCATTCTTGGAATTATTGACAATGAATGGAAGGAACATTTGCGAGAAATGGACGATTTGAGATCCGCAGTTAATAATGCGACCTATGAACAAAAAGATCCATTGGTGATTTATAAATTAGAGTCATATGAATTATTCAAAAGTATGCTTTATCGCTTAAATCAAGAAGCAGTAGAGTTACTAATGAAATTGAATATCCCTGCGGAAACTGCTTTACAAAGCACCAATCAAGAGGATAAGCAAAATAATTACGGAAATTCAAAAACTGGTAATTCAAATGCTACTGCAAAGCCACAATTTAGTGGAAGCGATGGTTACCGCCAAGCAGTTCAAAATTCTATGCCAACGCAGGAAAAGAAACAACCCGTTATTGCAGATACTAAAATCAATCGAAATGATGCTTGCCCTTGTGGAAGTGGAAAGAAGTATAAACAATGTCATGGTAAATAATGCCTTTTCCCAATTTTGATTATGCCATTATAGGTTCTGGAAATGTAGCTCATTTCCTTGCTTTTAAATTAATGGAAAAAGGATTAAAAGTCAAGCAAATTTATAGCCGGAATCCAAACACAGGAAAGGAATTAGCTGATTTAGCAAATGCTAGTTTTGAATCAACAATTCAAACAATTAACGCGCAAGTAATATTCATTGCTGTACAAGATGATCAAATTCAAGCGGTTGCATCCCAATTGCCTTCATCCTCCCTACTACTTTATACATCTGGATCGGTTAATCTATCCAAACTACCCCAACAAAATTGTGGTGTATTTTATCCCCTGCAAACTTTTTCAAAAACAAATTATAAAGAATCGTTTAATGGACCAATATTACTAGAAACTCATGATGTAAAAATGCGTGAATTCTGCATTAATCTTTGTGATACTTTAAATCTAAGTTATAAGTTTACAAGTTCCGACGAACGAAAAAACATTCATTTGTGTGCTGTTTTTTTAAATAATTTTATAAATCACATCGCTTCTCTTGGACATAAGGAGGCAACAGAAAGAGCAATTGATTATTCTTTATTTAAGCCATTAATCGATAAAACATTTAATAATATTCAAACTAATGATCCCAATCTCCAACAAAGCGGACCTGCAAGACGCAACGACAAGAACATTATAAACGAACACCTTTCAATGCTGAAAGGAGATTCAAAAACCATTTATCATCAAATTACAGAAAGTATATTATTAAAGTATGGCCATAAATTATAAGATTAAATTAAATCAGGTAACAACATTCATCTTTGACATAGATGGTGTACTAACTAATGGCAACGTCATTTTGGATAATGGAAGCTACCTGCGGACAATAAATGCAAAAGACTCATATGCTTTACAATATGCCGCAAAAATTGGCTATAAGGTATTTTTTATTAGCGGTGGTTCGTCAGAGGAGATGAAATTAACCCTCGAAAATTTAGGTGCAATTAAAGTTTGCCTTAGCAGTAAATCCAAATTAATGGTTTTTGAGGAATTAAAAAAAGAGTATGATTTATCGGAAGAAAACATCTTGTATATGGGTGACGATATACCAGACATACCCGTATTATCTATTGTTGGCGTTTCGACTTGTCCAAAAGACGCGTCTATTGATGTCAGAATGCTCTGTATGTACGAATCGCCAAATGAAGGCGGACGAGGTTGCGTAAGAGATGTTATTGAACAAACCTTGCGCGCTCAAGAAAAATGGATGTTAGAGGGTGCATTTGAATGGTAATTAAATACCTAATTCATTTTCCCAATAAGCATTTAATAACACCACAAGGCGTCGCGACATATTATTTTGATAACGTTTTGTACGGTACCCTCCTACCCAATTTATACCACGAATTGCATTTGTAAAGAAAACTTCATCTGCCGATAGTAAATTCTGAGGAAGAATAGAACATTCGTATACTTTAATATTATTCTTAATCGCTAAGTTTATAATTTGCATACGCATGGTTCCAGCAATACACCCTTCCTCTAATCCCGGTGTATACAAAACCCCATTACTTACAATAAATACATTGAAGCTACCCGATTCGAGTATATTGCCTTTTTCATTGGTTAATAACAAATCATCTAAACCTTGCTCGTTTGCTGATATAGAAGCCATTACATAGGGAATGCCAGCTTTAGTCTTAAACTTCGAAAGAAAATTTTTGACCAGTTTTATATCGCGATAAATATCGATCTCAAGTCCCTTTGCATTTAACTCGTAATGTGAAACAGTATATGGATAAACCTCGATGTAAAAAGTACATTCATTTGATTCAGGAAGGTAGGCGCCACCAGTTGTTCGATCGAGAGACATACGACATCTGCCTCCATTTCTAATATCAGATTTTTCTAAAAGCTCTATTATTTTATCCTCAAAAAAATCAGTATTAAAGTACTCGGGTGTTTTCATTTTTAAAACATGCGCTCCTTCTATCATTCGAGTAATATGATTAATTGTATTAATCGGCTTGCCCGCCATTATACGAATACTTTCAAATACACCATCGCCATATAAATGCCCGCGATTTCCGGGGTAGATAGTTGGCGCATCATTTGGTAAAATCTTGCCGTTATTATTAATATATAGAACCATACTTTAAAAAAATAAGTGCAAAAATTCTTTTCCTTTTTCCAAATTTATAAATAAAACAAACAAAATACCAAATATTGCTCCTCCGAGATGCGCGTCATGGGCAATACCTGATTTTATATTTCGCATAGCAAAATACTCTATTAATAAATATAAGGGGCCAAAAATATAAGCAGGAATTGGGAAAGGGATAAAAAGCAAACCTAACTTCATAGTTGGATTCCATAAAATTGCCGCAAAAATAACAGCGGATACTGCTCCTGAGGCACCTAGTGCATTGTATGAAGAGTTGTCTTGATTTTTTAAATAAGGAAGCAAAGTAGCCGCAATGCCACCAATAAGATAGAGCAATGCAAAAAGACCCATTCCCTTAATAGAACCAAATTCAATAATCCACTGTTTTAAAAGTAAATCGCCCAAAAAATAGAGCGACAACATGTTAAAAAGTAAGTGTTGCCAGTCTGCATGAATCCAACTATGGGAAAATAAACGATACCATTGATTTTCATGCTTAATTAAATAAGGTGATAACAACAGTTTATTTCTCAATGAATTATCTTTAAAAACATTCGAAGAAATAACAACAGTAGCACTAATGATGATAACTACTAAATCAAGCACCTTAAATAGATTATAATTGAAAAATAATCGTAAATTTAATTCTAATTAACGAGTAAAATGCTTAAGAAATTACTTTTTATAGTTTTAGCATCTATTTTATTTGGATGTAATAATAAACCAAAGGTTTCTTACGAATTTTTGAACGATAAAAATTTATCTAATGATAAAAAAATTGCACTCATTTTTAAAAACGATTATTTAAATCAATATGGCTTTCAAAAAGATGAAGTTGATTGGCTTAAGGATTTATACAAAATAAATAATGATAAACCATTTTTTTGTAATGACAGTAGTTTGTCAGTCAATGGCAAATCAAATATCGAAATACTGAAAAACAATCTAGCTTTTGGCATCCCTCAAAATCGATTAAAAATCAATTATAATAAAAACCCACATCCTCTTTTAGCAGAGATATACTTATGTCTAAACACCTCAAGAATTCTGCACGATTTAAATAATGGCATTATTAATTTTAAAGAAAAAAAGTATATGCCGAACAAGCTAATAACTCCAGCTGAATTCATTCAAAATCTGAAGCAATTAGATACAATTTCACTTAGTCAATTATTCTTAAAACAAGGCCCTGCAGATACTAATTATCGCTTTTTAGCTAGTCATCTTTATGATTTTTTCTACAAATATCCTGCAGATACTAACTCATTTAATTTGAAAGAAATTGAAAAAGAAACGATAACTGCTAATTCCAGAATTTGTACCGTTTTGATTAAAAAAGGGTATCTACAGAAAAATACTAGCTCAATTGAAAATGTAATTAAGGCACTACATCAATTCCAAAAAGATAATGGACTTGCCGAAGAAGAAAAAATAAACACAAATACAATTTTGGCATTAAATGAAAGTAGCAGCAATAAATTATTGCGAGCGGCAATTAGTCTTGATAAGATAAGGCAATCAAAAATACACCAAGCAAAGTATGTGCGAATTAATATCCCTGAATATAAATTATATTTTTATGCTAATGATAGCCTGAAAAGTGTTCATCGAATCGTAGTTGGAAAAACAACTAACCAAACACCCGAGTTGACTTCTAAAATAAATAGAATTGTTGCTTTTCCTTATTGGAAAGTCCCTTATTCTATATGCAAGGATGAAGCTTTGCCTGCCATTAAAAAAAATATTACTTACCTCGCTAAAAATCATTTCAAGATTTATAAGAATGCCGTAGAAATTAATCCAGCGACCGTAAATTGGAAAAAAATGACTTCTTTTCCATATAGCTTAATCCAACAACCCGGCGTATATAATAGTTTAGGCATAATGAAATTTGAATTTGCAAACATTTTTAGCGTATATGTTCACGATACCCCCTCTAAAAGTTTATTTAATCGATCGGTACGTAATTTTTCTCATGGATGTATGCGCTGCGAAAATCCTATAGAATTAGCTCGAATAATGCTTGAAAATGATATTGTTGACAATAAGCCAACTAAATTTACAAGCGACTCCCTCGACACTGTAATGTTTAAACAATTAAATCGAAGTATCTTTTTAAAAGTTTCGATACCTATTTTTGTATACTATCAATCAGTAGTGGCTGATAGAAACAAGCTAGTTTTTCACCTTGATATCTATAAAAGAGACGATGAATATTTGAACTTACTGAAGACAGCATCAAAATATCCCGTAAATTCGTAAAAAAAAATAGTGTAATGATTATTTCACCATCAATTCTATCGTGTGATTTTGGTAATATCGAACGTGATACAAAAATGCTCGATGCTTCAAAAGCAGATTGGCTGCATATCGATGTAATGGACGGAGTCTTTGTCCCGAATATATCATTTGGTTTTCCAGTTCTTGAAGCTGTCAGAAAGTCAAGTAAAAAAGTATTGGATGTGCATTTAATGATTGCTAATCCTGACAATTATTTGGAAGCTTTTAAGAATTCTGGGGCCGATTACCTTACCGTTCACTATGAGGCATGCACTCACCTGAATCGAACAATTGCTAAAATAAAAGAGCTTGGTATGAAAGCTGGTGTTGCATTGAATCCGCACACGCCAGTTAATGTATTAGAAGAAATTTTACCATCGCTCGATTTGGTTCTTTTGATGTCGGTAAATCCCGGTTTTGGTGGACAATCATTTATCCCTTCAACCATTGATAAAGTGAAGAAATTGAAAGATTTAATCAGCATAAGTAATTCTAATGTTTTGATCGAAATTGATGGCGGAGTAAATCTTGAAACAGGAAGACAACTTTCTGATGCAGGAGCCGATGCACTTGTTGCCGGAAGTTTTGTTTTCAATTCACCTAATCCTACCCAAACTATTGCCGAATTAAAAGATCTTTGATTCGTAACTTAAGCTATATAATTTCGTTTTTGAATTCATGAGAAAAAAAATTCTTTTAAGTTTCTTATTTTTTAATGCCCTCAATAGCGGATTTTCTCAAATCGATTTGGCGGAGAGGGAAACGCTTCTAAATCAAAAATTAGAAAACTTAAGAAATGCAAAGAACGACGAAGAGGTAGATTCTCTCAATACTATTTTTAAGCTTGAAATGTTAAGTTTTCTGAAATTAGAAGGAGCATTTACTTATCCAATCACAAAATTAAAAACAGTTGCTCTATTGGATAGTCCCGATAAATTAGTTCGTATTTTAAATTGGAATTTAGAATACTCCGATATGTCATACGCCTATTGCGCATATGTTATGCGTTGGGATGAGAATAAAGAAGAAGTTAAAATAACAGAGTTAGTCGACAAATTAGATCCCTACACAGCTAAACCTGAAGGAGTAATAGATGCCAAAAATTGGTATGGTGCGCTTTATTATAAAATAGTGCCAATCGAATATAATGGAAAAACAGAATATACCCTCCTGGGATGGGATGGTGGAACCACAGATAGCAATTTTAAAATCATAGATGTTTTAACCTTTGCTGGTAATTCCGTTAAACTAGGAAGTCCGCTTTTTAAACAAAAAAATTCTTTCGCCAAACGAATGGTCTTTGAATATTCTGATAAATCCAGTATGTCACTAAAATATGATGAACCATTAAATAGAATTGTTTTTGATCACCTTTCACCTGAGGCGCCATCTCTTAAAGGTGTTTACGCTTTTTATGTGCCTGACTTCTCCTATGATGCATTAATTTGGGAGGAGGATAAATGGTTGTTGAAAGAGGATGTGATTGCAATCAATAAAGAGGATGAGAAAAAAAGTAAAACCGTTTATGTCTTAAATGAAAAAACAGGTAAACTTAGAGAAGAAAAATTGAATGATAATTGGGTAAATCCTGCAGATCCAAATAAACAAAATGATATTGGACATGTCGCAAGAACACCAGAAAGTGAATCATTAAATCAAGAAGAAAATATAACAGAACCTAAAAAAAAGCGATATAGACGCGACCGTAGAGATCCAAACGGATTATCAGTAACGACGGGAAAATACAAAAGAAAAAAAACGAAATTTACCCAAATCATAGATGCAATTAGGAATATTTAATAAACTTACAATCAATCGATTGACATTAGTTGGTGCCTTTTTAGAAGACATTCAAGGCAATGAAGTTTTGCTACCCAAAAAATACTTGACAGACGCAATGCAAATAGACAGCGAAGTCAATGTTTTCATTATGAAAGATTCGGAAAATAGAATCGTAGCCACTACTGAAACCCCTCACCTATTACTTGGCGGATTTGCCTACTTGAGAATCGCTGAAATAAATCCTTTTGGTGCCTTTGCAGATTGGGGTTTAGATAAAGATCTTTTTATTCCGTTTCGTGAACAAATATATAAGTTGTTTATCGATGAAAAATACTTGTTTGTTTTAAAATATGACCATGAAACAGACCGACTTTTCGGTAGCATGAAGGTAAAAAAGAGCTTTGATTTCTGTGATGAAGAATTGACAGGACTTGAGGTTGATCTTTTAATTTGCGAACAAACAGAATTAGGTATAAATGTCATTGTTAATAATAAATACTCCGGCCTAATCTATACCCAAGATTTCAATAAACCCCTAGAAAGAGGCGAGCGATCAAAGGGCTATGTGACAAAAGTTCGCGAGGATGGTAAATTAGATGTGCGTTTTGAACCCACTACCTTTGAAAAATACGACATGGCCACGGAAGATTTACTTGAAAAATTAAGAAAAGAAAAAGTGTTGTTTCTCACTGACCGTTCAAATCCTGAAGATATTAGAGAACAATTAGGGATGAGTAAAAAAACCTTTAAACAAGCTGTCGGAAAGTTATACCGTCACCGGAAAATCAATTTATTAACGGATCGAATTGAATTCATCGAAAATTAAGTAGATAAGCAATACAATTCCTTAAACTTGCTAATTATCACCTAACTGCTTTACTTTAAATTGGATCCAATAATTCCCACTTGTTACAATAAATTCAAGTCGCCATTAGAAGGTGTTCCAATTGATGAGAAATTTGTCTACCCCTTCTATTATTCTCCCACACAACTTGGACTTCTTGCAGCAGAAGAATTAAAAGAATTTCTATTGCAACAAAAAGATTGGGAACATGATTTTGGGATGGATAATGATTCCAAAAATTCGGGTATTGGTAAAATGTTCGGAGTTTTAGTTGTCAAAAATCAAGAAGGGAAACTGGGATACCTTGCCGCTTTTTCAGGAAAACTAGCAGGAAAAAATCACCTTCCACATTTCGTCCCTCCTGTTTTTGATATGTTGGAAGAAGATGGTTTTTTCTTAAAAGAAATTGAACAGTTAAATGAATTCAATCGAAAAATTAAGTTACTAGAAACGAATGCTACTTATGTAACACTTCTAAAGCAACAAGAGCAACTTTTAAGCGATTCAGATATAGCATTAACAAGCATAAAAGATAAAATAAGCACCGCGAAAGCAGCACGAAAAACGATACGACAAAACTTATCGACGAATGAAGGCCTCGATCATGATTCCATTTTAGCATCCTTACGAAAAGAAAGTATTTCAGAACAATCTTATTATAAAAAACAACGTGCTCATTGGAAGCTGGAACAGGATAAATTATCTGAAGTAATTGCTCCCATGTTGAATCAAATTAATTCCTTAAAGATTGAGAGAAAAAATCAATCTTCCGAATTACAACAGCAATTATTTGATAATTATACCTTTCTCAATAAGCTAGGCCAACAAAAAAACATTGGGGAATTATTTTCCGATACCTATACCCAAAAACCACCAGCCGCTGCAGGAGAATGCGCTGCACCAAAATTGTTGCAATATGCCTACTTGCATGGCTTACACCCCATCACAATAGCAGAATTCTGGTGGGGCCAATCTCCAAAATCTGACATTCGTGTGCATGGGCAATATTATCCGGCTTGCCGTGGCAAATGTGGACCAATATTAGCTCATATGTTAAAAGGATTAGAGGTTGCCGAAAATCCAATGCTTAAAAATCCTGCTGAAGGAAAATCCATCGAAATTATTTATCAGGACGAATTCCTCGTAGTCATTAATAAACCAGCTGAATTTCTAGCAGTACCAGGCATACATATTAAAGATTCTGTTGCCGAAAGAATGAGATCCCTATTTCCCAATTCAACAGGACCTTTAGTCGTTCATCGCTTAGACATGTCAACCTCTGGATTAATGCTAATTGCTTTGACAAGTGATGTTTACATCGACTTACAGAAACAATTCATTGATAGAAAAATACACAAAGAATATGAAGCGCTCTTGGAAGGAACTCTTTTACAAGATAAAGGCGAAATCCGCCTGCCTCTTCGCTTAGATATAGATGATCGACCTCGCCAACTAGTATGTTTTAAACATGGAAAATCAGCTCACACAAATTGGGAAGTCATTGAAAGAAAAGATGATAGAACAAGAGTATTATTTCAACCTATAACTGGAAGAACACATCAACTCCGCGTGCATGCCGCTCATACCTTGGGACTGAATGCACCCATTGTAGGCGATGATCTATATGGAAAGATTGAGAATCGATTGCATTTACATGCTGCAAGAATAATTTTTCAGCACCCTATTCTCAAAGAACGAATGGACATTAAGGTAAAAGCGACATTTTAAGCAGTTAAAATTTGAGTTGTTTTTCCACGTATAGGGGCTTTTAGAAATAAATTATTCAAAAGATAAATTGACTGTTCCTAATTATACCACAAGACTATTTCATAACCCCTGGGGTTAACTATTCTTAACGCTGGATGTAATCTAGTGTAAAAACACTACTACCCAACCTATGAAAAAACAATGGCTGTTTCAGCAGGCTTACAACTAGGCTTGAGTTATAAATTTAATTAAGCGCATCTATATTTCTCGGGTATTTTAAGAATTCTATTATCTTTGACACCAAATTTAAGCCATGGCTACAACTGCAGAGATACGAAACGGATTGTGTATTAGACACAATGAAAAATTATTCCAGATCATTGAATTTCAACACGTAAAACCAGGGAAGGGTCCTGCATTTGTGCGTACAAAAATGCGTCAAATAGAGTCCCAAAAAGTATTGGATCATACTTTCTCAGCGGGACACAAAATTGAAATCGTACGGATCGAAAATAGAGAATACCAATACCTTTATCAGGAAAATGATTCCTTTATCTTCATGAACAACGAAAGTTATGAGCAAGTAAACATTCCATTAAAAATGGTAGACAAGCCAGGCTTTTTGCAAGAAGGAATGATTGCGAATATTTTGTTTCATGCAGAAGAGGAAATGCCATTAGTGGTGGAATTACCTATGTATATCACGGCTGAAGTAACCTATACCGAGCCTGGAGTAAAAGGTGATACCGCAACGAATTCAATGAAGCCCGCCACCATTTCTACCGGAGCTGAAGTAAAAGTTCCCTTGTTTATCGCAAATGGAGAAATGATTAAAGTAGATACACGAACAGGCATTTACGTTGAGCGTGTTAAATCATAAGAAGTACAATACAATAATTCAAAATATACGATGAAAAACACAGCACTTTCCTATGTTCACGAGCAACTTGGTGCCAAAATGGTTCCTTTCGCTGGATACAATATGCCAGTACAATACGAAGGAGTAAACGCTGAACATGAAACCGTTCGAAACGGCGTTGGCGTATTTGATGTTTCACACATGGGTGAATTCGTAATAAAAGGCCCAAATGCCTTAGCTTTAATTCAAACGTTTTCTTCAAATGATGCCTCCGTATTAGTGGACGGAAAGGCGCAGTATGCCTGCATGCCTAACGGAAAAGGAGGAATTGTAGATGACCTTATCATTTACCGTGTCAATGCGGAAGAATATTTTATCGTTGTCAATGCTTCAAACATCGAAAAAGATTGGGATTGGATGTCCAAACACAATACTATGGGTGCAGAAATGCATAATCTTTCGGATGCTTATTCTTTATTAGCTATTCAAGGTCCCAAAGCTGCCGAAGCAATGCAATCATTGACGGACATTGATCTTTCTGCCATGGTTTATTATACTTTTCAGCATGCAACTTTTGCAGGGATTGAAAATGTAATGATTTCCGCAACTGGTTATACCGGTTCAGGGGGATTTGAAATATATGTAAAAAATGAAGATGCCGAAAAAGTATGGAACGAGGTGTTTAAAGCGGGTGATGCTTTTGGCATTAAACCGATTGGATTAGCTGCACGCGATACCTTAAGATTAGAAATGGGTTTCTGTTTGTATGGAAATGACATCGACGACACTACCTCTCCATTAGAAGCTGGTTTAGGATGGATAACGAAATTCACCAAAGATTTTGTCGATTCAACTTTCTTATTAGCTCAAAAAGAAGCTGGTGTAACTCGAAAACTAGTTGCTTTCGAAATGATTGACCGAGGAATTCCTCGACACGATTACCCTATCCTTAATGCCAACAACGAAGTAATTGGTAAAGTCACCTCTGGAACGATGTCCCCAAGCACAAAAAAAGCAATAGGAATGGGATATGTAGCAACCGGACATAATGCCCTAGAATCTGAAATTTTTATCGAAATTCGAGAAAAAGGAATAAAAGCTAAGGTGGTTAAAGCGCCATTTTACAAGAAATAACTTAAAACTCAAATAAAATGGAAGTAAAAAAGATAAGTGGAACTAAAATTGGCGGTGTTGTATTTGTTGGATGTATGTTTATTGGAGCTGGCATCGGAATGCTATTTAATGAACAAGAAATTGGCGGTGCATTTGGAATGGGAGTTGGATCTATTGCAATGGGAGGAATTTGGGCTTATTACAGACAAAAATAATTGTGTACCGTGGCCTCTCGACTCCGCTCGATGCCCTTTAAGTGAATCGAGCGGAGTCGAGAGACACTTAAATCCAAATACATCACAATTTCAGTGTATCTTAGGATTAGAGATAATGAATTCTTGATATTTAACATTAAAATATTTTTACAGGTACGATTGCCAATAATTCGTTTTTTTAGTCTCGATTGGCAAAGAGAGGATGAAGATCCGCCTTGGCGCAGCATTTCACTCATCAAATAATAATTGTGTACCGTGCCTCTCGACTTCGCTCGATGCCCTTTAAGTAAATCGAGCGAAGTCGAGAGACACTTAAGTGAATCGAGCGGAGTCGAGAGACACTTAAATCAAAACGTATCTTAGTTTAGGTGTATCTTAGGATTGGAGAAAATGAATTCTTTATGTCTATTGTCCGATTTTTTCCGCCGGGGCGGAGGACAATTGTGTTTTATAAATTAAAGTAAACAGAACATTCAATAAATAAGGAATAATCTTGTTTAGTGTGCAGTTAACTAATATTTACGACAATTTTTTAATGAATACAAACGGAATAAAAAATTGGGCATCAGATGACCGCCCAAGAGAAAAACTATTATTAAAAGGGAAATCAGCACTTTCAGATGCAGAATTAATCGCTATCATTATTGGCTCTGGCACTCAAAACCTAAGCGCCTTGGACTTAGCCAAAACGATCCTAAAAGATTTTGACGGCGATTTATTGCGCTTTTCCAGGGTTCAAACTAACGAACTAATGAAAATCAAAGGCATAGGTCAAGCCAAGGCAGTGAGTATCATTGCATGCTTAGAACTGGGACGTAGGCGAAATAAAACCTCGCAATTAGCCAAAACAAAAATCACTCAATCATCTCAAGCATTTGCTTATTTAAGCCCTTTTCTTTCCGATCTTCATCATGAAGAATTTTTCGCACTATACTTAAACAATAGCAATGAAATAATACAGCACAAGCAAATTTCAATTGGAGGAATGACCGGAACCTTAGCAGATGGAAAGATTATATTTCGACACGCTTTAGATTTGCATGCAACAGGGATAATTCTTAGTCATAATCACCCGAGTGGGAATTTAAAACCAAGTCAAAAAGACATTCAACTGACCAATCAACTGATTCAATTTGGAAAATGCATCGAATTAAGCATCCTTGACCACCTTATTTTCACAGATAATGGTTATTTTAGCTTCGCCGATGAAGGACTACTATAAGTTATGAAAACAAAAAAAATAATCACAATCATCGGTGCTCGCCCTCAAATCATAAAATCAGCTGCTATCAGCAGGGCTATTCTAGCAAATTATTCGAATATTCTCACTGAAATAATTGTGCATACAGGCCAACACTATGATGAGAATATGTCGGAGGTATTTTTTAAGGAGTTGAACATCGATCCACCTCACCATAATTTACACGTAGGAAGCGGTTCGCACGGCGAACAAACGGCAAAAATGATTAGTGGCTTAGCAACTATTTTCGAGCACGAAAAACCAGATGCAGTCTTAGTATATGGCGACACTAATTCAACAGTAGCAGGTGCATTAGCTGCGGCAAAAATGCATATTCCAGTGATTCATGTAGAAGCAGGATTGAGAAGCTTTAACAAATCAATGCCAGAAGAAATTAATCGAATCGCCTGTGATCACATGTCAACGCTACTTTTTACACCCACTCCAACAGGTCTTGCGAATCTAAAAAAAGAAGGTTTTAATCTAACACAACAATCCAAGGCCAGCATCGATCATCCGAATATTTACCATTGCGGAGATGTAATGTACGATAACAGCATGCATTTTGCAGGAATATCAGATGAAAAATCAACCATTCTAGAAGAACTAAGCATTGCCAATACCAACTATATTCTTTGCACCATACACCGCGATTCTAATACTGATGATGCCAAGAACTTGAATTCAATATTCAGGGCATTACTCTCTATTCAGCTTAGCTCCCTTTGGTCAATCATTTTACCCCTGCATCCGCGTACTCGTAAAAAGATGGATGAATTACTTCACCCTGAACTAAGGATAATGCTTGAATCGAATGCTTCTATTCAACTCATTCCGCCAGCTGGATTTATTGACATTATTGCCTTGGAGAAAAATGCCAAACTTATCATTACCGATAGTGGTGGGTTACAAAAAGAGGCCTTTTTCTTTCAAAAACCCTGTGTGATATTAAGAGATCAAACAGAATGGATTGAAATTGTAGAAAACGGCAACGCTTTTTTAGCAGGAGCAGATGAAGAAAAAATTAGTAATGCTTTTGCAACCCTAAGTACGCGTAACGATTTCACCTTCCCAAGTTTTTATGGCGATGCCAATGCAGCAGAATTTATTTGTTCAAAAATTATCAGCGATCTCTAATGATTTTTATTTACACCGACACCATTTCCAACAGACTCATTTATACCTTGGACTTTATTTTCGCCAATAGAGGGATACAATACACCTTATGTAATGATTTTGTTTCTTTTGATCGGCTTGATGGACAACGTTTTAATTATTCGGATCGCCATTTCGAAAATGTTAAAAAAATCATACCGTCCTCCCTCCTTTCCGATGAAAAAATTAAAGAATACCATATAAAAAGTGGAGACTTTAACGGGCTTAAATGTCTTCAATTCGATGATGTAGTGGATCCTCTTGCCAGTATATTTTATATTCTTAGCAGAATGGAGGAATACTCCAATAAGCTATTGGACAAACATAGACGATTTGAAGGTAAAAATTCCATTTTATATAAATTAGGGTGGCACGAAACAGCCGTTTGTGATCGTTGGAGTATCGCAATTCTTGATTTCCTATCGCTTTCTGCCGATTCTAAGCCAGAAGTGCAGGAGTTTTTACCAACATTTGACATTGATAATGCCTACGCATACAAGTATAAGGGATTAATTCGTTCCTCTTTAGCAAATTTCCGCGATCTTATCTTTGGAAAAACAAAGCGCTTGCTCGAGCGACAACAAGTATTAAGCGGCTTAAAAAAAGACCCTTTTTATACCTATGAAATCATAGAGAAAACTAAAGAAAAAGGATTTAATATTCTCTTGTTCTGGTTACTTGGCGATTATGGAAAATATGATAAGAATCTATCCTATAAGCATCCAAAACACCAAGCTTTAATAAGAAAAATGAGTGAACATGCCGAAATCGGAATTCATCCGAGTTATAAATCAACAAGCTATTATTTTTATTTGCATGAAGAAATAGAACGCTTAGAGGAAATAATTTCAAAACGTGTTTTCAAAAGCCGGCAACATTATCTTAAACTTGAATTTCCACTAAGTTATCAAACCTTAATAGAGCAAGAAATTACAAACGACTACACCATGGGCTATGCCGATATTGCCGGATTCAGAGCAGGAACAGCTCGATCGTTTCTTTGGTTTGATTTAAGTAAAAATGAGGTCACAAAACTCCGCGTGCACCCCTTCGCCTATATGGATGGGACACTAAATGAATACCTTAACTTAAGCATTGATGCTGCAAAGGAAAAAATTGCACTATTGTATGAGGAAGTTCAGAAATATGGTGGAGATTTTATTTTCATTTGGCACAACGAAACACTTGCTGAAAAAAGAAAATGGAAAGGCTGGTTGGATGTATTCTATTTTACACTCGATTTGAAGAATAAGTAGACAAAAATCATTCAATATTAATTTATCTCATACCAACTATTATATGTGGCTAAAGCCAAATCTGTTATTTCCTCTTTAATCGCTTGCTTAAATGCAAGCTCAAGAGATAACAGATTATTTAACAATTATCTATTCAGTTTGGCTTTAGCATCATTTTCTTGCGTACTTGTTATCTAAGTTATTTTCTTAGTAAGATATGCCTGCACTCACTCCCAATCGTACTTTTCCATAAAGTCATCCACTTCTTTCAAAAATGTATTTTTAGAATGATGCGTTTCTTGATTATGAATGTATTTTCTAATTGGCTCTATATTACAGACGCTTTCAGCCCAATAATCATCTTGCCAGTCAAATTTGTTTTTAGTCAACTTGTTTTGATTAATCCAAAATGATGATTCGCCTTTAATTAGCTGTGCCACCTTGCTGATAGTTTGTTCTCTACCTAATGAAATCAAACAATGTGCATGATCTTGATATCCATTAACACAATCTAGCCAAATTCCTTTTTCAGCCGCATTTTGTTTGATATGTTGAAATACTTGTTTTCTCAATTCTTTTGAATTAAGAAATGGCTCTCTATTTTTTGTGGAGAAAACAATGTGTATGTATACCCTTACCCAACTCATAGTAACTATTTTATGTGGCTAAAGCCAATTATGTTATTCACTCTTTAATCGCTAGCTCAAGAGATACTTAACAGAATTTTCTTAATACTATTTTATAATCTTAAATTTTTGAATGATTTTTCTTTATTTCTAGTTACATAAAGCAAGTTCTAGAGATAGATATCAGAATTTCATTAATGCTGTTTTATGTGGCTAAAGCCAAATCTGCTATTTCTTCTTTGATCGCTTGCTTAAAAGCAAGCTCAAGAGATATAACAGATTAGATAACAATTATCTATTCAGTTTGGCTTTAGCCAAGCTATAATAAAAACTTCTTCCTATTGTGATTTAGCACCATTTTCTACTTTTCTAACTACTCACTAAAAGCAAGCTCAAGAGATATAAAAGATTAAACAACAATTATCTATTCAGTTTGGCTTTAGCCAAGCTATAATAAAAACTTCTTCCTATTGTGCTTTAGCACCATTTTCTACTTTTCTAACTACTCACTAAAAGAAATAGACATGCCCAACTTGAACCATCTTCCTGGCATTTGAACATATCCTGCTTCAATGTATTCTGTGTTAAACAGATTATTTCCTTCTAAGAAAATGGAAAGGTTGCGAGTTGGATTCACTTTGATTTTTGCATCCATCAAGGAGTAAGTATTTCCCCCTACTCGATCAATTCCACGGTAAGCAACTGTTACATTCACCCAATGCGTCAAATTCATCGTCAGGCGTCCTATCAAT
>JAPLEV010000031.1 GCA_026391005.1 Flavobacteriia bacterium | reverse complement strand
GCGCTTGGTTGAAAATACCGCTGAATTCGAAAGTCAAATGAAATTAGCGCAAAGTGAAGCAAGATCATCTTTTGGTGACGATGCTGTTTTTATTGAAAAGTTTGTCGATAAGCCACGACATATTGAAATTCAAGTTTTTGCCGATCAGTTCGGAAATGTTGTCTATCTATTCGAAAGAGAATGCTCTATTCAACGCCGACATCAAAAAGTGATTGAGGAAGCACCTAGTGTAGTGCTCACACCAGCACTTCGCAAAGAAATGGGTGAGGCCGCAGTCGCTGTTTGCAAAGCATGTAAGTATGAGGGCGCCGGAACTGTTGAGTTTTTATTGGATGGTGAACTCAATTTTTATTTTTTAGAAATGAATACGCGCTTGCAAGTGGAACATCCAGTAACGGAGGAAATTACGGGATTGGATTTGGTTGAATGGCAGATTAGGGTGGCTCGTGGCGAAAAATTACCGAAAAACCAAGACGAAATTGTTTGCAATGGCCACGCTATTGAAGTGCGTGTTTATGCAGAAGATGCTATGAATGGATTTACACCCGATATTGGTACCCTTGAACGATATAGAATTCCAAGCGGAAAAAGTGTTCGTGTAGATGATGCCTTTTTGGAAGGAATGGAAATTCCTATATATTACGATCCAATGATTGCAAAATTGGTGGTTTGGGGAAAAACTAGAAAAGATGCCATTGCTCGTTGCATTGAAGCGATCGATGATTATCAAATTTCAGGAGTGAAAACAACACTAGACTTCGGAAAATTTGTGCTTAAACATCCGGCGTTTATTTCTGGGGATTTTGATACGAATTTTGTAAAAACCTATTTTTCAGATCCATCGATCATAAATCAAGCAATGGTCGAAGAAAAAGTCGCGCTCTCTAATGCCATTGAAAAAATATGGGACGATATTAGAAATTTTAAAGAACAAGAATTTGCTTCTAAAGAAATCTCAAGTTCTTGGAAAAATAAGTTGCAATCTTAAAAATATTTTCTCCCCGCATTTAAATTTATCTTACTTTTACCTCGAAAAAATTAGCCAATGAATTTACACGAATACCAAGGAAAAGCAATCCTAAAAAGTTACGGTGTTGCAGTACAAGAAGGAATTGTTGTTGACAAAGTCGAAGACGCCCTTGCTGCAGCAAAAGAGTTAACAGCCCTTACCGGGACAAGCTGGTATGTTATCAAAGCACAAATCCATGCCGGAGGACGAGGAAAAGGGACAATAGAAGAAACAGGAGCTCACGGGGTAACGCTAGCAAAAGGAATTGATCAGGTAGAAGAAAAAGTTCGCGGGATTTTGGGCGGTCATTTGACAACCGCTCAAACCAACGGTAAAGGAAAAAAAGTAAACAAAGTGCTTATTGCACAAGATGTATATTATCCAGGTGAAGCGGAAATCGAAGAGTTTTATATGTCGGTCTTGCTCGACCGTGAAATAAGTAGAAACGTAATTATTTATTCCACTGAGGGTGGAATGAATATTGAACAGGTAGCGGAACATACTCCAGAAAAAATTCACAGAGAAATTATTGATCCACGTGTGGGAATACAAGGATTTCAAGCAAGAAAAATAGCCTTTAATTTGGGCTTGTCAGGCGAAGCGTTTAAGCAAATGGTTAAGTTTATTCCAACCTTATATAAAGCATATGAAGGAATTGATGCGGCTATGTTTGAAATAAATCCGCTTTTTAAAACATCAGACAATAAAATTATTGCTGTTGATGCAAAAGTAACGCTCGATGGAAACGGTTTATTTCGTCATCCTGATTATGAAGCCATGCGCGACAAATCAGAAGAAGATCCAACGGAAGTAGAAGCTGATGAGGTAGGATTGAATTTCGTGAAATTAGATGGTAATGTAGGATGTATGGTAAATGGGGCAGGTTTAGCGATGGCAACCATGGACATTATCAAACTTTCAGGAGGTAATCCTGCAAATTTCTTAGATGTTGGAGGTACTGCTAATGCAGAACGTGTTGAAAAAGCATTTCATATTATATTAAAAGACCCAAATGTTAAGGCGATATTGATAAATATTTTTGGTGGCATTGTTCGTTGTGACCGTGTTGCCCAAGGTATTGTTGATGCCTATAAAAACATCGGCCAAATTCCAGTACCAATTATTGTTCGTTTACAAGGAACAAATGCCGTAGAAGCCAAAAAAATCATTGATGATTCCGGTTTGAATGTACATTCTGTTGTCCAGTTACAAGAAGCCGCTGATTTAGTGAAAGAGGTATTGGCAAACTAAAAAACAACGCCGCTGGCCGAGTGATTCCGCCCTCTCGATACAATCGCCCATGGCGATCACTCGATTGCCGGAATCAGGATCCTACATTCAACAATATGACCCCGTTGGCCGAGTAATTCCGCCATCTCGATACAATCGCCCATGGCGATCACTCGATTGGCGGAATAGTATCGAGGTCAGCGGGAAATAGTTACTAATCCTCTCATGGTAATTCACCACACTTAAAATGACCTTCTGGACATGTCTTGTGTCCGTGAAGGCCACATGGTCGGCAATGTAAATGGGCAACTTCAATTACTTTCGATTTATAATTTAAGGAAAACGTCCCAAATTAATATACAATAATTAACATAAAATACTTAAAACATGCAATTTAGACGAGTTTTAATAATTTAATTAGTAGATTTGGTTATGAAAAAATCACTACTCATTTTAGTTTTATTCACACTAAGCTTAAAAGCCTATTCACAAGTCCCTAACTATGTCCCTTCAAACGGACTAGAAGGTTGGTGGCCTTTCAACGGCAATGCTAACGATGAAAGTGGTAATGGGAATAATGGAACAGTTAATGGGGCAACATTGACGATGGATAGGTTCGGTAATAGTACTATGGCTTATTCTTTTGATTACACTCATTGGTCATGGGGTTCCGGAGGCGATTGGATATCTATCCCCTACAACGTCTCTCTAGCGCCAAATAATATCACAGTTTCAGTTTGGGCTAATAGATCATCTGAGGGGTATTCTGGTCAAGGAATGACAATAATTAATCGTTATGAACAAGGTTATAGTAACCCTAATGGGCAAACATGGTTCATTGGTTTGCCTGCATCACCTAATACAACTATTAATGCCTCAGTACTTCAGGCCGCACCCAGTAATAATCAGGCCGTGTTAACCAATTTTGGTCCTTTCTTGGGTTTGAATAATTGGACGCATATAGTAATGACCTTTGACGGAATATCTTTGAAACAATTTATAAATGGACTTTTGACAAGTACGGTTCCTGCAAACGGCTTTACCTTAAATATTGCTGGAACATCAGGGATTTCAATTGGAATGTCAGACCAAGCTAACGGTCATTGGTGGCCACTTGATGGAAATATCGACGACATCGGCATCTGGAATCGTGCTTTAACACAATGCGAAATCCAAGACCTTTACCATGCACAGTTAAATAGCGGAAGCATGAATATCTCAGCAGGCATTGACCAAATCCTATGCAGAGGCGACAGCATAGCTTTAAGTGCCTCTGGAGGCAGTAATTACCAATGGAACAATAATGTGGTTGATGGAGCCTATTTTGCGCCAACACAAACAGCTACTTATGCGGTAAATGGGACCGATTCTTTGGGTTGTACAGGTTCAGATACCGTAGTTGTTTCCGTGTTGGATAATGGGGCAAGTTCTCTAACACAAACCGCCCTGGATTCCTACACGCTAAACGGACAAACCTATACTCAAAGTGGAACCTACACGCAAGTTATTCTAGGAGCTAATGGATGCGACAGTACCATAACACTTAACCTCACCTTGAATTTTACGGGTATCCATGAATTGGGCACAGCCACTAAAATTCTAGTCAAAATTACCGACCTCAATGGCAAAATTATTCAGCGTCGAAAAAACACGGTTATGCTTTTCATTTACGAAGATGGCACCGTAGAACGAGTTGTGGAGATGGAGTAAATCGTTACTAATCCTCTAATGCTAATGCCCCACACTTAAAATGACCTTCCGGGCATGTCTTGTGTCCGTGAAGGCCGCAGGGTCGGCAAGGTAAATGTGCAACTTCAATTATTTTTGCGTCATCGGATAATGGACCAAAGCCAAATGCTGGTATGGTGGAACAGAAAAAGACTGTTACTGGAGCATTCACGGCGCTTGCGAAATGAAGCGGACCTGAATCATTCACAAAGTTTCTTTTTGCATTTTTCATGAAGGCAACAGATTGCATTATGCTAAGTTCGCCTGCCAATGATCTTACTTCTTTGGTCGATTCTGAAATAATTTGTTTGCAAAGTGCTTTGTCGTTCGGACCTCCCATTAAAAAAATAGCGTGATCTGAGTCACTTAATTTTTCAATTAACTGCAACCAGGTAGCAATGGGTGCTTGTTTGGTGAACCATATTGATGCAGGCGCTAAGCAATAATAAGCGGTGCCTTGAAATTTTGAAACGAAGGTGTAATCTTCGTTGGATGGATAAAGACTTGGTTTTCTAATAGTGATGTCGCAAAAGGAAGCGATTAAGCTTAGGTTGCGATCCACCTCATGTTCTCCATTTCCAATCGCATGCTTGTATGATTTTGAATACAGAAAAGAAAATGGATTTTTTTTGAATCCTATTTTTTGCTTCGCACCTGATAAAGCGCAAATTAATCCTGAACTTGCGAAGCGATGTAAATTAACGATTGTATCGTATTTCTCCTGACGGATAAGTCGGATGTTTTCTTTTAGGCTTATCCATTTATTTCCTTTGTCAAAAATAAATACATGGTTCACATTTGGGTGTCCGCTGAGCAATTCCTCATTTCCTTTTTTTACCAAATAGTCTATCTGAATGTTAGGAAATTGCTTGTGTAAGTTTGCAATTAATGGAGTTGATAAGATGACATCGCCAATGAATGCGGTCTGAATTAGTAAGATCTTTTTCATCTAGCGTATTAAAGTAACAAATCCACGTTTTGTTATTTGTCGGCCACCGGCATCTTGAACGCTTATGACATAAAGGTAATTATCATTGGGCGCTTCGTCTTTTCCTCCGTTAATTTTTCCGTCCCAACCTACATTCATGTCATTGCTTTCGAAAATAATATTACTCCACCGATTCATGATGTACATGCTATAATTTGTTGGGTCAATATTGGTTAAAATGGGTAAAAATACGGTGTTCACGCCGCTTGGGCAAAATGAATTAGGAATGTAAATGATGGGGGTATAAACTAAGCAAAATAGGTTTGATCTACTCGTTTCCGAAAATCCATAGCTATTTACATTTTCTTTTGCTTCAACATAATAGCAAATTTCTCCCGGGAAATCATTACTCAGAAGGATATCTTCATAACTGAGTTGATTTGAATTTACACTACCTAAAGATTGACTAAGTCCGCTTAAGGTATTGTAGCTAAATACTTCATATTGGTTTACATTACCATCGAATCCAAGATAAGGCGACCAATAGACATAGTTTATTTGTTGTATTTCATCGGCGACACCTTGTAATAAAATACTTGTAGCTTGATTACCATTGGAGCCATCATAGCCGCAACTATCAATGTATTGTGTTCGATAGGTATAGGATTGAACGCCGACATTAACATCGGTATCGGTAAATGTCGAAAGATTTCCAACAACAGGAGAGCGACCAATTTCTTCGAAAACGGAGGAACTGTTTAAGCGCTGAAATATTACTTCTTTTACCCCTACGCTACCATCGATGTAAGCTGCTAAATCAATATTTTCGTTCATTACGCTTGCTAATTTAAGGTAATGAAATGCTGGTTGCTGTGGAATTGGGACATCAAAGCCAAATGGATTTGAATAGGCTATTTGTCCATTTGATAGGTTGGCACCAATGTAAATATCGTAGTGATTTCCACCGATCACATTCACACTTGCTGCATTCCCATTAGCTGTTCCCAGCAGAACTAATGCCCCCAATTCATAACTGTAAATTCCATAGGAGCTGGTCGTCCAGCCTTGGTAAGCAGTCCAGCTTAAATCTATTTTTTGTTGGCACATGTTGATCGCTCCATTGAGTTGAACGGTTTTATTGACAGGGCTTTTCGCTGAGGTTTGAAAGGTTATTGGGACGGCATTGGTAAAACATGAATCGAAGGCTGCTACAGAATAGGAGTAGGGGCCTTGACTTGGATCAGTAGCATAGGAATAGGAAGTATTTCCAATTCCCCAAACGGTATCGAGTTCAAACAATACGCCCAACGAATTAAAGGTGTAAACAACGTATCCATAGGTGTCAGCTTGATTGTTTTGATTCCAAGTCAACAGTAAGTTATTGTTGTTCGTTGGATCAAACCCAGCACTTTGAATGGTTGGAATAGAAGGCGTTAGCATGTCCTCAAAATCATCACTTGGAATGTTGGATTGAAAATCACAAGGGCTATTTGGCAGAACGATTTGGTAGCCAATGGTTGCATTACAAATGGTTATGGTGTCTTTGTATTGTGTGGTATTGTAGGGAACAGAATCTATTAAAGTAAAATTTCCTGCAGGATATTCTTGATAAATATGGTAGTAGCTTCCGAATGTAGCTAAGGCCGTTGATGCTGGTTTATTCCATTGAAGAACGGCTGTTCCATTTCCGGGATTAATAAGGTCTAGATGAATGTTGGAAATCGTGTCGCTGTATTTGGTGATGTTTCCGTTGCACCCAGAAACAACCGCAATATAAAAGGATTGCGCTGTTGTAATTCCACTTAACGAAAATTGATTGGTAGCAAGTGTTGGAATAGTAGCTAATAATCCATTCTGAACAGAATAAAGTTGGTAAGAAACAAAGCTGCTGATTGGGTCATTGATGGGTGTCCAACTAATAATTACATTTCCGGCATTATCAGTTTGAATACAATCTATTTTTGGAGCTTGTAGAATTCCGGGATTTAGTACGTTAATTTGAATGGTGGCATAATTAACCTTGGGTATTTGGCAATAATTATCTTGTGCTCTAAAAACAAAGGTATAGGGAATACTCTCAAGCACATTACCATACTGATTGACCAAATGATCGCAGCTAGTTTGCCAAGAAAAGGAGACATTTGCTTGCTGTATTCCGGAAAGAGGAAGGGATTGATTTAGCGCAGCGCAAGGAAAAACTTGACAGCCAGTCGCTGAGGTAAAATTGCTCCCAAACATAGGGCCACTTGCTGTTAAGGTCACCGTTTGAGGGCTGCCATCTTGAAGGAACTCGTTATCGTTTGCTATAACATTAAAAGTAACTAAATCTCCTGCATTAACGCTGGCAGTATACACGCCGCCGGCAAAAGGTGCAGTGAAAATTGGTGCATTGTTTCCT
>JAPLEV010000006.1 GCA_026391005.1 Flavobacteriia bacterium | reverse complement strand
ATTGAATTTTATAACACAGAAAGAAGGCATACGAGCATAAATAATAATACCCCTGAAAAATATTTTAATCCAATTAATACGAATACCAAAAATAAACCTATATTTGAATTATCCCTGTCCTAAATAAGGGGGGAATTATATCAGGCCTTGGCTTTCGTTTAAATTTTCCTGTCTTGCGTTTCTTCCTCTGTGCACTTTATACTTATTTTTCCACCCAATCGCCGTGTTCTTTAATGAGATCAATTAGCGATTGAACGGCCTCTGATTCTGGGACGTTTTTTCTAATAACATTCTTTTCCTTGTACAGTGTTATTTTTCCTGGTCCGGTTCCAACGTAACCATAATCTGCATCGGCCATTTCACCAGGGCCGTTTACGATACATCCCATTATCCCTATCTTAATACCCTTTAAATGGGATGTTCTTTGTCGAATTTTTGCTGTGGTTTCCTGTAAATCAAAAAGGGTTCTTCCGCACGAAGGACAGGAGATGTATTCCGTTTTTGAAATCCTAGATCGTGTTGCCTGAAGAATACCAAATGCCGTTGAATTGATGAGTGTCATTGGCTGTCGGCCCTTCAACCACAGGCCATCTCCGAAACCATCAATAAACAAGGAACCGCAATCGCTTGAAACGTAGAGCTGAAACTTCTCCGCATCCATTAATTGATTGTCGATTTTTAATATTACTGGTATTTCCAATTTTCGGCGTAGCAAATCGATGTATACTTTTCTGAAAATTTGTGTCTTGTTCGAATAGTTTGTGTTTAAAACCAATACGAGTTGCGGGAAGTTATTTAAATCTTCGGGTAGTTCATTCTCAGATTCTATCACTAAGAAAGCACGTTGGTCATTGTTTAATTGACCTAGGTCTGTTGGTTTAACCAAGGGATAAAAACCCGTTTTTGCTGCATAATTTTGGCTCCATACTGAAAAATCGACGATCACCCCAAGCGTACCAGGAACCTCGAAACTTATCGTGTTTTCACCAATATAAACATAATCTGCCGCTTGATCTTGGAGATTCCATTTATCTAACTGAATCGAATAATTATAGCCAAATGCATAAAAATTGGCAGGAGTAATCGCTTGTTTATCAGAACAATCTGCCACAACAACGGGCACGTGTTTCGATCCTATATTATGAATTTCGGTCGTTGCCCTTCTAGCGAATGAAAAAGGATTATAAGGTAATTCTGTCACTTTCTCTGAAAAAACATAATCGTTTGTCGTCGCAAATTTTTCCACCAATTTTCGGGCAACGGGGATTTCAAATTCAGGCTCCTCCGTTAAGGAAACTCGAATAGTGTCTCCAATACCATCCTCCAAAAGCGCACCGATTCCAACCGCTGACTTAATTCTTCCGTCTTCTCCGTCTCCGGCCTCAGTAACTCCCAAGTGTAAAGGATAAACTTTATTGTTTACCAACATCTTAGCTACCAATAAACGATAGGCCTGAACCATAACCAAGGTATTGCTCGCTTTCATGGATATGGTTAAGTTGAAGAAGTTGTTTTTCTCACAAATACGAATAAACTCAAACGCTGATTCAACCATTCCCTCTGGCGTGTCACCAAAGCGACTTAGAATGCGGTCAGATAAAGAACCGTGGTTTGTTCCAATTCGCATCGCTGTGTTATTCTCTTTACACAGCAAAACCAATGGCGTAAATTTTTGCGCTATGCGAAGCAGCTCGGCTTGATAACTTTCATCCGTGTAATCAATTTCTTCAAACTTCTTCTTATCAGCGTAATTTCCCGGATTAACCCTAACTTTCTCAACCAGTGTTGCGGCAATTTCTGCCGCATTAGGAGTAAAATGTATGTCGGCAACTAAGGGGGTTGAATAACCCTTTTCCGCTAATGCACGTTTAATATTCGCTAGATTTTCGGCCTCTTTTTTACTTGGTGCCGTTAATCTTACTAATTCACATCCCGCATCAATCATACGTATGGATTGCGCAACAGATTTTTCGGTATCCATAGAATCTGTCGTTGTCATCGATTGCAAACGAATGGGATTTTCGCCACCTATTTTTAATTTGCCTATAACAACTTCAAGGGTGCTTATTCGTTTCCTATTCAAAAAGTCCAAACAATACATGCGTTTTATGAATTAATCGTTGTTTTAAAAACAAAGTTAGACATTACTTTGTTTCGTCGTGTCTTTCATTTATATGGTTTGATGTTTCTCCCTTACCATTTCTTTTAACTTAAAAAAATAGTAAAGGTGGTTCCTTTGTTTTGCTTTGATATAAAAGTAATGCTGCCGCCATGATTTTCAACGATTTGTTTTACTAGCGATAATCCTATACCACTTCCTGTTGATTTCGTTGTGAAATGGGGTGTAAATATCTTATCCATTTCTTCCTTAGCAATACCGCAACCATTATCTTTTATTTCTATTTTTAAACCATTCTCTGTTTGTGTTAAATATACGGTTATCCTAGGATTTACGGTCTCTGAACATGCTTGGGTGGCATTTTTAAGAAGATTATTGAATACCTGTACCCACTGGTCTTTGTCTAAATTCACCATGAGTTTAGGTTCTTGACTTTCAAGGGTTATCTGCATGTTCCCATAAGAAGAGAACATCGGTAAGACATTTTTTATTAGTAATACCAAGTCAGTTTCTTTTTTGTACGGAGCTGGTAGCTGAGCAAATAAGGAGAAATCATTTGCTATTTTTACTAGACCGTCTATTTGCTCTATTATGGCGTGAACAATCAATTCAATTTTTGATTTGGAAGAGGGGTCGTTTGGATCATAAACACGAAGTAATTGTTGGACGCTTAACTTTATTGGCGTAAGGGGGTTTTTAATTTCATGGGCGACTTGCTTTGCCATTTCGCGCCAAGCAGATTCCCGTTCATTTAATTTTAATTGCTTAATTGCCTGTTCCAGCTCGTCTAATTTGTTGTTGTAGGCATCTACAATAGTGCTTATCTCATCGCGCGCTGTGTAAATTATATGTTGGTTTCTTTGTCCGAAACTAATTGCTTTGACCTTGGTCTGTAATTGTTTTAGTGGCTGCACCAAACGATTGGATACCAATAAAGAAATGATTATAGCTCCTGCCAGCAACAAAATGAATATGTTGGTGATGGAGACTAAAAAAGATTGGATTTGAAGATCAAAGTCCCGCTGCCGGTTAAACTGTTGTATATTGATGAGACCGAGCACTTCATTTTTACCATTATATACCGGCATATAAACAGAGTAAAAAACAAGCTTTCCTATGTTTTCCTTTTGAGAAAACATACTTGTATTCTTTGATTTAAACTCGTTAAACGCTGTAGGATTAATCTGTTCGCTTTGTAAACCCAGAGAAAAAACTTCCGGTTTAGAGGCTCCTACAAGTTGGCCCTTTAAATCATAAACATTAATATCTGTTTCGAAAATAGCGGCCAATTTATCTGTTAATAATTCAAAAAAGGTGGCGTCATTGGTTTTAGAAATGCTACTTATTTGTGCTACTTTATTTGATATTTCTGTTGAAATGGATTTTACTTTGTCGGTAATTGTTTTGTTGTTGTAGTATTCGTATTGCCTACTAACAAATAATCCACTTACCGTTCCGAAAAAGACCAAAGAAAGAACAACAAGAGATACCGACATCAATTGGATTTTCAAGGCTAAAGTCCAACTATAATTGTCTTTTTTAATAACAATAGATAGTATATTGATAAGAAAAAGTAATAGTCCCCAAAAACAGAAAACATAGGAAAAAGAAGTTAAATCATCGTAGCTTGTTCTTGTTTTATACGACAAGACCACTGCTGTTTCTTTACCTTTAAATGAAACATAATGATTATAAGCATTGAAGTTAATAAATGCATCTTTTCCGGGGCTGGTTTTAAAAATTGTAAGCCGAGTTGGAAAATGGAAATTGCCGCGTTGTTTTACCAAAATTCCGTTAAAATATTTAGCGCTTGAATAATTAATAATTCCTTTTAAAACTTTGGCTTCACTCGATAATAATAACCTTGGAAAGCCTATTTCTTCTGGTATTTTTTTTGACTTGAAACTAAATATAATCGTGCCCATTTTCTGAGGAAGGGTTTGTTTAATAAGGTAACTATACCCCAAATAAGAATCTTTAAGAAAAAATATATTTGAATTAATTTCGGATTGCTTACCGTGATTATTTATTAATTCTCGTGCCTTTTCTCCCGTCAATCCATCTTTAGACATAATTGTATTGAAAGAAGAATCAAGCAAGGTGACGCCCAAACTATATGCCTCCCATGAGCCAGAAAAATATGCGCGCTTAAAAAAGTCATTTACCTTAGAGGCAATCAATGTTTCCTTATTAACATTGAAAAACCTTGCCACAGAGGTGTCTGAGATTAAATCCTCCTCAAAAGAAGAATAGCTTAACTCTGCCTCATAATCTCTCTCTAACAAAAGATTGTTCGCATATAGTTTTCGGGTTTCTATTTCCTTTATATGGTTTTGCGTGTTTAATTCTGTAATAAATGATGCGGCAAAAAGACTTAATACAAGTAGTTGAAGTATACTATTTTTACTTTTCGCTTTATTCACTTGACCAATTTCAATCAATACAGCAAGCACGAAGGGGAGTAACATTGAAAAAAGGGTTGTTTCATAGTGGGAAGCCCTAAAAATGACAAACAACAGCGTGGCAAAAAGTATAATAATCCAACTAACAAAACTTGATTTGTTTTCATTTTTCAAGTTTATTATGGTTTTAGACAAGCCATAATAATAAAAATAAAACAGGATGCCAACTAAAGCAACTAGTAGATAAGAGTAAAAAGTTAAGGTAAAAGGAAGGTCTAGGGTTAATGAAACATCAGAATTTTCTACCAAAACGTTAATGAGGTCTAGCATCAACCACCACAAAAGAAAAGATAGGACAATAAAAAAATATTGTCCTATTTTTTGCTTTCTTGAATTAACGAAATTTAATACGGCTAGAAATCCAAAAATAAATATGCCTAAATTTAATATTAACCCTAAAATGGTGGGAAACCAGTTATTAAACGGAAACAAACTGGCCGATTGAAACGATTGATTATGATAAATAGTTAGGGGTAAATAATAAATGCAAGCGAGACGGATGATTAGCAAACCCAGAAAAGAAAAAAATGCACTTAAATGGCGATTTTTGGTTAATCGGTAAAGGCCAATTAAAAAACATACATAGGAGCCAAAAAGTAAAACAAAAGTTAAGGTTGAATTTGAAGCAAATGTATTAGGAATGACTTTACTCGTTATATAAAACAAATGATTTTTGGATTTATCTTTAATCGAATAAGGGCTTTTTTGGGGAATTGTTAAATGTGCTTTTCCGTCATAAATAGAAGAATTAAACGTGTTTGTTAAATACTCGTTTTCTATTTCGTATTCGGATTGAATTAAAAAAGATCCTTGGAAAACTAAATTATTGATCTTTTTAGAAAAAATGTAATAATACCCATTGGATAATTTAAAAACCCCATTTTTAATTTCATTGGGATTTATTGTTGCACTAATGGGTAGTTGGTTAGTATTCCAATAGACAAGCTCATTGTTTTTATAAATATGTAAAAAACAGTCTGATTTTGGTTTAAAAGGATTTCTGTTGTCCCTTTTTTTTGCTTTAGCAAATTCATTTACCTGATTTTCAAGCTCACTGATTTTATGCAGAAGGGTGGCTTGTATTTTTTTATGAACCTGGGGACTTAATTGAGGGGCGTTATCGTAGCCATCAACAGCAAGCGAAGCTATTAAAAACAATCCAGCAAGTAAAAACCATATTATTTTATAAAAATAAACATATCGTGGTCCTTGTATCATTTTATTTATGTCTTTGGCAGCTCTTGGGCCATAGAAACGGTTAGTTTCTGGAAATCTTCATCGGCACGATGATCATTTCTATATATAAAATTAGCCCTGTTCTTATAGGGTAAGATATAACTTTTATAACAGGGTAAAGCATGATTTTCCCATTGATAAATTATATCCGACCGACTGTATCCCCTCGTTTCTTGGTCGCGATAAATACGTCGATCTAATTGAATATCCGAATCGACATCTACAAAAATGGTATAATCCAGCAAACGATTTACGCGTTCATAATGAAAAAGGAAGAGGCCTTCAACTATGATTATTTTACTGGGTTGTATCGTTAATAAAACATTTTTATTAGGATTTGAATTAAAAAAATATTCTTTTACTTCAATTGGATGCCCTGCTGCTAAAGTAATTAAGTCGGTGGTCAACAAATCTTCATTTAATGCGCTTGGCAAATCAAAATTCACAATGCCATTGCTGTCTTTTTGTTGTGCTTCAATGGGGTTGTAATAATTGTCCATACTAAAAATGGCGGGATCTTCTTGGTTAAAAAAATCACCTAAACGCCTCAACAAAGTGGTCTTACCTGAACCGCTTCCTCCTCCTATGCCAATAACTATCGTTTTCTGTTTTAAATTATTCATCTACACTACAAAAATAATGAAACGTAGGGGTATTTATGCATGAAATTCAATTGTTTTGTTGGATTAATATGTAATTTTGTCTAAATTGACTATAAATTATATCCCCATGAAATTCTTTTGTTTACTTACCATTTTTCTGTTTTTAGGCGCGCGGGTCAGCAGCCAGATAAAAATAAAAACCAGGGCCCCATTAGCAAATAAAATCTTAATTTCTGCCAATTCAGAAAGCAGTTCTTTGATAAAAGAATTAAAGAAAAATGGCCTTGTGGTCATTTTTAGCTGCAATACTTGCCCATTTGTGGTGGGTTCAGAGAGTTTCCCTGGATGGGAAAACCAATACAATAATTTATATGATCAAGCGCTTAAATTAGATATGGGCCTGGTACTTATAAATTCTAATGAAGGAAAACGTGCTGGTGATGATTCGTTTCTTGAAATGAAAAGTCACGCCGAAAAGAAAGGATACAAAATGCATTATTTAATGGATGAAGGCAGCGAATTAGCGAATGCTTTTGAGGCAAAAACAACTCCGCATGTTTATTTGTTTAACGATGAACTTTCTCTCATTTATGCGGGATCAATTGATAATATCTGGGATAAAGACCGAAAAGAAACGATTCCTTATTTATTAAATGCAATGTTGCAGAAAAGCAAAGGGAAAAAGGTTAAAACAAAAAATACAGCCCCTAAAGGTTGTAGTATAAAACGCGCTAAATAAAAACAATAATGAAAATAGTATTCATTTTTCTTGTTATTGCATCAATATCTTATTCGCAGCAAGGCGATGGGGGCATTCCTAAAGGATATAAAATACCTGTCGATATAAAAACCATTGGATTTGTTTCGTTTGATGAGCCGAATATTGCGGCACTAAAAACGGAAGATGAAGAAAATGAAAAAATGGGGTCCGGTCCGTGGCGCTTTGGTTTTAACAATCCTTGTGGGCTTAATATAAGTAATAGCGGAACTTGGTTTGATTTACCAAACGGAGCTAAATTGTGGCGCTTGTTAGTTCATTGTGAAAAGGCCTTAACAATTAACCTAACATTCAAAAACCTCAATATTCCAGAAGGAAATGAGCTTTATGTTTACAATCCTGATCAATCATTTATTCTAGGAAAATTTAGCGCCTATCATACCTATGAAGGTCAATTAGGTACGGAACTTATTTCGGGTGAAGACGTAATTGTAGAATACTATATTCCGTTTAATAACGAAATAGGAAGTTTAGAATTAGAAACGGTAACGCACGGTTACCGCACGGCTAATGAATTTCAAGAAAAAGCTTTTGGAAGTTCCGGTGGCTGTAATATCAATGTAAATTGCCCCCTAGGTGCACAATGGGTGAATGAAAGAAATAGCGCTGTGATGTTGGTATCAGGTAGTAATGGTTTTTGTTCCGGTGCCTTGGTGAATAATGTTTTAAATAATGGTAAACCATATGTTTTAACAGCTGATCATTGTTACAGTAATCCGGCGTCATGGATTTTTCGCTTCAATTGGCAAGCAACTAATTGCACAAACCCCGCGGCTTCTCCTAGTTTTGTCTCTTTAAGTGGGGCGGTATTAAGGGCCCGAGGAGCGGCTTCTGATTTTTGTTTAGTAGAAATAACAGGAGGATTAATTGGTAATACAATACCTGCTGCTTACATTCCTTATTTTGCTGGTTGGGATAATTCTAATGTGACACCTGCATCGGCGGTATGTATTCACCACCCAGATGGCGATATTAAAAAAATCTCGTTTGAAAATGACCCGTTAATTTCTACTTCTTGGCCAGGATGTCCAGCAAATAGTCATTGGGGAATAACAAATTGGGATGATGGAGTTACAGAACCTGGGTCTTCGGGCTCGCCTATATTTGATCAAAACCATCGGATTGTTGGTCAACTTCATGGAGGTGCCTCTGCTTGTGGTGCTCCGGCATTATCTGATGAATATGGAAAATTTAGTTATTCTTGGAATCCTGCTGGGAGCGACAGTACCAATCAACTCAAATATTGGTTAGACCCTTCTGTTAGTGGAGCTTTATTTATTGACGGCTTTGATCCTTCTGGAGGAGTGCCTATACAAGTAGATCCAGGTGTTAGTAATTTACAAGGGGTTTCTGGAACATATTGTTCAGCTGAGGTTACCCCTTCTTTTTCCTTGGTTAATAATGGGGCGGTCACTTTAACAGCTGCAACAATTACTTATGGATTTGATGGGGTAAATAACCTAATTTATAATTGGTCAGGAACTTTACCGCAATGGCAATCTGTTGTGGTTAATTTACCTGCAGCTACACTTACAAATGGGGCGCACACCTTTAGCGCAACGGTAACAAATACCAATGCAGGGGTGGATGAAAACAATTTAAATAATACCGTTAATAGTTCTTTTTTGCTTGTATTAAATGGTGTTAACGTAGTTATGGACTTAACGCTTGATTGTTTTGGTTCAGAAACTTCATGGGAACTTCAAAACACGAGCGGTACGGCTATTTATGCGGGTAACGGTTATGCGGATGACGAACCTGGAATAGTAAGTGAAACCTGGTGCTTAAATTATGGTTGTTACTCCTATGTGCTTATAGATAGTTACGGCGATGGTTTGTCTAATAATGGCTTATGTGTAACGGGAGATGGTAATCTCTTAATAAGTCAAGCAGGTGATACATTATCCTCAATTTCAACAGCTGCAGCAGATTTTGGTGATCAAGTTACACTTGATTTTTGCTTGTCGGGAGCTGGTTTAAATGAACTTGAAAATAATAATCTGGTGGTTTTTCCCAACCCAAGTAATGGTGTTGTAATGATCAGTTTAGAACATCAAACAACTGGGGTAATCCAGGTTTTAACACTTACTGGTCAGTTAATAGAAGAGTATGATTTTAATGGTCAACAGTTTAAAATGAATCTTACAGTGCTTTCTGCTGGATCGTATTTTATACGATTTATTGAACAGAGCGGTAAGTCAAGCATTAAAAAACTTGTATTAAATTAAGGTGTGGCTGGATTATATCTACACATTCCATTTTGTAAAAAACGCTGTTCGTATTGTGATTTTCATTTTGTAACTAATTTCCAAAAACATAGGGAAGCGTTAATTCTAACCATGTCTAAGGAAATTGAATTACGGAAGAATGACCTAACAGAAAGAATTGATTCGATTTATTTTGGTGGAGGAACACCAAGTTTATTGGAAAAACATGAGTTTGAGTTACTATTAAACAGTATTTCTTCCAATTATAGTGTCGGGGATAATATAGAAATAACTATCGAAGCAAATCCCGATGACTGTTCCGAACTAAAATTACAAGACTGGATAAATCTGGGAATTAATCGACTCAGTATTGGTCTTCAGTCATTCAAAGATGGTGAATTAGAGTGGATGAACCGATCACATACCACAGAACAGGGGATAAGTGCGGTGAAAAACGCTCAAAAAGCGGGTTTTTCTAACATCTCGATTGATTTAATATATGGCTTACCCGAACTAAACAAAGAAGAGTGGTTGATAAGCTTGAAAAATGCTGTTGCCTTAAACCCATCCCATATATCGGCCTACTGCCTTACTGTTGAACCCAAAACAGCGCTTCACAAATGGACAAGTATTGGGCGTTTTAATCCTTTAGATGAAGAAATACAAAATGAACAATTTGAAGATCTTATTCTTTTCTTAGAAAAACACAACTACGAACAATACGAAATATCCAATTTTGCAAAAAACCAATCTTACGCAAAACACAATACAGCTTATTGGGAAGGAAAAAAATACCTCGGATTTGGACCCTCTGCACATTCATATGATAGAATAAATAGAAGGTGGAATATTAGCAACAATAGTGTTTACTGTAAAAATGTGGGTTTAAATAGTCTTTGGTACCAACAAGAAGAATTAAGCAAGGAAGATCAATGGAACGAGCTCTTTTTAACCGGATTCCGAACGAAATGGGGTGTCAATAAAAAAAGTATAGAATTGTTGGGTGGTTTAAATGATTCAGAACAAAAAATGCTTTCTAAATTCATTTCTTTAGGCTTATTGATTAACACGAATACTTCTTGGATACTCACCTTTGAGGGGAAAAAACAGGCAGATGGACTTGCTAGTGAAATGTTTAGGTTAAATAATAACTAACAATTAATCTTATCAACCCTAAATTGGTGGCGACCTCCTTTAAATTTTGTGCTTAAAAAAGCATTTAAAATCTCAAGCGCTTCTTCAGTACTAATAAATCTAGCGGGTAAAGATAAAATATTTGCATCATTGTGTTGTCTAGCTAATAACGCTATTTCACTGCTCCAACATAAAGCACATCGTATTCCTTGATGTTTATTTGCTGTCATACTAATACCATTTCCAGATCCACATATTAAAATACCAAAAGTGCTCTGGTTACTCTTTACGTGATTAGAAACAGGGTGTGCATAATCTGGATAATCGATACTTTCCTCAGAAAAACAGCCGTAATCTTGCACCACATAACCCATCACTTCAAGGTGATTTATAATTAACTTCTTCAAATTAAACCCAGCATGATCAGCGCCAATTGCTATTGTTGTATTTCCCATCTTTATTTTTTATGTAAATATAATTTTAATTAACAAAATGATTGTTTTATCAACTTTATGTAATTTAACTAATTTATAATACGTTGATAATTAAATGTTTAATTTAAATGGTTTTCAACTAGTTTTAAAAATCTTTGTTAAAAAAGTGGAATAACTTGTTAAAACTTTTACTAGGTTTATAAATAATAAATAACAATCAATATTCTTTTTAATATAAACTGTATTAATTACAAAATTTTATACTTGAATTAAACACATGTTATGCCTATTATAATTATTAACAATTGAATTTTTATTTCAACATTTTAGTTTATTCAGATGATGTTAATTACTATTTACATTCAATTTCTATAATTGTTTGAGTGCATAATAATATGATAATAAATATTTACTAAAATGAATAATTCTAATTAGTATCATTCGTGTAAAGTATTTTTAAACATACTAACAACCTTAATAATAATAGTAAATATTTTAATTTATAATAAATGAATTAATATATATTATTATTGAAGTGAGGATGCTACGAGGATTATAATTCAATATCTTTATCTTCGCAACTGGTGATACGTTTTGCACGTTAAGCGTTTAAATTATTAGATAGTATAGCTTTTTCACGTTTGATGTTCTAATTTTGTAGCTATATAATTTATGGATAACTCTTTTGACCGTTTATTAAATCAAATTGATAATTTCATTCGTAAGTATTATGCGAACGAAATAGTCAAAGGTATTTTCTTTTTTTTCGGTCTCTTGTTATCATCTTATTTATTAGTTTCAACACTGGAATATTTAGGCCGATTTAGTTCGTTATTCCGAGCTTTATTTTTCTTTACTTTTATTTCTTTTAACCTATTTATTTTAATAAAATACATAATCCAACCTTTTGCGAAGCTTTATTCTTTTGGAAATAGAATAAGTAGGCAGCAAGCCAGTGATATTATTGGTTCTTTTTTCCCCACTATTTCAGATCGCTTAAAAAACACATTGCAATTAAACGATTTATTAGTTTCGAATCAGGGTAATTTAGAACTTTTAAATGCAACTGTTTCTCAGCGTTCAAGAGAACTTAATACAATCCCATTCATAAACGCTATTCAAATTAAAAATAACAATAAATATTTAAAATATATTATACCTCTTGTTATCCTCTTATTTTCAATTATTGTTTTTATACCCTCTATACTTACACAAGGAACGG
The DNA here is from genome assembly GCA_026391005.1 of Flavobacteriia bacterium. Lineage (GTDB taxonomy): Bacteria > Bacteroidota > Bacteroidia > Flavobacteriales_D > Crocinitomicaceae > UBA952. The sequence goes on along the minus strand of JAPLEV010000006.1, from coordinate 111,291 downwards.
AGCGCGTTGTTAATTTTAATAAGGAATATAAACCGATAGCGCCTTTTACTTTTACTTTAAATAATAGCAATTTAAACATCGAAGAGGGTAGTGATGTGCAGCTAGTTCTATCGCTAAAAGGTTCTTTTTTACCAGAGAATGTTTATTTAAGTTGTGTTAATGGTAAGTTTTTAATGCAAAAGAAAGATAAGAATACTTTTATTGCGACCATTAAAAAGCCAACAAATTCCGGTTCTTTTTATTTTATTGCCAATGAATATGAAAGTGATGTTTTTAATTATAAATTATTAGGTAAATCAAATATAACCAAGTTAGATGCAGCACTTGTTTACCCATCATATTTAAGTAAAACGAATGTTGTTATTAAAAACTCAGGCGATATAACTGTACCTGAGGGAACAAAGATTGAATGGAGTGTTTTAACAAAAAACACAAAATCAACAACACTTATTTACAATAAGTTAAGAACTACGTTTACTCAAAAGGGTTTCGCATTCCAAAAAATTATTTCTTCTGATGTTGTATTAAAACTCCATCTTTATAACTCTTTTACCCCAAAAATTGATTCAACCACTATCCGTATTACTGTTATTAAAGATGCATTTCCTACCATTTCGTTAGTAGAAAAATCAGATTCTATAGCTGATGGAATTCGTTATTTTCAAGGTTTTGTGGGAGACGATTATGGTTTGAGGAAACTTGATTTTGTTTATACATTGATTAATTCAAATGGTTTAAGAAAAACGAATCTTATTAATGTCAAGCCTGTCTCTGGCTCTTTATCTACGTTTGATTTTGCGGTTGATTTCCGTAAAGAAAATGTTAAACTTAGTGATCGTATTGAATATTATTTTGTTGTCTCCGATAATGACGGTGTTAATGGTAGTAAAAAGACACGTAGTTCTTTAAGTGTTTACAAATTACCCAGTTTAGAACAATTAAACGAGCAGCGCAGCGAGGAACAAGCAAAGAATAAAGAAGATTTATCTCAGCTTTTAAAGAAAACACAAGAATTTCAAAAAAACATTGAAAAATTGAAAAAAGAAATTGTGAATTCAAAATCGAATAATTGGGACAAGGTCAATAAAGCAACACAACTTAAAGAAGAACAAAGTAAATTACTAGAGTCGCTAGAAAAATTAAAATCTGAAATCAATCAGAGTACAGAAGAAAAAAACCAATTATCAGAAATTGATAAAGCGATTCTCGAGAAGCAAGATTTAATCGAAAAATTATTAGAAGAGTTAATGGATGACGAATTAAAAAAGTTATTAGATGAACTCGAAAGCCTCATGCGTGAAAACAATAAAGAGGAGGTAACAGAAAAAATAGAAGAAATAAGTCAGTCCGCAGAGGATATGAAGAAACAATTAGATCGGAGTTTAGAGATGCTCAAAAAACTTCAGTTGAACGAGCGTATTGATGATATAGAAAAAGAGTTAAATAAATTATCTAATGACCAAGATGAATTAAAGAAACAAATAGAAGAGAAAAAAACGACAAAAGAGGAGGGTATTCAAAAGCAAGAGGATTTGAATGAGAAATTTAATGACCTAAAAAAAGATATTCAAGAAATTAAAGATTTAAATAAAGACTTGGATCAACCGATGCCGCTTCAGGAGACCTCTCCTCTCGAAGAGCAAATTGACAGTGAAATGGAGGATGCAAAAGAGTCTTTAGAGCAGGGAAAAGATAAAAAAGCAGGTGGAAACCAAAAGTCTGCCGCTGATGGTATGAAACAATTAGCCGAACAATTAGATAAAAATCAACAGGCGGCAAATCAAAAAGAAAATGAAGAAGATATGGACGCTCTTCGCAATATATTAGAAAGCTTAATGATTTTAAGTTTCAGTCAAGAGGGCTTGATATCAAATTTTAAAAAAATTAAACCCACAAATCCTGTATATAAAAAGTATGGTCGTTTACAAAGGGATATAGTGACAAATAATCAAATTGTGAGTGATAGTTTGTTAGCCTTGGCAAAAAGACAACCAAAAATAGCCAGCTTCATTGATAAAGAATTAAATGCAATTAAAGATAATCTTAATCTATCAATTAATTCCATAGATGAACACCGTGTTTCCGATCTAGAAAAACACCAACAACTCACAATGACTTCTTATAACAATCTTGCTCTTTTGTTAAATGAAGCTCTCCAACAAATGCAGGCTGATATGCAGTCTCAAAAGGATGGTTCGGGAAATTGTAGTAAGCCAGGTAAAGGAAAACCTAAACCCGGCTCAATGTCTGCCGGTGACATGAAAGAAATGTTAAAAAAGCAGCTTGAGCAAATGAAAAAAGGTGCTTCTCCCGGTAATGGTAAGGAGGGTGAAAAGCCCGGCAGTAATCCTGGTATGGGCATGCCTGGTCTCGGTAATAAAGAAATAGCAAAAATGGCTGCAGAACAGACCGCAATCCGTCAAAAACTGGAACAAATGCGTAATGAGCTTAATAAAGACGGTAAAGGTAGTGGAAACAAGCTGTCTCCCCTTATCCAAGAACTTGAAGAACAAGAGAAGGCACTTATTAATAAGCGGCCAAACCTTGATTTAATCAACAGACAAAAAGAAATCTTGACACGTTTATTAGAAAGCGAAAAAGCAATAATGGAAAGGGGTTTTGAGGAAAAGCGCGAATCTAAGTCAGGAAGTAATGAAAATAATGGTAACCAAATTAGGTTTAATGAGTACAACAAATTAAAACTGAAACAAATTGATATGATTAGGTCTGTAGATCCAAACTTTAGTAAATACTATAAAGATAAAGCAAACCAATACTTCAATTTAAATGAATAATTCATTTTACTTGCTATGAGAGAAGGTTTTACATTAATAAGAACACTTAAATTACCATCTAACGTTGAATCTATTTCCTCTGTTGAAAACTTGATAGATGAAATAAGCATTGAGTTGGCTTTAAACGAGGATTTATATGGTAATGTTTTAATAAGCGTAACAGAGGCCGTTAACAACGCTATTCAACACGGTAATAAGTACCAAAATGAACTAATGGTTACTGTTTTGGTTTTTGATGGATCAGATGCGTTTTGTTTTTCTGTTTCCGATGAGGGAGATGGTTTTGATTTTTTAAACCTACCAGACCCAACTGCCCCCCAAAATATTTTAAACGAACATGGTCGCGGTGTTTATCTAATGCAAAATCTTGCGGACGAAGTAGTCTTTGAAGATGGTGGTAAAACGGTTCTCCTCTATTTTAAAAAATGATTACATGTGTCTTTGTTAATGATTCTTTACCAGAATTTGATTCGGAATACTTTAGTATTGTTATCCCAAAGATAATTAAAGCAGAACATAAGGAAATGGCAGAGATTTCTATTGTTTTTTGCGATGATGATTATCTCTTAAAGATGAATCAACAGTATTTAAGTCATGATTATTATACCGATATAATAACCTTTGATTACACCCATGGTAATTTTATCAGTGGCGATTTATTTATTTCCATCGACCGAGTTAAAGATAATTCAGTTCTTTATAAGAAGGAATTTTTTAATGAGCTTTGCCGGGTTGTTTTTCATGGTGTATTACATTTATGTGGGTATAATGACAAACATCAAGATGATATCCTTGTTATACGAGCTAAAGAAGATGAATATATTCAGAATTTTGTTTCACGTGAAACAAAATAACCTGTTTCACGTGAAACGTTTATTATGTTAAAAAAATACGATGTTGTTGTAGTTGGAGCTGGGCACGCTGGCTGTGAGGCTGCAAATGCTGCTGCTAAAATGGGGAGTAGTGTTCTACTGCTAACTATGAATATGAATACTATTGCACAAATGAGTTGTAACCCAGCAATGGGCGGAGTAGCTAAAGGCCAAATTGTTCGCGAAATAGATGCTTTAGGGGGAGGATCAGGTATAGTAAGTGATAAGAGTGCTATTCAATTTCGCATGCTCAATCTTTCAAAGGGTCCAGCAATGTGGTCCCCAAGAACACAAAATGATCGAATGTTATTTGCTTCAGAATGGCGTTTATTACTTGAACGAAATCCTAATGTGGATTTTTGGCAAGACATGTGCTCAGAACTAATAATTGAAGATAACACAATAGTAGGTGTTTATACAGCCCTTGGTTTACCTGTTTACGCTAAGTCGGTTGTACTAACCAACGGAACGTTTTTAAATGGATTAATTCATTTAGGAGAAAAACAATTTGGTGGTGGTAGGGCTGCTGAAAGGGCTTCATTCGGTATTACCGAGGAGTTAATTGCCCTTGGATTTGAATCCGGTAGAATGAAAACAGGAACACCACCTCGTATTGATGGTCGTTCTTTAGATTATTCTAAAATGGAATTACAAGAGGGAGACAAAAATCCCCCAAGGTTTAGTTACTCGGACACACCCAATTTAACCAAGCAACGACCCTGTTATATTGCCTATACCAATACGACTACTCACGCCGTTTTACGAACTGGGTTTGATCGTTCCCCAATGTTTAACGGGGCGATAAAAAGCACTGGGCCTAGATATTGTCCTAGTATAGAAGATAAGATAAATCGCTTCGCAGATCGAGATCGTCATCAAATTTTCGTTGAACCTGAGGGATGGGATACAATAGAAATTTATGTAAATGGATTTAGTACTTCTTTACCCGAGGATGTTCAATTGGCCGCTTTAAGAACTATATCAGGATTTGAAAATGTCAAAATGTTTAGGCCAGGGTATGCTATAGAATATGATTTTTTTCCTCCAACCCAACTTAAACATACATTGGAAACAAAGCGAATTAAAAATCTTTATTTTGCCGGTCAAATTAATGGGACCACAGGGTATGAAGAGGCAGCTTGTCAGGGATTAATGGCTGGAATTAATGCCCATTTAAAAAACACAAATCAAAGCCCCTTTATCTTGTCGCGGAATGAGGCCTATATAGGTGTTTTGATAGATGACCTAGTTACTAAAGGAACTAAAGAGCCCTACCGAATGTTTACAAGTAGGGCTGAATATAGAATTTTGCTTAGACAGGATAATGCCGATGTTCGTTTAACCCCATTAGGACATAGAATTGGACTTGCCGACCAAGAGTCATTAGATAAAGTTTTGCTCAAAGTTAATGGAACCGAAAAGCTTAAAAAGGCACTTCGAGCAATTGGCATAAGTCCAGCGGCGGCAAATAAATTACTGGAGGAAAAAAATTCAGCGCCCATCACTCAACAGGTTAAACTTTCTAATTTAATTTTACGTCCAGAAATTACTTTGTCGGATTTGTTGTCGGTATCACCCGAGGCAAATTCTCTTGCAGAGGAAATGTGCACTATTCACCCAGATATTTTGTCCCAAACGGAAATACTCTTGAAGTACGAAGGTTATATTGAACGCGAAGAAGAGTTGGCAAATAAAATACTAAGGTTAGATGAGGTTGCGATTCCAGAAGATGTAATTTTTGAGCAATTAAAAAATTTAAGTTTAGAAGCAATTGAAAAATTGAATGCGGTTCGTCCTGTGACGATTGGTCAAGCGTCACGTATCTCAGGGGTTTCACCAAGCGATATTTCCGTGCTTTTAATTTACCTTAGCCGATAGAAGTGTTTTTAATGCGTTTTAAGGCGCGATAAGCGCACCAATCGCCAAATCATAAGCACCGGTGATTGAAAGCGCAATAGAAGAGACGTTTTTTTAAAGATTATAGTTAAAAATGACAAAAAAAGTTTTATTTCTCGATTCGGTACACCCAATTCTTTCTGAACGACTTACTGAAAGCTTAATAGATTGTGTTTATGCTTTAGATAAAGACATAGATTTTATTTATGATAAGTATAGTGATGTTTTTGGGATAGTTTTACGTTCTAGGTTTTTTTTAGACGCAGAAGTTCTGTCACGGTTTAAAAATTTACGTTTTGTTGCTAGGGCAGGGTCCGGTTTAGAAAATATAGATCAGGATTATTGCCGAAAGAATAATATTATCCTTTTTAATTCTCCTGAGGGAAATAGCAATGCTGTAGCTGAGCACGCGCTAGGCTTATTATTATCAATTATGAATAATATTAACAATGCTCATACTGAAATAAAGCAAGGATTGTGGATTCGAGAAGCAAATCGTGGAGAGGAATTAAAAGGCAAAACCATCGGGATAATTGGATATGGGCATAATGGGAAAGCGTTTGCAAATAAACTTCATTCGTTCGGCGTTACGGTTTTGGCTTATGATAAATATGCAACTGTTTTTGAAAAGCAAGGAATACAATCCTCTTCTTTACAGGAAATTTTTGAACGTGCTGATATTGTTTCACTGCACCTTCCTTTAACCGATGAAACGCATTATTATGCGGACGAATCATTTTTCAATTGTTTTAATAAGCCCATTTATTTTATTAATATTTCAAGGGGGAAAATAGTTGATACCAGTGCTTTAGTTGAAGCTTTAAAATCAGGGAAAGTAAAAGCTGCCGGTTTAGATGTTATTGAGTATGAGGCACTCAGTTTTGAAAATTTATTTGCTAATACAACCCCACCACCACTTACTTTTTTACTTAATTCACCAAACGTTATTATAACGCCACACATCGCGGGATGGACACACGAAAGTAATTTTTTGTTAAGTAATGTGCTTGCGGATAAAATTTTATCTTTCTCCTTCGATTAAATCCCTTAATTAATAACTAGCTTTTTAATAATTAATTGATTACGACTACTAATAACTACGTTATAATAGCCAATAGATAGCTGAGGTGTTTCAATAAAACCGCTATTTTCTACGGTAGTGCTATGGATTAATTTACCTGCAGCATCATATATTGAAACATCAGCTGGATTTATTAAATTACCAATCCAAAACCCATTACCACTGCTTGGATTAGGATATATGATAAGCGACGCTAGTTCGTTTTCAATTTGACCTGCACTTGAATTTTGAAGCAACTTTTGGCCATCGGTAGTCAATTGAGAATTCAATAATGCGCCATTTTCTGCCTTTATACTGAAATAATAGGTTTGACCGTAAATAGGGTTCGTTAATAGATGCTGAATAGCAGTATTGAGCGCACAATTAGTCCATGTTATAATGTTAGTTCCTCCAGCAGTGGTTCCTAATGCCCATTTGTAATTAGAAATACTTGAGTGTATATCTGTTGCATTCCAATTGCACGAAAGTGTATTTGTGTAAACCGTATCAATGTCTGATGCAGCGCCATCGTTACAAGAACTAATTACTGGTGGTGTCCAATCAATTAGGTATTGTTTAGAGGCAGTGTTTCCCCAATTTTGATCGTTATCGATTACTTCTGATTGAATTAGACCCGTTGTAATTGCTGCGTTGCTTTGAAAGCGCATTTGTTGGTTATTTCCAACAGTTACCGAGATATTTGTAGCCCTTGACTTAAACACTTTGATATTATCAAATTGAACGGTACATGCACCACTTCGGAGTGATATTGAGTTACCCGAAGTAATTGGAGTTGCATCTTGCCATTGCGATATTAACTGATTATTTACATATACTTTAATTATTCCAGTTGTTGGGTTATACCATGTTTTGATTGCATAATTAACTTGAGGTGTAATTACTAAAGGGTCTTCGTTTACCACGGTAAAAACATCATTCGTTACTTTATAAAGTTGAACTTTATCTGTTTCTTCTCTTAAATAAACGAAGTAAGAATTTCCCCGGTTCGGAAGTGTTGGATCAGAACAAAAGAAGTGCATTCCTGCCCGCTGATTTAAATTACTGGATGTTATTTTTTGTTCCCATTCATATAGGTATTGAGCGCTATTGTTTTGCGTAACATTTAAGTATGCGTTAGCATTATTCTGTGAAGCATCATTCATTAAAAATGCCTGATTATTAATACTAAATAATCCCGTTTGCAGCGTCCAATTCACATTAACATCTTGAAAATCTTCGTGTGCGAATCCAAAACTACCATTAGCCATCCACCCGATGTTAGCTGGATTTCTGTCGGCAACAAGATAAAAGCCTTTTTCCACTCCGCTACCCACATCCACATCATTTATTTGCGCCTGAAAATCAGCAACTTGCCATGTTGGTCCATTGCTTATTGTGCTTGTTGGAGGGGTATTATCGACGGTATTAATAATGGATGTATACCCTGCGGCCCATCCACTAGAAGTGGACCCACAATCAGATCGAAACTCTACAAGCAATGAACCACTAGTTCCTGTTAGTGCCGCCGGAAGAGTCGTTCCTGTATAGCTACCAAGTAGCGGGGCGTTGATGGTAGAGCCGTTGTAAACGAAAAGTTTGTCCGTGCTGTGCACTGAAAAGGCAGTAAAAGACAAGGTTACAGAGGTTGCGTTTACGGGCTGTATTAGCCAGAGCTTCCGCTCATCATTACCGTAATTGCCATTGCTTCCCCCGGAATCATAAAAATTACCACTAGCATTCGTAATTGTAGTGATCGTTGGGCTTGAATTTATCAATCGATAATATTTTTCCCAGTCCCAGTTTATTCCTGGGTCTGTATGGGTTTGATTCGGATAGTGTTGATGGCCCTTAATTTTGACGCAAGTTCCTAGTACATTGGAACCCGATGAAGCAGCGCCATAATAGGTTCGCAAACCATTAATTCCATAACCACTAAGGATGATATCTTTAGATAAATTAGCAGAAGCTTGGTAGAGGGCATTTGTGTACCAAACGGGATTATTTACATATCCTTCGTGCTCGTATCCTATTGTATAAGGGTTTTCTGACCCAACGTGCCAGGCTTTTGAGCCTTCCAACACCATTTGTGTTACTTGTCCGTCCGAACTTCTTATTACATAATGGTAGGAAACACCAGAATTGCAGTTTTGAGCCCACGAAATCGCCCCAGCGTATGAGCCCTGAACAGTATGAATGGTAATTGCTGAAACTGCTGTTCCACTTCTACTACTAAAATTACACGATGGAGTTGGTGTCCAAATAGCGGGACCATATTCTTGTGATTTATTGATCATTGACGTATACCCGACACCGTTTTTTGAAAAAACAGCGTTTTTTTTTACCTCTATTTTCTGGGCTGTTAATACCGAATAATTTGCTTTGCCAAATAAGGATTCGAGATCGTAATTTTTCACATCGAAATGATGAAGGGTGGCGAAAGAGGCTTCGTTTAATCGTCTGAACACCTCGATTGCAAAGGAATTCCTAGCGTAATCGTTCACCGCACCTAAATTAGGAATCTCGGAGAGTTCTAGTAGGGCAATCCTTAATCGTTCTTCAATTTTAAGTCCTTTATTTAATGTTAATTTCATCACCGAATCTAAGGCAAGACCATAAGATAAAATTTGTAATTCTACGGATGATTTTTGTTGATGAATTGAAATACCACTTAGCTTACCAATCAACTTGCCGTTTTCTAAAAAGTAGTTTTTTCCATCGTCAAAAACCCCCATTATGCCATAGGGTAGAGGCAAACCTGAGCAAGAGTTTACGTCCTCACTTTTGATTTCAAGCATTCTTGTATTGGTGAAGGAAACGGCTTCTAGGGTTCCCCTTGGAACTTCTGATAACTGAAGGTAAGCCGCATTAAAAAAAGCCTCGTTTTGTTGTTGTGAAAAAGTATACATAGAGGTATAAACACCAAATAATAAAATCAATATGTATCGCATATGTTTAATTGTTTAAAATGAAACGTATTAACTTGATTTAATGCATAAACGTATAAAAGATATTTATTCGACCACAAAAGTAAAGGGAATAATTTAGGAAAAAATTAATTAATTGTTATTATTTTAATCAAATTGTGCGTTTTAGACCGAATGACACCTCGATTTAAAGGGTCAAGTATTAGAATGAAGTTGCTATGAAATTTGTAACCGTGGTCAAAAGAATATACTCGAAATAGAGTGTTAAAACCTTGCGGTAATTCCTGCCATTACTTGAATGGGCATCACGGGATAGTTAAGCCATCTACTGTAGCGTTGTGAGGCGAGATTGTTAATTTGTAAAAAAGCAGAGACTCTTTTGCTATATCTGTATTCTACCCCAAGATTCCCATCGGCAATAAAACCCAAGGGCATAAAATATTGGTTGTTTTCAAAGATCACACCATTTCCAGGACCAACGACTTTAGCCATTCTTCCTGATTCCAATGTTAAATCAGCTCGGATTAAAAACTTATCATATAAATTATAACTGCCACGGAGGGTAAATTGCAGTTGGGGAAGGTTCCAGGCCTTTGCTTCGTTCATCATTTCATAGCTGTAAAATCGCCCGACACCATCAATCTTAAGCTTTTCATTTAATTGATAAGAAATACAACCCTCAAGTGTCGTTAAATTCAGAGAGTCGTATACAATAGAAAATTGGTTACCAAGCGTTGTATAAAAAGTATCGGTGACAAAAAATGCCTTGTTATTAACACGTGCAAAACTAGCATTGATTCCATAGGTTATCTGCTTTGTAATTCCTCCTCTAACGCCAAAGAAAAGATCATATGGCTTATTTTCGTTGGCCAACAAAACGTTTGTTAATACATAGGGGTTGGCACGGTTTATTACATCAAAAGTGGTTTGATTTAAGCCGCCACGAATACCAATAAATGGAATAATTAAATCATTTAATAAAGAATAACTTATGGAGGCACGCGGATAAATGTAGGCGCGGGAAACCGTATTTACATCAATACTTAAGCCGACACCAACATCAACGTTTAATTTGTTTTGGAGTAGCTTAGAGGAAATTCCAGGATAGAGATCAATAATTGTATTATTTAGGACAATACCAGTGTCTATGATTGTTGCTGAGTCTGCTATGCCATATTTATAACCATTATATCTAATTCCAATGTTTCCATAAAAGCATTCCGTTCCTTTATTGAACCAACCGCGCGTGTTAAAAAGAAATGAGTTTTCTTTTGCCTTCCAGTCTTCCAGGGTATCTAAAAAACGCGATTTAGAAGTAAGATTTCTGTATGCAATATCGAAAGCAAGATTTAAGCGAGCACTATCTCCTTGATTAACAAGTAAGTTTAAATCAAATCCTGTACGATTAATGCGCTGCCCTATTGAATCCGCATTAATGTTTTCGTCTTGGATTCCATAATTATGATAACCATAATTTTCATAATTCAAATTTCCCCCTAAAGTGATATTATTTTTGGAGAATTTTCCAAAAACCAATGCAGATGTTTTATCAAAACTAGCGGGAGCATATTTGATGTTATCACGATTTTTCACATCGCCAAAAGAGCTTAAGTGTTTAACATGGGCGCCGTACAGAGCACTTCTGGATCGTGTTGAATTGAAAAAAAGCTCTCCAAGCGGCATAATGGTAGAACCGATACCAACCTTAGCATAAAAAGGATATAATTGTTTAATTTTTTCAGTGGTTTCTATTGTTGCGGCCTCAATGGTGTCCAAGTGGATTTTTGTGTCGCTATAAAGCTGTAAAAGCGGCTGTTGTTTTACAGCAGAAACCTTTATACTATCAATTATCTTAGGACTAGACACAAGCCGATAGGAAGGTTCAATTTCTCTATTACCTAAGCCTTCCGCTTCAAAAACATCAGGTTGTGCAAAGAAGGAACTCAGATTAAAAATTAATAAAAATGAGAAGAGTGGCTTCATTCGTTATTTTGATTTATGTCAATTTTTTTATCCGGTTCTTCTATAATTACTTTCGAAGGATTTTTAAGTTGCATCAGTTCATCCCAAAGTTCAGAGGCCTCTACCAAAACACCGTCATTTAAGTTTTTGGGATAAAAATCAAGCACAGATTTAAGGCCTTGTTCAGCTTGAACGTAATCCCCATTGTTTATATCTATTTTTGTTTTCAGTATCAAAGACTTTCCGATCCAAAAATTATAGCTGGGCTTCATTTTCAAGATTAAGTTTATTTCCTTTTCTGCAAGAATAGGGGTATTATTTTTGAAATAAATTTCCGCAAGGTAATATCGAGATTCCGCTGTAATAGAAGAACTGGTATTTTTAGTTAACCAATTGAAAGAGGTTATCGCATCTTGATAATTGTCTAATTTGTAATAACTTATACCACACACATATTCTGCATCAATCTGACTTTTACTGGTAATACTTTTGTTGTCAAGGATAATTTTTGCATAGCTGACGGCCTCTGGGTAGTTATTATTGAAGAAATAAGAGCTCATAAGCCCGATTTTAGCGACAAGCATATTATTTGCTTTAGTGGCAATCTGGTCTAGTTTACTGTAATATTTAATTCCATTTATATAATCTTTCTTATTAAAATAAAAATCAGCAACTCGAAATGCTGCAAATTCAGAATAGCTATTATTATCACCAGCCAGGTATAATTCATAATTTGAAACAGCTTTTATTGTGTCTTTTGTCTTTATATAAGAATTACCAAGAAAATAGTAGGTTTCGGGTGCATACCTACCTTTTGGAAATTGGGATAGATAGGATTCAAACTGAGGAATTGCAGCTAAGTAATTACTGTCTATATAGCTTTGTAGCGCGGGATTATAAAAAAGATTTTCTTTTTCATCTGGGGAAACGTTAGCACACGGATATTTATCTACTAAATCGGCTGCTTTTTCAGGATTTTTTTGTGCAACATAAACATCCATTAAGCCTTTTACGGCTGCTGCACATACGTCTCGTTTATTATCGTGTTCCAGAAGTATTTGCTTAAAATCTAACTCTGCTTGTGCATAATTCCATTTTTTATACTGAATATCTGCAATTTCTAATTGGCAATCGATTAACAAGGCAGAATTTGGATAATCAGCGATATGTTTCTTGAAATAATTCAAGGCCGGGTCGTATTCGGATCTAGACTTATAGCTCTTAGCCACCTCATAGATACTATTCATAATATATTTTGACTCCTTGTAATTGTTTATTAAGGATAATAAAGTGTTTATTTTTAATTCTAATTGCCCATTATATCCATAGCTTTTTGCTAAATAATAGCTTGCTCTATCCGAAAGGTTAGATTTTAAATCAATTGTTTCCTTATAGTATTTAATTGCCAAGGCATTTTGTTTGCTTGTATAGTATCCATCAGCAAGTTTAAGACAAGCATCGACCCTTTTTTCTTTATTTTTGGGGTTCCCCTGAAGATATATTTGCAAAGCGTCTAGGGCATCACTAAATTGTTCTTTATTCCAATACGCGTAACCTAAATTGTAATACGCGTCCGTTTTTTCATCAAGGGAATTAGAGGCCGGAGACCCCAAAAACAATTTGTATTCTTCGATGCTTTCGCTATATTTTTCTAAACGGAAATAAGCATCTGCTCGCCAATATTTCGCCAGCGCTAGTAATTGGGGATCTGCCGCATATTTTGAAACTAAACCAAAACTACTAATCGCGTCGTTATAGCGTGTTTTTTGAAACAATTCTACACCGTAATTATAGGCAATGATTTGATAGACAGATTTTAGTTTAGTGTCTTTGGAGGGCAATAAATCCAATGATTCTAATGCTTTTGCATAATTACTAGTGTTCGAGTAAACATTAACAAGGCATTGATAAATATCATCTTTTCGGCTAGATTTCGGAAATTTAGTTAAGTAATTTTCGAAGGCCTTAACAGACTCATCATAAGGATTAATATCTACTTTAAATGATAAAATAGCAAAGTTATATAAAGCATCCTCTTGAATTTTTTCTATTGTTTTCATTTCAGACGCCCTAAAAAAAGCATTTCTAGCGGGCAGTAGTTTGTTTAATTTTTGGTAGCAATCACCAATTTGGTACATCGCAGTTTGGCCAAGGGTATCGTCAACTCTCGCTACCCGATCAAAAAATTTAATTGCCCTTTCGTATTCTTCATTACGAAATAAAGAATAGGCAATTTGATAATCATCCTCTCTTGTTGTTTGTGCTTTTTGGTAATATATTTCTAAGTATTTAGCCGCATCTTTAAATTGGTTGAGTTTATAATGAGCATCGCCTAGCAAATGGTATACATCTGAAACATCGCTGAGTGAGCTTGAGTCCAACACGGTTGGAGCATAGTCTACCACATCTTGGAATAGCCCTTGTTTATGGTAAATTTGAATAATATAGTAAGGAACAACTCCAGCGAACGCTTCGTTAGTTTTAAGTTTTTCAAAACCTTCTAATGCCACTTGCAGGGCCCCGGCTAAATAATTTAGATGAGAATAAAAGTATAAGCTTGGTGATGCATATTGAGTTTTGCCATCTTTAACATCCCTAAACGTGTTAAGTGCCGTTAGACGATCATTTAATTGATAAGCCGAATAACCGTGCTTAAACAATAGCTCATCTTTGCGGTCATTTTCAAGTTCATCTAAACGCGTTTTTTTATACCAAAGTGCCGCACTTTCAAAGTCTTCTTTCTGAAAGAAATAATTTCCTATTTTAAAAGAAATACTAGCATTATGTATATTTTCTGGGTAACGAACAGCGTATGCTTCTAATAAGGCTATTGCATCTTCATTAAATAATTCTAAGGCCGCAATTCCCTCGTAATAATATGCTTTTTCAACAAAAGGATCGTCTTTAGAAACGCCGGATTGAATAAACGAACGAAATTCTGCTCTTGCAGAACCATATTGTCCCTTTTCAAATAGTTCTTCTGCGTGAGTATATAAAGAATAATAACTAGCGTATTTATTTGTTTCTTGTCCTATGGCAAGAAATTCAAAACACAGAAAAAATAAAAGGAGGTATCTTTTTCCAATTTTCATCAAGCGCAAAGTTACATTGTCATTTTAAGGGACTCTATTCAGGGGATAAAAGTTATACACTTTGAGGTGTTAAGAGAAAATAGCCTTATACAGCTTTAATTCATTTATGATATCCATATTTGTAAAAAAAACTATTTGTGTCAAAAGTTATTACACTATCCAATGTAAAAGTTTATCAACAAAACCAATTGGTTTTAGATAATGTATGGCTTTCCATGGATCAGGGGGAGGTGGCTTATTTGGTAGGAAAAACGGGTAGCGGAAAAAGCAGTTTATTAAAAACGCTTTATGCCGAAATCCCACTAACAAAAGGCGAGGGCGTTGTTGTTGATTTCAATTTAAGAAGGGTGACAAAAAATGAAGTGCCATTTTTACGTCGAAAAATAGGTATAGTATTTCAAGATTTTCAATTACTAATGGACCGGACCGTTATTCAAAACATGTATTTTGTTTTAGGTGCAACGGGATGGAAAGACAAGGAGAAAATTCATAATCGCGCATTAAGTGTTTTACAGCTCGTTGGCGTGGAGCAAAAGGCGTCCGCCTATCCAAATGCGCTTTCCGGTGGAGAGCAACAACGAGTAGCTATTGCCAGGGCCTTATTAAACAAGCCCCAATTAATTTTGGCAGATGAACCCACGGGAAATCTAGATGCGGAAACATCAGAAGAGATAATGCACTTATTGCTAGCTGTGGCGAAAGAGGAAAACACGGCAATATTAATGGCGAGTCATGACGTCTCCATAATTGAAAAGTTCAAAAGTCGTATTATTAGAATAGAAAATGGCGAATTGAAAGAATCAGAGTAATTCATTTGCTAAGTTCGCTAATTCAGACCGTTCTCCCTTCTCCAACTTAACATGAGAAAATAAGTTCTGCCCCTTCAATTTATCGATTAGGTATGCCAAACCATTACTATTCTCATCTAAATAAGGAGTATCAATTTGGTGAACATCACCAGTAAAAATTATTTTGGTGTTTTCACCAGCTCTCGTTATTATTGTTTTTACCTCATGTGGCGTAAGGTTTTGTGCCTCATCAACAATAAACATAATATTCGACAAACTTCTACCACGAATAAATGCCAAGGGCGTGATAATTATTTTTCCGGATTCCTGCATCTCAACAATTGCCTTGTGTTTCTTTTCGTTTTCTCCAAACTGAGACTTAATAAACTTTAAGTTATCCCACAAAGGCTCCATATACGGACTTATCTTATCGTTAGCATCACCGGGTAAAAAGCCAATGTCTTTATTTGAAAGCGGAACGATTGGTCGCGCAAGAATAATCTGATTGAATGATTTGTCCTGTTCTAGTGCTGCAGCAAGCGCCAATAGTGTCTTGCCCGTCCCGGCCACCCCTTGAAGAGCAACCAATTTGATATGGGGATTTAATAATGCATGAAAAGCAAAAGCTTGTTCTGCATTTTTCGGCTTTATTCCGTAAACAAATTCTTTCTCAATTCGCTCAATTTGGTTGTTTTGCTGATTGTAAAAGGCTAGCGATGATGATTTGCCATTTTTTAAAATATAATAACCATTATTTATTTTTTTATCCTTTAATATACCATTCTCTGCGATCCATCCTCTTGTGAAAACTTCACGGATAACATCTGAGTCGACACCCTCGATGGTAGATGAACTTGTTGAGGTAATGTCATCTGCATCGACTTTCCCTGTTTCATAATCCTCTGCCATTACGCCAAGGGCTTTTGCTTTAATGCGAAGATTAATATCTTTAGTAACCAAAACAACTTCATTTTTAGGCTCTTGTTCTTTTAGAAATAAGGCCGAATTAATTATTTTGTGATCGTTTTTACCTTGAGAATAAATTTTTTCTGCATCGATTGTTTTAGGATTGTATTCCATGACAATTTTGAATTCTCCTAGGTTGCTTCCTAAAGAAATCCACTCTTGAAGTCCGCCTCCGGCAGAAAGTTTATCAATAAATCGGATTACCTCACGCGCTGAAAAGTTTTTAGTGTCGTTCCCTAATTTAAACTTATCTAATTCTTCTAAAACAGTTATAGGAACGGCTACATTATTATGTTTAAAGTGTGTAATCGCCTGATGATCGTGCAATAAAACAGAGGTGTCTAAGACAAATATTTTTTTGTTCTTTTTCATTTAGATTGTGTTTTGATGAAGGTAGTTTGTTTTCAAAAAGGCTTCCGTTTTTATTTTCGAACTTATCTACATTATGTTGTTAGCAGTAACAAAGGCTTCACTTTTTCTTCACATCATTTAAAGCACTTTCAATTGTATTAAAAGAAAATGTAAAGCCAGCATCACGTATTTTTTGATTAGACGCCCTTATACCCTTTAATAATATAATTGACATTTCTCCAAATACAAATCGAATGATCCAAGAAGGAGTTTTAAATATAAAACCCCATTTTTTGCTTGTTTTCAAAAGCATTTTCGCAAAGGAATATCCAGAATCATTATTTGAAACCGCATTAAATGTGCCCGAAATCTGCCCATCGACACAAAAATTAATTAGACGACATAGGTCAGATAAATGAATCCAAGACATTAATTGTTTCCCGTTACCAAATACTGGGCTGCACCGAAAAAACAGAGGAACCTTGAACTTTTCTATTAGTCCGCCTTCGTTTGTTAATACCGTAGCAATACGCAGCTTAACCACAGGACATTTAGTTGAAAATAAATCACTTGCACTTTCCCAATCTTTAACCAAAAGGGATAAATAATCGCTGCCATAGGGGGCATCTTCTGTTATTAGTTCTTCGCTGTCAAAACCATAACAATTTACACCAGATGCTCCAATATAATAAACCAAATGCTTCATTTCCACAGCAATTTCTGCTAAAAATTGAGTGGGCAAAACCCTTGACTCAGTTAATTCTTTTTTTCTTTTAAGCGTCCATTTTTGTTCTGCGATTCCCTCTCCAATTAGATTAATAATGACCTGCACGTTTTTTACTTTGTTATTGTCAATTTTACCTAAATAGGGATTCCAAAAAACATCACTTTCACTTTTCGGATTCCTTGTTAAAATAAGCACGGAGTGTCCCCTTTCTCTTAATGATATGGATAGCGAACGACCAATTAAACCAGATCCCCCAGCAATTAATATTGTTTTAGGCGCAGTCATAAAAAATGGTTTAGAATTTTATTTTTAAGACAAAGATAGTCTCACTTTGTTTCCCACACCTTTTAAAAAACGAATATCATTAATAAATAACCAAGTGCTTTTTTACCTTTGTGATAATTATTGTTTTTAATTTTGAAAAATCTTTTCGCCTCATTTTTTATTATTATTTTAGTTCAGACGGCAAGGCCACAGTCTTGCAAGTCCTTTTTATTTAAAAAGACGACAGACGTTTCGGTAGACAAGATTTGTAATGATTTATTAATAAATGATCTTCAATTTATTAAACAAAAAATTGAAGAGATTCACCCATCTCCCTACCTCTACTGTACTAAAACCGTATTCGATTCTGCTTATAATGCTGCGTTATTAGCCCTTAATCAGCCCTATTCGCTTATTGACTTTTCTTTATTAGTTTCTGATTGGCTTTCTTTATTGCGTGATTCCCACACCTTTTTGCCCCCTACTAACCTTTCCCAATACAAAAGGAATGGAAGATATAATTATCCTATACGCCTTTGTGAAAGTAATGAAAAACTCCTTGTTACTAAAAGTTGGAAAAACAGCATTCCAGCAGGCGCAGAACTGATATCTTTCAACGGCCTATCTCTTTCTAGGGCAAAGGATGTTTCCTTGCGATTAAGCCCAATTGAAGCAGATGCTTTTCAAGCGCAAATGGAATTCTCAATCGGGCAACTTGGGGAAATTTTAAATCATTGTTCAATTGGCCCTGAAAGGACAATCACTTATTGTCTTCCCAATAAAGACACAATAACAAAGAATCTTGTTTTGCCGTTATTGTTTCGTTCCAAAAGTACAAGACGATTTAATGCACCGAAAAAAGAATTGAATTTAACGTTATACAATTCTACAGCGCACTTAACTATAAATTCCTTTTCGCCTTTTTCTTACAGAAAGTTTAATCTTGAATTAACCAAGCTTTTTAATGAAATCAAAGCGAAAGGCATTAATCACTTAATTATAGACCTACGAAATAATTTTGGGGGATACGTTGCTTTACAGGAATATCTTATGCTATTAATAGCAAAAAACGCCCAGCCATATAAAGCAGAGTATATTTACAAAAGAAGCAGATACGACCGGTTTTCAAATCTAAATTTTCAACAACAATGGCGATTTAAGCAATTGGCAACTCGTTCTTATTCAAGCGATGCCTTAAGAAAAGAATTGGCCTTTTTTTATAGTCCATATGGGACAATAGATACAATTTTAATTACCACACAACTTAAAAACAAGTCAATTGAACCGTATACCGGAAAATGCACACTTTTAATTAATGGTTTATCAATGTCTGCCGCTGCAAATTTTGCAGCATGGTTTCGTAGCGCGAAAAGGGGCGAAATTATAGGAACCCAATGCATGGGCTCCTCGTCGGGGACCTTTGCTAATTCTGCTCGTTTAATCCTTCCCAATACAATGCTGTCAATCTCTATTTCTACCTTAAAAATCACACCATTAAACGTTGATGACGGCCCAACAAACCAAATTGTATTAGACCGGATAATTACAGCCACCCAAAGTCAGTTAATTAACGCTATCGACCCGTGCATTTATTACCTATTAAATCAATAAGAATGGAGAGTAAATTACCATTAATTGGCACCACCATTTTCACTAAAATGTCATTAATGGCAGCCGAAAACAAGGCAATAAATCTTGCCCAAGGATTTCCTAATTATCCAATTGATATACAATTACAAAACTTAATAGGTGAACACAGCACACTCGATGTTCACCAATATGCGCCAATGCAGGGCAATGTAATATTAAGGCAAGAAATAGCACGTCTTATAAACAAAAATCACAAGTGTAAAATAGACCCAAACGAGAATGTTTTAATAACGGCAGGTGCTACCCAAGGAATTTTTGCTGCGATTCAAGCCTTGGTTTCAGCTGGGGAAGAAGTTATTATTTTAGACCCGAGTTACGATTGCTACGAAGTGCCAATTTTATTAGTAGGCGCAAGACCAATTCATATTTCACTTGACGAAAAATTTAGGCCGGATTGGCAAAAAATAAATGAAAGTGTTTCCTCAAAAACGAAGATGATAATTATCAATTCTCCCCACAATCCAAGTGGCGTTTTATGGGAAGAGTCAGATATGTTGTTGTTGGTGGATTTGGTTCAAAAACACCCTAAATTAATCGTGTTGTCTGATGAGGTTTATGAATTTATAACTTTTGAGCAGAAACACATTTCCGCAGCTTTTAATGAAATGTTGCGCGAAAGGTCGGTTATTGTCTCTTCGTTCGGGAAAACATTCCATGTTACAGGATGGAAAGTCGGCTATCTAACAGCTCCAAAATCCATCCTCGCGGAAATAATTAAAGTGCATCAGTATTTAGTTTTTTCCGTGAATAGTTTGGCGCAATCTGTATTAGCAGCGTATTTGCCGCTGTCTAATATTGAACAGCTGGGTCAATTTTACAAAGAAAAAAGGGATACGTTTCGAGAAGCGCTAAGTGGAAGTAAATTTACGTTACTTCCTTGTGAAGGCACGTATTTTCAATTAGCGTCATTTGCAGCAATAAGTAATAAATCTGACATCGATTTCTGCGAAGAGTTAACCAAAAAACACGGTGTAGCGGCCATTCCCGTTTCTGCTTTCTACAGTAATAAATTTGATCAACAACTAGTACGATTTTGCTTTGCTAAAGACAATGAAACGATACTAAAAGCCACCCAGTTATTATGCGCGATTTAACAATTTCATTAATTCAAACCGCCCAATTTTGGGAGGAAAAAAGTAAAAACATCGCCAATGTTAGCGCTTTAATGAATGAAAATTTCTCAACGGACTTAATTCTACTTCCCGAAATGTTTAATACATCTTTCAGCATGGATGCATTGAACCTAGCCGAATCGCCAGAGAATTCACCAAGTCTAAACCAATTGAAAATTTGGGCCAAACAAAAAAATTCGGCAATTTACACCTCGATGATGGTTAAAGACGGCGAACATTTTTTTAATAGAGGATTTTTTATTTATCCCAATGGGGAATTTGTGTATTATGACAAGCGAAATTTATTTGCGTTAGGTGGGGAGGGGGGCGTTTTTTCGCCAGGTAAAGAAGAAAAAATAGTTGATTATTTAGGGTGGAAGATTAATTTACAAGTATGTTTTGATTTAAGATTTCCCGCCTGTTCAGCGAACAAAATCGACAAGGAAGGTAACGCGAAGTATGATTTATTGCTTTATGTGGCAAATTGGCCAGAAAAACGGATTGGTCACTGGGAGAAACTATTAAGTGCCAGGGCGATTGAAAACCAAGCCTATGTGGCAGGATTAAACAGGGTAGGTGTTGATGGCAATGGCTTAAATTATAATGGCCAATCAGTGGTTAATGATTATAATGGCCTTCCCATTCTTTCCTTCGAAAAAAACGAGATTGCCGTAAGATCCACCATCCTGAATGCTACAGAACTTAAGTCTTTTAGGAAGGAGCTCCCTTTTTTGAACGACTTTTAGGAAAATAAGGAAATAAGCCCTAATTTTGAAAAACAAAAATCTCAAAACAACGACATGAAAAAAAACTTACTTACAGCTTCAGCGTTATTGTTAACCTTGGCCGTTTCTGCTCAGAAACAACCAAGATTGCTAACGTTCCAGGATTTGTTAGCGAAACCAGCAACAACTCTTGAAAAACCAAGTACTGAAAAAACATTAGGCGTAACATTATGGTCTGATAATTTTTCAAACCCTGCCAATTGGGTTATTGATAACAATGGTCAAACAGCCGCTCAATTCGGATGGGATATTGGCGCAACCGCCGAAGGTTGGTGGGATCCAAACGGCATAAACTCAACATCAGGTGGATCGTATGCAGAATTATCGAATGGCGATCCAACGGCAAGTCCTGCAACGCAAGCGCTTAATGTGGTGTACACAATGACAACCGCATCACCGATTAATATTACAGCTTTGGGTGGTACTAACCAAGTTAGTATTCAGTTCCAACAATACGGCGCTCGTTTCAATGACCTACAAGAAGTGCAAATAAGCACCAATGGTACAACATGGACGACGGTTTCTGATAACCTAAATGAGTCCGTATTATCTTCTGCAGGAGGAACGCCTTATGCTAATCCAAACAATAAATCGATTAATTTAGCGAACATAATACCGGCAAGCCCATCTCCTATATGGATTCGGTTTAGTTGGACAACCAATTATCCAGCATCAGCGACCAATCCAAATGTTTGGATTACGTACGGTTGGTATATTGATGATGTTAAATTGGTAACAAATCCAACAAATGACCTTAGCGTAACGGATAAATATTGGGGTACAGCAGGGTTAAATTATTATCAAATACCAATCACACAAACGGCTCCGATTGATTTTGAAGCAGAAGTTTTCAATGGCGGTATAAATAGCCAAACAAATGTTAAGTTGAATATTAATGTAAATACGGGGCAATTTGTAGGAAGTAGTGCACCAGCAACGATTACGTCGCTTGATACAACAATCCTTACCGTAAGCACTCCTTTTACGCCGCCAGCTATTGGCTCTTATTCTGTTTTACAAACAATTACTGCTGACTCTACAGATGACGTACCAACAAACAATGCCATTTCAAATATAGCATTTAGCGTAGGTAATTATATTTATGCACGTGATAATGGAACAGCAGCCGGGTCAACATCTAACGGTACAGATGGCTTTGAGGTCGGTAATTTATTCGATATTTGGGCCGACCAAACGCTGAAAGGAATTAATGTACGCTTATTGGGAGGCGCTTCAGGTACCGCTGTTGGAACGGAGATTTTCGTAAAATTGTATTCCATAGACGCAACAACAGGTGATTTTGTTTTTGAATCAGAGTCAGACCCGTTAATTGTAGGCGCAACAAACCTTAACACCAACTTGGTGGTGGCCTTAAACACTCCAGTTAACATGCTAATGAACAACACTTATTTGGCAGTTGTTGGTTGCTATGCTGCCGGACTTAAAGTTGTAAATGCAGGTACGTCAGAAGTACAAACATCATTTTTCTTAGACATGTTGGATAACACGTGGTACTACCAAACAGGAACGCCATATGTTCGATTGAATTTTGATCCAGTAATTGGCATTAATGAATTAAACAATGATATTCAAGCATCTGTTTACCCTAATCCAACCTCTACTACATTGAATGTTTCTTTAAATGTTACAGGTACGGCCTTGGTTTCGGTTTGGGATTTAACAGGAAAAGAGATAATCGCTCCACAAGGAATTGCTGCAGGAACAGCAGCAATTGATGTTAGCAAGTTATCAGCGGGAATGTACGTTGTAAACATCGCTACTGAAACAGGAATTACTACAAAGAAATTCATGAAGAAATAAACGACACTTAGTCATTAATTAAGGCCGGTTCATTCCGGCCTTTTTTGTTTTATAGAATGGGCACATTTGAATTAGGGTATTTAGGGTTATTTATCACCTGCTTTTTAGCAGCGACGATTATTCCAATAGCCTCCGAAGTATTCTTAATTGCCATGCTTTCTGCAGGATACGACCCAATCATCACCTTGTTTATTGCTACAACAGGAAACACCCTGGGAGGCTATTTGAATTTTGGAATCGGGTACGTTGGAAAAACGGAGTGGTTAAAAAAGCTTCGTGTGAAACAAGAAACAATAGACTCCTGGAAAGGAGGAATACAAAAATATGGTTCGTGGTTGGCCTTACTTTCTTGGTTACCATTTATTGGTGACGTGATAGGTGTTGCCTTGGGATTTTTTAAGGCCTCTGTATTTTGGTCGCTTCTTTTTATGTTAATTGGAAAGTTTATCAGGTACTTATGTATAGTAATCTTTTATCTGTATGTTAACTAGACAATTTTTGTTAAAGGGCCTTTTGTTTTTAAGTGTTTTGGCGTGTACACTATTTCAGGTTGCAACAATTGAGCCCTATGCTACAGGCGATGGAATAGAATATACATTAACTACAGAAGCTTTTTATCGACACGGTTCCGCTTCTATTCGTGAAAGTGATGCTAGCGATTTTAAAACAGCATATATCAGCCACAAGGCTTGGAGTGAAAATTATAAAGCAGCTGCATTTGATACTATTCACGCTTTTTTAAAAAACTCAATGGCACGTGAATACGGAGGGTTTTATCGAACAAAAAACGGTCAAAATTTCGGTTATCATTTTTCTTTTTATTCCCTAATCAATACTCCGGCGAGATGGCTAACTACCATCTTAGACATTAATCCACAATACACCTTTCAAATTACCAATTTTTTCCTTTTAGGCATAACTGGTTTTTTACTTCTTTTTTATTTTAAATTAGAAACTTGGCAATCTATCGGCTTGGTTTTGTTGGCTAATTTTTCTGCTGTATTTTACTATATAGCTTGGTCACATCCAGAAATAATGACGGTTGTTCTCGTACTTCTTTCCCTGTTATTTCAAAGGGAAAAGAAATATGTATGGTCGATTTTGTTAATGACCCTCGCTAGTTTACAAAATCAACCGCTATTAATTTTATTGATTTGGCTAGTAATTTCAGCTGGATATAATGAAAAATGGAGAATAAAAAATTGGATTAGAATATCGTATCCAGCGTTTCTATTTTTTCTACCAAGTGCCTTTTATTTTTATTATTTCGGGACGACTAATCTGATAAAAGATGCCGGATATTTAGCGGTTTCAAATGTTACATTTACACGATTTTTAGGCTTTTTCATTGATTTAAATCAGGGAATGATACTGAGCTTGAATTTACTTTTAGGCGTATATATAATTCTGCTTATAAATCGTTATCGGAAGGTGTTCACTCATCAATTAAAATTGTGTCAAGACGACTTTCTTCCACCCCTTATTCTACTATTAACCTTTATTGTTTGCATGATGAGCAATTGGAATCACGGAATGGCTATTGTGAATCGCTATGCAATTTGGATAGGAATAATAATTATTTATCATAGTATTGAGTTGTTTAGTGATTACGGATTAAAGTTAAAATCAAGTGTAATTTATGTTGTTTTCGCGTTGCAATTTTTCTTTATAAAGATTCACAATCCATACAATAAGTTTGATTGGTGCAACATCGACCACTTGCCTTTTGCTAAATGGGCGCTTATGAATTACCCTCATCTCTACAATCCAGACCCCCAAATTTTTATTGCAAGATCCAGCAAGACATTCGATTTTTCCAAAAGTAACTCTCCCGTGTTTTACATTAAGAAAGAAAATGGAAAAGTTAAAGTGCTAAAAGTGGCGGTTCATGAAGATGACCTGACAGCTTTAATGACTTATGGCTTAACGTTAAATCAAATAAATAATATAAAATCCCAATCTTCTCCAATTGCCCATTGGTATTATATAAATGATATTCCGGCTCTGAAAAAAATTTCTTTGAATCAATTAAAATCGATTGGGGCAAAAAAAGAAATAGACCGAATTAAAAAAGCGATTTACAATAGTCCTCAATGGATAAATGAAATAACAAAGAAAGCAAAGCTTAAAAACATAAGTGTGGAGGAGCAAATAAATGCGGATGCTCTTTATGTTTATCAGAATGAGTGATCACTTTTGAAGAAAAGGAATTAATCTCCCATTTCTATCCACCCAATAACCATTTTTAGCCACTTTTAAAAGCTCAACATCGTCTTTATTGTCACTATAAGCAGCAATTAGTTCAAAATCCGGAAACGCCCGCTTAATTCGCTTTAATTTTTCTTCTCCTCGGCAGTTTATTAGCAGACTATACTTGTTATTTAACACATTTAGTTCACTGCCAAGAATAGTATCAACTCCAAGTGATAAGCAGAAGGTTTTAATGAATAACTCAGGAGAAGCAGATACAACCACAATATGTACCCCTTCTTTTTTTAAGTGCGAAATTTCTAGAACCAAATTGGCATGAACAAGGCTCTTTTTTTCTTCCCAAAACGAGTTTAATAACCCGGTTATTTGCTCGTCATTAGCGCGATTAAGGAATTGAATAAAGGTAGATTTAAATTGAGTTGTTGTAAGTAGCTTAAGTCGCCAAAGCAACCAGTAGGTAAGTTGAATTAGTAAATAATAAGATCTTAACGGCTTTTTTCGATAAAAATACCAGCAGAAATCTTTAGTTGCATCACCCTTATAGATTGTACCATCAAAATCAAAAACAGCAATCTTGGTGGTGTTATTTGACATATAAAAGCAGGAATAAACTGATTAGCCAAGCCAGAAGGATTAGTTGTGTAAACCGGTCTTTAAATAAAAGCGTTGTAGGGTCACCTTCTCCTTCAAACTCCTTTCCCTCCGATAATTGCACAAACCGAAAGACGCCAATTACAACAAAGACAGAGGTGTAAATAAGTGAATTAGTTTTTAATAGAAAAGTCACTTTTGGGTCGATCGAATAAAGAATATAAGCGGTGATGGTAATTGTTGCAGCAATCAAGATCAGCTTGTCCAAAAAGCCCTCGGAGTAGTACTTAAGCACCTTACGATGGGCAGCGGCATTTGTCCCCAACACCACTAACTCTGCACGTCTTTTTACAAGAACCAATAACAACGAGAGAAAAAAGGTAACCACTAAAATCCAATTGGAAGGGGCAACATTGATAACAAAACACCCAGCTAATACCCGCAGCACAAAATTTATCGCGACCACAAAAAGCTCTATTAAATGAATGTTTTTCATTACCAATACATAAGCAATGTTCAAAAACAAATAACATAAAAGCACATAGCTAAAAACCACACTAATGGCAAAGCTAAATACAAGTCCAAAAGAGGCGGCTAGGCAGCCAACCCCAATCATAAGGGCTAATCGGGAGGAAATTTTTCCCGCGGGAATAGGTCTGTTTTTTTTACGAGGATGTAACGCATCTGCTTTAGCATCTAATACATCATTAATGATATAGATAAAAGAGCTACAAAAGGAAAAAGAGAAGAATGCGATGACCACGGAAATAAATAGGTCTTGTTCTAATAGTTTGAGCGCGAAGACTAAGGGAAGAAACAGGAACCCGTTTTTAACCCAGCTTTTAATACGAAGCAATTCAAAATACATTTTCATTCTACAAAGGTATAAAGCCATCCCGTAACATCGTCACCTTTAAAACTTTTAAGTGTGTCTTGCGGCGTTGATGGCTGAGCGAACTGGAACAAATTGCGTTCTTCTAGTTTGACACCAAAAGACATCATCCAACCTTTTTTAAGGTGATATGGCTTGTTTTTCAAAGCCGAAAAACTTTTATTCAATAGAGCGGTCTTCTCTGCATTCCATTGATAGTATTGAATATGTGCAAACATAAAACTGATTATAAAACCAACTAACAACAAATGACCATAGAACTTAATCAGCCAATATTTACTAAGTAAAACAGGTATAATCACTAAGATGTAAATAAAAAGAAGTTGCGGTACATAACGATAATTCCAACATTCCGGTTGAATAATACAAGAGGTAGCAAGCCCAAAAAACAGGACGTAAATCCATGATTTCCTATAAAAAAGAAAGGAAAGGAAAAATAGTGGCAACAACAAGATTAATAATTCTGCTTGTAAGGGGCCTAGCGCGCTCATTTCTACTGGTTGATGATTCCGATAATAGGGAAGGCTCGCCTTAATCACATTACTCGAAAACAATCTTTTAGGAATGGAGGCGTGTGTTTTCGGTGCAGTATAATTGGGTAAAGCAAAACTGGCTAAGTATAACTTTTCAAAACGATTCTTCCCAAAAAAGTTCTTAGGATATTGTGCCGCAGCGATTTCTTTTCCTTCATTGTTTTTACCCATAATGGGATAAAAAGGGTGTCCATGCTGAATAATGTTTCTAGGATAGGTGCAATAACCAAAAATAAAGATGGCAACCGTCATGACCACAGAGAGTTTAAGCACCATCTTCAAGACGCGTCCCCGATCCTTCCAAAGCACCCACGAAAATGCAAAAAACAAAAATACCAGGGAATAAATAAGCCCGGTAAACTTTATGTTAATGAAGTAGATTAGACAAAGGCTTAATAATACGAAAGGCACTTTTTTTTCGAAATTAGTAATCCAATCACAGATAAAATAGAGCGTTAACAAGGTAAAAACAGCGAATTGTCCGTCTACATAAAAACTGAGTGATTGTCCTACTACCACGGGGGAGAAAGTGATAACAAATGATAGCAAGCTAGCACTAACTAATGATAACGAGAACCATCGAAGCGTGAAATGCACAGAAAGAAAAAAAGAAGCTACTAAAAGGACTAACTGGTAAAACTTAGCATATTCAATCGCTCCGGTTGTTGCATAAACGCAGGCGCTAATTGTCCAGGGCGCCTTGGGGTAGCAATTGATATAATTAGCATTTTGTCCAGAGGCAATTTCGTCTAAAATCGGCTGGTCGTAAAAAGGATTCCAACCATTTTTTAATAAAATAATAGCGTCTTGATGGTACCATTGACCATCGAAAGAAAAATCATAAAATTGACCGCTTACAACAAAGCAGCCTAGACCAATTATCAACACCGATGTGAAGACAAATAACACTTCCATTTTATTGAAGCCATTTATTTTGAAAAGACCATAACCGCCAATTATACAAGCGATAAGTAAAGAAAACGGGAAGAGAAATGCTTGAATATCAAGACTAATTGAAAGCCACAATGTGGCAATCACAAAAAGAGTAACCGGAAAAAGAAACAAAAGCAGACCTATTCCGTACGCAATGTGTTGAACTTTGTTTTTCATTTAATAAAATGGAAAGTTAAAGTTAATTAGTTTAATAGCGCTGTTCCTATTACTTTTGTTAGGTAATAGTAGAAATAAAGAACCATAAATTACGTTATGAGTCCCTTGAAAAACATAGGTATTACATTTACTACAATTCTTGTGGCGTGCCAATTACACGCACAAATTGCGATGGGGACATGGCGGCTACATGTAGCTACAGGTAAGGCCATTGATGTTGCAAATTCAGATCAGTATATTTTTACGGCCTACGAAAATGGAATCTTACGCTACGATTTTACATCCAAAGAAAAAAGAATATATACCAGTGTTCAGGGCCTTTCGGACATTCAAATTTCCACGATTCTATATGATAGCATTCAAAATGCGCTTTATGTGGGTTATAAAAATGGAAACATTGATAAAATAACAGCTAGTCAAACAATTAACATACCCGCCCTTAAGCAAACACAAATCCCCGGCTCCAAAAAAATAAATAGATTCTATAGAGACAACGATTATGTGTATGTTGCCACGGACTTTTCGGTCTTACAACTCGATCCCAATAAAGATGAAATAAAAGAAACATTTTATCCCACCAACGGAACCGTTCCTATTATTGATGTTACAGTGGTGGGTCCGATAATTTACGCGCTTACCCCGGGAAAATTATTACTAGCGGAAAAGGCAAATCCATTACTTCCCAGTCAATCCGCATGGACAAATGATAATCGAATCGAAAGTTTATTCGCTAATTCGTATGCGGCAATTGAGAAGTCAAACAATGAGTTGTTTGTTCTTTTTAAGACAGACGCATACGGCGCCGATTCTGTTTATCATCTAACGGCAGCAGGTAAAGAACTCTTAACTGATTACCCATTTTCTTTGGAAATCAACAACCTTACTACCCACAGCGGGAAAATAGATGTACTTGCCGATATGGCCGTTCTGAGCTATAATATGGATTTAGAGCTTTCAG
The DNA here is from genome assembly GCA_026391005.1 of Flavobacteriia bacterium. Taxonomy (GTDB): domain Bacteria; phylum Bacteroidota; class Bacteroidia; order Flavobacteriales_D; family Crocinitomicaceae; genus UBA952. Next base: position 81,931 of record JAPLEV010000006.1, on the reverse strand, counting down.
AATCAGTATTAAGTTTTTATCTAGGAATTACCTTTGATCCCCTTCAGATGTGTTTTGCTAATAATAATAAGTGGATTGCTGATGAAAATAGCGGATTACTGTGTATTATAGAAGACGTTTCTTATATCCAAATAACTTACCCGGGCCCTCAAAAAAACGATTTTTATGCAATGGATTGGCAAAAAGGCCGCCTTGCCACAGCTAGCGGAAGACTTGAATTTAAAAGCCCAGGATATCTTACCAACGGGTTTTATACTTTTGAAGATGAAGAGTGGGACTATTCAGACCCTGTAAATACAGCTGAATGGGATAGTATCGGCATTCATGATTTTATCGATGTTTCGGTTAATCCAACGAATAAGGAAGAAATAGCGGTGTCAACGTATTCAGCATTTCCAGTTTCTGTTGTAAATAAAAAAGCGGGAACCTGTGAAGTATTCGACAATTTTAATTCAACACTCCAGCTCAGTTTGGCGGGAAACGGTTGGGCATTAGCATCAGATGTAAGTTACGATGAAAAAGGAAATTTATGGGTGCTAAATGGGCTTGCCAATCGACCGCTAAGTGTTTTGGATAAAAACGACGTATGGCATACATTTGATTGTGGGGTAAATGCACGTAATAAGTATACTACAAGAATGATAGTAGACTATAACGATAATATTTGGATGGCAACCGAAACGGCCGGAATGTTTGGTTATAACTATAATAATGACCTGGAAAACGTTTCAGGACACAAAGCGATTCAGCTTACAGCGGGTTCGTTTAGCGGGGACTTGCCATCTCCTAACGTCACAGCATTAGCGGTTGATTTCGACAACGAAATATGGATAGGCACCGATGCCGGATTCGCAGTTTTATACAATTCAGACGGAGCATTTGATGCCGCTTCAGGTGAATTTAACGCGCAACGAATTAAGGTGAATTTTGAGGGAAATGTTGAATACGTTTTAGGTAGCACTCATATTACAGATATTGAAGTGGATGGAGGAAACAGGAAATGGATTGCAACGGCTTCAGCGGGTATCTTATTACTTTCTGCAGATGGATCAGAGATTTTGGAACAGTTTACCAAAGATAATTCACCGCTAATTTCGGATAATATTTATGATTTAAAAATAGACCACAACACCGGCGAATTATTCATCATCACCGATTTAGGATTAGTCTCTTATCGTGCAAACGCCACTTACGAAGACCCGGAATATAGCAATGTAATTGTATTTCCAAATCCTGTTCGCCCCAACTATGAAGGTTTAGTAACCATTCAGGGTATTAGTTATGATTCAGACGTTAAAGTAACCGATGTTTCCGGAAATCTTGTTTACAAAACCACTTCTAATGGTGGAACAGCCACGTGGAATGGAAGAACCTTAGATGGACAAAAGGCATCGGCTGGGGTTTATCTCATTTGGACCGCCACCAACCTAGGCAGCAGCCGAAAAGTGGGTAAGGTGGTCTTAGTGAATTAAATTAAAAACAGCACTAATAGTTATAAATACTTAAAAATAAGTGTAATTTTATCTTCTAAAAAACACACAATGTATCCTCCTGAATTAGTGAAACCAATGAAAGAAGACCTTATTAATGCAGGTTTTTCTCAATTAATATCTAGTGATGATGTTGATAAAACCCTTCAAAATACGAAGGGAGTTATGCTTATGGTTGTGAATTCAGTTTGTGGCTGTGCTGCAGGAAATATGCGCCCAGGGGTTAAACTTTCACTAACAGGAGACAAAAAGCCAGCCGGTTTATATACCGTTTTCGCTGGTGTTGATGGCGAGGCGGTAAGTCAAGCAAGAAAATATTTTTTGCCTTATCCTCCGTCATCGCCCTCCATTGCTTTGTTTAAGGATGGTGAATTAGTTCATTTTTTAGAAAGACATCACATTGAAGGCGGGACAGCCCAAATGATAGCAGCCAATCTTACCGAGGCATATAAAGAATATTGCTAAGGCATGAAAAAGGTTTTCTTTTTAAGTTATTGCTCTACTTGTCAACGAATTTTAAAACGATTACATCTTCCTTCTGATATAGAATTAATAGATATTAAATTATCGGCTATCAGCGGCGATGATTTGGATGAAATAGCATTAAAATCAGGATCATACGAATCGCTATTTTCAAAAAAAGCAATCAAATATAAGTTGCAAGGATTAGATAAAACAATTCTTTGCGAAGCAGATTATCGAAAGAAAATACTAGAAGAATATACTTTTTTACGCCGCCCAGTGATTTGCTATGATAACTTTCTATCAATAGGGAACTCACCTCTAGCTATTGAGAATTCCTTGCATTATTTTGAGTCATTATCCTCGGCGAAATAAACCTCTCTCTGCTTTAAAGATTAGAAGTATATATAATAAAATCAAGGTGTTTCCGAAGATTAATAGCGGTAAACTAGTGTCTTCAAGCTCCAGTTTAAAAAAGACTCTAGTAAAGGTAAATAATAAAAATAAGGCGATCGCGCCACCAACATAAGCACTGAATTTTTTGATGCTGTAGGGTATTTTATAATGTTTTTGGCCTAAGAAATAAGAAATTACCATTTGTAGCGCGTAGACAATTAAGGTCGCCCAAGCGCAGGCCATAAAACCATATTCAGGGATAAAAAGGATATTTATTACAACCGTAAATAGCGCGCCAATTAGTGCTATATATGCTCCAAATTTAGTTTTTCCACTCAATTTATACCAGATACTTTGGTTATAGTAAATACCCAAAAACACATTCGCCATTAGCAAAATGGGGACCACCTTTAATCCTTCCCAATACGCCTCTGTGCGTATAAAAAACTTAAAGAGACTCAGGTTAATGCTAACCGCGAGAAAAACAAAGCAAACGGCAGCAATAAATAAGTTCATAATTGTTGAGTATACTTTATTCCGGTCTTCGTTTTTTAATTGATCAAAGAAAAATGGTTCTGCTGCGTATCGATAAGCTTGTAAAAAGATGGTGATGAGCATTGCTAGCTTGTAACAGGCGCTATAAATACCCACTTCGGCTTCGGCTGCGTCCAGCGAACCGGGTAGAAGCGGGTCATACAATACCTGTTTGAGAAGAATGCGATCAATAGTTTCATTTACAATACCAGCAAGCCCCCCAATAACAAGGGGAAAAGAGTACCTCATTATATTTTTTACCAGTAGTTGATCAATTTTAAATATTACTTTCGCGATGATATCATAAACCAATATGATTTTGAGTAAAGAGGCGCATAAATTAGCTATTAGAATAAAAAGCACCCCCTCCTCTGGCCGCGAGGGATCAAAAAAGCCGAGTAATAAAATAAGGTTTAGGGCAATGTTAACCCCAATCGAGGAAAGTTGTATCATTGTAAAACGAAAGGCCTTTTCTTCAGCCCTAAGCCGCGCCATAGGAATGGACCCAATAGCATCAATACAAACAATTGCCCCCAATAAAACAATGTATTCGTTATGCCCTTCGTAGAGCATTAGCGAAGCTAATTCGTTATTAAAAAAAAGTAGTCCAAGATAAAAAAAGACATTAATACCTAGCACAGTCAAAAAACTATTGGAAAAGAGCTTGTCTTTATCCTCGCCTTGCTGAATAAACTTGAAAAAAGCCGTTTCCATTCCAAAAGAAAGAAAAATAATGAGAAATGCCACCCAAGCATAAAGTTCTGATACAACTCCATAATCCGATGGGTTAGAAAAGACCGCACTGCTCGTATATAAGGGCACAAGTAAATAGTTAAGCAATCTACCAACAATACTAGAAAGTCCGTAGGTTGCCGTTTGGCCCATAAGTTTCTTTATAGAACTATTCATTTACCCCTAAAACTAGGTTTTTCTTTTGCAAGAAATGCTTGAGTCCCTATTTTAAAATCGTTTGTTCCAAAGCACTTGCCAAATTCCTCAATTTCTACATTGTAGCCATTTACCCCTGTTTCAAAGCCAGCATTAACAGCAATTATAGCAGATGAAATAGCGCTTGCAGAGTTTCTTAATATTTTTTGCGCAATATCCAATGCTTTATTTAGTAATTCATCTTGTTCTACAACATGGTTCACTAAGCCGATTCGCCAGGCATCATCGGCGGAAATCATACCCGCCGTAAAAATCAGTTCATTTGCCCGCCCCTTCCCAACGATCTGAGCAAGACGTTGGGTCCCACCATATCCAGGAATTAATCCAAGGGATACTTCTGGAAGTCCGAGTTTTGCGTTTTTAGATGCAATTCTAAAATGACAACATAAGGCAAGTTCTAGTCCTCCGCCTAGTGCAAAGCCATTAATAGCTGCTATTACAGGTTTTGTAAGGTTTTCTATGAGATTAAAAAGTGAAGCGTGTCCTGTTCTTGAAAGCGTACCACCTTCGCTTATTGAAAAATCGGCAAACTCTTTAATATCTGCACCCGCAATAAACGCCTTTTCCCCTTGACCACTTATTATAATTACCCCAACCGATGCATCAGCGTCTGAGTCGATTAATAGTTGATTTAATTCAGATATTGTATTTTTATTCAGGGCATTTAATTGTGATGGTCGATTAACGAGTATGGTTCGGATTCCATTTTCAGTCGTAATAATTAGGTTTTCGTACATTTTCTATTTTTTACATTGTTCTGACGTAGTCAAAGTTACAATTTATTTTTAGGCGAGATATGGCCTTCAAATCCTTCGATGTCTTTTTTTTGGATCAGATTGGTGTATGATAACCTATTCAAAAAGGGAATAACAAATAAATTTTTAAAAGACATGATTTTTTATACTGCTGTTTATCAGTGGATTACTAAAAATAAAGAGCAACTATCCGACAGCAAACGAATAATAATCGAAAGTAAACGAAAACGAACCGAATAATCTTTTGCTTAGTTGAAACCTTTGCATCGTTGAATCCAGACAATGGCGTTTGGCTTGACAAAAATTATAAATCATTTAAATATTAAAAACAATGAATGCATTAAAAAACAAGGTTAATTTAATTGGCCGTTTAGGTGGCCAGCCAGAGGTAGTAACATTTGATTCAGGAAAGACGCTAGCTCGTTTTACCATAGCAACGAATGAAAATTACAAAGACAAGAAAGGCGAATGGGTAGAAAATACTCAGTGGCATACCATTAACACATGGGGAAAAACGGCAGACCGCGTTAAGCAATACCTTACGAAAGGACAGGAAATCATGTTAGAAGGTAAGCTGGTGCATCAATCCTATGAAACAGCAACAGGCGAAAAACGCTATGCCACCATAATTGAGGCAACTGAATTTTTAGTAATCAGCGAAAAAAAAGAACCAAATAAAGAATAAAAGTAAAAACGTACGTTTATGAATCACGTGAATTTAATTGGAAAAGTGGGTGCGGCCCCAACAATCGCAACAGCAGAAAATGGAAAAAAAGTCGCAAGATTTTATCTTTCTACAAACGAGCACTATTGTGATAGTGACGGAAAAACTAAAACAAGAAGTAATAATCACAGGATTACTGCATGGGGTCGATGGATTCCAATAATTGAAGAATATGGATTGGAGGGCAGCCGATTAGCCATTGAAGGCAGGCTAATTAACCGATTTTATCATTCAAATGGAAAATCAACATGTATTACTGAAGTGGAGGTTAACGATTTAATTATTATGTAATGCCCAATAAACTAACGAGGACCGGCGTCCATCGGCGCCGAAAAGATCACGGATTTGCCGGTCCCACTATATATAAATACAACTAAACAAACAAATAACACATGAATACAGTTAGAAATTATGTTACCCTGGTGGGCAGTATTGGCACCCCAGCAAAAATTACCAAATACGATGATGGCAAATCGGTTGCGCGGTTCAGTTTGGCTACACAAAAAGTGGAGCGAAAAAATGACGGCAATTATACAGCAAAGATTCAATGGCATCGGGTATATGCCTGGGGCAACCTAGCCAGTTTCATTGAAGAGTATGCGGAAAAAGGAAAAAAAGTGGCTATTCATGGTCGCCTCGTTAATCGCAGCTATATAAATGATAAAGGAAAAAAGGCGAGCTTAACTGAAGTTGAGCTTCGCCAGATAATAGGCCTTTAGTCGTTATTCAAAATAAAGAAAGCAGCTTCGGCTGCTTTTTTTATGCTTTAGAATAGCAATAAACAATAATAGTTTAGTAGTTCCTGTAATCATTCCATAACTGAGAGCGCAGCCCAACTGCCGGAAGATATTGCAAGGCATAAACTCCGTTTATTAAATCACACCGCCACCCTAATTCCCCAAAAATAGTTAAGGCTCCTTTTTTAGAGATTAGATAATTCAATTGAAGATTCGTCCGCACAAAATTAACTTTCTCGCCCTGCCCAATAAATACACCATAATCGTATGGCCTTAAGGTGTATGGCTGGTAATTATCCGCTCCATAACTTAGGTTGCTTTTGTCTAGCCCACACAAACCATAGGAAAGAAATAGTTTAAGGAACCATTTTTTGCTTTGCCACTTAAATTCCCCAAGTATTTCTGCAAAATTAGCCCCCAGTGGATGGCTTAAGGTACCATTGGAATTTCCGTAATTTTGCAGAGGCGTAAGGTGGGAATAGGTGTATGGTTTAACAGCATTGCATTCCACACGATAAAAAAACGTATTAGCCCCCTTTCCCAACCATCCTTTTATACCGATTTGCCCACCAATTTTATTTGCCCACCAACCCGAATTGTTTCGAAACTCGGACAGAAAAAATTCATCGAGGATAAATTGAGAATAAAGACGGTGTTTTTTATATTTAAAAGTTATCCCTCCCCCAATTAAGACATTGTCTGATGAACCAATAGCGTATTCCTGGGGGCGATAAAAAACGAAGGGATTTAAGTATTCGGGATCAAAGCCACGTTGTAGTAAGGTGTCTTTAGCTTGAAAAATCACCGACTCGAAAAAATTAATATTAAGCCATGATGTCACATTCCAACTTAGAAAGTGACTCGAGCCAAACTTTAAGCGTGTTTTGTTTTGATATTGCTCTGTTAGTCCCTGATAAAGGATTGTATATTCAAGATGCCAAAAATTCGTTTGCATTCTACCAAAAGCATAGGGCTTGCCATAGTCACTTAGAAAAAGCGATCTGCACCCTTCCCCGATGAAATTCTTATCTAAGCCCAATTGAAAGTTAAAAAACTTATGCGGTTGAAAGGCAATTCTTCCCATTGGGGAAACCCCCATGATCTTATTTGGGTGATCATTATATTCTTGGTAGGGAACTTTAAAATTGTTTCCTGCCTCTTGGAAATAACAAATTCCTCCCACCCTATAATACCACTTTTTACCGGGTGTTCCTTCCAAGAAACCGCCCCCTCCAATTCTATAGTATGTTGCTTCATTTTGTTGTAACCCAAGGTCTAAAACGGGAACGAATGACGTCTTACTTTTTAGTTTAAAACCAGTGTTTTTCGCAATATTTAATTGAATAGCGGGGTAAAAGTTGTCGTGGAGTGTTATTTGAGCGGTTTTTAAGCTATCATTTGACCGCGGCTCAACTAACCAATCTACCGCAATTTGTGCCCTTGAGATGCTACAAATAAAGCAAATAAAAATCGATAAAACGCCCGCTTTAATAATCATTGTAATGGTTCATTAAACTTGTTCGTATACCCACATTAAGCAGTAGATTTTTTTGATCAATAGAAGGATAATTAAATCGGTATGTTAAATTAGAAAAGACACTTAGATTAAGTTTTTTATTAATTTGATAAGAGATTTCCACTTGTTCAAGGGCTAACCAATTATTATCAGAGGTACTATACTTCGTTATAGGTAATAAAGAATTCCTTTGATGATCGATCAATTGATATACAATTGATTTACCTTCTACGGCAAAAGATTTCCACCTCCAATTTAAACGGAATACGATTTCTCTAAACCCATTTCCTTTGGTATGTGCTAAGGGTAAATTATACTGTGAATAAGAAAGAAATTGTGCAGGCGCTTGATACATGTGGCTTGACACTTGATTGTATTCCAACTGCATGAAAAGGGATTCCAATCCAACGAATTCATAGGAACGGCAACCTAGTTGAAAAGCAGTCTCCATTTTCTTCCAAGGTGCAAGTGCCACTTGGCCATAAAGCCGGATGTTGGAATTAATCACCCAGTTGAAATTCAACCCTGCAATAGCATACGCGGTACTATCAGATACAAGGTGTGCTAAAAATGGGACTGGGCAGTAATACAATGGATTTAATGCACTTGTTTTAAGGGAATCCCCCTTTGCCCATATAGCGCCATCAAACAAACTAATTGTCAAACGGCTAGTTGCCACAAAACTAATGTAATTTACAGCAAGCCCTTTAGGTTGGTAATATCCTTCCACGGTTGTATAGTTTGGTTTCCGCACTAAATTTAATAAGCGACTTCGTAAGTAATTGAACGTCCAACGTGGCAAAAACTGATAGTCTACACGGATGTAAGGTGAGCTAATGGAATTATCAGAAAGCAATAGAGATCGGTATCCAGCGCCTATAAATTGTTGATTATTCCCCGCTATAAATGAAATTTTATTTGTTGCTCGAAACACAAGATTACCAATAGCGTAGCCATAATCAAACCCGCCATTTTTAAATGGTTTTGTTCTTGCGGCGCCAGGCACAACAGCGTTTTGAACGTTGTATTGATTGTTGACGGTGGGATAAATTTCGCCATGCTCACTCATGTAGGAAGTTTCGTAAGAACTAAATCGTGCTTGATTTTCATAGAAAGAGGTCGAAAATGAAAACCGAGGAGTGATGTCTCCTAAAATTATAATGCCACGGCTATTTTGATATAAAAACTGATTACTTGAATCTAGGAAATCATTTCCCAAAGAAAAGTTGAAAAGCGGCGAAATTTCCAATTTAAAATCTTCTCCGCTTACTTTGATGAGGTGCTCGTCTCTATACCTTTTCGTTTTAGAGAGAAGTAAAGTATCGTTTTTTCTTACACCAAACATGCACGTCCATTTTTCTTGGTTCTTGCTTATTGGGAGAAATGATGCGCTTGTATTTTTTTTAAAGAGTTGGTCTTTAAAATAAGTTCCAATGGGCTCCAATTGACTCTGCCCAGTGGCAGAATGGCAAATTAAAATAAATAATAAGACAATTTTAGTATTCATTTATATTTAGCTATAAACCCTTTTGTTTTAGCTATAAAAAAAGGATTGGTAAGGTCTTCTTTGTTATAGCACAATCGTGTTCCTTCTACGGCGTGGATTACTTCGCCTCCTAAAGCTTCTAAAATCGCCTGGCCGGCGGCAATATCCCATTCCATAGTTGGGGCAAAGCGAGGATAAACGTCTGCTTTTCCATTCGCTAGATCAAAAAACTTTAAGGAAGAACCCTTCGAAAGATACTCAACATCTCTTGATATCAGCAACATCTCTTCATAGTATTTTTTTCCTAATTCAGAAGGGTGGCTTCTTGACCCAATAATGATTAAGGGATGATTAACGCCCTCTACCTCAGGTATATGTTTCCATTTTGAGGGTTCGTTGACATCCCTAAAAGAGCAGGCGAAAACCCCCATTTCTTTTCCTCCAAATAGTATTTCTTCATATACTGGTGAGGCAATAAGTCCAAAAACAGGACAAGCTCCTTCAATAAAGGCGATATTCACAGCAAATTCCCCATTTTTACTAACAAATTCCTTTGTCCCATCAAGTGGATCTACACACCAACAATTTTCCCAGTCCGACCTTTCCATGTATTTTGTATGAAGAGTTTCTTCGCTTGTAATGGGAAATCCTAGAGGAGACAAATAATCGTTAATAATTTTTGAAGAACTTAGATCGGCATTTGTTAAGGGAGACCCATCTTCTTTATAATCAAGGTCAATTATCCCATTGTAAATGCGCATTATTTCTTTCGAGGCCTCTATCGCGGCATGAATGGCTGTTAAATATTTTTCTTTGATTAACAAGCGGCTTAGAGTTGCATTTCAGGTACAAATTCAGGCACAATTAACAGCCCTTCTGTTTTGCCTACAATTTCCTCAACGGAAACGCCGGGAGCCCGCTCAATTAAGTGAAAAGCCCCATCAATGATTTCCAGAACGGCTAATTCAGTAACGACTTTTTTTACACATCCAACCCCGGTTAACGGAAGCGCACAGTTTTTTAATAATTTAGATTCGCCGGCCTTATTACTGTGCATCATAGCGACAATAATATTATCTGCTGATGCAACAAGGTCCATTGCGCCCCCCATTCCCTTCACCATTTTGCCCGGAATTTTCCAATTGGCAATATCGCCATTTTGTGAAACCTCCATAGCCCCTAATACGGTTAGTTGAACATGTTGTCCACGAATCATTGCAAAAGAGTCTGCGGAATCAAAAAATGAAGCGCCGGGAAGTGTAGTTATCGTTTGTTTCCCCGCATTAATTAGATCAGCATCTTCTTCTCCCTCAAAAGGAAAGGGGCCCATTCCAAGCACGCCATTTTCAGATTGAAATTCCACTTCAATCCCTTCGGGAATATAATTTGCGACTAGTGTAGGAATTCCAATGCCAAGATTAACATACCACCCGTTACGTAATTCTTGCGCAATTCTTTTCGCTATACCTATTTTGTCAAGTGCCATTTAATCTCTTTTTCTTACTGTTCTCTGCTCAATTCTTTTTTCGAATGCTTTTCCTTGAAAAATGCGCTGAACGAATATACCAGGTGTATGAATTTGATTTGGGTCAAGTGAACCCGCAGGCACCAACTCTTCCACTTCTGCAATTGTTATTTTTCCAGCCATCGCCATCAAAGGGTTAAAATTTCTAGCTGCCGCTTTGTACACTAAATTTCCAGCGGTATCTCCTTTCCAGGCCTTAACAATCGCAAAATCTGCTGTTAGCGCCTCTTCAAGTATGTGTGGTTTTCCATTATAAATTCGAACTTCTTTTCCTTCGGCTATTTCCGTCCCGAAACCTGCGGGCGTATAGAATGCGGGAATACCCGCCCCACCAGCCCGGCATCTTTCAGCCAAACTTCCTTGAGGAATGAGGTCAACTTCCAGTTCGCCGGAGAGCATTTGACGCTCAAACTCATCGTTTTCACCGACATACGAACTAATCATTTTCTTTATTTGCTTCGTCTCTAGTAATAAACCAAGTCCAAATCCATCAACCCCAGCATTGTTAGAAATACAGGTAAGTTCTTTAGTCCCTTTCTTGACTAATTCACCAATGGAATTCTCAGGAATACCACAGAGTCCGAATCCCCCTAGCATGATGGTCACACCATCTTTTATTCCATCAAGCGCAACCGCTACATTTTCAACAGCTTTATTCATTTTTTAAATATCGTTATCAAAGGGTACGTCGCCCTCGTCAATTATTTCTGGTTGAACTACATCTGAACATTCAAACCTTTTGGGATCATAGTCTGGTGGTTCAGCAAAATCCAATGTTGATAATCCAATATGGATGTCCTTGTAAACTTGTTTCATATAGATTCCGTAAATAGGCAGGGCCATTCTCGCCCCTTGTCCGTAATTCATAGATTTAAATCGCACCGATCTATCTTCTGCCCCAACCCAAACGCCTGTAACTAAATCCGGAGTTATACCAATAAACCATCCGTCTGAATTATTTTGTGTTGTTCCCGTTTTACCGGCGGTAGGAGCAATGGGTCCATATTTTCCGCTTCTAAGACTAGCTCCCGTTCCCTTTTGAATAACACCTTTCATCATTTTTAATATTTCATATGCTACGGTTGAGTTAAGCGCTTCGTTTTTCTCTTCATTTGCTTCATAAATTACTTTTCCATTTCTATCTTCAATTCGAGCAATAATAGTTGGTTTAATGTAAACGCCATGATTCGGAAAAATACATTGCGCAGCAACAAGCTCATATAGTGAAAGGTCCATGCTACCTAAACACATTGAAGGAACAACATCCTCTGGTCTAAGATTAATTCCGACGCTTTTAAGTAATTTTTCAATTTGAAAAGGCCCCCCTGTCTTCCTGACAGGATTATAAGGCCCCATTCGTGACATTACTGCCACAGTTGTTGGGTTAGACGAAAGCGCTAGTCCATCACGCATGTTTGCTGCTGGAGTGCCACTTGGACAATACTGCCCCACGACTTGATTATTATTATTAACTAAATTCAGGCAATATTCTCCAGCGCCAAATGATGTGCATGGATTTATATGGCCTAATGAAAGTGCAGCAGCATACACAAATGGCTTAATCGTTGATCCGACTTGCCGCTTACCTAATCGAACATGGTCATAGGCAAAATGGGTAAAATTAATTCCCCCAACCCACGCTCTAACAAATCCTGTCCCGGGTTCAATAGAAACTAATCCGGCATGCAAGAAAGCTTTATAGTAGCGAATCGAGTCATTCGGCGACATTATAGTATCACACCGTCCCTTCCATGAAAAAACGCTCATGGCGACTTTTTGATTAAAAATCTTTAAAATTTCAGCCTCGCTATAGCCTAGCGCTACTAAATTTTTGTAGCGATCTGTCGATTTTCTTGCATTGGCCATAATTTCGTTAACCGAAGATTGATTTATATCGTTTGAAAAAGGGTAGTTTTTAAGGCCCCGATTATTTTGGTTAAAGGCGGGTTGAAGTGTGTTTTTAATGTGTTCTTCAACTGCTTTTTCCGCATATTTTTGTAAATGTGGATTAATAGTCGTGTAAATCTTAAGCCCGTCGCTGTAAATATCATAAGGGCGCCCGTCCTCTCTAGCAATCTTTAAAATCCCATTATCTTTTTCTAATAAGAGATTGGTTACCTCTTTACGAATTGATTCTTTAAAATAAGCACCCGACCCACTTTTATGATCAACCGCTTGATAATCAGTGCTCATTGGAAGTTTCGATAGTGAGTCGTATTCTTCTTCGCTTAATTTGTTTTTTATTGCATCATTATTTTTCCGACTATTTTTCATCCACTGGAACAAAACTTGATTTCGCCTTTCTAAGGACCTTATAGAGTCTTTGGCTCTAGCTTTATTAATTTGTTCTTGGTTAACACTACTAGGATTAATCCCTAAACTACTTGCTATTTTTTTTCGGTAGTTATTTGTTTTATGTTTATATGGATTATAAAGACTTGGATTTTTGCACATGCCAACCAGCATTGCTGCTTCAATTTTTGATAGATTATTTGGTTTTTTATTGAAATAAACTTTTGCAGCATTTTCAATCCCAACGGCATTAAACAAAAAGTCAAATTGATTGAGATACATTGTAATAATTTCTTCTTTGGTGTAGATTGTTTCGAGCCTCGTTGCAATGATGTTTTCTCTTGCTTTTTCACCGAGACGAGCAAACTTGCCCATTAATCCACTAAAGACCCTTGTTTTATCCTCACCATTTGCTTTAGCAATTTCGTCACGTTGTCTTTGCTGCAATGTAAATAATAATTTAGCTAATTGTTGAGGAATGGTTGAAGCTCCTCCGGCTTTACCCAAGGAAGAAAAAGACCGAGCGAGTGATCGAAAATCAATACCACAATGTTTCATGAACCGCTCATCTTCTGTCGATATTAGGGCATCAAACACATAAGGAGAAATGTTTTTATACTCGGCACTTGTTCTGTTTACCTGCCAATATCTACCGATGGTGTCGCCCTCTTGTCCAAGGATTAAAGAAGCTTGAAGTTCCGGGGGGTTGTCCAACATTGATACCGGCGGCAAATCGCTTTCTGATTGAAATAGAATAAGGCATGAGATAAAAAGAAACGGAAAAAGCGCTCCGCTCCAAAAAAGAAGCGTTAACTTTTTTCTTTTAGAATCCGAGAGTTCTGCCGGAGAGTTTTTCATAGTTTAAAATTACAGATTAATCATTATAAAACATCTATTCTTTGACTATCTAATTTGAGTAAAATAAACATCATAATACAAAATGACAAAATAGACGATCCCCCATAACTAAAAAAAGGTAGCGGTATCCCAATAACAGGCGCAAAACCAATGTTCATTCCTATATTAATTGCAAAATGGTAGAATAATATCATAGCAACACAATAGGAATAAACACGATTAAATGATGAGCGCTGTCTTTCTGCAATAAAAATAATTCTCATAAGCATAAAAAGGTATAAAAAAACTAAAAAAAGACTTCCCGCAAAGCCCCATTCTTCTGCAAAAGGACAGAAAATAAAATCGGTTTCACTTTCGGGTACGTGATTACTTTCAACACTGGATACAGATGCCTCTTTATATCCCTTGCCGAATGCGCCGCCTGAACCAACAGCCGCCATGGCTCTATTTCTATTATAATCTCGTCCATCAGGATCTTCTTTTAATCCTAAAAACAGTTCTATCCTATCCTTTTGGTGTTTAGCAAGACTAGAAAACCCACTCTCTATAAATAACGTAATGCTAGCTATAATTATAAATCCTAAAACAACAACGAGAACCACCTTGGAGCGATCTCTTTTAATGGAGATTCTACGAATAAAAAGCAATATAATTACTGAAACAAGGCCAAGTATTAACACAATACCCGTGGATCCCGAAAATAATTTGTTTGTGAAAAACCATAAATGAAAATGCACATTACTTAATAAAAGGGTAATTATGCAAAGAAAAAGAAAGATAAACAATACAGGAATAAAGTGACTTCCCAACCACGTTGATTTAAATTTCATTCCAGGAATGAAATTTAAAACGCTTAAAACAATAGGATCAAAGGTCAGTCCTTCCCGATACATTACAAAAAGGAAAGAACTAAAAACAATAAGTGTCCCAGCGTCTGGCTGAAGCGCAACAAGAATGGCGGGCAAGAGTAAGATTAGACAGGCACTTAGGACGGTTTTGATTGTTTGGGATTTAACGATAAGTTCACTGATGTATTTAGACAAGAGCAGCGCGGTTGCAATTTTAGCAAATTCAGCAGGCTGAACCCCCAAGGACCCAACCCCAAGCCATGCTCTTGCGCCATTAATTGGCGGCATAAATAATACGATGACTAGTGAAGCCAAAACAATTAAATAAACAGGAAGCGCAACACGTTGATAAATATTGGCATCGATTAAAAAAATTAAGAATCCAATAAAAAAAGAAATGCCAATCCACAGGATTTGTTTACCATATTTTTCACTTAAATCAAAAATATTAGGCTGCTCCTCATTAAATGCCACGGAATAAACGGTTGCCATCCCAAAAACAATCAACAAACAGAAAGTCACAAACAATGGCCAATCTAATTTGGAAATTATTGCTGCGTTCTTCCTCATTTTTTAGTGTAATTAGATAATATAGCGTCCACCACCATTTTTTCTTTATTTAAATCGGAGATTTTTGAAAGTAAATATTTTTCAATTATTAAATTTGCTATTGGAGCGGCCCATGTACCGCCCGCCCCGGCATTTTCAATAAAAACCGCGACTGCAATTTTAGGATTTTCCATTGGCGCAAAGGCGATGAAAACGGAATGATCCTTTCCTTGTGAGTTTTGAACGGTACCGGTTTTTCCACAAACGATTATTTCTTTTAATCTTGCTGCGCTCCCGGTTCCTCCTGGCTCATTGACTACCCTTCTCATCCCTTCTATAACGGGGATAAAATTTTTGGCGTCAACCAATGTTTTATGTTTTTTTAAGTAAGCTGGTAATGGTCCTTTGTCCCCAATTGATTTAACAAAATGTGGTTCAATATACCAGCCTTTATTAGCAATTATAGCGGCAATGTTGGCCATTTGTAATGGGGTTAGTTTAATTTCACCTTGCCCGATTGATATTGATCTTATAGTAGAGAATCCCCACTGATTATGTCCATAAAGTCTGTCATAATATTTTGAGTCAGGTATAAGTCCGGGACGCTGTCCAAACACATCTGTATCTAATTTTTTACCTAATCCAAAGCTAGTCATATAGCGATGCCAAATAGTAAGCCCAATTTCTGCATCTTGATAATTATTACGCTTTTTATTTTGTTGTATAATTTTTCTCACAACCGCATAAAAATAAGGATTGCATGAATACTGAACTGCTTGCGAAACCCCTGACGCATTAGGGTGATTATGACAACCAACAACACTTTTATTACAGGAAAAGCCGCTTGATTCGGTAATAACACCCTCTTGTAGGGCAATAAGCGATTGAACAAGTTTGAAAATAGACCCAGGGGGATATTCAGCTTGCAGCGGCCGTGGGAAAAGAGGTTTATCTAGGTCTTTTACTAATTTAGGGTAGTTTAAACTAATATTTCTTCTTCCAACTAAAAGATTTGGGTTAAAATATGGAGCAGAAACCATTGTTAGAATGTCCCCACTTTGAGGTTCAATAGCAACAATACAACCCTTTTTATTTTGCATTAATAATTCACCATATGCTTGTAATGTAATATCCATGCCTAAAGTGAGCCCCGGTGCTTGTTTGGCAATTGTGTCATACTTCCCATTCGCGTAGGATTCAATAGCATTGTTCATGGCGGAGGTTACGATATATCTAATACCCTTCCTACCCCGAAGCTCTTTTTCATAAAACCGTTCAATCCCAGATCTTCCGATGTTGCTTCCTGCTTTATAAAAACGATCCTCATCAATTTCTTTTCGTGTCGCTTCATTTAGGTATCCGAGGATATTGGCTCCATTTGAATAGGGATAGCTTCGCATGCTTGTCACCTCCTCATAAAATCCAGGAAAGTTATCAAGGTGTAGTGCAATATTCGTAATTTCATCTAATGTCAATTCTTTCAAAAAAGGATACGCTCTTTTTTTTTGATAATTGGATGTTTTTTTTCCGCTGCTTTTATTAAAATAAACACCCTCTCCGAGTTTTATTTCATTGAATCTTTCACGAACTTGTAAGGGGGTTATCTGCAATAATTTCGCAAAAGCAACGGTGTCTAGTTTTTTTATATTGCTTTCAATAAACATGAGATTATAATACGTTTTGTTTGACACTATTTTTCGCCCATTCCGATCAAAAACAACAGCTCTTGGTGGAAGAATTTCTTTTCTCTTTTCGGCAATTTCCTGTGCCCTAAGCACCCAAGTATCATCTATAATTTGCATATAGAATAGCTTTATGAGATAGATAACCCCAACAGCTAGAATAAAAAACACAATAATATATTTTCTGTTTTCGAGGTTCATTTTTTTTATTTTCTCCCCCTTCTTATGACCAGTATTTGCATAAGTAAGCTAATTAAATAGATAAAGAAACACGACAATATTATTTTTTGGAGGGTATACATTATATTAGTAAAGGTGAATGCCTCTAAAAGAAAAAACCATGATGTATGAATCAGAAGCAATGTACCGAAAGCAGAAAAAAACCAAAGATGTCCCATATCAAAGTAGGAAGGAGTTTTTAAGGGGTCGTACCCATCACGCGGCGCAAAAATGTTAAAGATATCTTTCCGAAGGTAGGATAGTAAGAGCAAAGAAGATGCGTGAAGCCCGTATGTATTAGAGAATAAATCAATAATTAGCCCCATCCCAAATGCCAGGATCATCAGAAGAAAACGATTAATTTCAAAAGGGAGTAATAGCACATAGAGGGGACAAATAAATAAACAAATCCCAAGGCCTAATTCTACTTGATTAAACACAAAAACTTGAAGGAAAACAAACAAAACAAACCGAAATATACCTGAGAATACTACACTCATAGTTTCAAGGGTTTAACATCGTTTGGAATCGTTTTTTCTAGATCACTTTGCTCTTTTATAAACAAGTTTTTAATTACATATGCCCTATCCAAACGACGATAATCTTCACTAAAACGAATAACGACCTCCCACAAAGGTTTTCCCTCAACGGGTAAAAGTTGCTCTACATAACCGATAAGTAGTCCCTTAGGAAATACCCCAGACCCGCCCCGCGTTACGACTTTAGAACCCTTTTTAATATTTATATCATTTGTAATACCTGTAATTGATCCGCGTCTAGGATCCTTGCTGTTCCATTTAAGAAAACCGTATAGGCCTATTGGAAGAATTAATACATCAATATTAATGTTTTGTGTCAATACTGATTTAACGACAGCGTAATGTTCGCTAGTATTATGAACCACCCCAACAACGCCTTTGTTTGAAAAAACGCCCATTCCCCTTTCTATTCCCTGCAATTTACCACCATTTAAGGTGAAATAATTATTTAGTTTATTACTGTTTGAGTTTGTTATTAAGCAAGGGATAAAATCATATTGTTGTTCAAATAAAGTATCAGCGATTCTAAATGTATTTCGATTAATCTGATATAAATTTTTAAGCATCTGCTTACGAAGTTGAATGTTTTCGTCTTGTAAATTTTTGTTGGAGTTTTCTAATTCAAAGTGTTTCATTATGGAATATCTAAGAGCGAACCCCTTTCCCCCCAGATAAGAAGCACTCGTGAGATATTGGCTTTCTGGAAAGTTTAAATATTTCACATAGGTAGAAATAGCCAAAATCTGTAGGCAGATAAAAATTAAAGTAACCCTAAACCGCCTAAAGAAGGAAATAAGTTGCTGCATGTACAAAAATAGAAAAGTCCGAGCAATATAAAGAGGTTAAGAGCAGAAATCTTACGTCTTTAATCTCTAATTAAGAATTGATACCTACCGATATTTTTGAGCGCAATACTTGTACCTCTTGCAACGGCCCTTAGCGGATCTTCTGCAATATGAACGGGTAGCTTTGTCCTGGCAGAGATACGCTTGTCTAAGCCCCTAAGCATTGATCCCCCTCCCGCTAAATAAATCCCTGTTTTGTAGATATCTGCGGATAATTCTGGCGGAGTCATTTCTAATGCACTTAAGATTGCCTCTTCAATTTTGGATATGGTTTTATCTAAAGCGCCAGCCACCTCGTCATAGGTAACAATGATTTCTTTAGGAATCCCCGTCATTAAATCCCTTCCCCTAACAGCATAAGGATTTGGAGGGTTTTCCAGTTCCATTAGAGCAGAACCAACCTCAATTTTAATTTGCTCTGCCGTTCGCTCTCCAACTAAAATATTATGCTGGCGACGCATATATTCTTCAATATCATTTGTGAAATCATCTCCTGCAATACGAATGGATTTATCGCAAACAATACCCCCAAGCGCAATAACAGCGATTTCAGATGTTCCGCCCCCAATATCAATAATCATATTTCCCATTGGTTCTTCCACATCGATACCTATTCCAATGGCAGCTGCCATGGGCTCATGAATAAGGTATACTTCTTTTGCTCCAGCATGTTCGGCCGAATCTCTTACAGCTCTTTTCTCTACCTCTGTTATTCCCGAAGGAATACAAATAACCATACGCAAACTAGGATTAAACAAACTTCTTCCTGGGTTAATCATCTTAATCATACCCCGGATCATTTGTTCTGCACTTTGGAAGTCGGCTATTACGCCATCCTTTAATGGCCGCACCGTTTCTATTAACTTGTGGGTTTTACCATGCATTTGTTGCGCTTTTTTACCAATAGCAACAATTTTCCCTGTTTGAATATCTCTAGCAACAATGGAAGGCTCGTCAACGACTACCTTATCATTCCAAATAATTAGTGTATTAGCCGTTCCTAAGTCAATGGCAATTTCTTGCGTTAAAAAACTAAATAGCCCCATTATACTATAATAAATTATAAGATTAAATATCTTTTACAAAGAAAAAACAAAAAAAAGGATTTTTCTAATAAAACAAAGTTAATGTTTAAAATGCCTAATTCCCGAAAAAACCATCGTCATTTTATTATTATCACAAAATTCTATTGAGAAGTTATCTTTTAGAGATCCTCCAGGTTGAATTACGGCCCGGATTCCTTCCTTATAGGCAATTTCAACACAGTCAGGAAATGGAAAAAAAGCATCACTTGCCATTGCAGCGCCGTCTAAATCAAACCCAAAATGCTTTGCCTTTTGTATTGCTTGCGTCAGGGCGTCAACTCTTGATGTTTGTCCTGTCCCACTTGCGATCAGCACATTGTTTTTAGCTAAGACAATTGTATTAGATTTCGTATGCTTCACAATTTTGTTTGCGAAAACCAAGTCTTTTAACTCCTGTTCCGTTGGTGAGATTATTGTCTTTACCATCAGTTGACTTTCATCAGCAGAGAGTTCGTCGCGCTCTTGTTGCAAAACGCCATTTAAAGCCGTTCTAAATTGTACCTTGGGAAGTTGCACCAATTTTTGCACGAGTAAAACACGATTTTTTTTTGATTTCAAGGTAAGCAGTGCCTCCTCTTGAAATGCCGGCGCGATCAAAACCTCGAAAAACAACTCATTAATTTTGAGTGCGGTCCGAGGATCAATTTCTTGGTTGCAGATTAAAACACCGCCAAAAGCGCTCAACGGATCTGTGGCAAGCGCTGTTGAAAAAGCAATTTCTGCTGTTTCGGCGGTTGCCACTCCACAAGCATTATTGTGTTTTAGTATGGCAAAAGTGGCTTCACCACCCTTAAATTCTGACATTAAATTAACCGCGGCGTCAATATCTAGTATATTGTTAAAGGAAAGCTCTTTTCCATGCAACTTATCAAAAAACAGCTCTAAATCTCCAAAAAAGACTCCTTTTTGATGTGGGTTTTCACCGTATCGCAGCACTGTTTTTTGCTGTATACTTTGCTTAAAGTAATCAAAGGGACTTTCCGTAAAATAACGATGAATCATGCTGTCATAATGCGATGTCACATTAAATGCTTCAGCAGCAAAGTACCTGCGCTGTTCAAGACTCAATAGGCCTTCTTGCTCGCGAAAAATCGTTTCGAATTGATGGTATTGGTTTCTTGAAGAAATTATTGTTACGTCTTCAAAGTTTTTTGCCGCGGCACGAATTAAAGATACGCCGCCAACGTCAATTTTTTCTATTATTTCTTGTTCGTCTGATTGTAACAAAACAGTTTCTTCGAAAGGGTATAAATCAACAACGACTAAGTCTATTGCGCTAATTCCATGCTCTTTAATTGTTGCTACGTCCTGTTCGTTATTTCGCCTATGGAGGATTCCTCCAAATATCCCAGGATGTAAGGTTTTAACTCTACCACCTAATATTTCTGGAAAATGGGTAATTTCTTCTATAGAAATAGCTTCAACCCCCAAATCACGAATAAATGTTAATGTCCCACCGGTTGAATAAATGCGAACGTTTTGATGATTTAATTCCCGCACGAGTTCGGCCAGGCCATCTTTGTAGAAAACAGATATTAATGCGTTCTCAATTTTCTTGTAGTTATTCATTCTTAATAAAATTAAGCCACAAATTTACGCCATATTTATGGGATGTTATGTCTTATAATTTTGTAAAAACAACGCTGCGTAATAATAAGTTAATCTTTTGGTAATTTTACCCCATGAAAACGCTTTATTCTTTTGGCAAACCGATTGTCCGATTTTGTTTGTTTTGGTTGCTTATTTTTGCCCTACAGCGCCTTATTTTCTTCATCACTCATTATAAAGAAATTCCTGATTCTGTTGGTATAATAAATAGCTGTTGCGCGTTTATATATTCCCTCCGCTTAGATATGGCGACAATTGCCTTTCTAGTTGCTCCTTATATTCTATTAAAGTCGATCTATAATAATTTCGAAAGACGATGGATAGTTTACCTATTGAAATCGATTGTATACATGGAAATAGTTGTGGTGTCAGCAATTCATAGTGGCGAAGTTATTTCTTACTTTGAATGGGGGCACAAACTTACTTCTCGCGTATTTATGCATCTCTCCATGCCAGGTGAGGTCCTTAGAACGGCAGACGCCGCTTCAATCTTGTATTTTCTGTTATTACTAATTATCGAATTATGCGCGGGATTTTATTTAGTAAAAAAAGCAGCATTATTTATTAATATTCCCCAAGGACCCGCAAAAAGGAGATGGGTCTTTACTGCACCTTCCGTTTTAACCATCTTTATAGGTCTAAGTTTAAGCCTTATAATGGCACGAGGAGGCCTGCAGCAAATCCCAATTAATATAGATTCCGCGTATTTTTCGGAGCATCAAATCATGAATGACATTTCGGTTAATTCCGCCTATTTCTTTGGGAACAGCTATGTACTATTTAATAAAAGTGATGCAGAGGATCACTTGCCGAAACTGAAACCTAGCGAAGCAGAAAAGATTACAAAGGACCTTTATTCTTTCGATCGCGCCCACCAAAATAATTTTATAAGCAGCCCAAAACCAAACGTCGTTCTTATTATTTTAGAGGGTTGGTCTGCCAATGCAATGGGCTGTATTCACCCCGGAAAAACGGCCACACCTTATTTTGATCAATTAGCAAAAGAGGGAGTTTTATTCACGAATGTTTTCGCAACAAATACAACGTCTGAAATTGGGAATACATCAATATTCGCTGGTTATCCTAGTATTCCAGAAACGGCCATTTCTCTTTACCCGGAAAAACATAGAAATCTCCCCACGATTAATGAGAAGCTGAAAAAACAAGGCTACTCAACGCAGTATTTATTTAGTGGGGACTTAAAATATGGAAACATAAAAGGGTTTTTAATGGAACACGGATTTGATAAATTGAAAGACGAAAATGATTTCCCTAGTGGGCTAAAAAAGGGAAAGTTAAATTATTACGACAAAGACTTATATGCCTTTTTGCTTGCGGAAATCAAGACAGCAAAACAACCATTTCTTCAATGCGCCTTTACAGGCAGTACGCATTCTCCATATGACCACCCAAAAGCTGGTAAACCTAAGTTTTCAGGGGAGGAATGTAATTATTTAAACTCGATGATTTATGCTGATAAATGTTTAGATGAATTTATCGCGAAAAGTAAAACGTGTGAATGGTATAAAAACACCGTTTTTGTGATTTTGTCAGACCATGGTCACGCCACCCCGGGGATTAATTCACCCTTTGAAACGGCATTTTTTAATATCCCCTTATTGATCTATGGTGAACCAATTTCTCAGGCATATCGCGGCAAAAAAATTGAAAAAGTAGGCTCACAAGCAGATTTAGCCGCCACATTGTTACATCAATTAGGATTATCGAGCGAGGAGTTCATTTTTAGTAAAGACTTGATGAGCCCAACAGTAAAGGAATTTACGTTTTTCTCAACTATTCGAGGGTATGGCTTCATTACTCCATTCGGAAGTTTAAGATATAACTTTGACTCGAAGAGCGTACTAACGAAAGACCTAATCGATCAAAACGCTTTTTCAATCGCAAAAAAAGAAAGCGAGGCTTGTTTTTACCAATTTTTCGAACACTTCCAAAACTTAGATAGCAACTAGTTCTATCCAGAACACATTTCACACGAGTCTGGGTTTTCGATTGAACAAGCAATAGCAGCTTGTTCTTCGAGGCTAAGACTTTCTTCTTCTGTAGTTTCCTCAGAAATAACCTGGTCTACTGTAAACTTAATAGCGTCTGTCGCTGCTTTCGTTCGAAGGTAGTACATACCAGTTTTCAATCCCTTTTCCCAACCATAAAAATGCATAGATGTTAGCTTACCGAAGTTTGCATTCTCCATAAATATATTGAGTGATTGGCTTTGACAAATATAAGCACCTCTATCTGCTGCAAGCTCAATAATTGCTTTTTGAGAAATCTCCCAAGCTGTTTTATATAAATCTTTTATGTCTTGTGGTATTTCAGTAATGTTTTGAATAGACCCATTTGCAGCCATTATTTTGTGTCGCATATCTCTATTCCAAAGACCAGAACGAACTAAATCTTTTAATAAATGACGATTCACAATAATAAACTCCCCTGACAAAACACGTCTTGTATAAATGTTAGATGTATAAGGTTCAAAACACTCATTGTTACCTAGTATTTGAGCAGTAGAAGCCGTTGGCATTGGCGCTAAAAGTAAAGAGTTTCTTACGCCATGTTTTTTAACTTCCTCTTTAAGCAGGCTCCATTCCCATCTGTTAGAGGGTGTTACTCCCCACATGTCATATTGAAAAACCCCTTGTGAAACGGGTGATCCAGCATATGTTTCATAGGTTCCAAACTCAATTGCTTGATCTTTAGACGCGGTCATTGCAGCAAAGTAGATCGTTTCAAAAATTTCTCTGTTTAAATTTCTAGCTTCGACTGATTCGAAAGGAAAGCCCATAAGAATGAACGTGTCAGCAAGTCCTTGCACACCTAAACCAATCGGGCGGTGGCGCATGTTAGACCTTCTCGCGTCCTCAACAGGATAAAAATTTTCATCAATAATACGATTTAAATTCACTGTCGCTTGATAGGTTACCTCAAACAATTTATTGTGGTCAAATGACTTATCTTCATTTACATATTTAGGCAAGGCAAGTGATGCAAGATTACATACGGCGATTTCGTCTGGTGCAGTGTATTCAATAATTTCCGTGCACAAATTAGACGACTTAATGGTTCCCAAGTTTTGTTGATTAGACTTAGCATTCGCCGCGTCTTTATATAACATATAAGGAGTTCCAGTTTCGATCTGTGATTCTAGAATTTTAAACCAAAGGTCCTGTGCCTTAATTGTTTTTCTACCCTTTCCTTCTTTTTCGTATTGCAGGTATAACTTCTCAAAAGCTTCGCTGTGTACATCAGAAAGTCCAGGACATTCGTGAGGGCACATTAAGGTCCAGTCGCCATTGTCTTTTACTCTTTTCATGAAAAGATCTGGAATCCAAAGCGCTAAAAACAAATCTCGCGTTCTATTTTCTTCTTTACCATGGTTTTTCTTTAAATCAAGAAAGTCAAATACGTCAGCATGCCAAGGTTCAATATACATGGCAAAAGACCCTTTTCTTTTTCCTCCGCCCTGATCAACATAGCGAGCGGTGTCGTTGAAGACCCGCAACATTGGCACAATACCATTTGAAGTACCATTTGTTCCTTTAATGTATGATCCGGTTGCACGAATGTTGTGAATAGCTAAGCCTATTCCTCCAGCCGATTGTGAAATTTGCGCACAAGATTTTAAGGTGTCGTAAATTCCTTCAATGCTATCTTCTTTCATAGTTAATAAAAAACAAGAAGACATTTGTGGCTTTGGAGTACCAGCATTAAACAAGGTTGGAGTTGCATGGGTAAACCAACCTTCTGACATTAGATTATAAGTTACTAAAGCTGCCGCGACATCTCTCTTATGAATACCTAATGCAACACGCATTAGCATTTGTTGAGGGCGCTCAGCTATTCTACCATTTAATTTCATTAAGTAAGACCGAGTCAGTGTTTTAAACCCAAAATAATCGTATCGGAAATCTCTGTCATAAATAATACTAGAATCAAGCAATTCTTTATTATCCATGACGATTTGATAAACGTCATCAGCTAATAGTGCAGCAGGCAAGTTGGTTTTAGGATCTATATAAGTATATAAATCGTGCATTACCTCTGAAAAAGTCTTTTTTGTTTCTTTATGAAGATTCGACACTGCTATTCTAGAAGCCAACAAGGCGTAATCAGGATGGTCTATTGATTTACCGGCAGCAACTTCTGCTGCTAAATTATCTAAATCTATTGTCGTAACACCATCGTAAATGCCTTCAATAACTTTCATTGCTACGGCTTCAGGTGAAACTAATGGGTCAAGCCCGTAACACATTTTAACAATTCTTGCGGTAATTTTATCAAACTTTACCGTCTCTTTTTTTGTGTCTCTTTTTATTACGTACATAATTATTCTTACTAAATATATTTAAAAATCTTCATTTAAGCTAAATGCCTGCTCTCCGTTATTGTTTAAAACCCCTGCTTTTTGATATTCACCAACGCGCTTTTCAAAGAAGTTAGCTTTTCCTTGAAGGGAAATCATTTCCATGAAATCAAAAGGATTTGCAGTATTAAATACGCGTGGGTTCCCAAGTTCAACTAACAAGCGATCCGCAACGAATTCAATATATTGCCCCATCAAATCACTGTTCATACCAATAAGTTTTACGGGCAATGAATCTGTTACAAATTCTTTTTCAATAGCAACGGCATCTATTATTATTTCCATTACTTTTTCCTTTGGAAGCTTTTCGACAAGGTGTTTTGTATAAAGTAAGCAAGCAAAATCACAATGCAAGCCTTCGTCGCGTGAAATCAATTCATTTGAAAAGGATAATCCAGGCATTAAACCTCTTTTCTTCAACCAAAAGATAGAGCAAAAAGAACCGGAAAAGAAAATACCCTCTACCGCTGCAAATGCAACAAGTCTTTCAGCAAAAGAACCCTTATCAATCCATCTTAAAGCCCAATCAGCTTTTTTCTTCACGCAATCCAACGTTTCAATTGCATTAAACAAATGGGCTTTTTCTGCGGTGCCTTTGATATAGGTGTCAATTAACAAAGAGTAGGTTTCTGAATGAATATTCTCTGCTGCCAATTGAAAGCCGTAGAAAAACTTCGCTTCCGTATATTGCACTTCCGAAAGGAAGTTTTGAGCTAAATTCTCGTTCACAATCCCATCAGAAGCCGCAAAAAAAGCCAAGACATGCTTTATAAAATGTCGCTCATCGTCATTTAATTTACTGTCCCAGTCAATAAGATCAGAAGATAAATCAATTTCTTCAGCCGTCCAAAAACTAGCCTCTGCTTTTTTATAGAAAGACCAAATATCGTTATGTTGAATAGGAAATAATACAAAACGACTTGTATTTTCTTGCAGGATAGGTTCAATGTTATTCATAATGATATTTAAAAAAACTAAAATAATTTACCAACATGCTTAGCACATTGTGGATGTATAATTCTCAAAAGGGTTTTGTATCCTCTCGTTTTTGATTTCATTTACGCTTGACCTTGTAAATGTCCTTTAAACTTTGAGGCCTACAAATTTTATTATTTTTATTATTAAAACCAATTAAAGAAATGAACATTTCCGTTGTATTATTAACAAGTTAACACGACACCCTTTGGTACATTAACATTGCGAATTTTTAAACAACGAAATAAAGATATTCACACTTTTAATTTGGTTTTTTTAATAACTTTTTCTGCCTTAAATAATAATAATTCTTATGAAGAATCATTATGCTATAAAAGTATAAAGAAATTGATTTTTCCCCCAGTGTTTTTCTCGCCGGTTTTGAACAAGGCGATGTTCGTATTCTACAAAACCAATGACAGTAAAAGGAATAAGCGTATATTAAATTATTTCAATGCATTATTCCACCTGATTTTCCCGCCTTTTTGCAGCCATTGTAAAAAAGAATTATTAAGCAACGAAAAGTACATCTGTTGGTGCTGCGACTTAGAAATACAAGCCACTTTTTTCGAAATACAAAGTAACCCATCCGCTCTCGACAAGTTGTTCTGGGGGAGGGTGAAAATTAATCAAACTTTTGCGCTGTTTTATTTTAAAAAGGGGTGCGTCTCCCAAACAATTCTGCATGAAATAAAATACGGCCATAAAGGAGGGCTTGGTGTCGAAATGGGAAGAAGGATGGCGCGGGTCATTATGGGGAATTATTCAACCAAAACAATTGATGCTCTTATTCCTGTACCGACCCATCATAGGAAGAAATTTAATAGGGGGTATAATCAAAGTGAAAAACTTGCTTTGGGTATTTCAGAAGTGACTAATATCCCAATTGACACTCAGTACATTTCTAAAAAGAATCATACGGAAAGTCAAACAAAAAAATCAAATGCGGAGCGATGGTTGAATGTTATTGGTGGATTTGGGCATATTTCATCAAATAAAGGGTATCAACACATTGCGATTGTTGACGATGTAATTACAACGGGAGCCACCTTGGAGGCATTAATAAAAGAAATAAAGAAGCACAACCCCACCATTGAAATAAGTATTTTTGCTTTGGCAATGGCAAAGAAATGAAGGCAGAAGAAAAAAAGAAGTTCTTGATTATTGGTGGCGGTTTAGCGGGGATTACGCTTAGCCATCGTTTGCTTCATAGAAATCAGCAGGTAACCCTTATTGATGATGGCATGAACGCTTCCACAAAAATTGCTGCAGGAATGGTTAATCCTATTGTTTTTAGGCGTACGACCTTATCATGGAGGGCGACCGAATTTCTAACCTACAGTTGGGACTTTTACAAAGCTTTAGAAAAACAATTAAACACCTCGTTCGCTGAACCCTTAGTCATAAAAAGAATTTTTCCCTCTGTAAATGAAAAAGAAGAGTGGCAAAAAAAACAGCTGCTCCCGGCATATCAAAATCACCTGGTAAATATTGAATCGGCAAACACGGAACAGAACTTCGGAATTGTCCGAAGCGGTTATGTTGTTCATGCTGAAAAGTTTTACATTGAAAATCAAGTGTATTTTGAAAAAACAGGTGTCTTACAAAAAGAAACGTTTGATGACACCTTATTTTCTGCCTTAGAACAAAGTTATCGGGGAACAAAGTATGATCACGTTGTCTTTTGTTGTGGATACAGGGTGTCTGAAACTCCTTTTTTTCAGAATTGTCAAGTAAAACCAACCAAGGGGCAAACCTTGGTAATAAAACACAATGAACTGCCGGAAACAGCATCCTTGCACTTAAAGTGTTTCGTGTTTCCTTTGGGTGATAAAAACTTTAGGATCGGAGCAACATACGAATGGGATGACCAGACCTTACACCCCACAAAAGAGGCAAGAGTCACCTTATTAGACCACCTACGCCACATCACAATAACGCCCCCTGAAATAGTGTCTCAAATCGCTGGCATTCGGCCAACAACGATGGATAGACGACCCGTATTAGGCAGTCACCCGACTTATAAAACGATTCATATTTTTAATGGCTTGGGCGCAAAAGGATATCTATTAGCCCCCAAAATGGCAGAAGAAATGACAGCATATTTGTTGGACAATGTAAAAATACCAGCGGAATATTGCCTAACAAGATATCAAAGTAAGTAAGCATATAATAAATAACAAAATACTATACCTTTGCCCAATGATTAAAGATGAAAGAAAAAGACTGCGCTATGATAGAGCGTATTTGCGTTTAGCTAAAAATTGGGCTTTATTGTCTTATTGCGAAAGGAAAAAAGTAGGCGCAATTATAGTAAAGGATGGTGTGATAATTTCTGATGGCTACAATGGCACGCCTAGTGGGTTTGATAATTTTTGTGAATCCGATAACGGAGAAACCCATTGGTATGTGCTACACGCAGAAGCAAACGCCATATTAAAAGTTGCAAAATCAACCAATAATGCCAACGGATCTACGCTATATTTAACCCACTCGCCTTGCAGGGAATGTAGCAAGATGATTTTGCAGGCTGGAATAATTAGAGTTGTTTTTAATGAAAAATACAAAGATCCTGCGGGTCTAGATTTTTTAAATACCGCAGGGGTAGAAACATTACAAATAGAAGATACAGATGAAATTTAATCAAGAAACGCAACGTTATTTCCTGCCCGTATTGTTTGCTCTTACCCTCATTTTTGGGTTCGTTTTAGGGAGCAGAATGCAAAGCGCTAAAATAGGTGTCGGCAATAACTCAATCGATAATGAACAGGTCCAAAAAATAAGCGATATACTCCAACTTCTTGATGCTCGATACGTCGATAAAATTGATAAAGACAAGATTTTTGAAGAGACAATATCGGAAATGCTTCATAAGCTCGACCCCCACAGTAATTATATATCAGCAAAAGAAATGCAAGCGGTTTCTGAGTCTATTGACGGTAAATTTGGTGGTGTTGGAATACGTTTCCAAATCATCCGAGACACGGTTTGTATAACCAATATTATTGATGGCTCTCCGTCTCAAGAAGTTGGTGTAAAGGCCGGAGACAAAATAATTAAGATTAATAAAAAACAATTTTGCGGCAAGAAAATAACCAACGAAATGGTACTGTCCAACCTAAAAGGCGAAGCAGGAACAACTGTTGAGGTAACGATTGTCCGAAATAAAAAACTAGTCTCTTTTACGATTACTCGCGGTGAAATACCTTTAAAAACAGTTTCAGGAATATACATGTTGGATAAAGAGACGGGTTATATTGCAATTGAACAATTTTCTATTCCAACGGCAGATGAATTTCATGCTGCTGCCCTGAAATTAAAAGAAATGGGCATGAAAAAGTTGGTTCTAGATTTACGCAATAATGGCGGAGGTGTTCTTCAATCCTCCACAATGATTGCTGACGAGTTTTTATTAAAAGGTTCCGTGATTTTAAAAACGAAGGGTCGAAAGGAAGAAGAAAAAATATATTATGCAACTTCAGGAGGGATATTAGAAAATATTTCCGCAGTGATTTTGGTAAATGCAGCTTCAGCATCTGCCAGTGAAATTTTAGCAGGTGCCCTACAAGACAATGACAGAGCAATAATTATGGGGAGAAGAACTTATGGTAAAGGGTTGGTTCAAGAGGACAGTCCGCTGCGTGATGGTAGCAACGTACGAATTACCATAGCACGATATTACACTCCATCTGGGAGGTGTATACAAAAACCATATAATGGAAAATACGAAGATTACTTAAAGGATGAATCTAGAAACCAAAATGGAGAGCTATTTCATTTGGATAGTTCATTATATGTTGATTCGTTAAAATTTAAAACGCGAGGGGGAAGAACCGTATATGGCGGAGGGGGAATAACACCAGATGTTTTTGTTCCATACGATACAACAGAAAGCAGTTTTTATTTATCTCAACTGCTTTTTAGCGGCGCCTTCCAGTCTTTTTCATTCGACTTCGTTGCCAATAAAAGAACGGTTTATAAAAGTCCACAGGATTTTTGTCAGCGCTTCGTAGTCAGTGACTTAAACCTCCAATCTTTTATTGTTTATGCAGAAAAAACGTATAATGTTATTCCCAATAAAATTGAATTAAAACGTAGTAAAAGATATATAATTAATAATTTAAAAGCAGAGATAGCAAGGCAATTGTGGTCTGAGGAAGGGTATTATCGTGTTATAAACAAGCAAGATAATGAAATATCGAGCGCTTTGCGGCAACTAATTAAAATGAAATAAGTTTCACTTTTTGAATGAGCAAGACAGATGAAAAAGTCGGCAGGTAAAAAAAGTAATCCCGAAGTTAAAATCAATTCTTCGTCCAAAACAGGAATGTGGATCGCTATTTTAACGATTATTATTATTGTCCTTTATTGCTATTCACCCTCTCTCTCTGTCGAAAAAGAGTTTACAAATTGGGATGATACGGGCTACGTCACCAATCAATCGCTTATTCGTTCTTCTGAATCGGAAAAAGTGGACTCCCTTTTTTCCACATCAAGCCACGTCATGTTAAATTATCATCCGCTAACGATGTTGACGCTAGCCTATAATTATTCGCAATCGGGGCTCGAGATTTCCAGTTATATGCATTGGAATTTATTCATTCATATTTTAAATGTGCTTCTTGTTTTTCTCTTTATTTATTATTTATCGAATAAAAACATGCTAATTTCCTTTTTTACGGCCATTTGGTTCGGAATACACCCCATGCATGTTGAAAGTGTGGCGTGGATATCGGAAAGAAAAGACGTATTGTATACCTTCTTTTTTCTACTGTCTTTGTTATCGTATCAGTATTATTTAACAACTAAAAAATGGTGGGGCATTATTGTAGTATTTGTTTTATTTATAGCATCGTGTCTTAGTAAAGCAATGGCCGTTCCTTTGCCAATCGTTTTAATTCTATTGGATTATTATCATGGTAGAAAGTTTAATCTTAGAAGTATCATTGAAAAAATTCCATTCTTTGTCATCTCATTCTTAATAGGAATTTTGGCCTGGAGGATACAAAACCAAGGCGCCGTGGCAAAGGATGGGGTTTTCACAGTTTTTCAGGAAGGCATGTTTGCCTGTTATGGATTTGTTATGTATTGGTTTAAATTGTTTATTCCAAGCGATCTTTCCGCTTTTTACCCTTATCCTAATCTTGGCCCCGAAGATAATTTACCGATCCTTTTTTATCTGGCTCCGTTTTTTGTTTTCACCTTAATTTTCATCATACCATTTTTATTATGGAGGAAAAAAAATGAACTTCTTAAACCATATGTTTTTGGGATGGCTTTTTTTACAATTATGGTTGCTCTCGTTTTACAATTCATTTCTGTTGGCTCGGCAATTATGGCAGATCGATACACATATATCCCATATATTGGATCTTTCTTTTTACTTTTAAAAGTAATTACTCATTTCAAACTTGAAGCCAAATATAAACTCATTACGTACATTTTTCTAGGCACATATACTTGTGTTTTAGCTAAAACATGCTTCGATAGGGTGCCGGTTTGGACAAACTCCGAAACGCTTTGGTCAGATGTTATTTCAAAGTATCCATTTGAAATTGAACAGAAGGGAAATCAAGTTAAAATCATCAAATATGGTGTTGAAGTTGCTTATAAAAATAGAGGCAACTATTACCGAGAACACAATCAAATGAAATTAGCGTTCAATGACTATAATACCTTGGTGATGGCAAGGGTTAAAGAACCATTAATTTACAGCAATATGGCCAACATGTATGCTTTAGAAGCGAATTTTGATAAAGCGATGGAGATGTATGGAATGGCAATTGAGAGAAACGACTCCAATTATGAAACCTATTTAAATAGAGGGATTACCTATTCTAAAATGGGCAATCGAAGCGCTTCCATTGCCGACTTTCGTAAAGCGGCCCAATTATTACCAAACAATTATCAAATCATGAGTAATTTAGCGTCTGAACTGCTAAATAACAAGCAATTTGACGAGGTAATTAACCTATCACAAAAGTTAATGAAACTTTCCCTTACGGGATTCGAAGGGTATTTTTACCGTGGAACAGCATTGATAAACCAAAAGAAATATCAAGAGGGCATTAAAGATCTTTTGAAATCTGAATCCATCAACCCTAATTATTCCTTTACGAATTATAATTTATCGGTGGCTTATAGTCTTATTAGCGACCGCGCCAAGGCTCTTTTTTACGCTGAAAAAGCAAAAATCCAAGGATATCCTGTTACAGAGCAATATATTAGTTCATTAAAGCAAACAAAACTATAAAGTTTGTTTAATTTTATACCTTGAAAAGAAATGTATAAATAATAACTCATGGACAGTAATACTAAGAAAAAAGTAAGCGCAGCCACCCTTTTGGTTGCTATAGGGATTGTTTTTGGCGATATTGGAACGTCTCCGCTTTATGTTTTTCAAACCATTACAGGAAACGGAACAAACTTTAACCGTGACCTGATTATGGGAGGACTGTCTGCGGTAATATGGACGCTTACTTTACTCGCAACGACTAAATACATTTACTTTGCTTTAAATGCTGACAATAATGGAGAGGGGGGGATTTTTGCGCTATTTGCGCTACTCAAATCGAAACGAATAAAATGGATTATAATTCCGGCACTAATTGGTTGTTCAACTTTGTTAGCGGATGGATTTATTACACCTGCTATTTCGATTTCATCCGCGGTTGAAGGAATTCAGAATATCTATCCCGACTTTCCTGTTATTCCTGTTGTTGTTACAATAATAATACTGCTTTTTACTATTCAACAGTTTGGAACATCAGCAATTGGTAAGGCCTTTGGTCCAGTAATGATTGTTTGGTTTGGGTTTTTAGGTTACTTAGGATTAATAAATATATCAAAAAACCCCGAGGTGTTAAATGCCTTCAATCCGTATTATGCGTATAACTTAGTAGTGAACGTAAAAGGTGGGTTCTGGGTTTTGGGAGCTGTCTTTCTTTGTACGACAGGAGCAGAAGCGCTTTATTCAGATTTAGGTCACTGTGGAAAAAACAATATTCGGATCAGCTGGACTTTTATTAGTGTTTTATTATTATTAAATTATTTAGGACAATCCGCATTATGTCTTTCGGAAGGTTTCTCCCTTCAACCCAAACAAACTGTATTTTATGCAATGGTGCCAAGCGGCATGTTGCCCTTTGCTATTGTCATAGCCACCACAGCTGCGATAATTGCATCACAAGCATTAATAACGGGGGTTTTTACGCTTATGAACGAGGCCATCAAACTAAATTTGTGGACCAATTTGAAGGTTAAATATCCAGCGGAACACAAGGGCCAAATTTATATTCCATTTATAAATTGGTTTTTAATGTGCGGCTGTTTATTGGTTATTTGGAAGTTTCAAAAATCGTCTGCTATGGAGGCCACCTATGGATTAGCTATTACAATTGATATGATAATGACATCCATACTTCTTTGCTTTTTACTGCTAATAAAATCACCAAAGAAAAAGTTGCTTTATTTAACAATTTTTACGGTATTCTTTTTTTTAGAAGGGGCATTCCTTCTGTCGAATTTAGGTAAAATTGCCCACGGAGGTTGGTTTACTTTGGTGCTTGCCACAACCTTTTTCATTTTATTGTATATGTATTTCAAGGCGCGTTTATTACGAAAAAGAATAACGGAATATGTGCCAATGTCTAAAATTGTGCCATTGTTAACGGCGATTAATAAGGACGATAAAATTCCTTATGAAGCCACAAACATTGTATACCCAACCCGCAGTGACAACCCAAATAAACTAGACGCTACCATATTCTACTCTTTGTTTAAAAAGCGTCCGCGGAAAGCCGGAGTGGTATGGTTTATCCATTTTGACATCCTTAATGAACCATGGGGCGTACATTATTCTGTTCATCAAGTAATAGATAAGTCCTGCTATTACGTTGGTATTCACCTAGGGTTTAAGGAAGAGCTAAGAACAGAATATGCAATGCGCCAAATTCAACGAAAAATGGTTGAAAAGGGCGAGTTGAGTGGACTCAGTGTTTTTGATTCTGTAAAAGGTCAATTTGACGAAACTGATTTTAAATTTATTGTGCTTAATTCTCGTGTAGCAACAAATAATTTATTAACCCCCTTTCAGATTTTAGCCGTTAAAGTTTATCGTTTCATAAAAACAACTGGCCTTAAGCCTGCAGAAGATTACGGTTTAGACAAGACAAATGTTCTGGTAGAGCACATTCCAATCACCGTCTCGAAACAATATAGTCAAGAGTTAATAGAAGATTGGGAGGATTATTCTGACGATATAACGAAAATTGCCCTCCCCCCGAATAATAAAAAATAAGATTTTCTATATTAACGGTGATTTTTACGAAAGCAAACTTGGCATTCTACGTTCGATATTGTATTTTATCTTCGGTTAATTCGCAGTAAATACCTTAACCAATAAATAGTTGTGTAAAACAGAAGTTTCGAAGATTATTATAAACGAAAAACCCCAAAGAATAAATTCTCCGGGGCTTAACATTCTCGTGAAAGGTGGAAGCCAATTCACAAGGTTTTAATAATAAAAAACCCCAACATTAAGTTGGGGTTTTTGTACTCGAGGCGGGACTTGAACCCGCACGCCCATACAGGCACAGGATTTTAAGTCCGGCGTGTCTACCGATTCCACCACTCGAGCGAAATACAATCAGAAAGATTGCCGGCAAAATAATGGAGCGGGAGACGGGATTCGAACCCGCGACCCCGACCTTGGCAAGGTCGTGCTCTACCAACTGAGCTACTCTCGCTTATATTTAAAAATCATTCTCTCTTCGTTTAGTGAGAAGCCCTAAATTTTGATGACTACCAAATATTAAGGAGGGCAAATTTATGAAAAAAAACAATAATTTTTTAGTGTTTATTGAAAAAAATTAGCCGCCAATAAGTTTTTTAATATCATGGAGCTTAATTAATGCTTCAACAGGGGTCAGAACGTTAATATCTATACCCATTAATTCTTCATGAATACTCTCTAGTACAGGGTCATTTAATTGAAAAAAGCTAAGTTGAAGATTATCCGCTTTCTGCTTTTCACCCCCAATTAATTTTTGTTTCCTTGATTTATTTGACCCTACCGTGGAATGAGACAGCTCTAGTTCTTTGAGCACTTGCTCTGCTCGTTTAACAACAATTCCGGGCATACCTGCCATTCTAGCGACGTGTATACCGAAGGAATGCTCGCTGCCACCCTCAATTAATTTCCTTAGAAATAAAATACGATTACCTAGTTCTTTTACAGCGATGGTATAATTCTTTATGCGTTTAAAATGGCCCGCCATTTCATTTAGTTCATGGTAGTGTGTTGCAAAAAGAGTTTTACAAGCAGCAAGTTTATTTTCGTGTAAAAATTCGGCAATTGCCCATGCAATAGAAACGCCATCGTAGGTACTTGTACCCCTTCCTATTTCATCTAATAAAATTAAACTACGGGGCGAGATGTTATTTAAAATACTCGCTGTTTCATTCATTTCTACCATAAATGTCGACTCCCCAGAAGAAATATTATCTGATGCGCCAACACGGGTAAAAACTTTATCTACCCAACCAATCTCTGCTTTTTCTGCGGGAACAAACGAGCCCATTTGCGCCATTAGAACGATAAGGGCCGTTTGCCTTAACAAAGCGCTTTTACCACTCATATTGGGGCCGGTAATCATAATGATTTGTTGTGTTGAATTTTCCAAAAAAACATCGTTAGCAATAAAATCATCCCCATGCGCAAGTTGCTGTTCAATTACGGGATGTCGACCATTGTGGATATTAATTGCGAGTCCCTCATTTATCTCCGCCTTTATGTAATTATTTTTTTTTGCCACAGAAGCAAAAGAATGAAGACAATCTAATTTTGCAATAACAGCCGCATTTTGTTGTATCGGAAGAATAAATGCACTGAGCCAGGCAACAAGCTCTGTGAAAAGGCGAACCTCGATTTCATATATTTTCTCTTCTGCGCCCATTATTTTTGTTTCATACTCCTTTAGCTCTTCTGTTATGTAGCGCTCTGCATTTACAAGTGTTTGTCGTCTTATCCACTCCTCCGGGACTTTATCTTTGTGTGTATTTCTTACTTCTATGTAATAACCAAAGACATTATTAAAAGAAACCTTTAAGCTTGTAATACCGGTCCTCACCGCTTCTCTTTCTTGGAGTTTTTCGAGGTAATCTTTTCCATTAGATGAGATGTTCCTTAATTCATCAAGGTTTGAATCTAGTCCTTCACGAATAACTCGCCCCTTTCCTATATGGATCCCTGGTTCAGGGTCAAGATAATCGTTTATTTTTGCAACCATCTCTTGACAATTATTGAGTTGCGCGTTTATCTTTTGAAGGGCAGGAATGTTTTTGTTTTTTTCTAGTAGGTCACTGATTTTAGGGACGTTAATCATTGTTTTTTTCAAGTGAGCAAGTTCTCGAGGAGTAACTTTACCAACCGCAACCTTTGAAATTAAGCGCTCTAAATCGCCGATTTCATTAAGTAATATAGCTAATTTTTCGCAATGGGCGGGCTCATTGATTAGCCAATAAACCACATCATGCCGCGCACGGATTTCTGTTAGGTCTTTCAATGGCATTATGATCCACCGCTTCATTAGGCGCCCCCCCATCGGAGTCACCGTTTTATCTAAAATATCTAATAGCGTTTTGGCATTTTCGTGTGGAGTATTTACCAACTCAAGGTTACGGATGGTAAAACGATCCAACCAGACATGATTTGATGCCGCAATTCTTGACAAACTATTGATGTGAGAAAATTCCTTGTGTTGATTCTCAGAAAGATAATATAATGCTGCTCCGGCAGCAATAATGGCCGCACCCATTTGATCTACACCAAATCCTTTTAATGAATTTGTTTTGAAATGCTTATTTAGTCTTTCATTTGCATTTTCTGAATTGAAGACCCAATCCTCAATACGAAAACTACAGTTGTTATCTCCAAATGTATTTTTAAATAAGGCCTGATCTTTTCTTGCATATAAAAATTCGCTCGGTTCAAAACCAGCAATTAGTTTATCTACATATTCTTTATCGCCTTGGCCCACTAAAAATTCCCCAGTGGAAACATCTAAAAAAGCCACTCCATGAATCGCTTTTTCAAAGTGAATCGCACATAAAAAATTATTCTTCTTTTGATGTAAAACTTGGTCATTATATGCTACTCCTGGCGTAACCAATTCGGTTACACCCCTCTTAACAATTGTTTTTGTAAGTTTTGGATCTTCCAATTGGTCGCAAATAGCGACGCGAAGACCCGCCCGAACCAAACGTGGGAGATATACATCTAACGAATGGTGCGGAAATCCTGCAAGTTCAATGTCTGTGCCGCTGCCATTTTTGCGTTTTGTTAAAATAATACCCAGTATTCGAGACGTTCTAATGGCGTCTTCCCCAAAAGCTTCATAAAAATCACCAACTCTAAAAAGCAATAAAGCGTCGGGGTGGCGAGCTTTTATTTGATTGTATTGCTTCATTAAAGGCGTTTCCGCAATTTCTTTTGTGGTTTTCATTTCGTAAAATCAAATGATTTTGTGATTTTTGTACGTTAAAATTAAGCGCATATCTTCTTATTTCAAAAGATTTGAAACACTTCTTATGAACATTAGTAATAAAAAATTAAAATTGTGGGAACTTAATCGTATTTCAGATGAAGAATATCGATTACAGGCAAAAATTCCTGTAATTATTATTTTAGATGATATTCGTTCCCTCAACAATATAGGCTCATTTTTTAGAACTGCAGATGCTTTTTGTATTGAAAAAATATACCTCTGCGGAATTACGGCTTGCCCGCCCCACAAGGATATTCATAAAACGGCCCTCGGCGCAACGGAGGTTGTTACGTGGGAATATCACTCCTCGATTATCGATTTAGTAACCGGGCTGAAGTTGCAGGGTTATGCTGTCTATGCTATTGAACAAGCAACAGAGACGATAGAACTACAAAAGATCTCTGATTTGGAAAGCCAACGATATGCTTTAGTCTTTGGCAATGAGGTAAACGGTGTACAGCAGGATATTATCGAGCTGTCCAATGGTGTTATAGAGATTCCACAGTTTGGCACTAAGCACAGCTTAAATGTTAGTGTTTGCGCGGGCATAGTTTTATGGGAGTTTTGTAAAAATCTCCATCCTCAATTACAAACGAATAAATAGAGAAGACATGCGATTTATCTTTCTGTTTTTCATTGGTTTTACAGGATTGGCTCAGGACATCAAAAACATTCAGTTATTGGACCAGTGGAGTGAAGATACCCTTTTAACTAATTCCACTAATGTTCGATACAGCAGTTGTTGGGGATTTGAATTTAACAATAAAGAATATGCTGTCATAGGATCAACAGAGGGCTCCCACTTTTTTGAATTAACATCGGATAACCAACTAAACCTGGTAGGGTTTATTAAAGGGAAGTACAGCTCCTCAATGGCTATCACTAGAGAGTACAAGTTCTATCAACATTATATTTATGCTGTTTGTGATGAAGGCCCAAGTAGTTTGCAGATCATAGACATGGCGTTTATGCCCGATTCAGTTGTCCTTGTCGCTGATTTACAAAACAATTTATTTGGGCGGACTCACAATTTATTTATTGACTCGACGGAGGCTTTGTTGTATATGTGTATGGTAACGCCGATTGTTGCAGGGATAAATTTATCCATGATTCCCCTTTGTGTTTTCTCGCTAACAGATCCCATTAATCCAACGTTGTTGTGGCAAGGCCCAAATGACATTCAGGAGGTGCATGATATTTATGTCCGCGATAATATAGCGATTATGAACTGCGGCTACGATGGCATCCGTGTGTATGACTTTACCCAGCCGTCATCACCAACGTACCTAAATAGTCTCGCATTTTACAATCAACAAGGATATAATCACCAAGGTTGGCTTTCTCCCAATAAGAAAACTTATGTATTCACTGATGAAACACAAGGGTTGAAAATAAAAAAATGCACTGTTGCCGATGATTGGACCATAACGCCTTCTCAATTTTTTGGAACAAGTAATTCTAACGCGGAATTAACAGCTCACAATGTTCAAATAACGAACAATTTAGCCTTTGTTTCCTATTATAATGCTGGTTTGCGCATTTATGACTTACGCATGAATCCGCCGGGGGAAATTGCGGCATATGATACGTATTTATTGCCAGACGCCACCAATTTCACGATGTGGGGTGCGTGGGGAGTTTATGCTTTATATAAAAGTGATAGAATACTAGTTTCTGATCGAAATAATGGCTTGTTTTTATTTAAGTTTGATCGTCCATTCTTTGAAAACCAAAGTGATTTGGACAATTTCACAGCCTATCCAAACCCCACATTATCCGGACAAAGCGTTGTTATTCGTTCACCAAATGATTTTATAAAAGATTTTCAATATACTGTCTGCGATGTTCAGGGAAAAGAAATTCAAAATGGTAGATCAGGAAACAACACCTTCGTAGAACTAACAATGGGAATGGCCGCGGGTATTTACTTGATAGAGCTGAGGTATTTGGATTATTTATTTGATTGGTCAAGTTCCGTTATCCGAATTGAAATCATTTAGTTATTTGTAGAAACGCATATCATCTAAATACTTGTGAACCGGTTCGGTCAGTAGATAACGCACATCTTTTCCTTCTTTTATTGCCTGACGGATAAAACTTGCGGAGACTTTCATCACCGGCGCGTCATTACAAAAGATAATATTATGATGTCCTGAATAATTATTAGTTAATTGTTCGCTAAGCGTCATTACCTCTTGTTCTTCTTGAATTGTAAGAGCCCGAGGATACACGTATATTTTATGATTTTTTAATAACACATCGTGATTGTACCATTTGTGTAGCGTTCTTAAATTATCTTCGCCCATTATTAATGAAAAGTCATGTTCGGAGTATTGCTCAATTAAATAGGCAAGTGTAGTAACAGTGTAGCTTGGTTTTGATAAATGAAATTCAACATCACATGCCTTTAGTTTCGTGTTTTCATAAACAGCCTCTCTCACTAATGCTAAGCGATGAAAATCCGCCAATAATGTGTTTTTATCTTTTAGTGGATTATGGGGAGAAACGACAAACCAAACGTTGTCTAAATCGGTGAATTCAGCCATATAATTTGCAATCACAAGATGACCAACATGAATTGGATTAAAGGTGCCAAAATATAAGCCAATCCTCATTTTATAAAGTTTAGAACTGTTGTTTTCGCTTCTGCAATCGCATCGCTTAACACATCATTTAGAATGATTACATCAAATTCTTCTGCTCGCTGAAGTTCTACGGTTGCTTTATTTATGCGTTGATTTATTTTGTCTTCTGTTTCCGTTTTTCTTTTCCTTAATCGTTTTTCAAGTTCCACAATTCCCGGGGGCGCTATAAAAAGCGATAAAGCATCCGCCCCAAAAAAAGTTTTTAGGTTTAATCCCCCTACCACATCAACATCAAAAACCACCACCTTTCCTGCGGCCCAGAGTTTCGTTATTTCACTTTTGAGCGTACCATAATAAGCATTGGTGTATACTTCTTCCCATTCAACGAAGGAATTATCCGAGATTTCCTGCTTAAATTTTTCTACACCGATGAAATAGTAATCAATTCCATTTCTTTCATTACTTCGGGGCTCTCTACTGCAGGCAGAAACAGAAAAAGCTAGCTGTGGTAATGATTCAAGCAATGCATGAACAATGGTTGTTTTTCCTGCTCCTGAAGGCGCAGAGATGATTATACATTTTCCTTCTTGCAAGTTCATGTTACAAGGTGTTAAGTACTTGTTCTTTTATTTTTTCTAGCGAGTCTTTCATCTCGACTACTATTTTTTGCATCTGTGCTTGATTACATTTGCTTCCCAAGGTATTTATTTCCCGCCCAATTTCTTGTGCAATAAAACCCAATTTTTTCCCGCAAAGAGGCGTCTCCATGGTTGCTAAAAAGTAATCTAAATGATGTTCTAAGCGCATTTTTTCTTCTGAAACATCTAGCTTTTCGATGTAAAAAATCATTTCTTGTTCAAGGCGGTTCTCGTCTACTGAGGCAGTGTCCAACTCCTTTAACGCTTTATTCATCCTTTCGCGGATAGCCGTCAATCGATCTGCTTCAAAGCCACCAATTTCATTTAATAATGTACGTATACCAGCAATTAACTTTTTAAATTCACTTTGAAGCGCCTCTCCTTCCTTTTGTCTGAAATCTTGAAGTTTTAAACAGCAATCACCGACCAAATTCATCAACCAAGTTTTTTCTTCTTCTTCTAATTCCTCTGCTGCTTGGTTTAAAACCGATGGCATTTGCATCACGATTTCTAAATAGTTTTGAGAAGGTTCTCCCCAGGATTCATTGAGTTTCTTTAACGCTTTGTAATAGGTCGTCGCCAAGGCATAATTTACCAAGTTTTCAGGACGGTCTACCTGTGATTCTATATAAACACTAATGTCGATTTTTCCGCGATCAAGTGACGTGGAAACAAATCCCCTTATTGCTGTTTCAAGTTCTTTGTAGGAACTGTTTAGCTTAATGTTTAGGTCAAGACCCTTGCTGTTTAAAGAACGGATTTCAACAGACACTTTTTTTGAGTGGAAAACCCCGTTGCTTTTCCCAAAGCCGGTCATGGATGAAATCATAGCGTAATGTTTTTGTAAAAGTATGAAAATTGGTCACTCCTCCGCCTCATCGATAGCATAGTTTAATTTTCTTGAGTGATTTCGTTTAGTAGTTTTTCAGTGTATGTTTTATAATTCAAAAATTCTATTCCTGTTCCGGGCCCACTAAACCCGGTGTGAATTCTTCGCACAACGCCCTTTTTATCAATAATTATGGTGGTGGGAAAACTCATTATTTTATTCAAGGATGAAAAAACCATTAAAGCGTCCTCGGCACTTTTTTTTCCTCCCAACAAAACGGTATATGGTACTTTACATCGCTTAACAAACCCCTTTAACCGTGTAAGTTGTTCTTTTTTGTCTTTCCCAAGTTCAAAAGCAACAGCAATGAATTCAAATCCGAGGGCATTATAATGGCTATAAATTTCTTTGAAATAGTTTGTTTCATCTATACAATTAGGACACCAAGAGCCCATTATCTGAATGATTGTCCCTTTGTTTTTTTGTGGGTTAAAATGATATTTCTTTCCATTTAACGCTGTTGCATCAAAGGAAAAAGGATTTGTGTTTATCAATTGACTTAATGAATCAGGGTCTCTTAATGCTGCGGACTCATTTCTTTTACCTTGCCAATTGGTCTGATACGATTGCCCGCTATAAAAAACCCCAGTTATATGTTCGTTTTTATCAAGATTTCCAACAAACTGATAGGCATGCGTTCCATCAAAACTTGATAAATATAGCGCGTTATTTTCGTCTACATTGCCCGCTAAATAACGGTAGTCACCCGTTTCGGTTAGAAAGGTCCCCGTTACGATGTTGCCATCTTGGTTAAATAATCCTATAGCGTGTTCATCGCCACCTTTAAAATAAACATCCCATCGACCGGTATAATTCTTGCTTGGTTGCCCGCTTACCAAGAAACGGGTTTCTGTATTTAAATAAGCGGTGAATGGAATTGAAACAGGTTTAGCTTTATTATAATTAATCCATTCCCCACTTAATTGTATCCCATTCTCATTAAAGCAGAGGATTAATTCACTATCCATTTCAGGAAATTGATAGTAAAAAAAGTCGTTCTTTTTTTTATTTAGTATTAGCTTAATTTCTTCATCCCCATTTCTAATGACCAATATCGGCTTTTTTTTCTGGATGCTAATGTCAATTTCAAAAGGCAGATATAATCGATCGTTTAAGCTTAATTCACCATGCCAGCGCCCACTTTTTGGCAGGAGGTTACTTTGGGAATGGCCATTTTGCGAAGCAATTTTTATACAGATTAGAAAAAATAAACAGACCTTTCGCATAAAAACCTTTTTTTTACAAGGCGAAACTAATTATTTTTATTCCAAATAAG
Source organism: Flavobacteriia bacterium (assembly GCA_026391005.1). GTDB lineage: Bacteria > Bacteroidota > Bacteroidia > Flavobacteriales_D > Crocinitomicaceae > UBA952. Next base: position 38,546 of record JAPLEV010000006.1, on the reverse strand, counting down.
TAATTCAAGTGCAACCTTTGTAAGGGAATAAAAGTCTAATCGAGAAGTCCATGGATGATTTTGAGCTGGTTAATGAATGTGTGAAGGGAAATCCAAAGGCTCAAAAAATGTTGTTTGACAAGTTTGCACCCAAAATGTTTGTTGTCTGTTTGCGTTATATTAAACAGACAGATCAAGCCGAAGATGCTCTTCAAGATGGCATGATTAAAGTATTTTCTAAGATAGCGTCGTTTAAAAATGAAGGTGTATTAGAAGGGTGGATAAGGAGAATAATTGTAAATACTTGTTTGGATCAAATTAGAAAGAATTTGAAATTTCAAACAGATGTTGCTTTAAGTGATATAGAATATAAATTAGAGTACAAAGAATTTACAATTGAAAATATGATGGCGGAAGACTTGATGAAGATCATTCAAGCAATGCCACAAGGATATAAGGTGGTTTTTAACCTTTTTGCTATAGAAGGATATTCCCACCAAGAAATAGCGGCTACTCTCGCGATAAGTGAAAGTACTTCAAAGTCGCAATATTTAAGGGCAAGGGCATACCTAAGAGATAGAATTGAAAAACGATAATACTAAATGGAACAAAACGATCAAATTAAAGAATTTTTCCAGCAACAACTTTCTAATCATCAGGAAGTCGTAAGGCCAGAAATCTGGAGCGCCGTTTCTTCTGCGATAGCCACTCCTGTTTTGGTAACTACTGGTTTAAGTATTCTTTCTAAAACGATAATTGGAGTAGGTATTGCAGCTTCGGTTCTTGTATCTGCCTATTTATTTTACGATTCTGAAAGTAAACAAACGAATAAGCCAAGCCAGGAAAACAAGAAAACGAAAGAAGTTCCAGCCATTCCAACTAATAATAATGCGGTTGTTCCAATTGAAACGAAAAAGAATACCATTCCACTTATCGTTTTAGAAAACAACGATTTATTAAGCAGTGAGGACGTCGTTTATGATGTGAATGACCCAAAAACAATTCCTTTTGAATCAGTTCAACTTCCAAATACGGCCCCTTTGCAAGATTTGGGAGAGAATCTATCCAATAACCCTGTTAAAACCAACAATGATTTAATTGTAATGCCACAAGTTGAGAACACACATGAACCAACCCTTTCGTCAGAGAAGGATAAAGAGTTAGGGGTTGTTTTATCGAATGTATTTACGCCAAATGGCGATGGGACAAATGATTTCTTGTCTATCCAATCGGAAGGGCTGCTAGACTTTAGCGTTGTTGTCTTAAATCAAAAAAATCAAATTATTTATCAGTCATCCGATGCTAAATTTAGTTGGGATGGAAAACTAGCAAGTGGTGATGATGCGCCCGTAGGAAACTATATTTATTTTGTTACAGCAAAAAGCAGTAACGGAAAATTCATCCAACAATCCAGCACCTTGTTTATTCAACGTTAAAGGAGGAACATAAATTCTCATCGACAATTGGTATATTTGATTGATGATGAAAGTAATATGTATTCAAAATTCAACACGAAAACCACATCGTAAACAAACAAGGTTCTTAAAAGCCTGTATAGACGATTCTGAGATCGAGTTTCATCATTATAGTACAGAATACGCGAATCACGCCAAAGAATTAGCGGAAAGCGCAAAGGGGAATTGCGATGTTCTTCTGGTGATTGGTGGCGACGGCACCTTAAATGAAGTGGTGAATGGTTTATGTGTTATACCAGGAAAAAACCCAAAAATCTTCTTGCTCCCAGGTGGCACAGGAAATGATTTTCACCGCAATTTCACCGCTTCAGATCTTTCGGCACAAAGCCCAACAAATCTTTTTAGTCAAATGGGTGATCGGGTGCACATCGCTTGCCTTCAAACAAATACCGAAACGCGTTATTTTCTAAACATAGCAGATGTTGGTTTCGGCGGGAGTGTCGTTCGGGAATTAAATGAATTAAGAAATAAGTTCGGTTCCGGATTCTCTTATTTCATCGCCATTATTCGCACCTTTTTTAAGTATAAAAAACCCGTTTTAACTTTAAGCTATAATGGGATCGAAAGAACACAGATGTTTTTTATGCTAGCGATTTGTAATGGACCGGTATTCGGAAATGGGCTCATTGTCTCCCCGGGAACCAATCCAAGAGATAAACAATTCGGATTAGTTATTCTTGGAGACGTCTCTATGATCGATTATTTACGCCACTTGCCAAATTTATGGCATGGAAAACGAATAAAGCACCCAGAAATTAAGTATGAAATTACAGATGAGGTAACTATTTGCTCTTCTTTAGGTGATGTGAGCGCAGAAACAGATGGTGAATTCATTTCTTCAAAAAACTTCCACGTGTCATTTCATGATGAAATGCTAGAATTCTTAACTTGATTATCTTTCAAGTTTTAAATAAACCCGTATATTTGCCAACGCTTTTACAAAGCGCCCCGGTGGCGGAACTGGTAGACGCGCTGGATTCAAAATCCTGTTCTTTCGGGAGTGCCGGTTCGATTCCGGCCCGGGGTACTAAAAAGCAGAGTGAAAAGCAGAGCGCGAGCGATGTTGTATACTCTGCTTTTTTTCTTCATTCTGTTTCTCCTGTAAAATTGATGGAAAGTCCTTACTTTTGATATCGTAAATCCACCTTAAGCGTTTGTATGTCAAAGATTATAATTAAAAACATAAAGGGCTTAGTGCAGGCAAGCGAGGAAACGCCGTCTTTGTTAAAGGGAAAAGAAATGGCGCACCTTCCGATAATTAGCAATGCTTTTATTGCGATGGAAGATCACCGCGTAATCGATTATGGTAAAATGGAGGATTGGCAAGGCATCACGGATTGGAGGGGTGTCGAAATTGTGGATGCCGAAGGATGTTATGTGTTACCTTCTTTTTGTGATTCTCATACGCATGCTGTTTTCTCTTCTTTCAGGGAGACCGAATTTATTGATCGCTTAAAAGGCCTCACGTATGAAGAAATTGCGCAAAAGGGAGGTGGAATTCTCAATTCGGCTAAAAGGCTGCAAGAAACTTCTGAAGACGAATTATTTCATCAGGCAATCGGTAGAATAGAAAAAATGATTGCATTGGGAACGGGAGCTCTTGAAATTAAATCTGGATATGGATTAAACACAAGTTCCGAAATAAAAATGTTGCGGGTTATTAAACGGCTTAAGGCACATTTTACGATTCCGATTAAAGCTACCTTTTTGGGTGCTCATGCTTTCCCATTGGAATTTAAATCGAATCAAGAGGCTTATGTTTCAATGATAATTGATGAGATGATTCCCCAAATTGCTACTGAAGGACTGGCCGATTTCATCGATGTTTTTTGTGAACGGAATTATTTTTCTGTCGATCAAATGCAACGCTTGTTAATTGCGGGAAAGGCAGCTGGATTGACACCAAAAGTGCATGTAAATCAATTTTCTGTTTTAGGAGGCGTGAAGGCAGCAGTCGAATTAGGGGCACTTTCCGTTGATCATTTAGAAGAATTAGGAGAGGAAGATATACTTTCTTTGCAATCCAGCACTTGTGTGGCGACGCTTTTGCCAGCCTGTTCATTTTTTTTAGGAATTCCTTTTGGCGATGCGAGAAGGTTAATGGAAGCGGGGCTTCCGGTTTCTTTGGCGAGTGATTATAATCCGGGTTCTGCTCCAAATTATAATTTATTCTTTGTTTGGTCATTGGCTTGTATAAAAATGAAAATGACACCAGAGGAGGCGTTTAATGCCTTAACAATCAACGCGGCCTATGCAATGGGGCTATCTGAAACTCAAGGTAATATAAAAGTAGGTTATGAAGGAAATTTAATTCTAACGAAGCCTGCTCCTTCCTTTGAATATTTGCCCTACGCTTTTGGTGAAAATAATATTTCCAGAATATTTTAACTCATCTTTACCCTTATATTTGTTTTCTATTATGAAACTAAGCGGTTTGTTCTTATTTATTTTGCTCTGCTTCTGCGGAGAAGCTCAAATAGTAAAACCGGAGAATCAGTTATTATGGGAAATAATACGCCCGGGATCAAAAATCAAATCCTATTTATATGGTACTCTTCACTCGAATGATAAAAGGGTTTTTCAGCTAGGAGATTCCGTTTATTATGCTTTATTTAATTCAAGCACGATTGTTTTAGAAACGGATATTTTTTCTTTTTTTAGCCAACGGTCTATTCGCGATGAATCACCACTATTGTTATATGATAATGAGGGGAATCCGTATACTGGTTCAAGCAGTGCTTCGGTAACAAATTATGGTGATGAAAATGGAATGCCACAGTTCTTAGATGCTTATTTTCAGGAATATGGTGCCCTTTCTAATAAAAAGTTTTTACCACTTGAAAGCAACAATAATCAACTAGATCTTCTTAAAGATTTACCAACGTCCGAAAACAATATGCTAGGATATAAAAGAAAAAGGGACTTAGATGGCCTCATGGACTTATATTTAAAAGGGGACCTTTATTTATTGGATCGATTTATTAGGAGGAATATGTTAAATGAACCGGGGTTATATGAGTCGCTTATTGTAGAAAGAAATTTATCAATGGCGTTAAGATTGGATTCTTGTTTGAAAAAAGACCCCGTATTCTGTGCAGTGGGTGCAGGCCACCTATTTGGAAGTAACGGAATGATTCAAATTTTAAGAAATAAAGGGTATCAGCTAAGGCCTGTTTTAGCAGTCTATTCTGAAGAACCGACTCAAGAAAAAGTCGAAATACAATCAAAAAGGGGATTTGAATTACGATTACCAGGTCTACTGGTTAAGTTTCCCGGAAAACCAGAGGTGGCCTCCTTAGAGGAGGGACATATTCAGGCGGTATATAAGGAGCTTGGGCAAGGAAATACGTATTCAATAGAAAGCTTTCCCTTTGATGACGAATTAACCCTTGAGCAATATGCAACTATTTATATTGCTAGCCCCCCTAATACAAAATACAACTATGGAGAACTGGAAGATGGAACAATATTCTATGAAGGGATTTCAGATGTTTATCCCGAGGGAATTCATTGGATTCGCGTTTTAACGAATGGGAATAGTATATTAATTGCAAAAGCATATGGGGGAAATAAGTTCATGAACTCTAAAAGAAGCCAAGCCTTTTTTGATAAAATAATCTTTGAATAACGCAATAATTAATTAAATTTAGCGATAAACATGAACAGGGCTATTTTATCTCCTTTTAGTAACACAATATTATCGCAGAAAATAGTGCTAATTTCAGGTCCCAAAGATGTTGGCAAATCTGTTTTTGTTGAGGATTGTTTTTTAAAAAACCAAATTGATTTTCAAAAAGTAGAGTTGGGAGACGAATTGGTTAGAAAGGAATTTAATAAATTAACAGTAGAGGAATTGTGTTGGTTCGCCAAAGAAAAGCCAACAATTTTAATTTGCGAGTGTGAACACTTACTATTATTAAAAGAATTTCTTGATGAGGTATTGAATGCTAAAGTATTAGTATCGGTTGTGCTAACATCAGTACATAAACCAAAAATAGAGGAAGAATTAATTGAAGCACTAAGCTATCAAGGAGCGAATTTTTATTTCCCTGCCCCAACGTTCCATGAATACGCTGCTAATACAAGTTTGCCAGCAGAGGACAGGGGAATAGAACACCGCCTGATTTATGGAAATTATTTTCCATTGTCCACTCCAATTAATGTTAAGCAAGAGCGACTAAGCGAAACTCTTAATAAAATTTTAGCACAACAATTTTCAGTAGCTCATCGCGTGAATAAATCAGAAGTCTTATTAAGAACATTGCAAGTATTGGGCAATCATATTGGCCAGCCCCTTTCCTTTAACCAAATTGCTAATTTAATTGGAGTTGATAACGAAACGATTGAACGCTATATCTTCCTACTTTGTGAGGCACATATTTTATATAGACTGCCATGCTATTGCTTCGATAAAAAATACGAATTAAAAAAAACAAACATCTTCATATTTTTAGATAACGGTATCCGAAATGCAGTCATTAATAATTATAATTCTTTATTAATGCGAGCAGATATTGATAATTTATGGATGAACTGGGTTATTGCCGAAAGGATTAAATGGACTAAGATTAATAATGTTCCTTCACAATTTTTCTTCTGGCGATCACATACACGTCAACAAATAGATTTTATCGAATCTAAAGCAAAAATAATCGAGGGATATAAATTTAAATACAGCAAGAAAAAACTACTTAAAACACCTCCGCTTTTTAAAAAATACTATCCAAACATTCCAATTCATACTGTAAATATTGCCACTTATTTTTCTTTTCTAACCAAAAAATAATCGATGAAATTTACCGCTTATATAGCAAATGAAATTAAAGAAAATAATTGGCTTAATGAGCATTTAGTCATTGTTGTTCCTTCGCAAAGGGCAACAAAATATATTATGGCGGAACTGGCAAGGGCATATAATAAGCCAATATTTTCTCCTGCCATGATTACCATTAATGAATTAATAACAAAACATGCTCCGTTTAATTTATTAGACCCATCTCGTTTACTTTTATCCCTTTATCAGGCGTATAAAAGTGTTGAAATTACAGAGCATCAATCCTTTGAAGACTTTTTGTCTTGGGGCCCCATGTTATTGAATGATTTCGAAGAGATCGACCGCTATTTATTGGATCCAAATCAGGTTTTTAAGAATTTAAAATCGATTAAGGAATTAGAAAGTTGGACATTAGAAGGCAAGGAGTTGACTGACGCACAAAAAAAATTCATGGTTTTTTGGGATGTCCTGCCGGAACTATATAATGAGCTGCAGTTAATTCTGAAGGATAAAAAAAGAATTAGCCCCGGAATGGCATATAAAAAGTTGGCAGAAGATCCTAGCCAGCTCTTTTTGGCAGATCCGGAAGCATTTTATCTATTTGCGGGGTTTAATGCACTTTCCTCGGCGGAATTAAGGATTGTTAATAGTGTATTAAGCACAAAAAAAGGTGTGTTTTATTTAGATGCGGACCAATATTATTTCGCAAATAAGCAGCATGAGGCTGGAGCATTCCAACGTAGAAATATGGAGGTGCTGACTTTAGCAAAACCATTAAGAGTAGAGGATACTATTTCAACAAAAAAAATAAATATAGAGATTGTTCAGTGTGCCCAATTAACAGGGCAGGTTAAGGTAGCATCGACAGAATTAGGGAAATTATCACAAAGTGAATTGAGGGAAACCCTGGTACTCCTCGCAGACGAATCATTAATAAGCGCACTTATTAAAAACCTTCCCGCGTCAATTGACAAGGCAAACATTACGCTTGGGCTGCCTTTAAATCAGACACCGATTAAAACTTGGATGGAAATTATATTTGATATTCAAGAAAATAAGAAAAGGTTTAAGACAACAGCAATTTATTACAAAGATTTACAACGCGTAATCAATCATGTGTTTTTTAATGCATGGCTGAGTGATGAGCTTAAAAAACAGGTAATTACAATTGAGCAGGAAACGATTCGATACAATAAAATATTTCAAAATATTTCTTCCCTTAAAATAGAAGAAGATGCTCGTTTATTTTTATCTTTTTTATTGGAAGATTGGGGTGTCAACTGGGACAAAGCGCTTGTTTGTATTCGGACTATAAATGATTTTCTTCTCAAAAAAATACCACAACAAAATGATTTCGAGCGAAATATTATTTCCGTCTTTGACCATTCGCTTAGAGAATTTCAACTGATTGTATCAGAGGGCCTCCCGGAATTAAGCTTGCGAACATTCAGAATGTTAATTAATCAACATTGGTATTCAAAAAGTATCGCATTTCACGGCAATCCAATTGATGGCTTACAAATAATGGGCCTATTAGAAACGAGGATGCTTGATTTCAAAAGGATAATAGTACTTGGGATGAATGAAGGAAATCTTCCTCCTACAAATGCGATGAATACCATTATACCAATGGATTTAAGAAAAGGGCTCGGCCTTCCTACATTAAGGCATAAACAAGGCATTTTTGCACAGCATTTTTATCGTCTGCTTCATTATTGCGATGATTTAACACTGACATACACCACGATAGGAGACCAAATAAATGCGACAGAGCCAAGTCGTTATCTTAAGCAATTGGAGTTGGAGCTGGCACGCCAAAATCCTAACGCAAAGCTTACAAAAAGTTATTATGTTACGCCTTTTTCATCACTTAACGATACGAATGTTAATGTTGTTCAAAAGAAACCGGAGATAAAGGCCCAACTAGACGCTTATTTTTCGAAGGGAATATCTGCTTCAGCGATTAATAAATACATTACCTGTCCTCTTGATTTTTATTATCGCTATGTCGTTGAATTTGGCGAAGAACAATCAGTAACAGAGGACGTAGAAAGCAGCGATTTTGGCACATTTATTCATAGCACATTAGAAAAATTATTTACTCCTTTTGCTCAACGCGACAAAGAAGGGATTTTTATAAGTCCCCCTCCCCCCTCATTGAGTATATCTCATGTTGATAAAATGATATTGGATTTTCCAGCGATATTAAAAGCAGAGTTTATGGAGCGATTTCATAATGATTCAAGTTTGTTTGCTAGTGGCAAAAATTTATTAAGTTTCGAAATGGCCAATGAAATCGTTTTGAAAACACTGTTGGCTGAGAAAGAGTATATACAAACCTTGAAAGAACCTTTATTTATCGAACAGATTGAGGCCGCTATGTCAATAATACTTCCCATATTAATTGATGGAGAGGAAAAAGAACTTAAACTAAAAGGATATATAGATAGAATAGACAGGGTAGGCGACAGATATCGAATTTTAGATTATAAAACAGGGAAGGTTGAGGATAAACACGTCGTTTTCAATCTTAAGGAATCGGGATTGAAGGACTCTTTTGCTGCCGCCAAACATACTTTGCAGCTAACGCTATATTGCATGCTTTTCAAAGAAAAGTATAATTTAGAAGCGAGTGAAGCAGCTGTTTTTTCATTGATAACAAGCAATGGAAGTATTCAAGCCTTGAAAAACAAGAATGGAAATAGTCAGGAATTAGAAGATTTATTTAAAGAGCTTCTTGTAGAGTTTATCTCAGAGATTTACGACTTTGAAGTTTCATTTATTCATAATGCGGATGCTAAATATTGTGCGTATTGTGCATAAAAAAGCCTATAAAAAATAAATAACTTATTTTTTATAGGCTACTGCAAGTTAACTAAAACTAAGTAGCGGCAAACGTTTTCGCCGTCTATAGTTCTTTGACGCAAAAATAACTAGGAGCGTTGCTTTAAAGCTTAATATAATTCCATTTTCAAACTGTTCCGGTAATCTTTTAGTTCTTCTCGGTTTACTTTATGCTCTGCATTCTTAAGAAGATTTAATAGGTACAAAAGGTTTTCTTTGTCATCCAGCTCGATAGGATATTCGTTACCCTCCTCGTCTTCTTCATACTGTGCCTTTACATTAAAACAGTCGTTTTCATTTAAGAATTCATAGCTTAAGCGCAATACCTTAACCACTAATGGATCTTTTTCAATAAGTGCATGCTCTCTTAGCGATTTTAATTCAGTAATTATCTTAGCACTATCAATACCTTTCTTTTCTACCAAAGAAATTAAGCTATTTAGTTTATCGTTAGCAATTATTGATTTCATATGTTATAGTTTTCTATGCAAAAGTAAGGAACTTAATAGATTTTCGAAAAGACTTAGAAAAAAAAAGACGTATCCGTGAAATGAATTTATATTTTTGTCTTCGATGGAATATATTTTTCAAGCAATAGGAATTGGCTTCTTGCTCAGCGTAATGGTTGGGCCAGTATTTTTTATCCTTCTAGAAACGAGCATTACCAAGGGAATTCGAGCGGCTTTAGTCTTAGATTTAGGGGTTTTTATAAGTGATGTTATTTATATTCTTTTTGCCTTTATTTTCGCCTCAAAAATTAAAAGCTTTACAAATGATAATTTATTACTTGCAATAGTTGGAGGGATCTTATTCATATGCTATGGTCTTTACACATTATTTTCAAAGCCGAAGTACGATATTAGCCAAAATAAGAAAGAAGCGAATACAAATAAAGCCGATTATGTTGTTTTGGGGATCAAAGGCTTTATGTTAAACTTTGCTAATCCGGCAGTATTATTTTACTGGATTGGTATCATTGCTCAGGGGAATGATGCCACAGATAAAAAACACCCTATTCAACTTGTTCTTTTTGTAACAATTGTTGTACTAACGTATTTTGGGATGGATGTTTTAAAAATCATTGGTGCAAAAAAATTACGGCCACTTGTTACAGAAAACTTACTTCTTTCATTAAATCGTTTAATAGGAATTGTTTTTACAGCATTTGGGATATTCCTATTGCTGAAACAGATTGTAGCCAAACCGTAATATTTTATTTTGAATTATTTGTATATTGTATGATCAAAACCTGGCTTTCAATAACCTTTCTTTTCTTTTTCGTGGCTATTTCAGCCCAAAAAATAGCGCCAGAAAATTTATCGGGTAAGGTCAAAGTTTACTGGGATGCTAATAAAAAATTTATCCATTCTACGGGCTCTTATTATGTCGATGATAGAGAAAACATAACGATTGAAAAACATGGCAAATGGCTATTTTATTCTGTTAAAGGTTTATTAGAAGAAGAACGAAACTATTTTAGAGATAGGATTCACGGAAAACAAACGATTTACTTTTCTGATAAATCAATAAAGCAACAAACATATTATTCTTTTAATGTTCCGGACAGCTCTTTTAAAGAATGGTATAGTAATAAAAACCTTAAAACAGAGGGGGCTTACCAGCTGGGAAGCCCAATTGGTAAATGGGTATATTATTATGAAGACGGAAATAAAAAGTCAATAGATAGTGTGGTTGTTGACACGGTCTATACGATTTCTTATTGGGACGAAAGCAAACTGCACAAACAGACAATCACGAATGGAAGTGGCTACATCCAAACCTTTTATACAACAGGTGCGATAAAAGAAAAGTACCAATTTTTAAAAGGATTAAAAACCGGCGAATTCGAAGAAAGATTAGCGAACGGTAGGGTTTCTATTGCGGGAGAATTTTACAAGGGAAAAAAAGAAGGGGCCTGGATGTTTTATGACGAGGCGGGTTATTTAGAAAAAAAAATAAGTTATCATAGGGACTCATTAGATGGTGAGTATGTTGTTTATTATTTAAACGGACAAATAAATACTGTTGGTAATTACACTAATGGAAAGAAAAATGGTATTTGGACTTGGAACTTGCCCCAAAATAAAGGGACCGAAATGAAGGGTTCCTTCGAGGATAATTTACAATCAGGTCAATGGGCATATTATTATTCTAGTGGGGAACTCTCCTATTTAGCAAACTACAAGCAGGGCTTTAAAAATGGATTGTGGTCTTATTTTTATAAAGATAGCACACCATATAAGGAGGGTTCTTTTTTGAATGATTTAAAAGTTGGCAAATGGAAAACGTGGTACGAGGACGGAACATTGTTAATGGAGGGAGAATATCTTAATGGGAAAGAAATTGGTCTTTGGCAAACCTTTTGGGAGAACGGCAGAAGAAAAAACCAGTCGTTTTTTGTTAATGGAAAATTAAATGGAGATTGGCTCTCTTACACACCAACAGGTGTTAAATCATTAGAAGGTAAGTACAAGAAAGGCCAAAAAGTAGGGCATTGGAATGAGTTTTATAATAATGGAAGATTAAAAGAACAGGTTGGCTATAAAGTAAAGGCCATTAAAAACAGGAAGAATGATGTTGTAATTATGGGCATGAAGACAAAACAGAGCGTTCAACATGGGAAGTTTAGAGCGTATTCTCAATTAGACTTTGAAATAAAAGAAAAAGGAATCTTTAAAAATGGGGTTAAAACAGGGAAATGGATAAATTACCATCCGGGCGGCGTAATGCCTGCGGTTATTTCCAATTACAAAAAAGGAAAATTACATGGTGTTTTTCAGCAATATGGTCGTGGAGGGGATTTGATGAACGAAATTCATTACAAAAATGGACTTAAAGACGGCTTATTATTGGTTTACGACATAAATAATAAGGTGCTTGTTAAAAAAATGTTTCGAAAAGGAATGGAAATGCGAAAAATCAATACGGGTGATGTTTTCACGCCCTAATTAAACAACTAATTCTAAATCTATTTGTCTTTTTCTAGGGTTTACCTCATAAATACGCACTTTTACTAGATCTCCAAAGTTATATTCTTTCTTGTTTTTTACCCCGACAACACGAAATTTTTCTGCATCAAAATAGTAGCGATCCCCTGGAATATCTTGCATTGAGACCATGCCCTCGCAATTATTTTCTATCATTTTTACGTAGAGACCATGTTCGGCAATACCCGAAATGAACCCATCAAATTCCTCCCCGATCTTATCTTGTACAAACAATGTTTGAAAATACTTGCCCGATTCTCTTTCTGCCTCTGCAGCTTTGCGTTCATTGCGTGAAATAAGTTTACATACATCGTCAAGCGAATGGCCATATTGATGAGGTCTTTTACTTAATTCGGTTTCAAGTATGCGATGTACAACAAGATCGGCATATCGTCTAATTGGAGAGGTGAAATGGGAATAATGAGTAAATGCTAGACCGAAGTGACCAATGTTTTGTGTTTCGTAAGTAGCTTTTGACATGGAGCGAATTACCATTGACTGAACGAGAGGAAATTCATTTTCTTCACGAATTTCTTTTAGTAAGGCATTAATATTAAGAGCAATTTTATCTATGTCTTCGTAGGCAAGTTCAAGTTCAAATTTTTCTAAAAACAATTTTAAAAAACCGATTTTTTCAGGGTCTGGCTTGTCGTGAACCCGATAGATCATTGGGAAAAGGTCTTTGTTTCCCTTCGGTTTTGACAAAAACAGGGAGACGTGTTTATTCGCCAACAACATAAATTCTTCTATTAATTTATGTGCGTCTTTGGAGGTTTTAATTATCGTTTCGACCGGAGCCCCCCCATCGTCTAATTTAAAACGCATTTCTTCTGACTCGATATTTAAGGCTCCATTTGCTAGGCGCGCTTTTCGCAAAATCTTTGCTACACGGTCAATTTCTCTGATTTCCTCTTGATATTCGCCCTCTTTTCCTTCAATAATCTCTTGTGCATCTTCATAGCTATATCTTCTATTTGAATGAATAACCGTTTTACCAAACCACTCTGCCTCAACCTCTCCGGAAGAATTGAGCTGAAATACGGCAGAGAAGCTGTATTTATCCTCGTGTGGACGAAGTGAACACGCAATGTTTGATAGTTGTTCGGGAAGCATGGGAATCACTCGATCAACCAAATAGACCGAATTTGATCGTTTTAGTGCCTCAGTGTCCATACTACTTCCTGCTCTAACGTAATGACTTACATCGGCAATATGAACGCCTAATTCAAAGCGCCCATTCTCTAATTTTTTATATGAAATAGCATCATCAAAGTCTTTCGCATCAAATGGGTCTATCGTAAAGGTTAATACATCCCTAAAGTCTCTCCGCTTCGCAATTTCAGTCTCATCAAGTTGTATAGAAACATATTCGGCCTCGTCTAAGACTTCTGAAGGAAATATCGGGTCAATCCCTTGGTTGTATAATATAGAAAGCATTTCCACATCATTTGAACCAGGAAAACCAAGAACTGCAACAACCTCCCCAAAAGGTATTTCAGTATTTTGAGGCCAAATGGTTATTTTTACAAGGGCCTTCACACCATTTGTAGCGCCGCTTAGCTTATTTTCAATAATTTTTATTTGAACTCCCGCGCGAGGGTTATCTGGAACCAAAAAGGCATTGCCACCTTTAAGAAGAATAGTTCCAACAAATTGAGTTTTATCACGCTCAATAATTTTTATAACAACTCCTTCGGGACGCCCCTTTCCAATATTAATAAGACGCACAATTACTTTATCGTTGTGCATAGCTTGTCCGATATTGTTAGGGGAAATGAAAATATCTTTCGACTCCCCGGGCATCACCACAAAGCCACTGCCCCTTTGGGTCAATTCAATACGCCCCTCAATACTATTTTTATTTTCTTCTAATTTAAAACTAGTGTGGCTTACTTGCTTAATTACATTTTTTTTTGCTAGTTGGATTAGCGTGTCAAAAACCTGTTGCCTGTTAGCCGGGTTATTCGCGTCAATTCTAGTACAGAGATCCTTGTGCGTGAACTCAATACCAAGGTTTCTTTCAAAAACTCTCATTAGCAAAGGGGTTAGCCCCTTAGGAGCACCAGTGTTTTTAGGTTTTTTAAAGAATTTTTTAGGCATTTAGTAAATTAAAGAGGTGCTGCCTAATTAGAAAAGATGATTAGTGTCGAACAATTACTTTTCTACTAAAAGATTTCATCCCAGATCCTTCAAAGCTAAGGATATAGACTCCGCTTTTAATATCAGAAACATCTATTTTTTTTGTTGAATATATCGTTTCTTTTAAAATAAGGTTACCTAATATATCCGACATTTTAATTGTAACAGGATCTGTATTATTGGGCGTTATTGTTAGGTAATCTGATGCGGGATTTGGCGCAATTGTAACCGAAAATGGCTCTTTAATGGCTTTTATAGCTGCCGTAAAATCGACGATTAAATCAACAGAGTCAGTATAATTTACCCCATCGTCAGAAATATAATACCTGTAATGAGAAGTTGATGTGCTTAAGTCTTCGGGATCTATAGAAGCCTTCATCTTTCCATATTCACCATCGTTTATTGTAAATAAAACGCCAACGCTACCCGGGGTTGTCCAAGGATTAGTGTTCATTTGACCAGAAGAAAAACAGGTGCCTCCAAAAGGATCGGTTCCATGACCCCAACATAAGCCATCTGTCCATCCAGCACCGACTGAAACTTTCTTTCTAGTAACTCGCCATTGATGAGATTGACCAGTGGTGTTGAATACATCAAATGGAACATCAAAGGTTAGGTTAGATGCTGCAACCACAGTGTAAACTCCTCCAGAAAGCTCTGTAGTTTGGCCGTCGATCATTATGCTTATTCCGTCTTGAGCGGTAAGCCCACCGAATAAGGAAAGAAATAATAATAGTACTAATTTTTTCATCTTTCAAAGATATGTTAAAAACAAATATAAAGCAATTTTGCGCAAAAGATAACAGGAAGACAATTATTTAATTTACTTCGTGTATATTTGAATCGGCAAGATTATTGACTATAACGGCAAAAACCACTAAAATGATTAAGAAACTATTTTTTATAATTAACCTTCTAGTATTACCAGCGGTTGCACACCTCCAAACCACAGAAGGCATTGACACGAAGCAGCTCCCATCTGTAAATTTGAAAGACATGGGGGGAAAGGCCGTTAACACTTCAAG
Source organism: Flavobacteriia bacterium (assembly GCA_026391005.1). Lineage (GTDB taxonomy): Bacteria > Bacteroidota > Bacteroidia > Flavobacteriales_D > Crocinitomicaceae > UBA952. The sequence continues at coordinate 23,323 of JAPLEV010000006.1, read as the reverse complement.
TCTCGGATTTACGGGACCCGTTATTATTAGTTTTTGGGCAACGTGGTGCGCTCCATGTAAGAAAGAACTAAATGCTATTAATGATATTTATGAGACATGGCAAGAAAAAACAGGGGTTAATTTAGTCGCGGTTTCTATTGATGATGAGAAAACAAAAAGTCAAGTGCCGGTATATGTAAATGGAAAAGCATGGGATTTTTTAGTGTTAATGGATCCAAACGGTGACTTTAAACGTGCGATGGGTGTTAATAATGTTCCTCATACATTCTTAGTTGATCAATCAGGAAACATAGTTTATTCTCATAATAATTACGCTCCAGGCGATGAAGAAAAACTATATGCCGAAATATTAAAATTGACAAATAAATAATGTCCTTTATGTTTAAAACGGTCATTTTATCCTCATTATTCCTTATCCCAAATTTTCTGTTTAGCCAAGGTAATTTCACTGGAAACATTGAAACAACATTTCAATATTTAAATCCGGATAGTATTATAGGCGCGAATCAACCACCATCCAAAGGATTATTAAATTCGTATATGAATGTGTTTTATACGAACAAAGGTTTTAAGGCAGGTATGCGCTTAGAATCCTATTTGCCAAGAATTCAAGGATACCCGAATCGATTTGATGGAACAGGAATAGGAATGAGGTATATTGGCTATTCAAATGATTTTATTGATGTTACCCTAGGTTCCTTCTACGAGCAATTTGGAAGCGGCCTTTCATTTCGCGCTTATGAAGACAGGTCTTTGGGGTATGATAATTTAATGGATGGAGCACGTGTAATTATCCGCCCGGCAAAAGGTGTAGTCTTGAAAGGAGTATATGGTTATCAACGCTTGTCTTTTCAAAAGGGAGCAATTGTTCATGGTGAAGGAATCGTTAGAGGTTTTGATGGAGAAATACACTTAAATGAGACCTTTAAAAAATTAGAGAATTGTCCCTTAGATGTTGTGTTAGGCGGCTCTTTTGTTAGTAAATATCAAGCTGATGACGATGATGCTCTAATATTGCCAGAAAATGTTGGCGCATATGGTGGACGGGCAAAACTAAGATATAAAAACTTTTATTTGGACGGAGAATACATTCTTAAAGAGCAAGACCCATCAAGTGACAACAATAAAATTTATAATTATGGCCATGCCGCGGTCTTTAATTTAAGCTACACGAAAAAAGGATTGGGTGTTTTAATTTCTGGTAAATCCGTTGATAATATGAGCTACCGTTCTGACCGAAATAAAGACTTACAAGATGTTTTTATCAATTATCTTCCTTCTCTTAACAAAACCCACACGTATAATTTAGTGGCAACATTATATCCATATGCAACTCAGCCTTTAGGAGAGGTCGCGTTTCAAGCAGATGTTTTATATACCTTTAAGAAAAAATCAAAAATCGGAGGTAAATACGGCACAACAATAGGCGGAAATTTTTCCAATACTTACCGCCCAATGCAGCATACAAGTACAATAAATCCAATGGATTCAACAGGTGTGACTTATACATCCGGTTTATTTGATATGAGTGATAGCTTGTATTGGCAAGATATTAATTTTAATATCTCAAAAAAATTTTCTTCTAAGTTTAGTCTCATCTTGAGCTACTATAACATTAAGATAAATAACGATGTTGCTAAAATATCAAATGATTCTAAAGGAATTATTCATGCCAATATCGGCGTACTTGAGGTAGCCTATAAAATAAATTCTAAACACGCCCTTCGTGCAGAAGTTCAAGGGTTAATTGTAGAAAAGGAAGACGGACAAATTAAAGATAAAGGCAATTGGTTTACTGGTTTAATCGAGTATACGATTTCGCCATCTTGGTTTTTTAGTTTTATGAACCAATATAATTATGGCAATCCCGAACCAACGAAAAGGGTAAATTATCCAATTTTTACTTGTGGTTTTATTAAAGATGCAACGCGTTTAACGGCATCGTACGGCCGACAAAGGGCAGGATTATTTTGTGTGGGCGGTGTTTGTCGTTTTGTTCCTGCATCGAATGGTTTAACCCTCAGTTTTACACAAAGTTTTTAATTATGCTTCGATACTTCTTTTCAGCTGTTCTATGCGCTATGATGTTTTTGACTTCTTGCGACCACATAGAAAGACCCTATGTTACCAACGCCACCCTCGACTTGGACACAACACTATATCCTGGGAATTGGAGCGATTATATTACCAATGAATGGCCAGTATTCCTTCCTAACACTAACTTGTATCGAAACGTATTAATTGAGGATTATACCGGTCATAAATGTGTTTTTTGTCCTGCAGCTGCTGACCTAGCTCACGCGCTACATGAAGCCAACCCAACGCGTGTTTTTACGGCATCCATTCATGCTGGCCCGCAAGGGATGGGGGACTTTCAAACGGTCTCCCCTCCAGATTATCCGATTGATTTCACGAATTTACAAGGTTTGGGAATAGCTACTTATTTTGGAACGAATGATGGTGGTTTTTCCGGAAATCCAAGAGGAACAGTAAATCGCAGGAATAATGGAACCATTTTCCAAAGCCCCACTCAGTGGACAAGTATGACCAATACGATGTTATCTGAAAATAACATTAAGGTTTCTATGCAATCTGCCCTCAATTATTATCCAGCAACAAAAGGCGCCTTTTTACACCTTGAGATTGAAAAGACAGACCTTAATTTAACAAATGAATTAGGCGTCGTTGTCTACATCATCGAAGATTCGTTGGTCGGCGATCAAAAAATGAGCGACAATTCACATAATTCATCCTACATCCATCGAGATATTCATCGGGGAAATTTAAATAATCAATCATTTGGAAGGGTCTTGAATGCACAAGATCTATTAAATGGAAAGTATTATGTTAACTATAGTTTTTTGGTTCCTAATCAGCTAGATGGAGCTTTTAATTCGGACAACATGCATGTGCTTGCTTATGTTTATGATCGAACCACTTGGGAAATCTATCAAGTAATTAAACAAAAAATAGCGCCATAAAAAAAAGGGGTTGCCCCCTTTTCTTAAAATGATAACAAACAGAAATTTATTCTACAATAAATTTAATGTTTTCAATACCGCCTTCATAACTTACTGAAGCGAAGTAAATACCAGCGTTTATTCCAGTTAAATCAAAAGAACAAGTTGTTGAACCGTTTAATTGTTTCTGAGAAATAACCTTTCCTTCAAGATTACTAATAGAAACAGCCGAAGCATTCATAGATTCAGTAATCCCTTTGATATTAATAATGCCATTAGATGGGTTCGGATGAATTGTTAATGGGGCAATAATTCCTTCAATTATCCCAGCTGTACCAATAATGATTTTATATCCACCGAAGGAAGCCGGTTGGGTAACAGGGGTAGGAGGCAAACCTGGAAAAAGAACAATTAAAACAGTTGCGTCAATTTCAATGGTAATGGGATACGTTCCGTTTACACCACTAATTCCATATACATTAGCACATCCATTAGCGCCTCCATTGTAGGTGCAATTGTTGTTACAAACGTAGTTATATCCAGCAGGCAAACCCGCAACATTCGTTACCGTAAAGCTTTGTATGGCAGAACCAACAAATTGTCCAGAAGGATCTAAATCAACTGTTACTGTAGAAGGAACCTTGAAGTTTAAATCCGTTGAATAAGCAACATTAGCAGTCGCCCAAGGCAAATTTTGTGTGGTGTCTGGCCAAACACCAAAGGATGAATCTTGAAAATTCACACCAGGAGTACAAGATTGCGCTGATGCATTATAAGTACCAAATGCAACAAGCATTAAACAAAGTAAAGTTTTTTTCATAAAAATATTTTTATAGGTTTATAGTGCCAAATATAAAACAATTATATTAAATATTTTTGTTGTACCGAATTTCCAAGCTACCGGACATGTTATTGACAAGTAAAACTATAACTTTGCACTATGGTTATTTATAATGTAACACTTAGTATTGATACATCAGTATCTAGCGAATGGTTAGCTTGGATGCGCCAAACGCATATAGTTGAAATCATGAAAACGGGCTGCTTTATGGAATGTCGTCTTTCAAAGGTCCACGGCGAAGAAGAGGGTGGACACACCTATTCTGTTATGTATTTAGCGAAGGGTCAACATGATTTGGACACCTATAATTCTTCCTATGCGCAAGCCATGCAAAAATCGCATGCGGATCTTTTTGCAGGAAAATTTTCAGCGTTTAGGACTACGCTAGAGGTAATAGAACAGTTTCAAAACGTATGAATGTAAGACCTAAAAAACACCTCGGCCAACATTTTTTAATAGATAAAAATATAAGTCAAAAAATAGCCGATCAGTTTATTGGTTACCGTGATTGTTTGAAAGTAATTGAAGTTGGTCCAGGAACGGGCGCATTAACCCGGCCGCTTATGAATCGAAACGATTTAGATTTATTTATGATGGAGGTTGATACCGAATCCATTGAATTTTTAGTTAAAGAATTTCCCGATTATCACGAAAAGATATTACACATTGATTTTTTAAATGCTGATTTAGCAGCCGTAATGGGCAACGAACCTTTTTCAGTCGTTGGAAATTTTCCCTACAACATTTCCACACAAATATTATTTAAATGCTTGGAGTATAGACATCAGATTCCTGAAATAATGGGAATGTTCCAAAAGGAAGTTGCGGTGCGAATTGCGAAACCCCCGGGCTCTAAAGAATATGGGATTATAAGTGTTTTATTACAAGCATTTTATAACATTGAATATTGTTTTACTGTTGACGAAACAGCATTTAACCCACCGCCAAAAGTAAAGTCTGGAGTAATAAGATGCACTCGAAACGATCGACTAAGCCTTCCTTGTAGCGAGAAATTATTTATTCAAGTTGTTAAAACGGCATTTAATCAACGGAGAAAGACCATGCGCAACTCCCTGAAAAGTTTAACAAGCGGACACGAACTTCCCGCCGTTTTTTCAGGAGAAAGACCCGAAAGATTATCAGTGGATGAGTTTATTCAGCTAACTCAATTTATTGAAGCAGAATGTAAAGGATGAATAGCTAACTTTGCGCCAAATTTATTTCTATGAATGCTCAAACAAAACTTCAAGTTAAGATAGCTCTCGAGCTAATTATTACAGAAAATATTGTAAATGTTTCTCGTGGATTAAAAGAGTTGGAAAAAAATGCCGATGTCAGCGTTATTGAGATCTTGGTGAGCATCGTTGCTAGTTCCAAAAATCGCGAAATTAAAAAAGAAATTCTAGCGTTTTTATCGAATGTTGTTGACCCTCTTTCTTCTGCTTTATTAATTCGTTTTATTCAAGAAGAAAAATTTGCTGTAATACGTCAAGAGTTATTAACGGTAATCTGGAATAGTAAACTTGATTATTCACGATTTATAGCAGAGTTTGTTGAAATAGCGATTGAGGGTAATTTTATGATTGCATTAGAATGTTTGACAATATTAGAAAATTTAAAAGGACCTTTTGAGGAGCATCAATTATTAGAAGCGCAGTTACATTTGAGAGAATACATTAGTTCTGATCGCACGATGGAAGATGATCAAAAAACAACAATTATTAGTGAAATCGCCTTGTTTGTAAAAGAGCAAAATGAAAGAGACGACACCGACATGCTATTTGACGAATAATAAACTAAGTATAAGGATTAATCGCCCATATATTTTTATAGGTCAAGAAGTTTCTTGTTTTGACGTTCGATTATAACCTTATTCATTTCGTGGAAGACCTCGTATTGTTGCGCATAAAAGCGAAAGCTGTCTTCATAGCTTTTCGCCGTAACCCCAAATTTCTTAAACACTTTTTCTGAGGAAAGTGTTAGCGCTGATTTATAATTGCTTGGAACGCCAAATGTGTGTTGAAAGTAGCTTTCTAATAGGATGATTTCACCCATTATAACCGTCATTTTATTTTTTTCTATCAGGTTTTTGGGTTCCACAGGCTTATCGTCAGAAGAGCAGCGAGCAAAAAATAGCAAAAAGCAAATAAGGATTATTTTCATGCTTTAAATTTTAAAAGATAGGCGCTGTCCAACCATCTCATCTATTATTTTTCCGTGCTTAAATACTAAGCACCCATTTATGAAGGTATAACTAACGCTATGCGAAAAAACTTGCCCATCGAATGGGCTCCAAGCACAATGGTAGTGTACTGTTTCATTTGACACCATACTTTTCGAATCGGGGTCTACTATCACAATATCTGCGGCATAACCCTCTCTTAAAAAACCCCGATTATTTATTCTAAATAGTATTGCGGGTGCATGCGCCATTTTTTCAACGATTCGTTCAATACTGATCTTTCCCTCAATTGATTTTTCCAGCATCGCAAGTAATGTGTGTTCTACTAAGGGCCCCCCAGATGGGGCACTTGAATAATTATTCTGCTTTTCTGAAATAGTATGCGGTGCGTGATCACTTGCGATTACATCAATACGGTTATCTAAGAGGGCTTTCCAGATTTCTTCACGGTCTTCTTTGCTTTTTATAGCGGGATTCCATTTTATCCAATTTCCTTTCGTGCTGTAATCCTCATCGCTAAACCATAAATGATGAATGCAGGCTTCGGCGGTAATTAATTTTTTCTCTAGGGCAATGGAGTTGTCGAAAAGAGTTGTTTCCTTTGCTGTTGATATGTGCAAGACATGAAGCCTAGCCTGGTATTTTTTTGCTAATGAAACGGCAAGAGAGGAGGATAAGTAGCAAGCATCAACAGATCTAATTTGAGGGTGTGCTTCTATGGGAATTTCGTCGCCAAAACGCGAATTAAAATAAGCAAGATTAGCTTTTATTGTCCCCTCGTCTTCACAATGTGTTGCAATAAGCAAGGGGACCCTAGAAAACAAATCAATCAACGTTTTCTCGTTGTCAACAAGCATATTTCCTGTTGACGACCCCATAAACACCTTGATTCCACATATATTTTTACCATCTGTTTTTAGTACTTCTTCAATATTTTCATTAGACGCCCCCATAAAAAATGAGTAGTTTGCCAAAGAAGTCTTTGAGGCCACATCATATTTTTGCTGCAATAGATCTTGCGTTAACGCATTCGGAATCGTATTAGGCATTTCCATAAACGAGGTTGTGCCCCCCGCTACCGCTGCACGAGATTCTGAATAAATAGTTCCTTTGTGGGTTAAGCCCGGTTCGCGGAAATGAACTTGATCGTCAATGCAACCAGGAAGAACATACTTGCCTATGGCATTGATTTCTACAACAGAATGGGCAACAGTTATATCAGTGCCGATTTTCTCAATACACCCATTTCGAATCAATAAATCGCCTGTAAAACGTTTTCCTTCATTTATAATGATTCCGCCCTTAATTAAATAGTCTGTCATAATTTCATCTTGCGCATTTTCCAAACACCAAAAAAAGCTTCTTTAAAAATCCCAGAACTCATCTTAGATTCTCCCAATTCCCTATCTATAAATGTGATGGGTATTTCCTGCAATATAAAGCGATGTTTGAAGGCGGCATATTTCATGCAAATTTGAAAAGCATACCCTTTGAATGTTATGTTATCTAGCAGAATTTTTTCTAGGACAAGTGATTTGTAACATTTAAACCCAGCCGTTGTGTCTTTAATCGGAATCCACAGAATCATCCTTACATATACACTTGCAAAGTAGGACATCATAATTCTTTTCCATGGCCAGTTTTTCACGCTGCCCCCTTTACAATAGCGCGAGCCAATAGCAACGTCGGCGCCATTTTGGCAGGCATCAAGCAGTCGCACAATATCATTTGGATCGTGTGAAAAATCGCAGTCCATTTCGAAAACATAGGTGTAGTTTCTTGCAAGTGCCCATTTAAAACCAAAGATGTACGCAGTGCCCAGTCCTTGCTTCTCTGCCCGGCTTTCTAAAAATATATTTTGAGGATATAATTCTAATAATCCCTCAATTAATTTTGACGTCCCATCCGGAGAATTATCATCTACAAACAAGATTGAAAAATCACGCCCAAGGTTCATGATAGCATGTGCCATTTTCACAACATTTTCTCTTTCGTTATAAGTGGGTATAATTATGATGCTCTTCATATAGACTAGTTGGACGAAATTAAACAATAATGTGCAGTCCGTAAAATCGCAAGAAAAATTAATTCTTTTATCCAAAACGGTTTGGCGCAGAATCCTTATATGTTTACATTAATTCTCTTCTAGAAAGTGTATATTTGTACCTCAATTTTATTTTATGGATTTCTGGATTAAAGCCGCTCAATTATTTTTATCATTAGCAATACTTGTTACCTTACATGAGTTTGGTCATTTTATTCCAGCTCGATTGTTTAAGACGAGAATTGAAAAATTCTATTTGTTTTTTAATCCATGGTTTTCACTTTTTCGGTTTAAAAAAGTCAATGGGCAAAAAAAGACCGCTTGGTTTAAAAAGGACTCTCCTAAAGAATGGAAAGAAGATGAGTCAACAACGGAATGGGGAATTGGTTGGCTGCCACTGGGCGGTTACGTAAAGATTTCTGGGATGATTGACGAGTCAATGGATAAAGAGCAGTTAAAAAAACCAGCTGAGCCTTGGGAGTTTCGTTCAAAAAAACCGTGGCAACGCCTGATCATCATGGTTGGAGGGGTTACTGTTAATCTTTTATTGGGGTTTTTAATTTACATATGTGTAATATTCGTTTGGGGGCAGACCCAAGTTAAACCTCAGGATTTAAAAAACGGGTTGAGCGTTCACCCATATTTAAAAAAATATAATTTGGTTTCTGGAGACAATATAATTGCTTTGGAAGGAGAACCCGTTTTGAGCTTTGAAGAAATAAACAAGGAAATTTTATTGCGGGATGCAAGAGAATTAAAAGTTCAGCATGCCGACGGAAGTATTTCGCTTGTTACCTTGCCAGAAAACGTAGATACTGAAATATTTGAAAAGGGAGCATTTCCCGCTTTTGGTCTTCGGTCCAAAACAAATAGCGTTGATGAACTTGTGCCAAATTCATCTGCTGAAAAAGCAGGACTGAAAAAAAACGATGTGATTATAGCGATTAATGGAAGAGAAATAGAGTTTTATGACCAAATACAGGCCGCTCTCTACGACCTAAAAGGAAAATCCGCGGAGATAAAAGTACAGCGAGGCAACAAGACCAATGATACAATTATTTTGACGCCAAAGGTTAATGTAGACGGAACAATTGGGTTTAAAACGAAAGTAAACCTGCATGATTCGTTGGCTATTAAAACGGTTTATTACGGGTTTTTTAAAAGTATTTCTGTCGGTTGCCGTTTTGGAACAAATACCTTGAAGGATTATATCGCTCAATTTAAGTTTGTATTCACTAAAAAAGGTGCTACTTCTATAGGTGGCTTTGCTGCAATAGGAAACATGTTTCCTCCCGTTTGGGACTGGCAGACATTTTGGATGAACACGGCATTACTTTCTATAATTTTAGCATTTATGAATATATTGCCGATTCCGGCTTTAGATGGTGGGCATGTAGTTTTTCTTCTGTACGAAATTATAACAGGAAAAGAGGCACCACAAAAAGTATTAGAGGTAGCTCAGTATATTGGCATTGTATTATTACTTGGACTCATGGTCTACGCTAATGGAAATGATTTAGTAAAGTGGTTGTTTCCATAAATAATTGATATCATGCAGCAATTTCAAAATTATGTCTTAGGGAATTGGGAAAATGGTACAGGAGTGGAAACCACTATCTACCACGCCATTACAGGGAAGGAAATTGGATCAGTATCCAGCGATGGGATTGATTTTTCTGAAGTGTTGAACTATGGAAGAAACATAGGCGGGCCTACTTTGCGCAAAATGACATTTCAAGAAAGGGGAAGAATGCTAAAAGCCTTAGCGCTGTTCCTTATGGATCGAAAAGAGCGATATTATGAGGTGAGTGCTTGGACAGGTGCAACAAAGATCGACTCGTGGATAGATATAGAGGGAGGAATAGGCAACTTATTTGCCAATGCCTCATTACGAAAACAATTTCCTGATTTGCCTTTTTACGTTGACGGAACAGCAGCCCCGCTATCAAAAAACGGAAGTTTTATTGGTCATCACATTATGGTTCCGAAAGAAGGCGTTGCCATTCACATCAATGCCTTTAACTTCCCGGTTTGGGGAATGTTAGAAAAAATCGCTACTAATCTAATGGCCGGTGTCCCAGCAGTTGTAAAACCGTCGGAATATACTTCGTTTTTAACAGAAGTGGTGGTTAGAGATATCATTTCATCACGAATTCTTCCCGAAGGCGCCCTGCAATTGCTTGTTGGTTTGGGCAGGGGTTTGATTGATCATGCAGAAAGCTGCGATGTTGTAACCTTTACGGGAAGCGCTGAAACAGGAAGGTTGCTAAAGGCCCATGAAACAATTATTTCTAAAAGCATTCCTTTTAATCTCGAAGCAGATTCTTTGAACGCTACGGTGTTAGGAAAGCACGCTTCTCCGGGAACGAAGGAGTTTGATTTATTTATTAAAGAAACCGTCAAAGAAATTACGATTAAAGCGGGACAAAAATGTACGGCCGTTAGAAGAATAATTGTGCCGGAGGAGTTTATTGAGGCTGTTCAAAAAGGAATTTCTGAACGCCTTTCGAGTACAATTATCGGTGATCCAAGCGCAGAAGGGGTTCGTATGGGCGCTTTAGCAACGAAAACACAAGTGGGGCGCGTTCGCGCTAGTGTAGAGAAATTAATGGCGTCTCAAGATATTGTATATGGTGATTTAGATCGATTTGATGTAGTTGGTGCGGACAAAAATAGCGGGGCATTTTTTTCGCCAATTTTATTTTTAAATGTTGACCCATTCAATAAAACCGCTTGCCATGAAATAGAGGCATTTGGACCAGTATCTACCCTAATGCCCTATAAAAATTTAGATGATGCAATTGCCATTGCGAATATGGGTAAAGGATCTTTGGTATCGTCAATTGTAACCCCAAACAATAAAGAGGCCGTGGATTATGTGCTTGGAGCGGCAAGTATGCACGGAAGGATATTAGTTTTGAATGCTGATTGCGCTAAAGAAAGCACCGGACACGGTTCCCCAATGCCATTATTAACGCATGGCGGACCAGGTAGGGCTGGAGGTGGTGAAGAAATGGGTGGAAAAAGAGGCGTTTTACATTATTTGCAGCGTACTGCCATACAAGGCCACCCGACCACGATTAGTGCAATTACCCAGCAATTTCAAGTGGGAAGCGAAATGCCAGAGGCCAACCCGCACGTTTTTCGAAAACATTTTGAGGAGTTAGTGATTGGCGAAACGGTTTTTACCCATAAACATACGGTTACGGATGCAGACATTGTCAATTTTGCCAATGTGTCGGGAGATAATTTCTATGCCCACATGGATGCCACAGCATTAGAGGGAACTATATTCGAAAAAAGAGTAGCTCATGGTTATTTTATTTTATCCAAAGCGGCAGGGTTATTCGTTGATCCTAAAAAAGGACCTGTCTTATTAAATTATGGCATTGAAGAAGCGAGATTTACCAAGCCGGTTTATCCCGGAGCAACGATTGCCGTTCGTTTTACTGTAAAAGAAAAGATAGATCAAGAAAAGCGTTCCGAAGACGATATACCCAAAGGAATAGTGAAGTTTTTGGTTGATGTTTATGACGAAACTGGCGAAACAGTTGCAATGGCCACTATTTTAACCATGGTAAAAAAGCGAAGTTAAAAGAAACTGTCGTTTTTTCAGTTTGCATTAGTATTGTTTATTCTTTTTATAGTCATTTCCAATTGTAATAGTATTTCTTTTTAATCAACGTAACCTTATCGTCCTTAGAGTCGTTAATTATAACCGAATAAATAGATCGGAATAATTTTATGGAGGAAACGGATATAAAACCGCAAGCAAACAAGCAGCACAAATCAATTAAAGTTCTTAAATGGTTTTGTGGGATCGTTATGGGAATTATTTTATCAATTTCGGCTACACTTTATTTTTTTCAAGACCATATTTGTAAATTAGTTTTAGATGAGGTAAATAATCAATTAATTGAGCCCATTAATGTTGCCGATGTAGATTTGGTTTTTTGGGGAAGTTTCCCCACTATTTCTGTTGATTTGAAGGATGTCTATATCCATGACAAATTATCCACAGGAAACATTTCTGATACGATGCTGTTTGCCAAGAATATCAGAATGCAATTCAATCCGATGGATCTTTGGAATGAAAAATATGACATTAAAAACATTGAGATTTCAAGCGGCGTATTAAAACTTAAATCAAATGAAGCAGGTGATTCAAACTATGATATAGTTAAGCCATCCAAATCAGAAGCGAAATCTACCCTAAATTTAAAATTAAAACACATTTTAATCGATAATCTTAGACTTTCCTATTACAATGGGGCCACCTTTCAACACTATAAAACGACAATTCAACAGTCACATTTATCAGGGAATTTCAGCGATGAAAATTATACCTTGAATGCTGAATGCAGTTTGTTTATAAATCACTTAAAAAGTAGCCAAGTGGTTTTATTAGCAAATAAAAAAGCAAATTTTAAGATTGACATTACGGTTAACAATAAACTAGGGACAATAAAACTACCAAAAGCTCAAATTAATATTGAGGGGCTCCCGTTTTTAATTGATGGAAGCGCAACAAGAGATAGCTTATTACTTTCTATACAATCAAAAAACATATTACTGACAGACTTAGCAAATGAGCTTTCCCTAGATGAGGATAACAACCTTAAAAAATTTAAAGGCGATGGTGAGGTTTATTTTAATTTGAATTTAAACGGATCTATTACCTCAAGCGCCCCCATGAAAGTTAATTGCAATTTCGGCATTAAGCAAGGAAGTTTAACCGAACCAACGAATAACCTCAAGGCCAGTGATATATCTTTAGTTGGAAATTATAGTAACGAAGGAGGGGCAGAAGAAGAGTATTTAAAATTAGAGCGGGTGAACTTTAAAACTGCTGGGGGACCATTTAGCGGTGACTTAATAATTAAAAACTTTAAAAACCCGACTTTCCAAGGCAAGGCTAACGGAAGTGTTGATCTTCGCATTGCCGACGGAATATTTAGATTTCCGTTAATTGACAAAATTTTGGGACGAGTCAATATCAATACATCGTTTTTATTAAAACAATCAAAAGAAGTATTTAGTGTTCAAGACTGCTCAGGAGCAATTCAATTATCCAATATTCATCTAAAAATGGAGAACGATAAGCGCACATTTGACCAGATTAATGGAAGAATATCCTTAATGGGGAGCGAATTAGGAATAGAGTCTACTACTTTAAAAATAAATGATACTGATTTAAAAATAAATGGATCATTTCGAAATATATTTAATTATTTAAGTGGCAAGGGGGTCTTGAACGCGAACATTATTTTAAATAGTAATACAACCAATATAGGAGATTTGGGTTCAACTACTAAATCTCAAAAAATTAATGGAGAAAGGATTTATGCTTTACCTGAAAATATTAAGGCAACGATAGACCTGAAAGTCGGACAGTTAATATATGAAAAGCATACATTTAGTAATTTGTCCGGCCTTTTACAAATAAACGGTAGGCGCTTAAATTTCCCTCAAATAACTTGCTCAAGCGCGGGTTCAGAGTTGTCAGGGTCTTTAGCTATCACAGAAAACACCCCCGAAATGTTCTATTTAAGCGCAGCGGTATTTACCAAAAACCTTCACATTAAGCCACTTTTCAAAGAGTGGAATAATTTCGAACAATCAGTAATAACAGATCATAATATAACGGGAAACGCAGAAGGAAATCTCGACTTTAAAGCTCCTTTTGATTTGAGGTCAGGGGTCGTGCTGAAAGGAATTCAATCAACCCTAGCATTAAAGGTGAATAACGGCCATTTAAAAAACGTGGAGTCTTTTAAATATATTGTTTCAAGTATGAGAAGTAAATCAGGAAAGCTTTTATTAGGGAACACCAATATAGATGAATTTGAAAAGAAATTAAAAGATTTATCATTTGAAACACTTGAAAATACAATTGTGATTAGTAACGGCACGATTAAGATTCCCAAGATGAAAATAGTGTCTTCGGCGATGGAAATGGACATTTCTGGGATACATTCATTTGAAAATATAATTGATTATCGTTTTGCATTCAGTTTAAGGGATATAAAGCAAAAAGCGAAACACACCGAATTTGGTGAGATAATAGATGATGAAACTGGATTTCGTGTTTTTATGAGGATGTATGGGGCGCTCGAAGATCCCACAATTGAATGGGATAAAAAAGCAAAAAATGAACAGTTTAAAATAACCATTCAAGAGGAAAAACAGGAAGTAAAAGAGATTTTAAAAACGGAGTTTGGATTATTTAAAAAAGATTCGACGGTTCAAGGATATACTCCTAAAGAAATCCCCAAAGAGGAAATCAAAATTAATTTTAACCCTAAAATCAAGGGAGATAAAGCACCCGAAAACAATCCCATAAAAGATGAAAAACCGAACAAAGACCCTAAGATTAAGAAAAACCTTCAAAAATGGAAGGGGCAACAGGATGAAGATAATGAGGATGTAATTGTTGTCGGCAAATCGAAGGGTAAGTAACTAATTCTTAATAATCTTTATTGAGGACTCCAGTCCTTCAATATAGATGAGGTAAATGCCCTGGGAATACTGCCGCAAGTTAATTTTATGGACAAGCGATTCAATCGCGCTGCTTTCAATTTCTTTACCCATTAAATTTAAGATTTTATATTCCTTACCAATCAATAGCTGAGGCACTAAGATTGAGGTAAAGTCATTCGTTGGATTAGGATAAATGTGAACGTATTTATTCATTGAAATAATTGGTGTTTGCACATTAGAATTTCCACTTCCAATGGTTCCTAGGCTTTGATTATAGTATTTCCCACTAGCAGTTCTTAAGGTGTCTACTGCTCTAACCATATAAATAAATGCCCCTCCGTTTACGATGCTATTGTCATTATAAGTTGTCCCACTAATTATCGCAGGATCAACTAAGGTCCAAAAGTTTATGTTTGGTTCCCTACGATAGATAGCATAACCAATTACAGTTTCGGAAGACGGTACCCATGTCAACTGAATCGTGCCATTGGCATTGGTGGAACAAGTCAGGTTGCTCGGAGGCGAAATATACCTTGACCTTAAGCTTGGATCTCCTAATTGGGTAATATGAATCCATCTTTTGAAGGTGTTTAAAGTGGAGGAAAAATAAGTCGAATTGTTATTCTGTGCTTTTTGAATACAATATCCTAATTCTTCGCCCATCGCTAAAGGATGGTAATAAATATAAGGCCTTCCTGACCAAGAACAGCTTAGCGTTTTTCCGCTAGCTAAATTAGCGCGCATTAAATTATCCGCACTGTCCCAATCGCCGAAATAACTGCCAAATAACATCGAAAAAGTGCTCTTATAATTATTTACAGCAAAATCGTTTGTAGTAACGATTCCTGATGCGCCACTATACCAACCACCACCTGTTCCATACGCCCATAAATAATTATTGTTTAGTAATTCACTTGTATAATCTCCATTAACAATAGAATCTATCCCAACATTCGGAGAAAAACTTGCGTAGGCCGAGCCTGCAAATCCTTCTGCAAATCCTAAAAAATTATCCTCAACGATCGCAATATCCCTCGGAATATATTGCCTAGTCTTGAACGCGTGTAGTTTGCCAAGATAGCTTTGCATTAACATTGTTTCTGTGTTTGAAAATGCAGGAAGATTATAAAAATCAACGCGCGCAACCTCTAATTCTACATCAGAGGGCAGTATAGACTCGTCAAATTTTCCGTCACCAGGAATATTGTGCTGTCTTGGGTCGGAAGCACTAGCATCGTTTACACTAACATCGTTCCTTGTCCCATCAATATCCGCATAATAGACATCTGCAGGCCACGCGCCTAAATGGTCTGGGTGACCATCCGGGTTAATATCGCCGGAATAGGGCACAGGAACATGTCCTAACAAAAACAAGCCGTTCGTTGCAACGGGATCGCTATTATAAACCCCTTGAATGATTGATTTTACTTGTGAAACACTGTTATTACGATTTACCAGTTGTTGTTGAACAAACCAACCATCTGCTTCAATATCTAAAATTAATTCAGCAATCTCATTTTGTAAATCGGGTAAAAAGTAGTCGTCAATTATCAAAATCATTGTTCCTTTGTTATATGGAATTTGAGTGTTAATCCCAGAGACCAAATAGCCATAAGCGGTGCCGGTTGAACCAACACGCATAATACGATATTCATATAATTGGTTAGCGACTACATTACTATCCCCATAGAATAATTCCAAAGGGCCAAGGTTAGCAATTGGAGAACCCCAACTTAAACCGCCATAGAGTTTTCGATATAAATTATATTGGGTAGCCCCCCAAGAACTCTGCCATTTAATGGTGATGACAGTGTCATTTTCATTAATCGTAGCCTCGCTTAATACAGCATTGTCATATGAATAAGATTGCGTAAAAAAATAGAAGGGCGAGAGGAACAGGGCAAATAGAAGGAGTTGCTTTTTCATTTTTTGTTATAAAGGTAATAATTCTACAGGATGTTTTTGCGACGAAGTATTTTCTTTTCTTTGTTGAACTTTTCCGATGAAAAACACTGATAACGGCCTACTATTATTTAAAACAAATTATTCTGAAAGCAGTCTAATCTTGACTTTTTATACCCAATCGAGTGGCTTGTCAAAGTATATTTATAAGGGAGGGAAAAAGAAAAAAACACCGTTTTTAGTCTTCGGACATTATGAAATTGTATCATATAAAAGGCCAGAAAGTGATTTAGGAATGATCAATTCGTTAGAAATAGCCACCCCGTATTTGTCCTCTGCAAGTCACCCCGCAAAAATGCTTATTAGTTTTTTTGTGAGTGATATTTTGCGACAAACATTAAAAGAGGAACAAGCTGACAAAGCAATGTTTTTCTTTTTATTGACGGCCGCAAAAGAATTAAACGACACCAATCGCATAAAAGAATTCCCGCTTGAGTTCGCCGCAAAATTAATAATACACCTAGGATTTACTCCACAAACGGCCTTGAATGCTACGGCTTTCAACTTAAAAACGGGATGTTTTTCTCTTGAGATGCTCGAAACTGAATATGTGCGCAATGGACCTGTTGCTAAGTACCTTAACATTCTTTTTTCAACACTTGTCGCTCCGGAAAGCGATATTCAAAAGCAGGCCTTGGGTGATATTTTGTTGTACATGCGAATTCATTTACCATCTTTCGATAACACAAGGTCCCTATCTATAATACGGGAAGTGCTTTATTCGTAAGTGGTCTATTTTTTTCTAAATTTGTAATAAGAAAAACAAATAAAAATGAAAAAGAGGCTTAAGAGTATTTTCCCGCGTATTGTTATGCACAGTCTTTCTACTGCTCTTTTAGCGGCCTTTGCCTGCTATTTTTATGCGACCTTTTACTTTGGTTTAATAGTAGATTTTAGCGAAGGGTTAAGCAAGTGGATTATTTTTATAGTTTTTTATAAAAATTGTTTTTTTGCAGCGGGAATAATGTCAATGATACATTATTTGCTAAAATGGATTTTGCATAAAAAAGGAATCCTTGCGGATCTTTTATCCGGATTATTCTTTAGTATAGCAACTATAGCATTCGTTTTTTACGTGTTAAAAATGAAAGACCCAGTTTTCAAAACCCCAGACGCACAGCTTTTTGTTGACTTTTATAAAGGGTTTTTAATGCCCATTCTATTTTTTCCACTTTTGGCTTGGTTTACTTTAAAGCCACTCTTTCTATTGAAAACAGTTTCTGAAAACGAATAGATTTTTAAGTTTACTTTACGAACAAAATTTAATTTTAAGCGTTTAAAACTTGAAAGGTTGGTAAATAAACTAACTTTGCAATTAAAATATCATATTGTATGTTTAATTCTAACGTAACATTTGCTAAAACTCACAACGAAGAATTTCACAAGGTTCTTCGAAAAAGGGTTGGCGATTATTTCAAAACCAAAAACATTTCTCGCCACGCAAATGCCGCTATGGTTTTTAAAACTATTGCGATGCTTGCTTTTTACCTTACACCCCTATGCTTTTTGTTAACGGTAGAAATGTCAACATGGATGGTCTTACTAATGTGGACAATTATGGGCTTTGGTATGGCAGGAGTAGGACTTTCTGTAATGCACGATGCGAATCATGGTGCCTACTCAAAAAATGAAAAAGTAAATAAGATTATCGGATCTGTAATTATGATTTTAGGTGGCAATGACGTGAATTGGAAAATTCAGCACAACGTTCTTCATCACACCTATACCAATATCACGGGCTTAGATGAGGATATTGCACCCCCAGAAGCATTATTAAGGTTTTCTCCGAATAAAAAACGAAATGGATTACATAGGTTTCAGCATATTTATGCTTGGTTTTTTTATGGCTTAATGACTATGTTTTGGTTTATTTCAAAAGATTATAAGCAGGCTATGCAATTCAATAAAATGGGATTAGTTGAATCGCAAAGTATCTCGTATAGGAATCATTGGATTACGATAATAGTGGGTAAAGTTATTTTTGCTTTTATTTTCATTGTCCTTCCTTTATGGCTTTGTGATACACCTTGGTATATTAGTATATTAGGGATTACTATCATGTTGTTTATATCAGGGCTTACTCTTGGTGCAATTTTTCAACCAGCCCACGTGGTTCCAACATCAAATTATCCTGTTCCTGATGATTCAGGAAACATCGACGCAGATTGGGCGGTAAATCAATTATACAATACAGCCAACTTTGCTCCAAAAGCACGCTTGTTTTCATGGTACGTCGGTGGCCTCAACTACCAAGTCGAGCACCATTTATTCCCCAACATTTGTCACGTACACTATCGTAAATTAGCGAACATAGTGAAGCAAACAGCGGAGGAATTTAATTTGCCCTATCATTCGTATAAAACCTTTGGACGTGCCTTATTAGAGCATTCTAAAATGCTTTATAATCTAGGCCATTACGATAACGCCCCAGCGATTCACTAAAATCTAGGACATGTTCCTTGACGAAATCCGTAATTATTGCCTTTCGTTAAGAGGAACTGAAGAACGATTTCCATTTGATGATGTTACCTTAGTCTTTACAATAGGCAATAAAATATTCGCTTTAATTGACACTGTTGCTTGCGAAAGCATTAATTTAAAATGTGATCCAGAAAAAGCCATTGAATTAAGGGAGAATTATCAGGCCGTATTACCAGGTTACCACATGAATAAAAAACATTGGAATACAATTCAGTTGAATAAAGATATTCAAAAACCAGATTTGTTAGGGCTCATAGATCATTCCTATAATTTAGTTTTTAATTCCTTGTCTAAGAACTTACAGCATGAAATTACGACTAGATAAATTTATTTGGGCTATTCGTATCTCCAAGACAAGAGGACTTGCGCATGAAGCAATTTCCAAGGGAAAGATAAAAATGAATTTTAAGGATGTTAAGCCATCCTATCAACCCCAAGAAAATGACATTATCACCCTTCATCGAAATAGCGCTGTGTTTTCATATAAAGTAATTGCATTAACAGACAAACGCATTGGCGCAAAACTCGTGCACGATTTTATTAAAAACATCACCCCACAAGAAGAAATAGACAAATTTGAACAGTACTTACTTTCTCAAAAATCATATAGAATAAATGGCGACGGAAAACCATCCAAAAAGGATCGGCGTGCCCTTGATGATTTCAAGGAAAATTATGAATAAAAGCATAGCCGCTTTTCACTGTTTCCACTTATTTAATAATTTATTAATATATTTGAATATACGCAATTTAGTATAAATGAAAAGAATTTACCTAGGAGCCTTATTTTTATTACACTTCGTTTGCGATAATCACGGTTTTTCCCAGGGTTTTCAAGTGAACTTTCAAGGGCAACGCCAACAAGGAATGGGTTTGGCAGGTGTAGCGGCTCCTTTTGATGGCTCCTCTCTTTTTTTTAATCCAGGATCGTCTGTATTTTTAAATCAAAATAGTATTGTAGGTGGCGTAACTCCGGTATTTGGGAATGTTTTATTTCTAGACTCTGCTACAAACGCCTCTTATCGATCTAATTCACCTGTTGGGACTCCCTTTTCTTTTTATGCCATGTTTCAATTAAAACCTGCCGGAAAATTAAAGGTGGGACTTTCTGTAAACACGCCATTTGGCAGTACTGTTCAATATGAAGACAATTGGATCGGCCGTTTTGCCTTAACCCGATTAGAATTAAAAGCGATTTTCATACAGCCGACTTTTGCCTATCGGATCGCGGATCACATTGGAATTGGAGGAGGTTTTGTGATAAGTTCTGGAAATGTAAATCTCCAAAAAGACATACCTGTTCAAGACACGAATGGTGTTTATGGACACGCCGAATTAGCAGGAAAAGCAATTGGTTTTGGCTATAACATCGGAATTCATTTTACGCCAAGTAAACAGCTGTCTATTGGCCTTACGTATCGTTCCAAAGTGGCAATGAATCTTCGCGATGGAGAAGCAACGTTTACGGCTCCGTCGTCTCTTGAAGATAAATTTCCCGCTACATCTTTTACCGGTCGATTGCCACTTCCCTCTGTGACGACCTTGGGGTTTTCGTATCATCCTTGTAGTGCATTTACGGTTGTTTTAGATATTAACCGAGTTGGCTGGAAGGTTTATGATACATTGGCATTTGATTATGCCACCAATACAAGTTCTTTACTAGACACAAAATCGCCGCGAATGTATAAAAACATACTTGCTTTCCGCTTAGGCATGGAGGTAAAGCCAATAAAGAATTTAGCACTACGAATTGGCGGAGGATATGGATTTTCACCTGTTCAATCGGGCTATGTCACCCCCGAAACCCCAGACGGAATTAGGATTTATGGAACATTTGGTGTTGGCTATGAATTATCACAAAAAATACGCGTAGATGCATCCGTTTATTATACTAAAATCAAACGCTCTGACACGAATCTCGAAACGAATATGAGTGGAACATATACAACGATTGCCTTGGCAACTGGACTTTCAATTTCATACAAATGGTAAAATACACATCATTTTTTAAGAAAACAGTATTCGTTTGCCTTTTTGGTATCACCTTGATTTCATGTAAACCAAAGGAAAAATTATTACCGAACACTCTAGGAGAAATTAATCTTCAGCAATTCGTTGCTATCGGTGATGGAAATACCGCTGGTTATATGGATGATGCGCTTTATTTGTATGGCCAACAAAATTCATTAGGCGCAATTCTACAAACACAATTGCAATTAGTTGGCGCAGGTGAAATATATTTACCCTTAATGGGAAGCGCTAATATTGGGACCAATTCCAGTTTCTTGTCCAAGCTAATTTTAGGATGGAAAACCGATTGTCTTGGAGGAATTGGACTTTCTCCTGTTCGATTTGCGCAACAAGGAGAAGTAGCTTCCTTGACGTCTTCGGCATATTCTCCCCAAAATAAATTTACCAATTTCGGGGTGCCAGGCTTACGAATGATTGATATGGTTTCAACGGCTTTTGGCAACATTAATCTTCCACAACACAATGCATTTTTCGCAAGAATGTCAAAGGATCAATTTAACCTCCCTGGTTCAGGTAACTATTTATCCGTTCAAGAGAATATTTTTGATGGAGGGTATCCTACATTTTGTAGCATTTATTTGGGAATCGAGGATGTGTTGCCGTATGCAAGAAGTGGCGCAACACAAAATCCGATGTCTCCACTTGCTGGTTTTCCTGGCGTTGGCTTCGAAGAATCCTTAACCCAATTGTGTGGTCAGCTGTATAGCCAAAATATAAAAGCAGTGGTCGGGACAATACCCGACATCACTAAAATGCCTTACTTTACTACCATACCTTACAATGGATTGAATTTAGACGCTGAAAAGGCCGCATCTTTAAATCAAATATACGGTCCCCTTGGCTTTAGTTTTACCGTTGGATCAAATTCCTTCATGATCGAGGACCCTACCGCAGGCGCTTTTGGTGTCCGCCCAATGGTGGAAGGAGAATTAATTTTGTTGAGTGTTCCGCTTGATTCTATGAAATGTCATCAATACGGTAGCGTTTATCCTTTGAGAGATGAGTTTGTATTAACAATAGCGGAACTTCAAGAAATTAGAAATCAACTCTTAGCTTACAATCAAGTTATACGGCAATATTCTAATTTTTATGGTTTTGCCATTGCAGAAACAGCGGATTTTTACGCCAATCTATACGATGGATTTGTATACAATGGCGTTACGATGTCTTCAAAATTTGTTTCCGGCGGCGCTTATTCCCTCGATGGCATTCATTTAAATCCAAGAGGTAATGCCTTGCTGGCAAATATTTTTATTACCGCGATCAACAAAACCTACAAATCAACAATTCCTCTGGCGAATGCCTTATTTTATTCATCCACCTATTTTCCTTAAATTTATCTTATGAAAAAATTTACTTTAACAAGTGCGTTTATCGCTCTATTTTTTATTGTTGGCGCTCAGCCGTGTACCGGAGGGCGATATGCCAGTGAGATATTTCCAGCCTTTTCGGTGACAAGTAATATTGTTTATGGCCAAAACACATCATTTACAGGGGGAAACACTTCCCTTAAGCTTGACTTTTATGAAGGAACAGGTGATACGGAAGTCAATCGCCCATTAATTATTTGGGTGCACGGTGGCAGTTTTCTTGGGGGAACAAAGACCGACATGGATGTTCAAGCATTAGCGAGAAGCTTTGCTAAGAAAGGATATGCATGTGCCTCTATTGATTATAGAACAGGGTTTTTTCCAATCGATTCAGCGAATGCCGTTAAGGCTGTAGTTCGTGCGGTACAAGATTTAAAAGGGGCCATTCGATTCTTCTACAAAGATGTGGCCACTGGAACAAATGTATATAACATTGATACCAATCGAATTTATATTGGCGGAAGTTCTGCTGGCGCAATTACCTCTTTGCATGTCGCCTATTTGGATGACGTTTGTGAAATTTCGGGATATTTGAATCAAACAGTTATTAATCAACTCGGTGGTTTAGAAGGTGCCAGCGGAAATCCAGGTTATTCGTCTAAAATACAGGGGGTTATTAATTTGTGTGGGGCTTTGGCAAGGTATTCTTGGCTTGAATCAGGCGATGTTCCTTTCGTATCTATTCACGGAACCAGTGATGGAACAGTAAAATATAACCGTGGAATTGTTAATCCAGGCACGCCATTGATGTATTTAGATGGAAGTAGATTGCTTTTTGATCGCGCCTGCGCCGTTAATGTTCAAAACAACTTTTATACTTTTCCGGGAGCTCCTCACGTGCCATATGCTGGGACTAGCGCAAATGCCATTGCTTATATGGATACTACTGATAATTTCATTCGGGATTTCCTTATTGACCAACTTGGTTGCACAAACAGCCCTCTTCAAGTAGCGAACTCTCCTTTGCAAGCA
>JAPLEV010000025.1 GCA_026391005.1 Flavobacteriia bacterium | reverse complement strand
ATTTTGAAATAATCTGGGAAAACAAAGTTATATTTGTCATAAGAGGGGGTGATTTAGTTGTGCAACTCAAAGTTAATTTGAGATACGAGATTCTCCCTCTTTATTTTTGTTTTTATTTAAACGTTTAGGACGCTATTGATTAAAAATTAATCAAAAAGATGATTATTAATTAATCAATTACTATTACTTTTGTTCAAACAAATATATAGTATCTCTCTGTATTATTAACGTCAACTATTTTTTTTGTCATGCCGATTTTGCGCTCAATTGTTCACATGGATTTAGATACCTTTTTTGTTTCTTGTGAACGCCTATTGGATAGCCGCTTGATTGGAAGACCTATTTTGATAGGTGGTACAGGAGATCGTGGAGTTGTTGCTTCATGTAGTTATGAAGCGAGACGTTTTGGTATTCATTCAGCTATGCCGATGAAAATGGCTAAGGAACGCTGTCCTGAAGCAGTGGTCATAAAGGGTAATATCGCAAGCTATTCCAATTATTCTAAGATGGTTACAGATATTATTAGCGAGGCATCTCCACTTTTTGAGAAATCATCAATTGATGAATTTTACATTGATTTTACGGGAATGGATCGTTTTTTTGGAACACTTACCTACGCCTCAGAACTCCGACAGCGTATTTTGAATGAAACAGGTCTGCCCATTTCTTTTGGCCTTTCCCAAAATAAAACGGTCTCAAAAATTGCAACAGGAGAAGCAAAACCAAACAATCAAATGCAAATTGATGTTGGTGCAGAACGCGATTTTTTAGCGCCTTTATCTGTTCGAAAAATCCCGATGGTAGGTATAAAAACGTATCAAACTTTATGTAATCTAGGTGTTCGAAAAATTCAAACAATTCAAGAGATGCCTGTGGAAATGATGCAAAGTGCTTTAGGGGAAAATGGTATAAGTATTTGGAAAAAGGCACAAGGATTTGATCATTCGCCTGTTGAACAATACAGTGAACGAAAGTCCATTTCCAAGGAACGCACTTTTGATCAAGATACAATCGATGTAGCTAAACTTCGAAGCGTATTAGCGGCCATGGCTGAAAATATGGCTTTTCAATTGCGTACGAGTAATAAACTAACGGCTTGTGTAACCATTAAAATTCGTTACGCTGATTTCCAAACGCAAACCCTCCAAAAGCAGATTCCTTACACAGCTGCCGACCATGATTTATTTCCTATTGCTGCAGAGCTATTCAATCGATTATTTCAACGAAGGATGTTGGTTCGCTTGATTGGTTTACGGTATAGCTCGCTTGTGGCAGGAAATCATCAACTCAGTTTATTTGATGAATCAGTCGACTACGCTAGTTTGTATAGGTCTTTGGATCATATTCGAAAGCGCTATGGCGATCGTGCTGTGATGCGAGCGATTGGAATGAATGTCAATAGGATCGATTAAGTTACCCATTTACTTGACTGGTTTGGTAGTAAACTAGAGGTCTTATTCTGATAAAATTTAATAATGGTATGAAAACATATTCCTACTTCAGCTTAAAATATGGGGTACTTTCTCCAGATGCTATTTTAGAATGGGCCTCTGCTGCAGGATACTCATGTGTTTGCCTGACTGATATAAATTCTACAGGAGCTGTATTGGCATTTGTTCGTGCTGCCCAACACCTTGGTGTAAAAGCTATTGTAGGTGCTGAAATTAGAAATGGGATGGACATAAAGGCCACTGTAATCGCTAAAAATAACGACGGATTGTTAGCATTAAATAATTTTTTAACGAAGCATCTCCATGGCAATTTGCCTTTCGAGGCTCGGCTTCCGGATTTAGTGAATTGCTTTATTTTTTACCCTTTAACAAGCGATTTTAACGACTTAAAAGCCAATGAGTTTTTCCAAGTACGGCATACAGATCTGAATAATATATCCATCAACTTTAAGCATGTTCGACCTGAAAAAATAGTGGCTTTGGATCCTATGATTTTTCGTAATAAACGTGATTTTAATACGCATCGCTTGTTGCGTGCAATTCACTACAATACCCTTTTATCCAAGTTGCCTAAAAAGAATCAAGCTAACGAAAATGAACGATTTTTATCTGCTAGTGATTTATTAATCGTTTATCAGTATTTTCCTCAATACCTTGAAAGAACGCAAGCGCTATTTGATACCTGTCATGTTGATTTTGAATTTGGTGAGCAGGCAAAGCCTCAAAATCCAATAACCTATACAGGAGGTGTTGAGGAAGATGAGGAAATGTTACGGCAGCTTTGTGCAGATGGTTTGGCGTATCGTTATCCGATAATAACAGACGAAATCATCGCGCGTATTGAGAAGGAAATTGAGATTATTGCCCAGAAGGATTACTTGTCGTACTTTTTAATGACTTGGGATTTCACTTCTTTTGCGCGCTCGAAGCGTTTTTTTTATGTCGGTAGGGGGAGCGGCGCTAATAGCATTGTTGCGTATCTGTTGCGTATCACGGATGTTGATCCCTTGGAATTAGATCTTTATTTCGAACGTTTCATCAATCTTTATCGGAAAAATCCACCTGATTTTGATATTGATTTTTCATGGCGCGATCGCGATGAAGTGATTGATTATATTTTTCAGCGTTATCCAAATGCGGCCTGGCTCTGCACTTACAATACATTTCAATATCGTGCTACTATTCGAGAACTTGGGAAAGTTTTTGGTTTACCTAAAACGGAAATCGATAAGCTAAGCCGAAGTAAACTTCCTACTGCCAACCTAGACGAGCTTTCAAAATTAGTGCTTCGTTATAGCGCCTACATTCAAGGTATTCCCTCTCATTTAAGCGTTCATTCGGGGGGAATTGTTGTCAGTGAAAAACCTATTACGTGGTATTCAGCTACTTTCTTACCGCCAAAAGGGTATCCAACAACTCAGTTCTCAATGATGGAAGCCGAAGACGTTGGTCTGTATAAGTTTGATGTTTTGAGTCAGCGTGGTTTAGGTAAAATAAGGGAATGCTTAGATATTATCGCGTATAATCAGGCAGAAAATCCGCCACATGATATTCACGATATCGCTTACTTCAAGGAAGATGAATCCATTAGGTCTTTGATGTTAGAAGCCAAAGCATTAGGGTGTTTCTATGTCGAATCTCCTGCTATGCGTATGCTCATGATTAAATTAAAAGTGAAAACGTACCTGGAATTGGTAGCCGCGAGTTCAATTATCCGTCCGGGGGTTTCGCAATCTGGTATGATGCGTGAATATATCCTTCGCCATAGGAATCCTGATCGTAGAAAAGAAGCGAATCCTATTTTATTGGAAATGATGCCCGAAACATATGGGGTAATGGTCTATCAAGAAGATGTGATTAAGGTAGCACATTATTTTGCCGGACTTAGTTTAGCCGAAGCAGATGTTTTGAGAAGGGGGATGTCGGGTAAGTTTCGGTCAAGAGATGAATTTCAAGCGGTACGCGATTTGTTTTTTAGTAATTGCGCTAAAAAAGGGTATGATTTAGTCCTCGTTGGCTCTATTTGGTCCCAAATCGAGAGCTTTGCCGGCTATGCTTTTTCGAAAGGCCATTCCGCTTCCTATGCCGTTGAGAGCTATCAAAGTCTTTATTTAAAAGCGCATTATCCGTTGGAATATATGACCGCAACCATTAATAATTTCGGTGGGTATTATCGAACTGAAATTTATGTCCATGAAGCACGCCGATTTGGTGCTCTTATCGAGGCACCATCAATTAATGAGGGAGATTATGCTTCGGTGTTAATCGGAAAGCGCTTGGTATTGGGCTTTAACCTAGTTGATGGAATAGAAGTGAAGTGTATTCGCTCTATCTTGAAAGAACGCATCGAAAATGGCCTTTTTCGTAATTTCGATGACCTGATGCAGCGCCTTGCTATTCCACTAGAACAGCTATCTCTTCTGATCCGAATCGGTGCGCTACGTGATTTTTCGGAAGATCGAAAAACCTTGTTGTGGAAAGCTCATTTATATTTGAATAAATCCACTCCGAATAGTAAGCAAAATTCCCTGTTTACTACTGCGCCTTTGTCATTTCAATTACCGGATTTTGAGGAAGATAATATGGAATGTTCCTTTGAGCAAATTGAGCTAATGGGCTTCCCTTTGTGCAATCCCTTTGATTTACTAGCGAATCCTTTACCTAAGCTTACCTTAGCTAAAAAAATTGTTAATTCCCTGGGACTAGTGATTGAATTAGTTTGTTATTTAGTCGCGGTTAAACCATCTAAAACAAGTAAGGGAACACTAATGAATTTTGGAACTTTTATTGATGTGGAAGGTGATACGATTGATACGGTTCATTTTCCGGAATCAGTCCGAAAGTATCCCTTCACGGGAAAAGGAATTTATCGCATGAAAGGTCGTGTGACAGCAGTCTTTGGTTAGTATTCGCTCGAAGTAGTGCAAATGGAAAAATTACGATTGATCGATGACGTTCGTTTTGGTGAAGAAGCTACGATTTCTAGTCTTATGTAAAAACTTTTTATGCCCTGGCTTGTTTTTTAAGTATGTATCAACTCAAAACAATACAATTCGTAAAAACCGACATGGCTACGTGTTGGGATTTTTTCTCCAATCCGAAAAATCTTTCAAAAATCACCCCTCAGTCCATGGGCTTTATAGTTCGAACAGAACTGCCCGATAAAATGTACGAAGGTTTAATGATTGAATATACGGTTTGTCCAATGCTAGGAATTCCAATGAATTGGATTACGGAAATAAAAACGGTTAAAAACCACTCGTTTTTTGTAGACGAACAACGTAAAGGTCCCTATCGAATTTGGCATCATGAGCACCATTTTAAAGAAGTTGAGGGTGGCGTAGAAATGACTGATATTGTAAGCTATGAAATTCCTTTTGGATTTTTAGGCCGGCTAATGCATCCCATTTTGGTTAAAAATAAACTAAAAGAAATTTTTGATTATCGCCGTCAAAAAGTAGACGAATTATTCAATAAATAATACGCCTTAAATTGCGTATCTTTGTCACATGAAATTTAAGGATTACCCTATTTCTTCATTGATAAAAGGTCAGCTCGAAAAGTTAGGATTTACACGTCCAACCGATATTCAACACCGCGCTATCAAGCATATTTTGGATGGGGAAGATGTAATGGCTGTGGCACAAACGGGGACTGGAAAAACAGCTGCTTTTGTGATTCCTGTGATTCACCATCTGTTAAATCCAAAAGATCTAAAGAAAAAACAAATTAGGTGTTTGGTTATGGTACCTACCCGCGAACTAGCCAAGCAAATTTCAGAAGTTTTTATTGAAATTGGTGCCGCAACAAAATTAAAAACACTAGGGCTTTTTGGTGGTGTGGAACAGGAAAATCAAATTCATCAATTAGAACATAAAGTCGACATCTTAGTAACAACTCCTGGCCGTATGTTTGACCTCGTTTCACAAGGATTTATCGATTTATCGAAAGTAGAAATCTTAGTGCTTGATGAGGCTGACTTAATGCTAGACTTAGGCTTTACAAAGGACATAACAGATGTACTGCGCTTACTTCCCAAAAAGAGACAAACCTTGTTCTTTACAGCTACAATTTCAAAAAAAATAAAATCATTGGCTTACGACGTCGTTCGCGATGCTATTCGGATACAAATTTCACCCAAGAATCCAGTTGCTAAAAACGTAACTCATGCGGTGGCTTTTATTGAAATGGATGATAAACGTTTTTTTCTTGAAAACATCCTAACTGAATTCGAAACCCAAAAATTTATTGTGTTTGTTAGGACAAAGGTTCGTGCGGAAAGAGTTGTGGCGGCTATGTTGCGTGTTGAAATAGTAACTGAAGCACTTCACGGTGGTATTGAACAAGATAAGCGTTTTGATATTTTAGAGCGTTTTCGAAAAGGGGAAAGTAGAGTGCTAATTACTACGGATGTTGCTTGCAGAGGAATTGATATCCCCGATATGGATTACGTAATAAATTATGACATTCCAGAAAATCCAGAGAATTATGTGCACCGCTGCGGACGAACGGGTAGAGGTGAGGCTAACGGACAAGCTTTGTCATTTTGTAGTCCGGAAGAAAAAATCCTTATTGAAGCAATTGAAGTGTATACAGGCGAAGAAATTCTGCATTATGACATTACTTCTGCTGAATACAAGGACATACTAATAGACACCACGGATCCCACCTATAATTGGAAGAAATTAATGGATGAGTTCGATAACGAAAACACCGATTGGGATTAAGATTTAGTTGGGATAACTAAATTAATCGGATCCAATACTTTTTCTTTTGTCAAGGCTATATCAATCACTTCTTTCATGGTTTCCACATAATGAATACTTAAACCTTTTATATAATCAGGTTTTATTTCATCTACATCTTGTTTGTTCTTGGAGCAAAGAATTAATTCTTTAATTCCGGCTCGTCTAGCTGCTAATATTTTTTCCTTGATTCCACCAACTGGAAGTACGTCACCACGAAGTGTTATTTCTCCTGTCATGGCAAGGCCTTTTTTTATCTTTCGTTGTGAAAATAAAGAAGCCAAAGAACAAAGCATCGTAATACCTGCACTCGGTCCGTCTTTAGGTGTTGCACCTTCAGGCACATGGACATGCACATTATAGTGATCGAAAACTTCTTGAGAAAGTCCGATCCATTGACTATGTGCTTTTAAAAATTCGAGTGCAATGATCGCACTTTCTTTCATAACGTCTCCAAGATTTCCCGTTAGTGTTAATTTGCCTTTTCCTTGTGTTAATGAAGATTCAATAAACAAAATATCACCTCCAACGCTTGTCCAAGCAAGTCCGGTAACTACACCAGCGACTTTATTGTTTGCATACTTAGTTCGAGATCGGCCAGCGCCTAAAAATTTAAATAAATCTTCTTCTGTTATCTTCGGGGTGAATTTTTCATCACTGGCAATCTGAAGTGCTCTGCTTCGCACTAATTTGGCCATTAGTTTATCGAGGCTTCTTACGCCGGATTCATTGGTGTGCTCTTCAATTAGTTTTTCTAATAATTTATTGTCGATGGATATATCTTTTTTCTGAATACCATGTTCCGTTAATTGCTTGCTGATGAGGTGGCGTTTTGCAATTTCAATTTTCTCCTCAATAGTATAGCCATTGACTTCTATAATTTCCATTCGGTCTCTAAGTGGTCCTTGTACTTCTGCCAAGCTATTTGCTGTAGCAATGAAGAGAACTTTAGATAAATCAAATTCTGATTCAACATAATTATCGTAAAAAGCAATGTTTTGTTCAGGATCTAAAACTTCAAGCAGCGCCGATGAAGGATCGCCATGATTGCTACGACCTAATTTATCGATTTCATCCAATACAAAAACAGGATTGGCACTTTCCGCTTTCTTAATGTTTTGGATAATTCTACCCGGCATCGCTCCAATGTAGGTTTTTCGGTGACCGCGAATTTCCGCTTCATCGTGCACACCACCAAGTGACATTCGCACATATTTGCGACCAAGCGCCTCCGCTATTGACTTCCCTAAAGATGTTTTTCCCACCCCTGGAGGGCCATAAAAACAAAGAATAGGCGATTTCATATTGCCGCGCAGTTTTAATACGGCAAGGTACTCTAAGATGCGTTCTTTTACTTTTTCTAAGCCAAAATGGTCACGTTCCAGTATTTTTTTAGCACGTTTCAGATCTAAATTATCTTTCGTGTAACTATTCCATGGTAAATCGAGCAATAAATCTAAAAAATTGAGCTGAACCGTATATTCCCCTCCCTGTGGATTCATTCGCTGTAGTTTGTCTAACTCTTTAGAAAAGGTTTTAGACATTGATTCGGACCAACTTTTTTTTTCGCTTCTTTTACGTAATTCGATGATCTCTTGATCCTGCGGGTTGTCACCTAATTCATCTTGAATGGTGCGCATCTGTTGATGCAAGAAAAACTCACGCTGTTGACGATCCAAGTCTTTTTTGACACGATTTTGGATTTCGTTTTTCATTTCGAGCATTTGTACTTCTAAGGTCAGGTGTTCAAGAACCATCATCACGCGCTTCGGCATATCCATTTCTTCCAGCATTTCTTGTTTCTTTGAAACATCTGCATTCATGTTGGATGAAATAAAGTTGACTAAGAAGGTAGGACTATCGATATTTCCAATCGCAAATTGTGCTTCTGATGGAATATTTGGACTGTCTCGTATAATTTGCAAGGCCAATTCTTTAATGGTCTTGAACATGATAGTCAACTCTTTGTCTTTTTTGTCAATTGGTTTTTCCTGTAAGATTTTAACAGTTGCACGCATGTAAGGCTCTGTTTGCAGCGCACTTTCAATTTCAAATCGTCTTTTTCCTTGGATGATGACAGTTGAACTTCCGTCTGGCATTTTTAATAAGCGGATGATTTGTGCTACGGTTCCTATTTCATGTAAATCAGTAAAAGAGGGAGATTCTTCATCTTGGTTTTTTTGGGAAACGACCCCAATGATTTTATTCCCTTTGTTAGCATCTTGAATTAATCGAATTGATTTATCACGACCAACCGTAATTGGGATAACAACTCCAGGAAATAAAACGTTATTTCGCAAGGGAAGAATAGGAAGATCACTTGGGAAAATTTGTTTGTTGACAGAATCTTCTTCTTCTGCGGTAATTAATGGGATGAATTCAGCATCGTTTTCGATGCCACTAAATCCAAAAAAGTCATTCTCAAAATTATTACTCATTCTTTGTTCTGCTATTTATTTTGTTGCGACACAATGTCAGTTTTCAATTGAACAAAATTGTATAATGTATTTATTTTGTTGCTTATCCTACTAGCCAATTGTTATGCCATCCTACATGTAGCTGAAATAATGACATATTTTAGTAGTTATTTTTTTTCTGTTTCAGTAAAATTTATGTAAAGCAAGGTATACTTTCTAGTTAAATTGTTTTTGTACTTTTATCGTTCAAATTATAGTTAAATTATGAAAAAAATCCTACTTTTTACTTTTGTCTCTTTTCTTTTCTTAAATGAGTTAAACGCTCAAGACACAACATGGGTTCAAACTTTTACCTATGATTCCATTACCACAAGAAGAGCGAATTTCGTTTTTCCTCCTGAATTAAATACAACAAGGTTCGAGAAAGTACTCATGTACTATAAATTAAAATGTAGTCCATTGACTACTTGGGATCAATACAATTGCGGTGAATGGGATTATTTAACCTACACACGGGTTTTTGATCACACTGGGAATTTCGATTCTGTTATAAAAAATAGCAGCATGTACCTGGCTAATTGTGCAGCTCCTCCAGTTGTTTCTTTTACGCCGATTCCTTTTGTCGAAGCGGATATTTATCAGCGCAATGAATTGTTTCGCACGGGAGCTTCGGTGCTTTCTTCGAATATTAACGCGTCTAATTCTTCGGCTAATTTGCCGTTTAACACACAAAAAAGCGGTGGTCGATATCAGATGCTCCTAAGCGCAAATGAGTTGTTGGCAGCAGGAATTATCGCGGGTGACATTCAATCACTTTCTTTATTTATTAATTCTTTAGGAACTAATGGTGAGTTAATGCATCCAACAATCTCACTGAAATCTACCATTGATAATGATTTGTTATTTTTTCACACTGCTGGCTTTACTACGGTTTATAATGCTAGTCATGGAGTTGGAGGAACCAACCCATCTTTTCTTGCAGGACAAAACGACTTATTGTTTTATCAATCTTTTGCATGGAACGGAACGGATAATTTGATTATTGAATTTTCATTTGAGAATGATTATACTGCTGCTACAGGTTTAAGCTTTCAGACTGAAACCATCAACACTAATTCAGCCTTGAATTTTGAGGGTAAGAATGGCGTGGTGAATTTTAGTGGAACCAATTATGCCGTTTCTGAACTTTCAGATTTCGTGGTTGGAAATGAATTAACCGTGGAGTTTTGGACAAAGGGGAATTTGACCGCAGGGACGAACACTACTATTTTGGAAGCTTGGGACACCTTGAATAATCGAATTTTGAATATTCACATGCCTTGGAGTAACAATAATGTTTATTTTGACGCAGGGATTTCTTCCGGTTTCGATCGAATTAATAAGGTGATGAGCCCAAGTGAGATGGATGATAACTGGAATCATTGGGCATTTGTCAAGAAGCAATCTACCGGTGAAATGTTTATTTATAAAAATGGCGTGCTCTGGCATTCTGGTACTAATTTGACAAGACAAATTGGCTACATAAGTCGCTTGGTTATTGGTGCCAGCGCTGATGCAAATCTAAAATGGAAAGGTAAAATGGATGAATTCCGAATTTATAATGCGGCATTGACACCGGCTACTATTTTAGCAAATTATAAAAACAAAATTGATGCTACGCACCCTAATTGGAACAATCTATTGGCCTATTATGATTTTGATGATGTGAATTATGCCATCGATCGATCTCAAAATAATCATAAATTGATGTTGTCTGAAGGTTGGTCTTTGGCAAATGGAAGTATGATCCGAAATGATGAATTTCCTCTTGCAGGGTTTACGCAAGCTACAAAACGTCCTAAAATTGCTTTGGGTCAGGGTGTTGTTACAGGTGTTCAACAAACTAATCTTGTCAATCAAATGAAACGTAAAGAACCAATCGTTGTGTTTGAACAAGCAGCTGTGAATCGCCATTTCGAGATTATAAACAGTTTTATTGGCGTTCCTACAGGTTCGATGAATACTTTTGATCCACAAGGAAATATGCTGACAAGTGTTCCTTACAACGTAACTACCAACTTCCTTAATGACACGATTTCATACTATAATGTTCCTTATGAAATAGTAAAGGACGTCGAAATTGCACGATATATTACACCATATGGTATTCAATTCGACTTAGGTCCAAATGGTTTCTGTTGGATTTATGACGTAACAGATTATCAGCAATACCTAAAAAATACCGTTGATTTAGCGGCGCATAATACCCAAGAGTTATTGGATCTTCGCTTCGCATTTATTGAAGGAATTCCTCCAAGAGACCTTCACAAGCGGGAGCCAATTTGGAGTGATTTTAGAGGCTACAATTTCGCTAATATGGCGAATAATGTAGATTTAGCCCCCAAATCAATTCTATTATCGGATTCTTCTGCCATGTTTAAAATTAAAACTAGAATGTCTGGTCATGGGCAAGTAGGAAATGCCGCTTGTTGCGAATGGGTACCCAACGATCATCAACTGCGTATAGATGGAGTACCCAGGTTTAACTGGAATATTTGGCAAACAACGGAGTGTGGTGACAACCCAAATATTGGTCAAGGAGGAACGTGGCCGTATGCCAGAGAAGGATGGTGCCCAGGTGATCGGGTGAAGGAACATGAATTTGAATTAACGCCTTTCGTTACTCCCGGTGATTCGGTAACTATTGATTATTCGATTACTGCGGTTCCTCAGAATGATCCTGGTCAAGCAGGTGGGAATTACATTGCGGCTTATGATTTAATATCGTATTCAGCGCCTAATCATCAGGTGGATGCGGCTATTGCTGATGTACTAAATCCAAACAATTGGGAGTATTACAGCAAGTTCAATCCAACTTGTTCAAATCCACGTGTCATTCTTAAAAATGCTGGTGCGCAAACAATAACATCTTGTAAAATTAGGTGTTGGATTACGTATGGCGTTGAAATTAGCTATGATTGGACAGGAAGCCTTGGGTTTTTAGAAGAAGAAGTGGTTGAAATTCCAGTTACCTATCAAGATTTTTGGTCAGATTATGACTCTATGAAAACTTTTACTGCCTATGTATGCAATGTCAATGGTGGTTCAGGAAATGATGAGTACCTTCAAAATAGTGTGAAACAAACAAAGTTTGTGGCTCCCGAAACGATTAATGGTCCTTTTTTCGTGTGGCTTACTACCAATAATAAAGCAATCGAAAATAAATATCGCTTAATAGATGCTGCTGGAAATGTTCTTTTTGAACGCGACAATATGAGTAACACAACCCAGTACAAAGATACATTTGATCTTGCGCCTGGATGTTACAGCATCATCATTGAGGACACGGATAATGATGGGCTTTCTTTCTGGTATTCTGCTCAAGTGGAAGGCGAAACAACCGGACAAATGCGTTTGCGTTTAGTAGGAGGTAGCTATATTGAAATGTTCCCTGGTGATTTCGGAAGATACCACCGTTATGACTTCTCGGTTGGCTTTACTGTTGGTTTAAATGAAAATAAATTGGATCATGAGATCGCCATTTTCCCTAATCCAGCAAAGGATGAAGCAACCATTGAAATTAGTGGTTTCGTAAACAACGACGCACAATTGGCCATTTATGATATTATGGGTAGGCCGGTTTATTCGGAAAAAATGAAGGCTACGGATTATTTTGCAGAATCTCATGTGGATTTATCTTCACTCAACAAGGGAACGTACATTGTCAAAATAATCACGAATCAACGCGTATACACGAAGGAGTTAGTGAAGCAGTAGTTTACTGCAAAATTAATTGTACCCTACTTGTATTTTTCGTTAATAAATGATCTTTATTTCATGGTGTGATAGGGTGGTTTATTTTGAAATATATTCCTTTGAACTAAAATTGTTGTTATATTGGTTTTAAAATCATTTTTTAGTTAATTATTCTCCCTACTTTTTTTTCCGCAAAAAAAGTAGCAAAAAAACTCGAAAGTGGCATGCGTTCATTATTTCCAATCCTAAGACTTGACCCTTTCGGTGATTTCTAACGAACTACCTCACGGTACCCAATTCTTAGTTCAATACAATAATTCTCTTATGCAAGCTTTCATTTTAAAAAATAAATTAGTTTTTTTCTCCTGTCGCCTATTATTCTGATAAAGTGTAGCGAATTTAAATAAGGGAACCGTAATGCAGCTCGCAGAGATCGCTGAAACGGTCTTATTTTAAGAGTGGAGTGAATTGAAGAATAATCAGCGACTTGATTTTTTCGTTCTTTTGTATCAAGACAAAAGGACAAAGAAAATAACGTCCGATTTTTTCCGCCGGGGCGGAGGACAATAGTGAAAAAATAGCATGTTTTTAATAATTCAAAATCATATACTGGAGCTATTACTGCAAAATTAACTTTTGCTTGAATTCGCCTTTCGATGTTTTGATCACTATGAAATAGATGCCTTTGGGCTGTAGCGATAAATCAATGGCTTTTTCATAGTGATGGGAATGAAAAACTTCTTTTCCGAAGGCGCTGTAAATTGAGATTCCTTTTATTTCTTTCGAATCTTGCCCTGATTTCAATTGGATATTTATTGTATGCTGACTAGGTATCGGATAAATATTGAATGAATTGTTGAGTAAGGTCGATTCATTGTTGCCTGCATATTGTATATCACAGGGAATAAATCCATTATAGTTCGAGCTTGTTGTGCCGTTTGGATTAATAAAGTTGAAGGTGTATAAGCCGTTTGATGTCCAACTATAACTTACTTGGTAATTCTGATTGTTTAATAAATAAGATAAAATATAACCATTGCTTCCGTTGGCAATTAGACTAGCAATCAAGGCGCCATTTAATGGAGTTTGTGCCGGTCGTACCGGACTTGCTGCTGCTTGTGGAATGATTTGCGCAGAGGCATCTTCGGTAACTTGTCCTACCATATTTCCAATCATATAAGGCGCGTTTGCTGTCCCGTGATAATGATATTCCCCATTGTAATTATGTCCGTGATTTGCATCTAAACTTGTCATTGAAATCCCATCGGGTTCGAGCGCTCCATAAACCGCATAACCATCTAATGCATAAGCAATAGGTAAGGTGCTACTTGTTGTTCCATACAAATGAAGTGGAGCTGTGTGGTAATGATAATCGTCTGCACGACCACAATGGCCTCCCCAATTATCTAATTGTCCATCTAAGAAAGCATCTACGCCTTGATTGGTAAAGGGGTTGAAAATTGGAACGCCATTTACCGCAACTGCGATGGCGCCTCTTGTAAAATGTTGGGCGTTCACTGGGACTGGTGTTGCTGCTAAAATTGGATTTAATGGGATGCTCCAAGCATTGTCTCCATAATAACACTGGGGAATTGGTACTTGTTGTTGCCAACCATTGCTAGCAATTCCAACCATCATGTCGTGTGTTGTCGGGATGCCTTTCGATTCAACATAAAAATAATTGGCATCCCATGAGGTGATAGCATTCGGTTGAAATGCAATAAATGCTAGATTCATCACATTTGGATCTGTAAAACTGTAGAGAAAGAGGCTGATCGATATTGAAATTATTACGACTCCTTGTTTTATTTTCCTTTTTCGGAAGAAATAAATACTTAAAATGATCAGCCCCAAAAACAATATACACAAGGGAATTAGAATGTT
>JAPLEV010000022.1 GCA_026391005.1 Flavobacteriia bacterium | reverse complement strand
AAAGGCGCGCAAACAGCCCTGATTTTCGAGCCTAATGATCCCAAGGAAAAAGCGCAGCACATTTCCTACACGGAATTACATGAACGGGTTTCGCAGATGGCAAATGTGTTGAAAGCAAATGGCATTGAAAAAGGAGACCGTGTTTGTATCTATCTTCCCATGATTCCAGAATTGGCAATCAGTGTGCTGGCTTGCGCACGAATAGGCGCTGTACATTCGGTAGTCTTTGCTGGCTTTTCATCTACAGCTCTTGCTTCACGTATTCAAGACTGTGCTTGTAAACTTATGATAACGGCAGATGGTGGCTTTCGCGGCACCAAATCGATTGACCTAAAATCCATCGTAGATGAAGCCTTGCTTACTTGTCCGACAATTTTAAGGTCCTTGATAGTAAAACGGACACATTCGGAAATCGAACTGCTTGCTGGACGAGACACTTACCTCGAAGATGAACTTGAAAAAGTAAGTACCCATTGTGACGTGACCGAAATGGACGCTGAAGATCCCTTGTTTATTCTATACACCTCTGGATCCACGGGAAAACCAAAAGGCATGTTGCATACCACTGGAGGATACATGGTTTATGCCGGTTACACTTTTCAAAATGTATTCGATTACCAAGAAAAAGAAGTCTTTTGGTGTACTGCAGATATTGGTTGGATTACCGGACATTCCTACATTGTTTATGGTCCGCTGTTAAACGGAGCCACCACCGTACTTTTTGAAGGCATTCCCTCCTACCCAGATTTTGGACGATTTTGGGAAGTAATTGACAAACACCAAGTAAATCATTTTTATACCGCACCAACAGCCATTCGTTCGCTTGCCAAAGAACCTTTGTCTTGGGTGGAAAAATATAATTTATCAAGTCTACGGATCATCGGTTCCGTTGGTGAACCCATCAATGACGAAGCATGGCATTGGTACCATGAACATATCGGAAAAGGAAACTGTCCGCTCGTGGATACTTGGTGGCAAACAGAAACCGGGGGAATACTTATCTCACCATTACCGAATATCACCAAATTAAAACCTGCCTTTGCCACATTGCCTTTACCAGGCATTCAACTTGCCATCATGGACGAAAGTAAAAAAGAAATGAGTGGAAACGAAGTGAGTGGCAGTCTGTGCATAAAACAACCCTGGCCATCGATTGCCCGCACTATTTGGGGTGATCACAAACGCTATCTAGAGACCTACTTCACGGCATTTCCTGGGCTCTATTTCACTGGAGATGGAGCATTAAGAGACGAAGATGGTTATTATAGAATTACAGGGCGTGTCGATGATGTAATCATTGTTTCCGGTCATAATTTAGGAACAGCACCCATAGAAGATGCGATTAACGAACATGCTTTGGTCGCTGAATCCGCCATTGTAGGATTTCCACACGACATTAAAGGAAATGCGCTTTATGGCTTTGTAATTCTAAAAGAAGAACATGCCAACCATGATCAACTAAAAAGAGAGATCAACCAATTCATTTCGGACCAGATTGGCCCAATCGCAAAATTGGATAAAATTCAATTTACCAGCGGCTTACCGAAAACACGTTCCGGAAAAATAATGCGTAGGATCTTACGCAAAATTGCTGAGGGAGATTTTGATAATTTTGGGGATATTTCTACCTTATTGAATCCAGAAATTGTGGCTGAAATCAGGGATAATTGTTTGTAAAAACTGTTAAGTTCAAAAAAAAAAACGCGGGACTAAGAATGAAACGTTAACTTTGAAAAAATTTGCAACTTGAAAACTTTTTTAGGTGTTTTTCTTCGAAAAATAAGCACTTGAACAAAAATGCAAGGACCTTGTTTTAAATTTATAATTAAGTTGTAATGATTGCCGAATTAAAAGGGGTAGGAAAAGAATACCAAGTTGGTGATCAAACCATTATTGCTTTGCAACCCGTAGATTTATGTATTAATACCGGAGAATTACTATTAATCATTGGTCCATCAGGTTCGGGAAAAACAACCCTTTTGTCCCTTTTAGGCTGTGTTATCTATCCAACAATAGGTCAACTCTTCGTAAATGAGCAATTGGTCAACGATATGAGTCAAAAGCAGATGGCCAATCTACGCTTAAACACCTTCGGATTTGTGTTTCAAGGCTTTAATTTAATCGCTCCGCTCAACGCATTAGACAATGTAATGATGCCCTTACAATTAAAAAAACTTAAGGCGAAGGATGCCAAAATAAAAGCCGAAGCTGCTTTGGATTTAGTCGGTATGTTGGACCGGAAAAAGAGTTTACCCAAACAACTTTCTGGAGGACAACAACAACGTGTAGCAATTGCAAGAGCGTTGGTAACAGACCCACAATTAATTTTGTGCGATGAACCCACTGCATCCTTAGACGCTTCCTCCATAGCAACTATAATGGGAGAACTTGTTTCGCTTTCTAAATCTGGAAAAAGCGTTTGCGTAGTTACCCATGACCCACGATTATTACAATATGCAGACCGCGTAATTAAAGTAGAAAATGGATTTGCAACAGAAATAAAAAAAAATGAATTAACGAATGCCTTTACACTTGTATAAAATGAAAATAACACAAACATCCTTGTTCATACTATTGCTTTTAGCTTCCTGCGGTGGAAAAGAAGATCCGAAAGCAAAAAAACTATCCGATTACAAAGTTGAAAAAATAAATGAATTGGTGGGAATTGCACGCATTGAACCAGCCAATAAAATCTATCCCTTAGGTAGCGAATTAGCCGGAAAAATCACACGTATTTTAGTGGTAGAAGGTCAGGTGGTTAAGAAAGGACAACTCCTACTCGAAATGGATGAAAGTGCTGAAAATGCTCAGGTTACACAAAGCAATTCAAAAGTAAGTACTCGAAATGAAAAAATCAAAAGTCTTCAGGCGAAAATAGAAGCCTTAAACATAAAATTAAAAGCAGCCGAAGTGAACATGAAAAGGGATCGTGCATTGGCAGATTCAAAAGCAGGAACAGATAAAAATGCCATAGATTCAGAGAACATCTACCAAAACCTACAAGCCGACATCATCATTGCAAAAGCCGAGGTCAATGAAGCAATTGCAAGTTTAAGTGAATTAAGTGCTGACTCAAATTATTTCACGCAACTTAAAAACAAGAGAAAGATTTATGCCCCAGAAGACGGAATGATGCTAAGCATTGAAGTAAGACCAGGACAAGCACTTGCACCGGGAGCTAAAATTGGAGATTTTGCACCAAGCGGAGGATTAATTGCCATTACCGAAGTAGATGAATTATACGCCATGGATGTCCGCAATGGCATGAGCGTAAGCATAGCAAAACAAGGCACTCGAGAACTATTAAGTACTGGAAAAATCGTTTATTGCTCCCCCTACCTTTCTAAGAAATCTATTTTTAGCGATAAAGCGGACAATTTGGAAGATCGGCGCGTTCGAGAAGTAAGAGTAATCGTAGATAAACCAGGCTCGGTCCTCATAGGAAGTCGTGTTGAATGCATCATAAAACTATAAAATGCAACTACTGTTCACCGCATTAAAATTCATGAAGTTTGACAAGCCTAAGAGCATTGGGGCTTTGTTTGGTGTTATTATTTCGATCTTTTTAATTGGGCAGCAAACCGGAATTTTTACCTTTTTAACCAATGCCATGAGCTATTTAGTTCGCGTAAACGATGGCTACGTCTGGGTAACCGACAACAAAACAACCAATGTAAATGCCTTGGCGCCGATCGATATTCGTTTGGGACATGAAATAGAAAGTTTACCCTTCGTGGTGAAAGCTAATCCACTGGTAATTGGCGCTGGAGCAGCACGATTTGCCGATGGTACCACAGCTGGAATGAGTGTGGTAGGATTGAATTTACCAGCAATGGTTGGTATTCAAGACAACTTGATTGTGGAGGGAAAACTATCCAATATTATAGCCGATGGAGCAGTAACCATTGATTTTTTTGATGGAAAAGCATTAGGAAACCCTAAGATGGGAGATTATTTTGAAATTAATGGAAAACAAGTGTATATCGCCGCAATAACCAAAGGAGCAAGAGCATTTGGAGGCGGTTTATTTGCCTACACTACCATCGAACGCGCTCGTTTTTTAGGTAATGTTTCCAATAATAAAACCTCTGCATTTTTAGTCGAAGCAGACGATCCAAAGAAAATGCAAGAAGTAGTGAATTACATTAACGCAAATATCCCTGGCGTAAAGGCATGGATGCCGGATGATTTTAGGTGGGAAACTGTCATTACTGTATTAAAATCGAGTGGGATAGCTTTTTCATTTGGAACCTTAATTATTTTCGCTTTAATCTCCGGATTTATTATCATTGGTTTAACCCTCTATTCGGCTGCAATAGATCGTATAAAAGATTACGGTACCTTAAAAGCAATTGGAGCCACCAATGGGTACATCCGGAAACTCATCTTAATGCAAGCCATTATCTATGCGATCATCGGATTCATGATTGGATACGCACTCATCGAAGGATTTAGAAATGGAATTGCCAATGCGGGCACATTGTTTAGTTTCCACCCGATTACTAAATTAGTTTTCTTCTTGATCACCGCAACAATATCCATTTCAGGAACCCTTTTCGCTATTCGAAGAATCACCAAATTAGAACCTGCTTCCGTGTTTAGGACGTAATTTAATAGTGCTTTTCACAAGTTTTTTAAATTTAAAATCACTAATTAAATAGTTGAGTCTAAATCTCGAAGTATGAAGTATTTTTTAAGCATTGTCATTCTTACCTTTTCCCTTAGCCTATGGTCGCATGAAGGCGGACATCATGAAAAAGAACAAACCTGGAAAATAGGTAATCAAATAATAAGCGGGGAATTTTTGCTACTAAAAGACGGAATCGTTTATTTACAAACCGAAGATG
>JAPLEV010000052.1 GCA_026391005.1 Flavobacteriia bacterium | reverse complement strand
TAAATAGTTATGGCTTCAATAATTTGTTCACTATTGCTTACTATGAATTTTCCATGACTAGGGTTGGGATAAATTGTCACTTGATCCATTTTAGATTCTTGAATTCCTGTTGTCGGACAAAGGAGATCAATTGGAGAGTTTTCGTTACTAGTAGCGTTATTGCCGAGTTGACCATTCGAGTTATAACCCCATGTCCAAAGTGTTCCATCTGTTTTCAAAGCCATGCTGTGGTGCCAATCGCTTGCGCTAACAAAGTTCCAATCGGTAGCATTTCCAATTTGAGTTGGTATATTTTTATCGGTATTTGTTGCATCTCCTATCTGCCCCATAGCATTACTTCCCCATGCCCAAAGTGTACCGTCTGTTTTTAGGCCAAGTGAATGATCCCCTCCACACGTTATTTGGCTCCACATCGAACCATTACCGATTTGAACAGGAATATTGCTATCCGTTATTGATCCAATACCGAGTTGACCATTCGAGTTGTATCCCCATGCCCAAAGCGTGCCGTTTGTTTTTATAGCACAAGTGAAATTATTTCCAGCACTGATTTTACTCCAATCTGTAGACATGCCGATTTGCATAGGAATACTAATTGAAGTATTATTTCCATTACCTAACTGTCCAAATGTATTATCTCCCCAAGTCCACAAAGTACCGTCCGTTTTTATAGCAGTTGAATATGTTGCTCCACACGATATTTGACCCCAATTTGATGCATTTCCAATTTGAATCGGTATTAGGCTATTGGTCGATGTGCCGTCACCTAACTGCCCAGCAAAATTTCCCCCAAACGCCCAAAGTGTTCCATTTAGTTTCAGGGCAAGTGTGTGGTTTCCACCACCACTAATCTGAACCCATTCGTTGGAAGTTCCTATTTGCGTCGCAATATTTTTATTGATAGTGGTACCATCTCCTAGCGTACCAGTTGAATTCAAACCCCAAGCCCAAAGCGTTCCATCATCTTTTATGGCAACACTATGGTAAGTTCCGCCACTTATTTTATTCCAATTTGT
The DNA here is from genome assembly GCA_026391005.1 of Flavobacteriia bacterium. Classification (GTDB taxonomy): domain Bacteria; phylum Bacteroidota; class Bacteroidia; order Flavobacteriales_D; family Crocinitomicaceae; genus UBA952. The sequence goes on along the minus strand of JAPLEV010000052.1, from coordinate 72,148 downwards.
TTCATACCCAATTTGTACCGGAATGGCGCTATTCACATTTGAACTATCACCAATTTCACCGTAGTAATTTTGCCCCCAAACCCATAATGAACCGTCTGTTTTTAGACCAATTGAGTGATCTCCACCTGCACTTATTTTTTCCCAACATTGAGCAGTAAGATTTACTACTATTAAGAAATTAAATAGAAAAAGACAAAGTATTTTTTTCATTGTGAGTTCGGTAAGATTGATTAATATGTTATAAATTTATCAATTAAACCGATAAAAGAATAAAAATCACTCGATTTCGTATTCAAAAAGTACCAACAAAGTGCCATCTAACATTTTAACAACCACTTCGATAGTTCCTGGAGATTTTGTGTTTAAGGTATAATTCCATCCCGCGCTTGTCTTATTAAATAGAATCCATTTCTCATCATCATCAACTAAGAATACATTATTTAATTCGATAGATTCTATAATAAAAGTATGTGGCTTGCCTTTTTTTAGAAGGCGGTCTGTTGGTGCTTTTACAAAGATTTTTTCTGAACGAAAATAATGATTTGGAATATCAATAACTTTTTTAGCCTTAATTTTTAGCAATAGATCATCCGCATTTAACCATCCCGACAAGAAGGCAGTTGGAACAATATTTGGCATTTCTAAAAATGTTTCAAATGAAATGGTTGAAATTAAAAATTGCTTATCATTTTCTGCAGGTAGATGCGAAAAAATTGAAATCTTTGGGTCTACATTAAACCAGTAATTTTTGAAAACCTTTTTACTTTCTAATTTACCTTTGGTATTGGTAGTCCCATTTCCTTGCCCCCAAGTCGCGTCAAAAATGGTCCAAACACCATCAATATTAATGGCATTCCAAGCATGATTGGTAGCTTCTTCTATATTATCGTATGAGGATTCATCGTATCCGTAGCCTTTAGCTAGACCACGTAAAGTAATAATTTTGAGCCCCATCTTATCGCCTAAAGCTTGATAAAGATTAGCAAACCCAGCACAAACCGCTACCTTATTTTGTAAAACTCCTTCAGCTGAATTATCTCCAAATTGCTTTGAATTATATCCATGATCATCATAGTTGATGTTTTCAGCCAACCAAACATAAATCATTCTTGCTTTTTCCAATTCGCTTGCTTCTTTCAAAAGAAAATAGTTTGCTAATTCGTCAATTGATGTGTTCTTTTTAGGGTATGCCTTTGCATAGTCATCGATGCTAGTAAAATCAACTTGAGCATTGAATAGAAATGGAAAAAAGAAAGTAAAATAGAGGGGAATTAATTTCATAGTGTTTTGGATTATATTTTCTTAAATTTCGTCAGAAAGATTCGATAAAAATTAAATTTAACAAAACTATAATTCTGATAAATAGGTTTATTGCAACATCCTATGGGTAATCTACTCAATTAAATTTATGCTTAATTCAAATTATACCTTACATTTACTTACATGTTACAACTGCATTCGATTGCCATGAGGAAAAGTTTCTTACTTTATTTTATCTTACTAATCGGGTTTATTTCCTGTCGGGCGGATAAGGTTATTGAAAAAAAATACAAAACAAAGTATCTAATTGTACTTGTTGTAGATGGGCCGAGATATTCGGAAACATGGGGAGATACAAGTCATCAATACATTCCTTTTATGTCTAATGTATTAGCTCCCCAAGGCGTTATACATAATCAGTTTTATTCCTTAGGCGACACGTATACAACCAACGGTCACGCTGCATTAAGCACAGGAATTTATCAATCCATAAATAATAGCGGACAAGAGCTTCCAATTCGGCCATCTTTTTTTCAGCATTGGTTAAAGCAGCATCCTGAAGACAAATCTCTAGCTTGGATAATAACTAGTAAAGATAAGTTAGAGGTGCTTTCTAATTGCACTGAATATGGATGGAAAGATAAATTCAGGCCTTCTGTTGATTGTGGTAATGCAGGTCTTTCAACTGGTTATCGCCACGACTCCCTTACCCACATGAAGGTGCTGTCAACCTTACAAAATAGTCACCCAAATCTCTTGTTAGTGAATTATCGTGAACCTGACTTTTCCGGTCATGCGGGTAATTGGAAGGGGTATTTGAAAGGTATTCTTAAAACCGACGAGTATGTGCATGCTATATGGCAGTTCATTCAAAATGATCCTTTCTATAAAGACAATACAACCTTGTTCGTGACCAATGATCATGGTCGGCATTTAGATGGAATTTCGAATGGATTTGTTTCCCATGGTGATAATTGCGAGGGCTGTCGGCATATTAACTTATACAGTTTTGGACCCGATTTTAAAAAAGATCTTATTTCTCCGATAAATAGAAATTTGGTAGATGTTCATGCAACGATTTTGGAATTACTTCACATTAGGGGCGCATACACTGAAGGAAATGTAATGTTGGAATTATTCAATTAGTCTTATTTTAGCTAATTGATTTTGAAAAGCTTGCCTTAGAAGCGTATGAATATCAAAAAAATAATGCTACATTTGAATTATTCCTTTCAAAAATAAAGGTTGATTAAAGTCAGACGACGTTAGTTTAATAATTTTAAAATGAAAATATGAAAAAAATAATCATTTATTCGTTTCTTTTTATCTCGTTAGGGGCAGGTTTTTCGTCATGTGGAAAATATGAGGAAGGCCCAAATTTTACTTTATTAAGCAAAAAAGCTCGCATTACGAATACTTGGAAATTCACAGCGCAGACTCAAAATGGGATAGATGTAACTCCCGATCCTATGTCATATTCATTAACCATGACCTTAAAAAAAGATGGTACTTTTGATGCCGATTATACAATTTTTTCGCAATCTTTTACTTCTTCTGGAAGCTGGGCATTCAGTGATGATAAAGAAGACTTAATCTTATCTGACGCGACTGGCGTACAAATATCTGAAATCCTTAAATTAACTAAAAGTGAATTAAAGGTGAGTAATATTCAAAATGGCGACGAAATAGTAACAACTTACACAGCGCAATAATATTAGTTAATTTTTTTATTCAGCCCATTTTACTAAATCGACCATTTTTGCTAATTTTGGAAGGTGTTTTCATTTGATATTTTTACGGAAATCTCCTCTCCTTCTGATTTTGAAACCCTCGCTTTAGAGACTTATCATTATCAAAAGATACATTGCAAGATATATGGAGACTATGTTCGATTACTCAATCGTCCTGATCCAATGTCTTTGAACGAAATTCCATTTTTACCCATTGAGTTTTTTAAGCAGCACGCTATTCTTTCGGATACATTTGAGCGTGAAGCAATTCAATTTAAAAGTAGTGGTACGGGAGGGGATGCTCGAAGTACTCATTATGTTGCTGATCTCAACGTATATAAAAAATCCTTTTCATTGGCATATCGGCAAGCAATAGGTCCCACAGAAAATCAGGTTATCCTAGCTTTATTACCCAATTATCTTAGCCATGGAGATTCAAGTTTGGTTTTCATGGTGAATGAACTGATTTCTCAATCAGCAAACTCCTTGTCTCAATTTCTATTGGGAGATCTCCCTACGCTAAAAACGGCTTATTTAGAAGCAATTTCCTTAGGAAAAGTTCCGGTAATTATTGGTGTTTCTTATGCCTTATTAGACTTAGCCGAGCATGGCTTAGATTTAGCCGAAGCGATTGTTATTGAAACGGGTGGAATGAAAGGTCGCCGTGAAGAACTCTCCAAAGCTGAATTGCATGCAATTTTAAAAGAAAAATTGAATTTATCTGCTGTTTATTCTGAATATGGCATGACCGAACTACTTTCTCAAGCTTACAGTAAGCAAGAGGGGGTTTTTCATTGTCCGCCATGGATGAAAGTAGTAATTCGTGACGTGTATGACCCTTTTCAATTTCAGGAAAAAGGAAAGCGAGGAGGTGTAAACATCATTGATTTAGCAAATATTTATAGCTGTAGCTTTATTGCTACACAAGACATGGGAAGGTTGGTAGGAGAAGGTTTCGTTTTAGAAGGCCGCATAGAAATGGCAGATTTACGGGGATGTAATCTACTAATCGATTAGTGAATCAAAACTTTATGTTAATTTTGAATTAATCATGACAATACAAACAATACTTATTCTTGCTGTTACCGGTCTTATGGCGGGTATTTTAAGTGGCTTTGTTGGCGTGGGCGGTGGAATCATTATTGTGCCATCTTTAGTATTCCTGTTGGGTATGTCGCAGCATAGTGCGCAAGGAACTTCCTTATTTGTCTTGTGTCTACCAGTTGTCTTTTTGGCTCTTTTTAACTATTGGAAGGAAGGTCAAGTCAATTGGAAATTTGGATTGATTATCGCCATAACTTTTCTTATTGGTGGATTTGTCGGTTCAAAGCTATCGTTAAAACTTTCACCAAGTCTTGTGCAAATTATATTTGGACTGATCATGGCGTATGTTTCATTTCGCCTATTATTTGCTGGATTTTCAACGCTTTCTTCCGATGAATCCTGAGCTTTTTAGTATTGTTTCCAAACACGCTGAAGCTATTTACCTTAAGGTAAAAGGATATAGGGAGCATCTACACCAATTTCCTGAATTATCATATCAAGAATTTGAAACAATGGCTTTTGTTTCTGAGCGCTTAAGTGAATTAGGTATTCCGCATGAAACAAAGATCGGTGGAACGGGTGTCGTTGGTATTATTCGAAATGAACGTCATGCCCTTGATGCTTCTTGTGTTGCGCTTCGAGCTGATCTAGACGCTTTACCAATCCAAGAGGATAATGACATGCCATATTGTTCTAAGCGACCAGGAATAATGCATGCTTGCGGTCACGATTTTCATACAGCAACGCTTTTAGGAGTCGCCGAACTATTAATGAGCATAAAAGACGAGCTTCCTCATCCTGTCAAATTGATTTTTCAGCCAGGGGAAGAGCGAAATCCTGGTGGTGCAACCCTGATGATTGCTGATGGCGTGCTCGAAAACCCTAAGGTTTCTCACTTATTTGCCCTGCACGTTTTTCCTGATTTAATGGCAGGAGAACTTGGATTGAAAGGTGGACTTTATATGGCTTCTTGTGATGAAATTCATTTGTCTATCAACGGTGTTGGTGGTCATGGTGCCGTACCAGCAAAATGTGTCAATCCATTATCTATAGCGGCAGAAATTATAGTATCGACGGAAGGAATTTTAACAGCTGAAAAACCGCAAGACGTTCCACAAGTTATTTCTTTTGGTCGAATGGAAGCTCTTGGTTCAACGAATGTAATTCCTTCTTCAGCTATCTTGAAAGGTACTTTTCGCACCATGGATGAGGTATGGCGTAAAAAGGCACATGGTCTAATGACTCAAAATTTTGAAAAGCTCGCTGCGAAATATGGAGGAACTATCGATGTCGATATATCTATTGGTTATCCTTTTTTACATAATGATGAAGGACTTACCGATAAAGCAAAAAAAAGCTTTGAAACCTTTTTTGGTCCTCAAAATGTAATTGATTTACCCCAACGAATGACTTCTGAAGATTTTTCTTTTTATAGTCAAATAGCCCCAGTTTGTTTCTATCGTGTTGGTGTTGCGGATAAGAATAAATCAGTAAATTATAGTGTGCATCACCCAAAATTTGATGTTTATCCAATGTCATTACTCATTGCAATGAAATCGTTTGTGACCTGTGCTTTTATAGAAGTATGATGCGTTTTTTTATTCCCCTCATATGTTTATTTACCTTGTTTTCGTGTTCGAAAGAAAAGCGTTACACTAAAGCAATAAAGGGTGCCTGGCAAATTCAGCTGGTAAAATACCAAGATAATGAAGGATTTTCCTTTTATGACGAACAAGCTGTTGGTAGCTTAGTTATCGGTGATAATCAATTGGTGAATGGCGCTATTTACTCTTCATTTATAGGTAATTCAGGGCAACTAACGGATTCCTTTCAAGTTGCGGGACATTACTTTTTAAATCTTAAAAACGAAGAAATAAATTTTGTACTTGGGCAAGACACCCTAATTACACGCTTATTTTTGCTCACCAATACAGACTTGGAATTTGAATATTACAATGCCTTAAAATCGAAGCGAGTTCGCTACATTTTTAAGAAAATTTAATTCATCTATTACAAATCATTATAAAAATGATGAATACTTTTTTAACAGCCCGATGGGAAAATCTAATTATGGCAAATTACGAGGTGAATCCCGACGTATTATTGCCTTATTTACCTAAAGGTGTTGAGCTTGATTTTTTTGATGGTAAAACCTATGTCAGCTTGGTGGGATTTATGTTTAAAAAAACAAAAATTTTCCACATTCCTATTCCTTTCTTGGGAACATTTGAAGAAGTTAATCTTCGTTTTTATGTAAAGCGTACGGAAGGAGATACCATTAAGAGAGGTGTTGTGTTTATTAATGAAACCGTACCCTATCAATTGGTAGCGTGGCTCGCTAACAAATTATATAAAGAACATTATATTGCTATTCCAACAAAAAATAAAATTGATATATTAATGAATTCTAAATCCATACGATATGAATGGAAAATCAATAACGAATGGAATCACCTATCCGTTAATGCATCAAAAGAACATGAAGAAATGATAGTCGGTAGTGTGGAAGAATATATTTTAGAGCACTATTATGGCTATACCAGGATTGATAGTCAGCGCTCACAGGAATATGAAGTAAAGCATGCACGATGGCGGGTTAATAAGGTAGGAGATTATTCCATTAACTGCGATTTTAAATCAATGTATGGTGCAGATTTCGACTTTCTAAACAATGTTGCGCCTAATTCGGTCATTTTAGCCGAAGGTTCGCCTATCAGCGTTGAATGGAAACGAAGTTCCTTTTAAATTTGTATTTAAAACTAAGTAGTGACACGATATCACCTGTTTTTTTTATGTTAAATCATAGCTGCATTGAGTATTTTAATCAATGGTTTATATTTATTATGATTCAAGAAAAAGAAATAAAAACTAAAATTTATCATTTTTGATAAAATCCCTCCCAGCAGGCAGTTACAAAGAATTATGACAAAGACTATTTATAAAATTTAATGATATGCTATGATAGACAAGTTTAATCTAAATAGATTTATTGATGCGCAAACAAACACTTATGAAAGTGCTTTAAATGAAATTAAAAAGGGTAAAAAATCAAGTCATTGGATATGGTATATTTTTCCGCAAATTCAAGGCTTAGGATTTAGTTCAACCACTCAAAAATATTCAATTACCTGCATTGAAGAAGCGGAGATGTATTTCAATCATCCAGTCCTTGGTAGTAGACTTATTGAAATAACAACTATTTTTTTAACTATACAGGACAAATCAGCATATGAAATACTTGGGGATCCTGATTATCTTAAAATGAAATCCTGTATGACCCTTTTTAGTTCGATACAAGCTGAATCTATTGTTTTTTCCGAAGTAATTAATAAATACTATTCAGGATCAAAATGTCAGCGAACTATTTCACAAATAGGATTGTAGATATTTATGAAAAACTAATAAATATGAATCAAGCTTTTACAGCAAAATTTATGTAATCTTAGTATTTAATGTGTTTGTAAAATAGTTTATCGAATAGGTTTTATGCATAATTAATTAAAACTATATCGTACGCTTAATAAAACAGGATTAAAGAAAACCCAATTCCAATTTGGCCTCTTCGCTCATCATATCTTTGTCCCAAGGTGGGTCAAAAACGATGTGGACTTTCGCACTTTCTACCCCTTCAACGCTTGCTGCCTTGTCTTCCACTTCTTTGGGTAAGGTTTCAGCTACTGGACAATTAGGAGAGGTAAGGGTCATTTCAATATCAACATGGTATTCATCGGAAATTTTGACGCTATAGATCAATCCCAATTCGAAAACATCAACAGGTATTTCAGGGTCATAAATTGTTTTCATAATGGCAACAATTTTGCCTTCTAATTCATGCATATCAATTTTCTCTTCGCTCATTTTATTGATTTAAACTTTTGATGGCTTCAATTTTCATTTTCTTTACCATGCCAACCAATCCGTTAGATCGGGTAGGTGATAGGTGTTCTTGTAATCCAATTTCTGATATAAAGAATAAGTCACTTGAGGCGATTTCTTCTGGTGTTTGATGGTTCATTACGCGAATTAACAAGCCAATTATACCTTTCGTGATAATGGCATCGGAATCTGCGCTATAATCCATTTTTCCATTTATTAATGCGGCATGTAACCATACCTTCGATTGGCATCCTTCAATTATATATTCATCTGTTTTGTATTTCTCATTAATTAATGGCAATTCTTTTCCAAGATCAATGATGTATTCATATTTTTCCATCCAATCATCAAACAACATGAAATCTGAAATTATTTCATGTTGTATTTTCGTCATATCTGTATTGCCTTCCATGCTTTATCTTAGAATATTAATACTTTTTTCTAAGGCCTCAGCAAAGAAATCAACTTCTTCTTTTGTATTATAAAAAGCAAATGAAGCACGGACCGTTCCAGGTATCTTGTAAAAATCCATTAAGGGTTGAGTACAATGGTGGCCTGTTCTTACAGCAATGCCTTGTTTGTCTAATAAAGTACCAATATCAAATGGATGTAATCCTTTTACATTAAAAGAAACGACACTTGTTTTGTTTTTAGCGGTACCTATAATTGTTAAATCTTCAAAAGTTTCCAATACTTGCTCAGCATAATGAGCTAGTTCGCGCTCGTATGCTTCTGATTCTATTAAATCGATAGTCGATAAAAATTCGAAAGCGGTACCCAAGCAAATTCCTCCAGCAATGTGTGGCGTTCCCGCTTCGAATTTATGAGGAAGATGATTGTATGTCGTTTTTTCAAACGTTACCTTTTCAATCATGTCTCCCCCTCCTTGATATGGCGGCATGGCATCTAGTAAAGCTTCTTTTCCATATAAAACACCAATTCCAGTAGGGCCAAATACTTTGTGCCCAGAGAATACATAGAAATCACAATCTAAATCCTTGACATCAATTTTCATATGTTGAATGCTTTGAGCGCCATCGAGTAGAAATTTTGCGCCAACTGCGTGCGCTTTTTTAATCATTTCTTTTACAGGATTTACCGTTCCCAAGGTATTTGAAATATGGATTACTGAAACTAGTTTCGTTTTATTGGATAATAATTTATCATACTCTTCTTGTATAATTTCTCCATTGGTATTTATGGGAATTACTTTTAGGACCAAGCCTTTTCTTGCACAAAGCATTTGCCAGGGAACAATATTGCCGTGATGCTCCATGGCGGAAATAATAATCTCATCTCCTTTGTTTAATAATTCTCCGTAAGAAAAGGCCACTAAATTGATGCTGTCAGTTGTTCCTTTTGTAAAAATAATTTCTTCTGATTTTCTTGCATTAAGGTGCTTTTGAATGCGAATTCTTGCAGCTTCAAAGTCGCTGGTTGCCCTTTGGCTCATAAAGTGAACGCCGCGATGAATATTTGCATTTTCAAGAGCGTAATAACGGTTAATCGCATCAATTACAACTTGAGGTTTCTGCGATGTTGCTCCATTATCAAAATAGACTAAATTCTTACCATAAATCTTCTGGCGAAGCGCAGGAAATTGATCTCTGATAACGCTAACATTAAATTGATTTTTCAAGGCATGGATTAATTTTGTCAAAATTACGAAATACCTTATCTCGAATGCATTTAATTCGCGTTTTTATTTTGCAGACATGACAATATATGGAATTAATACTTCTTCCATAGAAATCCCACCATGTTGAAAGGTATTCTGATAATAATTTGCAAAGTGGTTATAATTATTTGGATAGACGAAAAAATCTTGATCCTTAGCAAAAACATATTCGGTAGACATCCTAACTTTTGGTAAAAAAGCATCTTGTGGGTTTTTCACAGTAAAAACCTCCTTTGCATTGTAGTTTAAACCTCTGCCTAATTTGTAGCGAAGATTTGAGTTGGTATTTCTTTCACCAACAATCTTCACTGGATTATTCACTTTAATGGTCCCATGATCTGTTGTAATAATCAATTTTATTCCAGCGTCTGCAATCTTTTTTATTATTTCCAATAGGGGAGAATGCTCCAGCCAAGAAACCGTTATGGAACGATATGCAGCTTCATCTGATGCCAATTCTCTAATGACTTCCATTTCCGTTCTAGCATGCGATAGCATATCGACAAAATTATAAACGATAAAATTAGCGTCATTGTCCTTGATTTGATTGAATTGATCATTTAATCGTTTTCCTGCCTCCAAGTTGGTAATTTTGTTATAGCTCCACTTTATATTTTTTCCAAGTCGCTTTAGATTGGTTTCCAATAATTCTTTTTCAAACATATTTTTCCCTCCCTCATCTTCTTCACTTTTCCAAAACTGCGGAAATTTCTTTTCAATTTCACTCGGTAATAGGCCCGAGAAAAAAGCATTACGTGCATAATGAGTGGCTGTTGGAAGAATTGTGTAAATAATTTTTTCTTCTTCTTTATTAAAATACTTTGAGAAGATAGGCTCAACCATTTTCCATTGATCGTATCTTAAGTTATCAATAACCAATACAGCAACTTTTTCTTTTCCAAGAAATGGGCTAATGTCATTTTTGATAGCGTTAAATAGCATGTCGGGGGCTTTTTCCGTGCCATTTAGCCAATCTAAATAGTTATCTTCAATAAAATCAGAAAATAGTTGATTGGCTTCTTTTTTCTGAAGTTCGAGGATTTCACGCATGCCCGAGTCCTCGATTTTCTCCAATTCTAATTCCCAAAAAACAAGTTTCGAATACATCTCCATCCATTCTTTTGAATTCATTCTGGTATTTAAAGCCATACCTAATTGCCTGAACTCTTGTTGATAGCTCATATTCGTTTTTTGAGAAACTAATTTACTGTTCTCTAAATTTTTCTTGATACTCAATAAAATCTGATTGGGATTAACCGGCTTGATAAGATAATCAGCAATTTTACTTCCTATTGCTTCGTCCATAATGTACTCTTCCTCACTCTTTGTTATCATAACAATTGGAACAAGCGGAATTTTTTCTTTTATTCTAGATAGTGTTTCTAATCCCGAAAGACCAGGCATATTTTCATCTAAAAAAATAATGTCGTAATTATTTTCAAAGGCTTTATCGATTGCATCGGAGCCATTAGTAACCGCTTCAACACTATATCCTTTCGCCTCTAAAAATAGAATGTGAGGTTTTAATAATTCGATTTCATCATCTGCCCACAGAATTTTTCCTTGCATATGGCTAATTTTTAATAGTTTTGATTCAGAATTTAAAAGTAATCAATTGCGACCAAATCGAACGACAAACAATAAAAAGAAAATCATCAACGACCCAGTCTATGGTTTTATTTCTATACCCGACGAATTAATTTTCGATGTATTAGCGCATCCATACATGCAGCGTTTGCGTAGGATTATGCAGTTGGGGCTAAGTCATTTAGTTTATCCTGGTGCATTACATACACGTTTTCATCATGTGCTGGGTGCTATGCACTTGATGTCTTTAGCGATTAATACTATTCGAAGGAAAGGACATGAAATTACAGTTGAAGAGGAGCGAGCAGCTTTGTTAGCTATTCTTTTACATGATATTGGACATGGACCTTTCAGTCATGCTTTGGAATATGATATCGTATCAGGGGTAAGTCACGAGGATATTTCGGGATATTTTATTGAACGTTTAACAATAGAATTTGGTGATGATTTAAAAAATGCGCATGCAATTTTCAAAAATCAATATACTAAGCCCTTTCTTTATCAATTAGTTTCCAGTCAATTGGATATGGATCGCTTGGATTATCTTAATCGTGATAGTTTCTATAGCGGTGTAAGCGAAGGAATTATTGGTACCGATCGTTTGATTGAAATGCTCAATGTTCACGAAGGAAATTTAGTGTTAGAAGAAAAAGCAATATATTCAATTGAAAAATTTATAGTTGCCCGACGTTTGATGTATTGGCAAGTATATCTTCATAAAACAGTCGTAGTTGCAGAATATATGTTGATTCATACCTTGCGGCGAGCAAAGTATTTAACAAAAAATGGTACTGTACTATTTTCTAGTCCGGCTCTGAAATTCTTTTTACAGCAGGATATCACTAAACTTGATTTTGAATCTAATGATGAGGTTTTGGATTATTTTTCACGCTTGGATGACTACGATATATGGAGTGCAATTAAGGTATGGCAAGACGAAAAAGATCCTATATTATCAAAATTAGCTGAAGGATTAGTTAATCGTAAATTATTTAAAATTGAAATTAGTAAAATACCTTTTAGTGCTGAGCGAATTAGTCATGAAAAACAACTTTGTGCTTCAACCTACGGCATTGCGATGGAAGATGTTGACTATTTTGTCTACCAAGATATTTTAATCAATAAGGCTTACAATGAGGATAAGCAAAACATTCATTTATTGATGAAAAACGGACAGATTATTGACTTAAGTGATGCATCTGACAACTTAAATATTTCTGCATTAGCTCAACCAGTAGAAAAGTATTTTCTTTGCTTTCCGATGGATTAGTATTTTATTGACGACTCAACTTTCCTTCTTTCCAATCACTAATTAATTTTGCCCACGAATAAGGATTTAGCAAGTTGTTAACTGGTAATTGTCCGTTGGTGTATAGTTTTGTGTTTCGTTGATTTTGACTGTATCCATATGCTAGGGAAGCATCGGTATCAATTCGAGCAGAGACAAAAGCCAATGATTCACCAGATAGTTCACGTTGCGCTCTACGCATGGCATCATCATATGGCTTCATGTTTAAAAAATATTGAGCAAATTGATCCTTTGATGGCCATGGATAAACGGTTATTTCTGGAAGATTTTGAAGGTTTTTAGTGAGCATATGTATTATGCTGTAACGATTTTCCTCTAAGGTATCAGGCACGATAAAGGATGATGTATTGTGTCCAGGACTTGAAAAAAATAGGGTGTCTCCGGGAAAGGTAACCAATGAAAAGAAACCATAAAAATCGGCAATAACGCCACGCCGTATTGATTTATCATACACCGTTACATATGGAATGGGCTCCAAGTCGACATCCGAAACAATTACTCCTGAAAGCTGCATCATAGTGCTTGTGTCAACTACTAAACGTTGAGCTTTAATTCCAAAAAGATGGAAAAAGAATGTCAGAAAAATAAGTGCTTTTAATTTCATTTACAATACAAGATTAATCATAATTCTTGCCAACATAAAATATTTTGAATTTATTAACGTGATTGTCCTAATTTGTTTGTTAAAAAATCATCTTTTTTTTTGTAAATTTGTACACTTTTTAAATACAGCTTTGAATGTCATTGGATAAATTACAAAATATACAGGAGGGTTTAACGTATGATGATGTTCTATTGGTTCCCGCATATTCCGAGGTATTACCCAGAGATGTAAAATTAGAAAGTAAGTTTTCAAGAAACATTTCATTGAAAACCCCTATTTTGTCATCTGCAATGGATACCGTTACGGAGTTTAAGCTAGCAATTGCCATTGCTCAGCAAGGTGGTATTGGGGTAATACATAAAAATATGTCTATCGCTGATCAGGCAATGCATGTTCGAAAGGTGAAACGTTCTGAAAGTGGAATGATTATCGATCCCATTACATTGCTAACTTCTGCTCTCGTAAAAGATGCACTTGATATCATGCGTGAGCACAGTATTGGTGGTATACCAATTGTTGATGAAAATAGGATTTTAAAGGGAATTTTAACCAATAGAGACCTGCGTTTTGAAAAGAATCTTGACCGTCCAATTCTTGAAGTAATGACATCTGAAAATGTAATTACTACTATAGACGGAACCGATTTATTGACAGCCGAGGGAATCTTGCAACAAAATCGAATTGAAAAACTACCCGTTGTTGACGACCAAAATAAATTAATTGGTCTAATCACTTACAGAGATATTATAAAAGTTAGAGAACATCCAATTTCCTGTAAAGATAATTTGGGCCGTTTGAGAGTTGCAGCAGCTGTGGGTGTCACTTTCGACACTATGAGTCGAGTAAGCGCTTTGGTGGAGGCGGGAGTTGATGCAATAGTTATTGACACGGCGCACGGACATACAAAAGGGGTTGTTGAACAATTAAAATTGGTAAAAGAAAAATACGAGCATCTCGATGTTATTGTTGGTAATATAGCAACTGCTGAAGCGGCAAAATTTTTAGTAGCTGCGGGAGCTGATGGTATCAAGGTCGGAATTGGTCCAGGATCAATATGTACGACCCGAATAATTGCAGGCGTTGGCGTACCTCAACTTACGGCAATAAATGAAGTGGCGATGGCAATAGAGGGATCTGGTGTCCCAGTAATCGCTGATGGCGGTATACGCTATACGGGTGATATTGTAAAGGCAATAGCCGCAGGAGCCGACAGTGTTATGCTGGGATCTATGTTTGCAGGTGTTGAAGAATCACCTGGGGAAACTATTATTTTCGAAGGAAGAAAATTTAAATCCTATCGCGGTATGGGTTCTATTGAAGCAATGCAATTAGGATCAAAAGATCGCTATTTTCAAGATGCCGAAGATGATATTAAAAAATTAGTCCCTGAAGGTATTTCTGGGCGTGTTCCTTACAAAGGAAATATGGGGGAGGTCATGTACCAAATTATTGGTGGTCTTCGCGCTGGAATGGGGTATTGCGGGGCTGCAACCATAGCTGGTTTACAGGGCGCCACTTTTGTTAGGATTACCACTGCAGGGATGCGTGAATCTCATCCACACGATGTTATGATTACACGTGAAGCACCCAACTATAGTATTAAATAACTTATAAATTATTAAAAAATGAAAGCTTTATTTTTGACAGTTATCTTATTTTTCACTTCACTATCTTTTTCTCAGAAAGATGCGATTATCATGAAAATCGATGGTAAAAAAGTAACGAAATCAGAATTTCTTACGATTTACCTCAAAAATAATGCAACACCGAAGTATGATAAATCTTCCTTAGATGAATACATGCAACTTTTTACTAAGTTTAAACTGAAGGTGGCAGAGGCGGAGGCCCTAGGATACGATACTATTCCTAAATTAAATAAGGAGCTAGAAGGATATAGAAAGCAGTTAGCGCTTCCGTATTTAATCGATTCTGCTCAGAATCAAGCATTGGTTCGTGAGGCATATGATCGTTCTCGTTCCGAGGTTAGGGCATCACATATTTTGATTCGGCTCGACCCAAATGCATCTTCAGCTGATACATTGGCGGCATACAATCGTATAATTGGTTTAAAGGCCCGAATTGATAAAGGGGAGGATTTTGCTTCTGTTGCAAAAATGAAAAATGGTTCGGAAGATCCTTCAGTAATTAATAACGGTGGTGACTTAGGTTTTTTTACGGCATTTCAAATGGTTTATCCTTTCGAGGACAAAGCTTTTTCTACTGCTATCGGTGAGGTTTCCAATCCTTTTCGCACAAAATATGGCTACCATATTGTAAAGGTGACAGATAAGAGGCCAGCCAGAGGTACTATAAAGGTAGCTCATTTGATGATTTCAGCTGGAAAAGAGGTGAATCAGGAAGGAAAAGATGCTGCAGAAAAGAAAATTAACGAACTCTATCAAAAACTATTAGCGGGTGAAAAATGGGATGAATTAGTTGCTCTTCATTCTGATGATCCAGGGACTTCTAAGAAAGGAGGTGAACTACCGCCTTTCGGAACAGGAACTACCCAGCGCATGGTACCTAGTTTTGAAGATGCAGCTTATTTGTTGAAAAAAGATGGCGACTTCAGCCAGCCGGTCAAAACTGATTATGGTTTCCATATTATTAAGCGATTAGAATGGTCTGATGTCAAGCCATTTGATGTAGTTAAGAAAGAGATTCAAACAAAAGTGAATAAAGATGAGCGATCAAAAAAGACACAGGATTCTTTTGTTGCTAAATTAAAAACTAATTACGGCTATACTAATGCAGGAGCGAAACCTTTAGCGTGGTTTGTTGCTAATTTAGATTCAACTTATTTTACGGGTTCATGGAACTACATTAATCTAAAATCAAATAAGGTCATCTTTACCTTAGGTAAGAAAAAATTCATGCAAAAAGATTTTGCTGAATATTTACGTAAAAATTATAAGGGCATAAAGAAAGATGTTCCAGCACGGGTTGTCGAATTGCAACTAAAAAACTGGGAAAAATCAGCTATTTTGGCTTATGAGGAAAGTCTTTTGGTGAATAAATATCCTGCCTATAAAGCTTTGGTTAGTGAATACCATGATGGCATCCTCCTTTATGAAGTGATGTCTGACAAAGTTTGGAATAAAGCAGTAAAAGATACTAGCGGATTAAGGAAATTTTTTAATGATAATCGTGAAAAATATCTTTGGCCAAATCGATTAGATGCAACAATTTATGAATGTTTGAACAAAGAAATTGCTTCTAAGGTTAGTAGTATGCTTCTTAATGATACCATTAATTCTAAGCATGTTATTGAGGTTATTAATAAAAACACAGAATTAAATCTGAAAGTAAAAATGAATAAATTTGATATTAATCAAACGGCTTTTCTTAAGGATCAAAACTTATCTAAAGGTCTAAATTCAATGTATGAGTTTGAAGGTAAGTTTTATGTTGTGAAAGTAGCTGCTGTTTTGCCGATTATGCAAAAAGAATTTCAGGAAGCGAAAGGTGCATCAACTTCTGATTATCAAAATTATTTGGAACAAGAATGGTTAACTGAATTAAGAAAAAAGCATCCGATTGTCATATATGATAGTGTTCTTTACGGACTTGGAAATTAAATGATAAAGTCACTTTTTTTACTTTTTATTTTATTCGTTACTGCGGATTCAATACTGGCTCAAAATAAAGTCGTTGATAAAATTATTGCCCAAGTTGGTGATAATATTATTCTTTTGTCGGATATAGAAAATCAAAAATTACAAGTGATTCAAGCAGGAGTAGAGGTAAGTCCATTGATGGATTGTAATTTACTAGAGCAAATCATGTTTGAAGAACTTTTCGTTAATCAAGCAAAACTAGATAGTATTATTATTTCTGATGAACAGGTCGACTCAGAGATGGAGAATCGAATTCGGGTGATTCAAAACAAAATGGGTAGCCGTGAAAAATTAGAGCAGTTTTATGGCAAATCAATAAATGATATTAAAGATGAGTTTAGAAGTTTGATAAAAGACAAACTTCTTGCCCAACAAATGCAGTTATCGATTACGCAAGATATAAATGTAACTCCTAAAGAGGTTCAAACCTATTTTAATGCTTTAGTGGCTGATAGTATTCCTTTTATAAATATGAAACTGAGTTTTCAACAGATTGTAAATTATCCTCAAATAACGAAAGAGGATAAATTAATCGCTTTCAAAAAAATAAGTGATATACGAATGGATATTGTGGTAAACGGCAAATTATTTGAGACCCAAGCTCGTATTAATTCTGATGATTTTGGCAGTGCTCAACTAGGGGGTAAAATATCTGGCACGAAAGGAATGATGGTGTCACAATTTGAATCAACCATTTATAAGTTGAAGGTTGATGAAATATCAGAAATTATTGAGACGGAATTTGGGTATCATATTATCAAATTAATTAGTAGAAAGGGGGACGATTATGTTTGTTTACATATCTTGAAACGACCGGAATTTAATAATGCATCGCTTGATAAGTCAGCTATGTTAATGGATTCATGTTATTCTTTACTGAAAGAAAATAAAATTACCTGGGATGCTGCGGTTGTTGCATTTTCAAATGAATTAACAACTAAACAGAACCATGGAATTATTTCGAATCCATACACTGGCGAACAATCTTGGAGCATGGAAGATTTGAATGAAATAGACCAACAAATCTATTTGTTGACTGATATAATGGAAAAAGGCGATATCACCACTCCTAATTTATATACTGATCTCTTCGAGCGAAAGCAGGGCATAAGAATTGTGCGTTTGATGGCTAGATTTCCTCAACATAAGGCAAATTTAAATGACGATTATGCTTTGATTAAAGCAGCAGCAGAAAATGATAAAAAACAACGTGCGCTTGAAACTTGGCTTAAATTGAAAATTGGAAATGCTTACGTTAGAATCGATGAAGACTATGTTAATTGTAATTTTCGTTTAGATTGGGGGGTAAATAAAAATAATTAAAATGTCAGATAAAGTTAAATTAGATGAATTTGTCCAACATATAAATTTGTTGAAACAAGAAATTCATAAAGTCATTATTGGCCAAGATGAGGTGGTAGATCAAGTATTGATTTCAATGTTTTCAAGAGGGCATTGTCTTTTAGTCGGTGTTCCTGGTCTTGCGAAAACATTATTGATTAATACCATTTCGCAATCTTTGGGACTTGGTTTTAGTAGAATTCAATTTACGCCAGATTTAATGCCATCCGATATAATTGGTTCCGAAATACTTGATGAAACAAGAAATTTTAAATTTATAAAAGGACCTTTGTTTTCAAATATGATTTTGGCAGATGAAATTAACCGTACACCACCAAAAACACAATCGGCACTATTAGAAGCGATGCAGGAAAGACGTGTTACCGCTGCAGGTAATACCTATGTTTTGGAAGCGCCATTCTTTGTTTTGGCTACTCAAAATCCAATTGAGCAAGAGGGAACTTATCCCTTGCCTGAAGCGCAATTAGATCGATTCATGTTTAATGTATGGGTTGATTATCCTTCTTTTATAGAGGAAATGGCAATTGTTAAAACGACTACTTCAGATAGTATTAATAACGTTATATCGATTTTGAGTGGTCAAGATATTATCGAATATCAAGATTTAATTCGTCGAATTCCTGTTGCTGATAATGTCTTAGAATATGCCGTAAAATTAGTTGCTAGTACCAGGATGAATTCAGATAATGTTGCCGAAATAACAAAGAAATATATTACATGGGGAGCTGGTCCTAGGGCTTCTCAATATTTAATTATTGGTGCCAAATGTCATGCTGCGATAAATGGAAGGTACTCCCCGGATATTGATGATGTTAAAGCTGTCGCTAAACCAATTCTTCGTCATCGCTTGGTAAAAAATTATAAAGCAGAAGCGGAAGGGTACAGTATGGATAAAATAATTGAAACACTTCTTTAATTATACATTATTTAGATTAACGACTATAGGCCAACTGATTAAATAGCTCAAGCCATTACTTTTAAGATATAAATTTAAATTGTTCATAACTAAGGTTCTTTCTGGTTGTATCCACAAACTTAAATTTTTATTTTTAACATAAAATTATATTATGTTCGACGACGATGATGATGATGATTTTTCGCAAAATAAGTTAAACGAAGATATAGAATACTTTGAAGCTCATTTGAAAGGAGCTACTATTGGCTTTTTAGACAGCGATCGTTTAGAGGCATTGATTGACCATTTTTTGATTAATGGTCAATATGTTAAGGCCCGTTCAGCCGCAGAATTAGGGAATTATCATTTTAATTATAATCCCTTATTTAATCTTCGATTGGCCCAATCATTAAGTGGTTTAGGGCTCTTGACTGATGCCTTAGACATTCTTAATCACATCGAAAAAACAACGCTTAATCTTGTAGAATTACATTTAACAAAGGCCGCTATTTTTAGTCAATTACGCGATCATAAAAATGCGATTAGGTACTTTAAATTAGCGCTAGAGTCCTGTGAAATAGAAGACCGTGATGATGTTTACCTTGACATTGCAATGGAATACCAGAATATAGGTGATTATAAAGCTGCTTGTAAGGTTTTAGCTGAAGCCTTAAATGCCAATCCGCAAAATGAAGCTGCCCTATATGAAATTGCCTTTTGTTATGATCAATCTGGGAATTATGAAAAGGCAATTAAATGCTATTTAGATTTTATTGATGAAAATCCTTATTCTTTTACAGCTTGGTATAATTTAGGAAACGCATTCTCTAAATCAGAGAATTACGAAAAAGCTATATGGGCTTATGATTATTCAACTTTAATTAACCCATCTTTTAGTCCTGTTCATTTTAATATGGGAAATGCTTATTTATCCTTAGAAAAATATCATCAAGCGATTGAAAAATTTCAAACGTGTATAAATTTAGACGGTGATGATGCTATGGCACTTTGCTATATCGGAGAGGCACACGAGCAATTAAATGAATTCGATCTATCCCGTCATTATTACCAGATGAGTATAGCATTATCACCAACTCTACCTGAGGCATGGCTTGGTTTAGGTATAATAGATGATTTAGAAGGTAATACCAAGGAAGGAATTGTTTTGATAAGGAAAGCATTGGATTTTGATCCTGAGAATGCTGCCATTCATCATGTTTTAGCTGGTGCTTACGAAAAGATAGATAATGTTTCGGAGGCAGATAAGTATTATCAGTCTTCTTTGTCATTGGACGCTACTGACGAAGATTGTTTAATGGATTATATAGCATTTAAAGCTAAAACATCATCCGTTGACGCCCTGCATTTTTTACAATCGTTCATTGCCAATAATAAGTCTAATGCAATTTCATCTGTCCTAGAAGTAAACTTAAACTGGATGCTTGGCCAAAAAAGAAATGCCCTCGAATTATTTGCAAAATGCCTAACGAATGACGAGAGTAGAGCGAAGCAATTATTTGAAATAAATCCTTCATTGTTAGATGACAAGGATTTTGTATCTTTGTCACAAGATGAATGAATTAAATTTTAAGCTCCCTTTTATACCTGTAAGATCTGATAAGCCAAGAAATCAAGGTTTAACAATGATGATGGACAAAGGTCTCGGATTAAGAGAAACCGAGGATTTTATTGAAGCTTCAGCGCATTTAACTGATATTGTTAAGTTTGGTTTTGGAACTTCATACGTTACGAAAGATTTTGCTGCTAAAATTAACTTATACAAGAGTGCTGGACTAAGGCCTTACCTTGGAGGAACTCTTTTTGAAGCATTTTATGCAAGAGGATGTTATGACGATTATTTGCGTCTATTAGATAAATATGACCTTGATTTAGCCGAGATTTCGGATGGATCTATTATTATCCCTCACAAGGAAAAATGTAAGCTTATAAAGCAATTAGCAAAACATAAAACAGTTCTTTCTGAAGTAGGGTCAAAAGATTCTGGAATAATTATTTCCCCTGCTAAATGGGTGAATTCGATGAAAGCCGAACTCGATGCAGGAAGCTGGAAAGTGATTGCTGAAGGAAGAGAAGCCGGAAACGTAGGTGTTTTTCGCCCAAATGGAACAGCGCATACGATGCTTATTAATCGAATTATTGCTAAAGTTTCTCCTGATAGTATTTTATGGGAAGCTCCTCAAAAAAATCAACAAGTCTGGTTTATAAAGTTATTTGGTGCTGAAGTCAATCTTGGGAATATCGCGCCGAATGATATAATTCCATTGGAATGTCTCCGACTAGGACTCCGTGGCGATACATTCTTTGATTTCTTGCCAGCGGATTATGCTGAGCGCCTGCAGCATATCAATGATGGTGACATAGAGTTGAATGACGAGTAGTGTCGGATTCTTATTTTCATAAATCCTTATCTTTTTCTGGGCACACTGGTCCTGTTTATGCAATAGCTGAAGATGATTCTTTTATTTATTCTGCTAGTGGGGATAAGTTTATTGCTCGATGGTCAAAAAAACTTGGAATTCAAGATTCCTTTTCTATTAAATTACCTGATACTCCTTTCTCAATTGGCTTGATTGATACGTGTAAAAAGTTGGTTGTTGGTTTACAATCCGGTGCTTTACTTGTTTTTGATCTTGAAAAACGTATCGAGATTCAATCATTACGGGAGCATAATGCGGGTGTTTTTGCAATTTGTGAGCATCGCATCAACGCCCAGTTTTATTCGGCTGATGCAAATGGAACTATTTGTATTTGGGATTCCCTTACATTCAATTTATTACTGAAGATCCCCACCAATGCCGGGAAAATTAGGCGTATTGTACTAAATCGAGATGAATCCTCTTTTGTGATTTGTTGCGAGGACGGTACCTTAAGAACATTTGACTGTATCTCTTTTAATGAATATGCAACTTTTGGACGTCACATAATGGGTGCGACATCCTTTTGCTCATATTCTGAATTATTCTCTATAAGTGGCGGTAAAGATGCACACTTGTGTATTTGGAATAAAGTTTCAAATGAATTGATTTACAAATTTCCCGCACATCTATATGTGATTTATGATATTATATCTTTACTAGATGGTCAAATTGTTGTTTCAGCGAGTCGCGATAAATCAATTAAAATTTGGGATACAAAAACTTGGACCTTGATCCAAAAAATTGAATCCAAACAAGGCGGGCATCGTTTTTCAGTTAACGCACTAATGAAACAAAATGAACATTCTTTCGTTTCTTGTTCCGACGATCATTCTATATTATGCTGGTCTTTTAATAAGGTATTATGAAGTTTTGTTTTAAGGGCTCTTTTTTGATTTATAAACGTTTCATCAAAATACTTTTACCATTTTTTTTTCTTTTTTGGGGAAATGTTTCTTTTAGTCAGCAAGCAAATTTTTTTTCGCGGTCTGAATTCGGTTTTTCCATCGGCCAAATGTATTATTTAGGCGACTTAAATCAATTTAAGCCTTTCTATAAAAGTAATTGGGCTGGTGGCTTAATGTTTAGGTATAATGTTCATTCTAGACTTAGTTTGCGATTTAATTATCTGCAGGGAAAAGTTGAAGCTTATGACAGTGATGCTAAAAACCCCGTTACCATTAATCGAAATCTAAGCTTTGAATCTCCTATTAAGGAAGTCGCTGGCGGAATTGAATTTCATTATTTTCCATTTCAATTTGGACAAAAGCGGAATACTGCAACGGCCTATATCTTGGCTCAAATGGGGGTGTTTTATATGAGTCCTAGTGTAATCATTAATGGTGAAACTATTGATCTTCAGGCCTTGGGAACGGAAGGTCAAGGAACTTCTGCTAATAGTAAACGCAAATATTCAAAGTTCCAAGTTTGTATTCCATTGGGCCTAGGTGTTAAAGCTTCAGTAGGGAAAAATGTTTCCTTTAATTTCGACCTTGCAATACGGAAAACTTTTACTGATTATCTGGATGATGTAAAATCGGCATCTTATGTTGATCCAGCCATAATAGCTAGCGAGTATGGTGCTTTAGCGGCTGATCTATCTAATCAAAGTTTGATTGATAATCGTTATGCTAGAAGAGGAAACCCAACAACAAAAGATTGGTATGTTTACTGTGGCGGCATGGTAACCATACGCTTAGGAAGAGGGAATAAATGCCCCGTTCTACGCTGATCTAAAAAATAACTTCTTTTAACAAGTAATTTTCGACGTAGTCTGAAATCCCTTCTTCTAAGGTATGAAAAGGATAGGAGTATCCAACTTCAACTAATTTAGTCATGTCTGCTTCGGTAAAGTATTGATACGTTGATCTAATGTCTTCTGGTGTGTCAACAAAATCTATTTTAGGACTTAGTCCTAATGAAGTAAAGGTCAAGGATGCTAAATCCATGAAGGTCCTTGCTTTTCCTGATCCTAAATTATAGATGCCACTTTTTGGTGTTTTATCCATTAAAAAGCTGCAAACATTTACCACATCCTTTACATATATAAAATCGCGTAATTGTTCACCATTTTTATAATTTGGGTTATGCGAACGAAATAAGCGCATTTCTCCCTTTTCTTTAATTTGATGGAAGGTATGAAAAATCACACTTGCCATTCTTCCTTTGTGGTATTCATTTGGACCATAAACATTAAAGAATTTTAATCCAGCCCAAAATGGAGGACATTCTGTTTGTTCCAATACCCAACAATCAAAAGCTTGTTTTGAATCGCCATAAGGATTTAATGGTTTCAAAGATGGAATTGTATCATGATTATCTTCGTAGCCATTTTCACCCAATCCATAGGTTGCTGCAGAGCTTGCATAGACCATCGGTATTTGATGAAGGGCACAAATTTTCCATATTGATTTGGAATAATTTAAATTTAATTCATTGAAAATGTCTACGCTTTTTTCAGTAGTATCTGTTCTTGCTCCAATGTGAAAAACAAACTTAACACCGGATGCATTGGTTTCTAGCCAATTAATAAAGTGCTGTCTATTAATAAATTGCTGAATTTTTTTGGTGGAATAATTTACTTTTTTATCGGATCTCTCCTCCTCATCAACGGCAATTATTTCCTGCAGCCCTTTCCGGTTAAGTTCCCCAATCAAGCAGCTCCCAATAAACCCTGCAGCACCAGTTACTACTATCATTTAGATTAAAATAAGCCGTTTATTTCGGCATCTATCGAGTTGATAATTTTACCCAAATCTTCTTGGTTTTCAGTAAAGTTATTATTGTCAATATCAATGATTAACAACTTGCCTTTATCGTAAGTAGAAATCCATGCCTCATAACGTTCGTTTAATCTTTTTAGATAATCAAGGCGAATACTTTCCTCGTAATCTCTTCCTCTTTTTTGGATGTGGTTTACAAGGGTAGGCACGCTTGCACGCAAGTATATTAGCAAGTCTGGCGGACTAACGAAGGAATCCATTAGATTAAATAGTGTAAAGTAATTTTCAAAATCTCGGGTTGTCATCAAGCCCATGGAATGTAAATTCGGAGCGAAAATAAAAGCGTCCTCATAGATGGTGCGGTCTTGGATAACGGTTCCCTTCGTATTACGGATATCCTGAATTTGCATGAACCTACTGTTCAAGTAATATATTTGCAGATTAAAAGACCATCGCTGCATATCTTCATAAAAGTCATTTAGATAGGGATTCTGATCAACATCTTCATAATGTGTTTCCCAATTATAATGCTTAGCGAGTAGGTTAGTTAGAGTGGTTTTTCCTGCGCCAATATTTCCGGCAATAGCAACGTGCATAATGAATTTATTTAAGAATGCTAAAATAAGAATTAATCAGCACTATTCTAAGCCCTAATCTCTTTTCAATTCGAAATTAATTATTTTATTTTTATTTTGGAAGTAATATTGGTTGCTAATAACTACTAAATCTGTTGATTCAATTGGTAAATCAATCGTATGCAATGGCTCTCCTGACAATGTAAAAATATTTAATTTACTAGTTTCAAGGGTGCAAAAAGTTTTTTCTCCCTTGTAAATATAGTTTCCGGTAATATTAAAACTATATTTTTGATTCATAAATAGATCAAATACAATTACTTTTCCTTTTGAGTCTAGAACATAAAGATTAGATTCAATTTCTATGATTTGTTGAACATTCTCGAGACCTACAATACTTATTAGATTGGTGACGGATTGTATTATTTTATTATTTACAAAATCAAATAAATGAAGTCCTGCATTATATTCGTTATATAGCCAGATTAAATTTGGCCTATTTGAATTACACACTAATTTGACATTTTGTAGTCCAATATTTTCAAATGGAAAGCAGTTGCCGTTTGTGGTAAGGGTATTATCTAAAATGCATATTTGCTGCTGCGTTTCTGAAAAAACAATCATTTTAAGCGCATTAATTTGAATCAACTGGCTTATTTCACCTTGCTTTTTACTACTCATTTGATATAAAATAAGTCCTTTAGCATTGTGTTTTGCTATTTGTTGCTGTTCCATAAAGTAATAATTGCCTAGGCCGTCTACTTCCCAATATTCGCAAGTTTTCGGTAGGTTTATTTCATCAATTTTGACCCATGTGAATTTTTGCGTATACGCATCATTCACTAGTATTAGGATGAAAAATAGATAAATCTGCTTCATTTATTCAGTTCTTGAATTTCATCAAGAATAGTTCGTTCGTTTAACAAGCGCGGGACTTTGTGCTGCCCACCTAATTTTCCTTTACTTTTTAGCCACTGCTCAAAACTACCTTTTTTTAAATAATTAAATTTAGGAATTCCGATATTAATATTTTTAAATCTTTTGGCTTCATAATCTGAATTGTATTTTTTTAGTGCCATGTCTAGCGCAATCTCGAATTCATCAAGAAATTTTGGTTCTCTATCAAACTCTATGAACCATTCGTGTCCGCCATTTGAACCTGATTCATTAAAATATGGACCAACGGTAAAATCGTTTATTTGTGCATTTAGTTGGTGGCAAATATCTGTTAAAGCACTTTCTGCATGTTGAACAATCATTTTTTCACCAAAACAGTTGATGAAATGTGTTGTTCGTCCCGATATTATAAAACGAAAAGGAGAAGTAGAAACGAATCGCAATGTGTCACCTATGATATAACGCCATAAACCTGCTGATGTGCTTATCACTAAAGCATATTCCGTATTTATATCAACTTCACCTAGGGGTACGATAACTTTCGAGTTTATTCCATCAAATGAATCCATAGGAATAAATTCAAAAAACACGCCAGAATCTGTCATTAGGAGTAACTCTTTTGAGTTTAATTGATCTTGCATTCCAAAAAATCCTTCGGATGAATTGTATGAATCAACATAGTTCATATTTTGGGATGGTATCAATTTCTTAAATTCTTTTTCATAAGGAGCGAAATTCATTCCTCCATGCATATACAATTCTAAATTTGGCCAAACATCATGTAAATTACTTTTACCGGATAGTTCAAGAACGCGCTTAATAAGTAGTAAAGTCCAACTAGGGACACCGGTAATAATTCCTATGTTTTCTGAAATTGTAGCTTTCGCCATTTCCTCTAATTTTGATTCCCAATCGGGATTAAGGGCAATTTCTACCGATGGAGTGCGTCTGTATTCAGTCCACCAGGGTAAGTTTTTAACGATTATAGCTGAAAGATCACCAACGAATCCATTAGCGTTTTTTTGTGTTAAATCAGCACTTCCACCAATCACTAAATGTTTTTTTGAATACAACTTTCTCGATGGGTGATTAAGGTAGTAATTGGCTAATAAATCTTTTCCACCTGCGAAATGATTCTCGTTCAAGGAATCCATTGTTACCGGAAGTATTTTTACGCGATCACCTGTGGTTCCTGATGATTTTGCAAAAGAATCTGTTTTACCAGGCCAAACAACATCAAGTTCTCCAGCGATGGATCTTTCTATAAAAGGCTTAAGTGTTGTATAATCCTGGATGGGTACTGAGGCAGAAAAGTCTTCGTAACTTGAGATCTTTTCAAATCTATGGTGGTTTCCAAACGAGGTGTTTCCTGCTTTTGTAATTAGGGTAGATAATACATCTTCCTGGCAAAAAAGAGGGTTGTTTCTATAATTTGCAATACGATGAATTCGTTTTTCAATATACCATGAAAAGATCGCATCAATTGCCATTTCGATATTACCTTAGTGGTCGTTAACTGCAAAGAAAAATTATCCCCAAACTAAAATAGAAACAATTACGCTAATCACAAAAATTGTATAAATTGTTCCAAGAGCGACTGTTGATTCTTCAAAGAAATTATCTGACATAAATTATTTTTTTCAAAGTTAAAAAAAGATTAGTATTGCCAATCATTTTCAAAGATAAAAGTCATTATTTTAATGAAGTCTTAATTCTCAGTTTCTACCTCCAAAGATGCGGAGAAGCGATAAAAATAAGTTGATAAATAGTATATACAATTGTAAACCACCAATCAATGCTAACTTATTACGTTGATCTTCCGAATAGTCTGGTGATTCAGCAACACCTTTTAGTTGTTGCATCGAATACGCTGTTAATCCTGTAAAGACAAATACACCCAAACAGGCAATAATGAATCCCATAGAATCACTTTTCATAAAAATGTTTACTATTCCTGCAATGAACATTCCTATAAAAACCATATACAACAGGCTACCGAATTTGGTTAGGTCTGTTTTCGTAGTGTATCCTATAATGGCCATGCCTGCAAAAGCACCAGCAGTCACGAAAAATGTCGAAAAAATAGCTCCTTCAGTGTATATTAGAAAAATAACGGATAAACTTAATCCCATCAAAGCGGAGTAGGCAATAAAAAGTAAGGTTAACATACTAAGAGAAAGTTTATTATAACCAAGTTGGATAAGTAGGCCTAATCCAAGTGGTGCAAATACAACCACCCAAAATAGTGGGGAAATACTGCCGTTAGATATAAAATATTCATTCATGAATTCTGGCGTTCCCGTTGTGTAGGCAATAATTCCTGATATACCAAGTGCTCCAAACATATACGTGTAAACACTTCTGAAAAATGCTCTGCTAGCTGCTGCAGTTAGCGCATTATTATTGTCTAATGTATTGCTCATAATTTAAAAATTTAAATGGTTAATGTAGTTTAGCTTGCACTAAATTAATAAATTCTTTTCTTGTTGATTCATTATTCATAAATAAACCTGTAAATGCGCTCGTGGTGGTCACCGAATTTTGCTTTTGGACACCTCTCATCTGCATACACATGTGGCAACATTCTATTACAACGGCTACTCCTTTGGATTCTAGTGTACGCTGCACACAATCTCTGATTTCTATGGTCAATCTTTCTTGCACCTGCAAGCGCCTAGAATAGGCATCTACCACCCTTGGAATTTTACTTAATCCAACTATTTTACCATCAGGAATGTAAGCTACGTGAGCTTTTCCGAAAAATGGCAACATATGGTGCTCACACATGGAATACACTTCGATATCTTTCACAATCACCATTTCTGAATAAGCTTCATGAAAAATAGCTTTTTTTATGAGATCGTCAGGATTTACATCGTATCCATTCATTAAAAAAGTCATTGCTTTTGCTACTCGCTCAGGTGTTTTTTCCAATCCCTCTCGGTTGATATCTTCACCCAAATGCGATAGGATGGACCTGTAATTCTCTTCTAGTTCTTTTTGTTTCAAAATTTCTATTTTACTTTAAAGACACATAACAATCAAAATGGTTCTTTACCACCAAAATATTCTACAAAATTATTTTCTGTTTCAATTAGTTTTATTTTTGCTAATTCCCCTCCATTACTTGCAATTTCATTCGCTAATCGATCCCAAATTGCAATGGCTAAATTTTCAGTTGAAGCCATTATGCCTGTAAGATAAGAAACATCTAGGTTTAGATTTTTATGATCCAGTGATTCAATAACCTGTTCCTTAATAATTTCACTTAGTCTTTTTAGATTCATTACGAAGCCCGTATCTTTGTTTGGCACTCCTTTTACTGTTACATATAAGGTAAAATTATGTCCATGCCAATTTTTGTTAGCACATTTTCCAAAAACTAAATTGTTTTCTTCCTCTGTCCAGTTGGCCTGATATAATTTATGAGCAGCATTAAAGGTTTCTCTTCGGGTAATATATATAGTTCTCATTTTTTGTGTTTAATTTGAAAATATCTTTTGCATGATGGGTTCACAACGCATAATTCCTTCTGAGTCAATGGCAATTAATTTTACCATTTGAAATGTATTTGTTAGCGCTTTATCAAATGGCACTTTCACTTTGATGTAATTTTCAGTAAAACCATACATGTATCCATCGTCTTCTTCTTGTTCAAATAATACGCGCCTACTTGTATCGATATTTTCCACATAAAAGTTACGTTTTTTTCTATTTGATAACTGATGTAATTCTTTGCTTCTCAAACGCCTTGTTTCCATTGGAACAACCTCCCCAATTTTAATGGCAGTGGTATTCGCTCTTTCGGAGTAGGTAAATACATGTAAATAGGAAATATCTAAGTCTTTCAAATAATCTAAGGTGTCGTTAAAATCCTCATCGGTTTCTCCAGGAAATCCTACTATTACATCAACACCTATGCAAGCATCTGGCCGTAATTGTTTGATTTTTTGCACGCGTTCTGTATACAAAGCGCGCAGGTATTTTCTGCGCATCAACACCAATAATCGATCGGATCCAGATTGTAAAGGTATGTGGAAGTGGGGGGCAAAATGCTTGGAATCACGCAAGCAAAATTCAATGATTTCATTGCTCAATAAATTCGGCTCGATGGAGGAAATACGAAAGCGTTCAATGCCTTCTATTTTGTCCATTTCTTTTATTAAGGAAAGAAAATTTTCTTCACTTCCTTGTCCGAAATCTCCAATGTTAACGCCTGTTAAAACGATTTCATTTACAGATGTTTCAGCAATTTTCTTCGCTTCTGCTATTGTTTTTGTAATACCCGCATTACGACTGATACCACGCGCTAGTGGAATGGTACAAAAAGTACAAAAGTAATCGCATCCATCTTGTATTTTAAGAAAGGATCGTGTCCGATCTCCTAATGAATGTGAAGGAATGAAATCGTTGGTCTTTTTAATGCTTTGATTATCAATATAAATTCCATTGTTCGAAGTTGATTCACGTTCAATATGTTCCAGAACATTAAATTTTTCATTAGCTCCAAGCACCATGTTTACGCCGGGAATTTTTGCAATTTCTGTTGGTTTCAATTGAGCGTAGCAACCTATAATGGCTATAAAACTATCGGGGTTTATCTTTTTGGCTCTTTTGACTAATTGCTTGCATTTTTTGTCGGCATTTTCAGTTACGGAACAGGTGTTAATGATAAAAACATCTGGACAATCTTCGAAATCGACTTTTGCATAGCCAGCATTTTCAAATAATCGACCAATGGTTGACGTCTCTGAGAAATTCAATTTGCACCCGAGGGTATAAAGGGCTACTTTTTTAAATTCTATCATTTCGAACAAAATTAAGGGTATTCGCTTAATTACCAAGAAAATTATTGAGTAAAATGAATGTTTTGGGCTCAAAATAAAGATTAACTTTGGAAAAAAAAGGGAATGAAAGTCTACAATAATATTTTGGAAACGATTGGCAACACGCCGATTGTTCGAATCAATAAGTTGGCATTGGATGTGAAAGCGCAAATTTTTGCTAAGATTGAAACTACCAACCCAGGTAATTCGGTAAAGGATAGAATGGCTGTTAAGATGATTGAGGATGCTGAAAAATCAGGTATTCTTAAACCGGGAGGAACAATCATTGAAGGAACATCTGGAAATACTGGAATGGGCCTGGCTTTAACAGCGATTATTAAAGGGTATAAGTTGATTTGTGTATTGAACGATAAACAATCAAAAGAGAAAATGGATATTTTAAGGGCTGTTGGTGCTGAAGTTGTTGTCTGTCCAACTGCTGTTGAGCCAACCGATCCAAGGTCGTATTACTCCGTTTCTCGACGTTTAGCCACTGAAATTCCAAATTCTTGGTACGTGAATCAATATGATAATTTGTCTAATCGCACCGCGCATTACGAACAAACAGGACCTGAAATTTGGGAACAAACAGAAGGTAAAATAACTCATTTTGTGGTGGGTGTTGGAACTGGTGGTACCATTTCAGGAGTTGGGAAATACCTAAAAGAAAAAAATCCAAACATCAAAATTTGGGGCATTGATACCTATGGTTCTGTATTCAAAAAATATAAGGAAACTGGTATTTTTGATGAAAATGAAATATATCCATACATCACTGAAGGAATAGGGGAAGATATTTTGCCGGCCAATGTGGATTTTGACATTATTGATTTATTTGAGAAGGTGACCGATAAAGATGCTGCTGTTTATACACGTCGCTTGGCGAGAGAGGAAGGTATTTTTGTTGGGAATTCTGCTGGTGCAGCAATAAAGGGCGTATTACAATTAAAGGAAAAACTTACCAAAGATGATATTGTTATCATTCTTTTTCATGATCATGGTAGTCGTTATGTTGGGAAGATCTTCAATGATGATTGGATGCGTGAAAGAGGTTTTTTGGAAGAAACTTTTGTCACGGCAAAAGATTTAGTGAACAAGCATGGAGAAAGACCACTGGTTTCTTTGTATGCTGAGGAATTGGTTTCACATGCAATAGCTGCTATGCGTAAGTTTGGCATTTCTCAAATCCCTGTTATGAAAGACGGAGGTTTTGTGGGTTCTATTGATGATAAAAGTGTTTATCAATTGCTCGTTGAAGATCCATCTTTGAAAGATGCACCAATTTCTAGTATCATGCAGGCAGCCTTTCCAATCGTACAGTTGAATGTTACTATTGATGAAATATGTAAATTAATTAATCGAGAAACGCCAGCTGTTTTGGTTGATTTAGGTGAGGGTAAATATCATATTGTTACGCGATATGATGTGATTTCTGCTATGTCTTAATTAGATGTCTAGCAAGACTTACATTGATCAATTGGGTAGGAAAGTGGTACTTCCTGCAATGCCTAAACGAATAATTAGTCTGGTTCCTTCAATTACAGAGTTAGTTGCCTATTTTGAAATGGATGCTGAGGTGGTGGGAATTACAAAATTTTGTATTTATCCAACTTCTTGGTTTCAAAGTAAAGAAAGAATTGGCGGAACAAAAAATATTGATCTTGAAAAAGTAAAGTCGCTTCAACCGGATTTAATTATTGGCAATAAGGAAGAAAATACGAAAGACGATATGGAAGAATTGATGGCTTTTGCTCCAGTTTGGATGAGCGATGTCAACTCCATCGAAGATGCGAATCATTTAATTACTTGTTTGGCAGAAATTTTCAATAAAGAAGATAAAGGGCAAGCCTTGATAGGGGATTTAAACAATTATTTTTTGTCGCATGCTTCAGAAGGTGAAGGAAAATCTGTTCTTTATTTTATTTGGCATTCGCCTGGTTTTGTTGCTGGAAAAAACACGTACATCGATTCTTATTTAACTTCCATCGGTTATCAGAATTGTGTTTCCATGGATCGTTACCCTGAAGTGACTTCGCTTGGCTTTTTGGAGCCTGATGTGGTGCTCTTGAGCTCTGAACCATTTCCTTTTAATGAGACTCACGTTGCTTTTTATCAGGAGTTATTTCCCAATGTTGAAATTAAATTAGTGGATGGTGAGCGTTATTCATGGTACGGTGTAAGAACATTGCGATGTTGAAAGATCAAGCCACAGTTCCTTCAGCCATCTTGTTTTTTGATGGCGATTGTCCTTTATGCAACCGTGTCCTGACTTTTATTTTGTCGAACGAGATAAGGGCAGATTTGGTATTTTCACCGCTTAATGCAAGCAGCAGTGATCGATGGAGGGAGGCCCATCCCAACTTGCTTATGGAGGAAGATTCCGTTTATTATTTCGATGGCTCAAATCTTTATAAAAAATCTACAGCAGTGCTTCAATTACTTCCGAAACTACGTTGGTATACGGGTATTCTAAAGTTGGGGTGGTTACTCCCCCTTAAACTTAGGGATCGATGCTATGATTTTGTGGCGCGTCGCAGAAAAAGGATATTTAAAGAATGCATTATGGATCCTAGATTGATGGGGAGAATGCTGCACTAAAAAGGAGTTCAACCCTCTAAAGTCCGCTCAATTCCGTCAATCAAAGCATGAATCACTTTAATGTGAATTTCTTGTGCTCTGTCTGCGTATTCAGAATGGGGGGCACGGATTTCTAAGTCGGCTAATTCAGCTAATTTACCGCCATCTTTTCCTGTTAGTACTATCGTTTTCATGCCGATTGCTTTCGCCGCTTGAACAGCAAGAATGACATTTTTTGAATTACCTGAGGTGGAAATTCCTAGCAAAACGTCTTGTGAATGCCCCAAGCCTTCTACGTATCTCGAAAAGACAAAGTCATACCCGTAATCATTAGCTACACAACTGATATGTGAAGGATCTGAGATCGAAATGGCTGCTAGTGCTTTTCGATTATTTCTATATCGACCACTTAATTCTTCCGCAAAGTGCATGGCATCGCACATCGATCCACCATTGCCGCATGAAATGATCTTACCCTTATTTTGGAGAGAAGCCGACATCCATGAAATAGCCAATGCTATTTTTTTCATATTCTCGGGAACATGGAATTCCTTTAATGTTTTTAGGGCTTCCAGAAAATGATTGTCGATGCTAGCTTTATCCATTGTTAATTGGTTGGTCCTCAAAAATAACAATTATTCATCGAGTTCGTATCGCTTTCTTTTTAACTTTGTTTACCTTATTCCAAATGGATGAAAAGAAATTACGATAATAAAGTTATATGGATAACGGGAGCTTCCTCTGGAATAGGGGCTGAGTTGGCTCGGCAATTTGAACAAGCTGGAGCACGTTTAGTCTTATCTGCTCGAAACGTCAATGGCCTTAATGAATTGAAAGCTAAGCTCATGCATCCAACTAAGCATCTTGTCTTACCCTTAGATTTAGCAAAGTCTGAGACTTTTGTTGGCTTAGTTTCAACAGTAATTAATGAAATGGGTAGCATTGATGTTTTAGTTAATAATGGTGGTGTCAGTCAACGTGCTAATGCCCGAGATACGTCCATCGAAGTGGACCGAGAAATCATGGAGGTGAATTATTTTGGACCCGTGGCGCTCACCAAGGCAGCTTTACCGGCCCTGAAAAAAAGCTACGGCCAAATTATTGTAATTAGTAGTGTTGCGGGTAAATTTGGTTTCCATTTGCGTTCTGCGTATTCAGCGTCCAAACATGCTTTGCATGGTTTCTTTGAAAGTTTGGCCTTAGAGGAAAAAGATTCGCTTTGCTTGACGATGGTTTGTCCCGGGAAGATCAATACTTCAATTTCCTTCAATGCACTTAATGCGAATGGGGAAGCTTCACAAATTATCGATCCCAACCACATATCGGGTATGCCGGTTGAAAAATGTGTTCGAATAATCCTGCGTGCCGCAGGTCGAGAAAAATCAGAGGTTTTGATGGGTGGTAAAGAAGTATTGGCTGTTTACATTAAGCGTTATTTCCCTGCTTTTTTTCGCGCGCTGATGCGAAAACAAAAACCTTCTTAAAATTATCTATCCAATAAATTTTTTAAGGTGTCTGCATCAATGTCATGCTTTCCATCATATTCTACGATTTCAAAATTTAAAGATCTATACTTGTTTATTTCTTTATCTTGAGCAGCAGCATCATAAAATTCATCGTTCTTGCCAATAACAAAGGTTCTATTTTTACTATTGCCAACTGATGATTCCTCAAGATCGGGTGGAAAAACACTTGCCCAAAGAATGAGTTGGTCTATGTCATTTCTTTGTGCATTCCATCGAGCTGCAGTTGCGCCTCCTTGTGAAAATCCCAAAACAAGTAACTCACTAAATTGCTTTTCTGTTTGTAAGAAGTCTACTAGATTATTGAGGTATTCATTGTTATCAGCAATATTATTAATTCTGTCTTCTTTTGTCATCCATGAAGCTCCAACGCGCCCCGATGAACCGTTCAAATAAAAATGATGCATGGCTTCTGGAGCTACTATGTAGTAATCTTCAGGGAGCTGTTGGAATTTACGAATAAAATGTTCCGCTAATTGGCCATAGCCATGTAAGACAATTAGAAGTTTTGTAGCTTTTTCCAGCGTACCGTGCGCGAAATATCGTTGTGTTTTACTTGTTTTTATCTCAATTGAATTCGGGACCATTGCGCTTAATTTTCTGTTGAATGGGGATAAAGATACTTAGAATTTTTCCTCCTTAAATTGTGAAGTGATTTCTAACTCGCATCACTAATAATTCTTAGTAAATCGTCATTGATATAGAAAACTTCTTTACCCTCGTATTTCTTTGATACAATTCCAATTGATACAAGTTGCTCGGCATATTTCGCAAGCGTTGTTCTGCTAGTTACTCCTAATACTTCTCCCATTTTTTTCTGTTTGAAGTAGGGTTGTGAAAATAACAGATCATTAAATTCACTTGTGTACCATTTGAGTTTACTTTTAGCAAATTGCAAGGTTGATGCTTGTTGTAGTATAATCTCATCAATCATTTGATTGGTATATATGGAGGTTTGTTCTACCGCTTCCATCATATATATTAACCAAGGTTTCCACAAACCTCTTTGGGTAACCGCTGTTAAGAGGTGGTAATATTCGTCCTTGTGTTGAAGAATATAACGACTTAAATATAAAACAGGATGTGAAATAAGTTGCTGTTCCACTAAATACAAAAGGTTTAAAATCCTTCCCGTTCTACCATTTCCATCTGTAAATGGGTGAATTGCCTCAAATTGATAGTGAGCTATCGCCATTTTCAGTAAAGGGTCTATTCCATTATCATCTTGCAAAAAGGATAATAAATTTCGAATTTTACTTTCAATTATTCCTTCACCTCTTGGCGGTGTGTAAATTACTTCTCCTGGTTTGAATTCACTATTTCCTCTTCTGATTACGGTAAGCGATTGCCGAGGACGATAGCTCTGTGTAGTATTTTTTACTTTTTGAAATATTGATATAATTGCTTGTTCTGACAAATCTCCTTCGCTTTTAAGTAAATTAAATCCCCCCCAAAGCGCTTCACGATAATTCAATACTTCTTTTGTTGATGTGTCTACATTTTCTTCTTTCAAATTAGATGAAATAGCTTTGTACAATTCTTCCTCGGTAGTAAAAATGTTTTCGATAGCCGTTGATGTTTGAGCTTCGCGTAGCCCAATTGTATTCACCAACATACTTGGATTGGGGATGCGAAGAATATTTTTATTTAACTCGCGAAGAATATTTTTATTTAACTCTGCTAAATTTCTTGATGCTGTACCCCATTTCATTAATACTTCTACGTCAATAATTTCTTTACTAGGAGGTAAATCAGGCAGTAGATTATAAGGTTTTTTTCTGTCGTACATTTTTTTAATTTAAATTACATGTCCATTTTTTTTACTTTTAATGAACATGATGTAAATATATGTCCATTTTTTATACAAAATACTATAACGTGTCCATTATTTTACGATATTATGAACATTAGCTACTTATATGTTCATTTAATTTTACTCACTCTACCAAAATCGAAATTGATTATCGCCAATTAAAGTATTTTTACAAAATGAAAATTGCAATAATTGGAGGTGGGGCAGCAGGTTTTTTTTCAGCATTATCCATAAAGCAACATTTTCCGAATCATGAAGTCATCATTTTAGAAAAGACTACCAAGGTCTTGGCTAAAGTTAAAATTTCTGGTGGAGGCAGGTGCAACGTAACCAATGAAAAACGCAATTCAATACTACTATCTAAGCTTTATCCAAGAGGAGAAAATTACCTAAAAAAAGCCTTTGATATATTTGGTGTAGATGAAACTTTTCAGTGGTTTTCAGAACGTGGTGTTGCCCTAAAGGTTTATCCGGACGGGTGTGTTTTTCCAGTTGCCAATGATTCTCAGGTGATCATTGATTGTTTTATGAGAGAAGCTAGTCGGCTAAAGATCAAAATTGAATACCAAGCTGCTGTTCAAGCAATACGATTGGAGCAAGATAAATTTATTCTTGAAACGAGAGAGAAAAGCTATCAATTCGATAAGGTGATCATTACCTCAGGTGGGCAACCTAAAAAAAGTGGAATGGATTGGCTTGAAAAATTGGGACATGGTATTGTTGATCCTGTACCTTCTTTATTTACTTTCAATATGCCCGGGAATCCTATTACGGCATTAATGGGTAATGTGGTGGAAAAAGCGGTCGTGAAGGTGGAAGGAACAAAATTAATTGGCAAAGGTCCATTGTTGATAACGCATTGGGGAATGAGTGGACCAGCCATCTTGCTATTATCAGCTTGGGGAGCTCGCGTATTACAAGAGAAAGAATACCAATTTGCTGTGCTTGTTAATTGGCTAAATGATCAGAAAGAAATGGAGCTGCAAGAAGTGATTTCAAACATAATTGCTACGCAAGGTGGAAAAATGATGGGCAATTTAAACCCTTTTCCAATTAGTAACCGTTTGTGGCATTTTCTTCTTCAGAAATGTGCGCTCAGCTTGGAATTGAGGTGGCAAGATCTAGGTAGTAAAAGCATCAATAAAATAATAAATGTGTTAATTAATGATCGCTACGAAGTTTCTGGTAAGACTACCTTTAAAGAGGAATTTGTAACGGCAGGTGGTGTCGCATTGAAAGATGTGGACATTCGTACCATGGAAAGTAAAATAGTTCCAGGTCTTCATTTTGCTGGGGAAGTTCTTGATA
Organism: Flavobacteriia bacterium; assembly: GCA_026391005.1. Classification (GTDB taxonomy): domain Bacteria; phylum Bacteroidota; class Bacteroidia; order Flavobacteriales_D; family Crocinitomicaceae; genus UBA952. The sequence goes on along the minus strand of JAPLEV010000052.1, from coordinate 34,509 downwards.
TTGATGGCATAACAGGAGGGTATAATTTTCAAGCTGCTTGGACAACGGGCTTTATTGCTGGTAAAGGAGTAGGGGAATGAGTCTTTCAATAACTATTTTGAGTAAATTATTGTAAATTTACTTTGTGAAAAAATACATCTTTGAGTAAATTATTGTAAATTTACTTTGTGAAAAAATACATCGGTTTTTTCTTGGGAATATTGATGCTTTGGCAAATAATAGGCTTGTTTTCCTATTTTGAAATCAGTCAGTTAAAGATTCGTAAAGAAATTAAACAGGTGATTAAGCACAGTGTCCCCAAAGATCAATTGAAGGTCATGTATTTTTCAAGGGAAGAACAAAAGAACTTAATCTGGATAAAATCCCACGAATTTAAATACAATGGAAGAATGTATGATGTTATTGAACGGACGGTTACATCTGATGGAATTATTTTTCGCTGTATTGATGACGTGCAAGAATCTAGGTTGTTTGAGAAATTAAATCAAGCTACTTCCTATAATTTGGGTCACCGATCAGACAACCATCCTTTAAATCAATGGATGAAGTTTTCCCAAACGCTCTTTTTACTTGAAAACACGGAAACATCTGTTTTTACTTCCTTCCTCCGGAAAGCAGTACCTATTTTTTATTATCAAAATTTGCACAAAGATTGGTGCAAACTCCCTCAAGCGCCGCCTCCAGAAGTTTAATTTATACCATTACGTTTTATTCGGACTGCAATTTCTTGTGGTCTATGTTAGTATAAATTAAAAATTATTTAAATGAAGAAATTATTATTCTCTGCATTTATCATTCTCTTTATGGGATGGTCTTATGCGCAAAAAACAATTCAAGTGATAGACATGGCTACTTACCAACCTGTAGCTAATGTACTTGTCTCAAAAAGTGATAAATCAGCAGTGTTTGGAAAAACAAATGAAAAAGGAGAGATACAATTAAATTTAAAGGAACTCAGCTTTTTATTTGCACATCCAGATTATCTTTCGATCGTTTATTCTGTCGAAGAAATTGAAAGTTCGAAATACAAGGTTTTTATCAATCAAAACATCAATTCTTTCGAAGAGGTTGTTGTTTCAGCTAGTAAATTCGAGGAAAAGAAAAAAGATGTAGCGCAAAAAATTCAAGTACTTCGTGCTGCTGAGATTGCTTTTCAAAACCAAAGTTCAACGGCTGATGTTTTAGCTAATTCCGGTAATGTCATGGTTCAAAAAAGTCAGTTGGGAGGAGGAAGTCCAATTATCCGTGGATTTGAAACGAACAAAGTACTGATGGTAGTGGATGGCATTCGAATGAACAATGCCATTTATCGTGGTGGTCACTTACAAAATATCGTTACGCTCGACAATTCAATCATGGATCGGGTAGAAGTGGTCTTTGGTGCCGGTTCTGTTGTATATGGTTCTGATGCCTTGGGCGGTGTTATGAATTTTACCACTAAAAGTCCAACGCTAAGCACGAATGATGAATTATTGGTAAAAGCATCTGCTTTTACGCGTTATTTTTCTGCCGCAAGTGGATATTCAGGTCATGCGGATGTTTCAGTGGGTACAAAGCGTTTTGGTTCATTGACTTCTTTTACCTATTCTAAATATGGTGATCTTCGTCAAGGCGCTATTAGAAATCCTTATGTAGGTAATTTCGGATCTAGACCATGGTATGCGGCAACATTTAATGGTGTTGATTCTATGGTTATGAATGCAGACACAAATGTTCAAGTTGGTTCAGGTTACACGCAATATGACCTTTTACAAAAGTTTACTTTTAAGCAAAATGAAGCAATGACGCATAAATTGAATTTTCAATTGTCAAATTCTGGTGATGTTCCGCGATATGATCGTTTGACACAAATGAGTGGATCTAATCCAAAGTATGCTACTTGGAATTATGGTCCACAGAAAAGAATGATGGCTGCCTATACGCTTGAATTCACCAAGAAAAATATGTTGTTTGATCAAGGCCGTGTGATTTTAGCTTATCAATCCATTGAAGAAAGTCGGATCACCAGAAAATTCAATAATCTTTGGGAAAATCATAATGTTGAAAATCTAGATATTTTTACTTTAAATGCTGATTTCGCAAAAAAAATGAATAAGCATGAATTTCGTTATGGTGCTGAGGCTTATGTAAATAAAGTAAACTCTACTGCTTTTGCTACTAATATTTCTGTTGATACTTCAACGGCAATCGGTACACGCTATCCAGATGGTGGTTCTTCTATGTGGTCTGCGGCCTTATATGCAACGCACACTTGGGAAGTTAGTGATAAATTTATTATAAATGATGGACTTCGTTTTTCCTATGTGGGCTTGAATGCAAATTTTAGTGATAAATCTTATTTTCCATTTCCATTTAATAGCATCACCCAAAACAATAGTGCTTTTAATGGGAACTTAGGATTTGTTTATCTTCCATCAAAAACATGGAGAATTACAGGGAATCTTTCTACTGGATTTAGAGCGCCAAATGTGGATGATTTAAGTAAAGTTTTTGAGTCTGTTCCCGGAAGTGTAGTTGTTCCAAATCCTACTTTAAAGGTGGAATACACGCTTAATGGTGAAGTGGGAATTTCAAAGGAAATTTTGCCCGGATTGCGCGTAAATGTGAATGTTTACTATACGCGATTGACAAATGCATTGATGACACAAAATAGCCAGTTTCAAGGAGCTGATTCGATTATGTATGACGGTCAATTAAGTCAAGTTATGTCAACGGTAAATGCAGGAAAAGCTTATATCTATGGAATAGAAGGAGCGCTTGCTGGACAAATCAACAAATACATTTCGGTCATAGGAACAGTGAATTACACGAAGGGTCGCATAGCAACTGACTCAGTGCCTTATCCTTTAGATCATATTCCACCCGTTTTCGGAAAGTTCAGTGTTATTTCATCTGTTAATCGATTACGAACTGAGTTTTTCATAAATTATGCTGGATGGAAGCGAGTTGTTGATTACAATATGATTGGTGAGGATAATTTTGCCTATGCAACAGTTGATGGAATGCCTTCCTGGTTTACTTTAAATGCACGCGTATCCTATTCGATCACAAAGGCTATTAGTTTTCAGGTAGCATGTGAGAACATCTTAGATCAAAATTACCGTCAGTATGCTTCGAACATTTCGGCACCAGGCAGGAATTTTATTCTAACGCTTAGAGGTAGTTTTTAAAAAGTAAAAGACTAATGTAATTATTAGAATTCCTTTACGGCTCTAGAACACAGTGTGCAGTTGCTCAATTGCTTCCAATTACTTGTTGTGATTCCTCCAGGTGTTCCGAAGTACTTAGACCAAGCATTGTTATTTCCGCCTAAAGTTGAGGTCCAATAATCTCTTGATTGAAATCCACCAATGGTCGCTTTTTGCGCATACATCAACTCCAATTCAGCTTGAACAGGAAGTCTCCAACCGGAACCTCCTTCGGTATAAGCTTCACATGCTGCCTTAGATTGACCCCAATCTAAATGTTGTGCGAAGGTAACTTGATCTGTAAGCGCAGCTACTAAGCCATGTTCTTTTGAAGCATCAAGTTGGATAACAATTCCACCAAGACAATTCTGTCCTAATTCATAGGTAACTGTTTTATTTTTTTTATTACAGGCTGTTAATGCAAAAAAAGCGATAAGAAATAGAATGCTTGTGTTTTTCATGGTTGTTTATTAATTAGTGATAAAATTACTCAATTATAGACAAATAAAAATTTAATAAGGTTGCTTTTGATAAAGGTAATACATTAAAGTCAGTCTGTTTTAAAAATAGCTTTAACAGGGCGGAATTTCATTTTAACGCTTAGGGGAAGTTTCTAATTTAAGGGTAAAAACGTTAAAAGAACTTTTTGTTATTTTAAAAATTGAATAGAAAGTGGGTAGCTAAAAATTTCTTTGTTATTCGCTTTTATGGCACCAATTATTATAAATATAAACCACATCATAGTAAGAGCGATTAGTGCAAAAATGCCAACAATTAGTATTATGAGGATGATGCTTATTGTATAATAAATAAACAAAGAAATCATCCAATTAAGAATATTTTTTCCGTGTTGATCAATAATTGAAGACTTATCTTTATTTGTTGCCCACATGATTATTGGTAATGCTACACCAGCCATAGGGATTATTATTCCCGCGAATTGAGAAAGGTGCATCAGCATACAAAAAGAGGATACTTCCATATTCCAAGGACGAAAATCGGTATCATTTTCTATTATATCGGAAAGTTTCATATTCTTTTTTAACTTAGTAATTAATAGGTTTATCTTAAAATTAACACTAATTTTATATAAAAAAAAATCTCATGGAATTTCTTAAGTCTAATTTTAAAAGTTTAATAATTACGCTAGCTGTAGTTATTACAGGTTACATCCTCGGGAACTCTTATTTATCTAAAGGTAAAGCAGATCCAACTATCAGTGTTACAGGTTTAGGTGAAGCTTCATTTGATTCTGATTTAATTGTTTGGCGAGCTGATTTCTCACGTAAAAATATGTCTTTGAAGGAGGCGTATAATGAATTAAATAAGGACTTAAAATTAGTCAAAGAATATTTGTCTAAGAAAGGGATAGAGGCTTCAGATATTGTTATTGAGGCGGCATCTATTCAAAAAGATTATTCAAATGAATACGATGAAATTGGAAACATAAGAAGTTCCTTATTTAGTGGATATAATCTAACGCAAAATATGATTATTCAATCTAAAAATGTTAATCTTGTTGAGAAAACATCGCGCGAAGTTTCCGAGTTAATTGATGCTGGTATTGAATTAAATTCAAATGCTCCTCAGTATTATTACACAAAACTAGCGGCTTTAAAATTATCAATGATTGAGCAAGCAACTAAAGACGCCTATAATCGCGCTATGAAAATTGCTGAGAGCGGCGGCGGTAGTTTAGGAAATATGAAAAGTGCTGATATGGGTGTTTTTCAGATTACAGGCGAAAATTCTTCTGAAGATTTTGAATGGGGTGGTAGCTTTAATACGTCTTCAAAACGTAAAACTGCCAATATCACGATGCGATTGAAGTATGAAATAGATTAATCGAGCGCCAATCTTAGGTTACTTTTATTTAAAGGTAACATACTTCTCTTTTTGAGGAAGATAAAAGAATCTAAATAAATTTTCTTTTTTATTTTTATTTTGAATGGTTGGTTCATAAATAAAAAGGTCTGCTTTTTTTGGAATAGCACCTAAACGACCTTTTGAAATGACTATATCTTTCGCTTCGCTGTAACTACCTGTTTCGAAATTAAAAAGAAAACATGTTGCATCAGCTGTACCTAAGCTATCAAAATTTTTCCATTGAAAAATTCTACGGGGTGTATGCTTCAAAACAGTATAAAAATCTTTATAACTAGCATTGCGAATTCTAAAATCAATGAGCACGTCTTTGTATGATGCTGAACTGATGTTTTCAAAACTTACTTTCAATGGTAACATCGGTGACGATGGAATGGCGAGAGGAGGAGAAATTAAGTTTAAGGCACCATCAAAATAAAAAAAGTAATTATAGTTACCCATAAAGCCAAGTTCTGCTTGCTTTGCAGGATTTACTGACCTTGCAGCTTCTTCAAGTGCATATTCGTATCGATTAACTAATATAATAGCATCTATTTTATCATCACCATCTAAATTTTCTTTATGAATACTTAAGGTATATTTTTCGTTAACAGGAATACTTAACTCAGATTCGATGTGATTTTTAGCATACATATTTAAATCCAAATGATTCGTTGGCAATTCCTCTTCTGTAACCTCTTTTCGATCTTTTTGCTCATTACACGACACGCAATAGAAAAGTGTTAATAGAAAAAGTAATACGCTTAGTTTAGAAAAAATCGACTGTATCATAGACCAATAGTTCTTTGTTTTATGAGTTTTAGTGCAAATGCTAATTGTGCTTCTCTTGATAAGTTGGAATTATCAATTTCGATCGCATCATTTGCCTTTTTAAGTGGACTTATTTCTCGCGTCGTGTCTAAAAAGTCACGTTCATCTAAATTTGCTTTGATGGCCGCTAAGGTAAGAGTAGGATCTTTTAGAATGAGTTCTTTATAGCGCCTTTCTGCTCTAATGGTTGGGTCAGCGGTAACAAAAAACTTTATATCTGCAAACGGAAAAACAACAGTTCCTATATCTCTTCCATCCATTATAATACCGCCTAGTTCCCCCAACTTTTGCTGCGTTTTAACAAGTTTAGTTCGAACTTCTTTCAAAACAGCTATTTTTGAAACAATAGCTGCTACTTCAGGTTTTCTAATTTCATTGGATATTATAATACCATTTAAAAGAAGATCACTTTCGAATTTTTCAGGATTGTACTCAAAAGCTAAGGTAATTTCATCTAATTTATTGATTAAGGTAATTTTATCAGGTTCTCCATTGATAAAAAGCTTGTTTTGAAGAACGTAGTAGGCTATGCCTCTATACATGGCTCCAGAATCGACAAAAATGTAATTTAATTCTTTGGCTAAATCCTTCGCTAGGGTACTTTTACCGCAGGATGAGAATCCATCAATAGCTATTGTGAGTTTTTTCAATCGTTAAATTTGATGCCCAAAAATAAGAATTAGAAATCATTATTAATAATTCCAGTGTTCCTTTAATTTTTAACCTGACTTATTTTTTCTTTTAAAAACTGACCAGTTGAATTATTTTCCATTTTGATAAGTTGTTCTGGCGTACCACAAAATAATAGATTACCTCCATTTTCGCCTCCCTCAGGACCTAAATCAATAATATGATCAGCACATTTCAAGACTTCTACATTGTGTTCAATAACAAGTACTGTATGTCCTTTATTTACTAATGCATTAAAGGCAATTAAAAGTTTTTCGATATCGTAAAAATGTAATCCTGTAGTTGGCTCATCAAAGATGAAAAGTGTGGGAGCAGCAGTAGTTTTTGATAAGAAAGACGCCAATTTTATTCTCTGTGCTTCTCCGCCACTCATAGTACTTGAAGATTGTCCTACTTTTAAATAACCTAGACCAACATCAATTAAGGGTTTTATTTTTTCAGCTATTTTTTGTTCTGTCTTTTCATTCGAACTGTTAAAAAAGAGATAAGCATCCTCTAAATTCATTACGAGCAAGTCGTGTATTGTTATTCCTCTATAAGTTATCTCTAATGTTTCACTTTTATAACGTTTTCCTTTGCATGTTTCACAAGTCAGTTCAATATCTGCCATAAATTGCATGGCAACCGTTATTATTCCTTCTCCCTCGCACATTTCGCATCGTCCGCCTTCAACATTAAAACTAAAAAAACCTGGTTTATAGCCACGGATTTTTGATAAAGATTGTCGCGTGTATAGTTCACGTATGTCATCAAAGGCTTTGACATAAGTAATTGGGTTACTTCTTGAGGACTTTCCGATTGGATTTTGATCAATAAATTCAATGTTTTGTACCATGTTTAAATCGCCTGATAGGGAGTCAAATCCTTTGTTTAACTCGCTACTTAATCCAAGATGAGTGCTAATTGCAGGGTATACTATATCTTTTATTAGTGTTGATTTCCCCGATCCTGAAACTCCGCTAATACATACAAAAGATTGCAATGGGATGTCAATCGCGATATTTTTAAGATTGTTTTTTGTTGCTCCACTAATACTGATTTTTTTGTCACTTATTCTTCGTTTAGCGGGAATTGGAATGCATCTAAGCTGATTTAGATAATCAGCCGTTAAGCTATTTTTTGCTGTTTTAAGTTCTTTGAATGTTCCTTGAAACACAACTTCTCCTCCATATTGTCCAGCAAAAGGACCAATATCAATAATGGAGTCAGCCGCTTTCATTATTTCCTCTTCGTGTTCAACTATAAGTACAGTATTTCCAAGCGCAGTCAGATTTTTTAAAACACTTATTAAACGCTGTGTATCAATAGGATGAAGTCCGATAGAGGGTTCGTCTAGCACATATATTGAGCCCACTAAGCTGCTACCTAATGCAGTTGCTAAATTTATTCTTTGGGATTCTCCTCCTGATAAGGTATTGGCTGCCCTATTTAATGTTAAGTAACCTAAGCCCACATTTTTTAAGAATCCTAATCGTTGAATGATTTCTGGTAAAATTCGCTTGCTAATGATTCTGTCGTTCTCGTCTAATGATAAAGCATTGAAAAAATCATAACATTGTGCTATTGGAAGTAGCACAATATCTTGGATTGAATATTGATTTATTTTAACATAACTGGCATCACCCCTTAGGCGAGTACCTTTACATTCTGGACATTCTGTTTGACCGCGATATCTTGAGAGTAATACTCTATATTGTATTTTATAAGTTTGACTTTCAAGGAATTTAAAAAATTTATTTAAGCCCATAAAATGGCCGTTTCCTTCCCATAAAATAGTGTATTCTTCAGGTGTTAATTGATTAACGGGGCGATGAATTGGAAAATCGAATTTTTTGGCATTGTAGATAAGTTCTTTCAGGTATTCTCCCATAACTTCGCCACGCCAGGGCATGATGGCTTCTTCGTAGATACTCAGCTGTCGATTTGGAAAAACTAATTGTTCATCAATACCTAACACTCTTCCATATCCTTCGCATGTCTTGCAAGCGCCAAATGGGTTGTTAAAAGTGAAAAAATGAATGTTAGGTTCTTGAAACGACATCCCATCTAGCTCAAATCGGTTATTGAACCACTTAACTGTTTTTTTTTCAATGTCTAAAAGTCCACAGTTACCTTTTCCTTCGTCAAAAGCTAATTGAATCGAGTCAATGTATCGAGCATTATTAAGCTCATTTCCATTTTCTAAAATAATACGGTCAATCACAATGAGCGCATCACTTAAAGTTGGGGGTATGCTAATTAATTCATTTAAATTTTGAATATTATTATTTAAGCAAATTCGATTAAAGCCTTTACTTATAAGTTGTTGAATTATTTTCTCTGGATTTGTTTTATCCAAATTGACAATTGGACAAACAACTGCTACTTTACTATTATTCTTTGCACTATTGAGCGCTATTAACACATCTTGTGCTGTATGCTTTTTTACTTTTTCATTTGAAACAGGTGAAATGGTAGTACCTATTCGTGCAAATAAGATTTTTAAATAATCGTATATTTCTGTTGTGGTGCCAACTGTTGATCTCGGATTACTGGTTATTACTTTTTGTTGTATAGCGATACTTGGTGCAATGCCTTTTATGTAGTCTGTTTCGGGTTTATTTAATTTACCGAGGAATTGCCTTGCATAAGATGACATACTTTCAATAAACCTTCTTTGCCCTTCAGCAAATATAGTATCAAAGGCGAGTGATGATTTTCCAGATCCAGAAACACCGGTAATGACTGTTAATTGATTGTGATTGATACTTAAATCAATGTTTTTGAGATTATGGACCCTAGCTCCTTTTATTTCAATTTTTGTTTTCACTGGTGCAAAGGTAATGGATGAAGTCAAAAATAGAAGGGTATCTATTTTTTTTATACTTTTAGAGTTAATAAAAATTATACCATGGATTTCAGGTCATTATTTCGTAAAAAATCGGCTACAGTATCAGCGCATGATGAAGGTGATGGCCACGGTCATGGCCTGAGTAAAGTATTAACTGTTCGTGATCTTACGTTCTTTGGAGTTGCTGCCATTATTGGAGGTGGAACGTTTAGTGCCATCGGTAACGCCTGCTTTTCTGGAGGACCAGGCGTAGTTTTGTTGTATGTTATTTGCGCTATTGCTTGTGGATTTACTGCAATGTGTTACGCAGAATTTGCTGCTCGTGTGCCGGTATCGGGAAGTGCTTATACCTATGCCTATGTTTCCTTTGGTGAATTGTTTGCATGGATTATTGGATGGGCATTACTAATGGAGTACTCTATTGGGAATATTTACATAGCATTTTCATGGAGTGGATATTTTACCAATTTGCTTCATGGTTTTGGTATTGATTTACCCACGTGGTTAACCATTAACTATAGAGCGGCGCACGATGCTTTCACTTCTACCAAAATTGGAACGGAAGGATTTTCTGCGTGGAATTCTGCACCACAATTGGGCGGCCTTCGAATTATTTTTGATTTACCGGGTGTTATGATTAATGTATTGATTACTTGGCTCGTTTACGTTGGAACAAAAGAATCAAGAAACATCAGCAATATCATGGTTATAATTAAACTCGTTGTGGTAATATTAGTCATTATTGTAGGGTTTTTCTATATCGATATTGATAATTGGACACCATTCTTGCCCAATGGTTTTGGTGGTGTAATGGCTGGAGTATCTGCTGTCTTTTTTGCCTACGTTGGATTTGATGCCGTTTCAACCCTTGCCGAAGAGTCAAAGAATCCACAGCGAGATCTTCCGCGTGGTATGATTTATTCCCTCGTAATTTGCACGGTAGTCTTTATTTTACTAGCGCTTGTTCTAACTGGGATGGTTTCGTACAAAGATTTAGGTGTTTCTGATCCTTTGGCGGAAATCTTTCAGCTAAAAGGAGTAAAGTGGATGATGTACATAGTTTCCGTTGCCGCCGTTGTTGCAATGACCAGTGTTATGCTTGTTTTTCAAATGGGACAGCCGCGTATTTGGATGACCATGAGTCGCGATGGATTATTGCCTAAGAAATTTTCTAAGATTCATCCAAAATATAAAACCCCTGGTTTTGCCACGATTGTGACAGGTTTCGTTGTTGGGGTTCCGATGTTCTTCACGGATGAAAATTTCATCCTTGATTTCACAAGCATAGGAACATTATTTGCCTTTGTTCTAGTATGTGGGGGTGTGCTCATGCTTCCATCTCAAAAAGGCACGCCGGAAGGAGAGCCAACGAAAGGTCGTTTTCGCCTCCCATACATCAATGCGAAGTATATTTTTCCCGGAATAATTATTTCAACATTCACGTTTTTAATTATTCAGTTTCCAACATTTTTTACAGAAACTATTCTCTTAAAAGGCGAAAACTATGCTCAGAGCATTCCCATGATTTGCTTCTTTGTAATTTGTTTAGTTATGACCGTCCTTTCATTTAAGAAAAATCTTTCCTTAATACCTGTGCTCGGTTTAGTGTCATGCTGCTATTTGCTTACAGGAATGGCCGTAAACAATTGGAAATGGTTCTTCATCTGGTTTGCCATCGGCCTGGTAGTGTATTTTCTTTATGGACACAAGCACAGTAGACTAGCAAAAAAATAAGATGAAAAGATTTCATGTTAATGAAGATATACAAAGGGCTTTTACCCTTGATTCAGAATTTTACATCTCTGAGGAAGCTTATGAACAAGCCAAAGAAAAAATTTTTACACGTACTTGGCATTTTCTTGGCAACTCAGATGATATTCGCCTGAATGGTCAGATCGCTCCATATACCTTATTGCCGGGATTACTCGATGAACCTTTAATCGTAACTCGGAATAATAAGGGGGAAGTTCAATGCCTTTCTAATGTTTGTACGCACCGTGGAAACATTCTAGTTGAGCACAAATGTCAAGACAAGAGCATCCGCTGTCCCTATCATGGTAGGCGATTTGATTTGAATGGAACATTCCAACACATGCCAGAGTTTGAAGATGCGCTTGATTTCCCCTCAGCTAAGGACAATCTTCCTAAAGTACCATATGGCAGTTGGGAAAACCTTTCTTTTACAGGTATACTACCCTCAATGACTTTGAAAGAAGTACTTGGTGATATGCAAGATAGGATTTCATTTCTTCCTTTCCATGAGTTCAAAGCTGAACCAGCGCGTTCACGCGATTATCTCGTCAATGCACATTGGGCCTTATACACCGAAAATTATCTGGAAGGGTTTCATATTCCATTTGTACATGCCGGTTTAAATGCGGAAGTTGACTATGGAACATACACCACTGAATTATTTCGCTATTCAAATTTGCAACTGGCACTATCACGTGGTGGTGAAGACGTTTTCGAAATTCCGGATACTCACCCCGATTTCGGAAAATCAGTTTCGGCATATTACTTTTGGGTATTCCCTAACATGATGTTCAACTTTTATCCTTGGGGCTTATCTTTGAACATCATTAGTCCCCTGGGAATAAGCTTGACTAAAGTTTCATTTACAAGCTTCGTATATGATGAAAACAAATTAGATCGCGGTGCAGGAGCGCAACTTGACAAAGTGGAACATGAAGATGAGGCCATAGTAGAAAATGTGCAGAAGGGAATTCGTTCTCGCTTTTATGACCAAGGCAGATACTCTCCTTCTCGCGAAACAGGATTACATCACTTTCATAGATTAATCTGTGAATTCATGAACAAATAAATCGAAAAGTAGCGCTTTCATTAAGATAGTCAAAGGCCTTTTGTAAACATCAAAAACATAACATGGGGTTCTATTTAAACTAATAATAAGTACCTTATAATCAATAAATTTATATATTTGAATGTCTTAATTTTAATTTGGGACACAATTTATTTGAAATTATAATAGTTCTTAAAATAAATAATTATGCAGAATAAGCGTGGTATTGTCGTTATTGGAATTCTTATTGGAAGTATCTTATTTTACTCTTTTTATCTAAAGGAAAGACTGGCATTTAATAAGGCAAAGGAGTCAAAATCGTTAGCAAGTTTGCAATCATATTTTCTTGACTATCCAAATGGTCGTTACGTTAAAGAGGTAGAAATAATTGAAGAACAAATAGCATTTAAAAATGTTAGAAAGAGCCCTACAATGTTTAATATTCACCAATATTATAAATTTTGTGAAAAGGGTTCTAGAATGGAAAACGTAAGGTTTGAGGAAGTAAAGCAAACATTTAATGTTGCTGTTGTCCGTTCTTTTATATCGGATTATCCAACATCAAAAAACTTGGCTCAATCAAAACAAAAGCTAAATGATTTGTGGGCGTCAGAATTAATTGTTTATGAGACTTCAGTTAAAAATGCGGACCAAAATGCAGACAAGAAATCGATCGTTTTTTTTCGTGAATTGTTAAACTACATGCGTTCAAAAGATTTATCTACTATATATATAGATTTTGAGAGCAAAATCGAGTTAAAAGATTTCTATGAATACTCTAAAAATGCAAAAGCTTTGGCTTCATTGGATTGTGCAAATTCAAGCGACAAAAAATACGCTTTAGAGAGTAACCTTATCCCCTTAAAAAGAAATTTCTCGCAGGGTAATTTAGACGTATTGGAAGATGAAGTAGTGCAAGAGATGAAGTCTGTTTTGTTTGGGATTTTTAGTAATGATTTTTTTGAAATCGAAATGGTGAACGAGAATACTAAACTTGGAACAAATGACCTTGTGATTGTAATTTCGTATAATATAGAAAATCAAGAAAATATTGGTCAAGGAACGAAATACCCCAGCATATGGCGATATTCAGAAGCTTCTATTTTTAAAAGCTGGTTTATGGGCATAGATGCAAATTTCAACTTTGACTTTAATATCAGGAATATAAATAAATCGTATCAATTTAAATATAAAGGTAGTCCTGGAGATAATCTTAAAGGTTTTGATGATATAGGTGATGCTTATCGCATGATGGTAAAAAATACCTTTTCTGATTTTATCAAAAATATCAGTAGTAATTTCGGATTAAAACTGCCTTTAAAAATGGATTTAGAATAGATTAATTCTTTTCCATTGCATTCAACCTTTTTTCCAAAGCGTTAATTCGCTCTTCTTGTTCTTTTATTATGGATAACAAATAAACAGGCAAGCGGTCGTAATAGACTGAATAAGGAACCATTTTAGAAGGGTCATTGATTTCTACGCCATTAGCATCGGTTTGGGGAACACCTGTATTTCCAACCCATTGTCTTTCTGGTCCTAAAATAACAAGTTCAGGCATCACTTCAGCAACCTCCTCAGCGATTAAGCCAATTTCCTGATTACCACCGAGTGCTGGTTTTAGGTTGTAGATTACAGGACGTAAAGCAAAAACTTTTTCTTTTGAAAAAATTAAATCGCGGATATTATCTTTTACGAATTTAGTAGATGAAACGGGACGTAACTCACCGGTTGAGGTTCGTACCATTGTAGTCCCCGTTCCAGAGGTACTGCTTCCTTGCTGGAAACGAGTATTCGATTCTATTATACCATTTGCAAGGATACCACCTGTTAAAGGTGCAGAAGTGGTGCCGATTCGCAAACCACTTGTAAAATAACCATGACCATCTACTTGAAGATCATAAGTGCTGCTGCTAGAGGAGCCAATTCGAAGCCGTCCAAGTATATTAGAAGTAGATGATGTTCCGTCAACTAAAAAGCCGCCTGAACCTATATGTAAGTCAAAAGAGGATGAAGGTGATAAGGTTCCAATTCCAACTTTTCCTGTACTTGTTATTACCAAAGCATTGGTGCACTCATAAATACCACTACCATCACCTCTAATGGTATAATTCGTATTAGACGCAGTGCCGCAATTAACGGTCATCCCACCGCCTGCAGGCCCTTGAATTCCTTGATTCCCCTGCGGACCTTGTGGGCCTGCTGCTCCAGTTGCTCCTGCTGGTCCAGTTGCACCTGTCAAACTTGCTAACCAAGATGCCTCAGTGCCAACATAACCATTAATTAGGGCTGATTGATAAGCTGAATTACCGTTTGTACCGTTTGTTCCTGCTGGTCCAACTGGACCTATTAAACCTTGAGGACCTTGTGGTCCTGCAGCACCTGTCAAACTTGATAACCAAGATGCCTCAGTGCCAACATAACCATTATTAAGGGCTGATTGATAAGCTGAGATACCATTTGTGCCTGCTGGTCCAACTGGTCCTGCCGGACCTCCAGCTGGTCCTGCGGGACCAGTTAATCCTTGAATACCTTGTGGGCCTGCTGCTCCATTTGCACCTGCTGGTCCTGCGGGACCAGTTAATCCTTGAGCACCTTGTGGGCCTGCTGCTCCATTTGCGCCTGCTGGACCTGCCGGTCCTGTTGCTCCATTTGAACCTGCCGGACCTGTTAAACCGATTTGACCCGTTGCTCCAGCAGCTCCTGCTGGTCCTGTAATATTACCTGTTAGCGTCCAAGTTGTTGCAGCTGACTTATAATAAACATTTCCATTAGTCATGTTTAGGTAAAAATCACCCATTGCACCTAGAGCTGCTGCGGGAATCGCATTCCCATATCGCCATTGATTTAGTTGATTCCCTGCATTTTTGGCATAAAGCGCATAAGGAACACTCATCAATTGTTGAGTACCGTAATCAAGGTAGTTCGTTCCGTTTGTAAAACTTACGCCAAGACTCACGAAATAGGGGCCATTGACCCAATTGATAGTCGAAAAATTACCACCAAGAAGTGTGCCTTGTCCAATGACTAAATTCACAACCCCTTGTGCTGAGGTGGTAACGCTGTGTCTTTCTTGAAAAACAATTGTTCCTGAGGCGTTTGTTTGCTTAACTTGTATTCGTATAGCGATGGTTGTATTTGCGATCAAAGACCCTGAAAGATTTCGGATAACCGCTTGATAATTTATGCCATCTGGTGCTTGCGCATTTACTTGAAATGAATGAATAAAAAATAAAATTAAGGCGCAGCAAGTTAACCTAAAAGATTTTGGTTTAAACATATTTCGCGAAGATTTTTAACTATTAATTAGAGGCCTTAATAATTTTTGTCTGTTGAAGTAACGAGCCGCTTTCGTTATAAAAATTTAAAAAGTACTGCCCGGGAGCTAAGTTACTTTCAAAATCCATATGGTGTCGTGAGTCAATCATCTCATCCTCAGAGATTAGTTTTCCGTTTTGATCAATAAGCTGTATTTTGGTAATTCCTTTTTGTTCCTCAGGACCTTGAATGATTGTGTAATTGTTAAATGGATTTGGGTAAATCAAAAACGATGGATCAGATACTGACATTCCCGAAACATTTGGAGATACAGCGAAATTTTGATCGGGCTGTTGGAAGCCATTGTGGATACGTTTACCATCAACATTTGACCACTTAACAATTGGTTCCCCAATAGTGTAGGACACTGTATTTGTACTTCCAAAAATTAACGTTTGGCACTTTGCAACTTTTCCAGCTGTGGCATAAACTCTTCTTTCTGGTCCTTGACCAAAAGTTACTGAAATCCCACAAATAAGGATTATAATGAGTAGAAAATTGTTTTTCATGGCAAGAACGTTTAATTATGAGTCATAAAGTTACAGAAAAAAAAATGTACCAATACAACTTTAGCTTGTTAAATTACAATTAATTCTTCAATAAAATAGGAATCATCTTTTTTAGTTTAGATATTAATTGATTCAAATGAGTTAATAAGATTAAAAATTTAGTAATTTTCATTAAATTTGCTCAAGTTAAAATAGCTACAAATAATGTTTGAAAATCTTACTGAAAAATTTGAACGTGCCTTTAAAGTATTAAAGGGACAGGGTCAAATTTCCGAAATAAATATTGCTGAGTCACTGAAGGAAGTTCGAAGGGCTCTTTTGGATGCCGATGTCAATTTTAATACGGCTAAAAATTTCACTAATACAGTGAAAGATAAAGCGCTCGGAAGAAATGTGCTAACTGCAGTATCTCCTGGTCAACTAATGGTGAAAATTTGCCATGAGGAATTAAAGGAGTTGATGGGTGGCAATGAAGTTGAAATAAACC
Organism: Flavobacteriia bacterium; assembly: GCA_026391005.1. Lineage (GTDB taxonomy): Bacteria > Bacteroidota > Bacteroidia > Flavobacteriales_D > Crocinitomicaceae > UBA952. The sequence goes on along the minus strand of JAPLEV010000052.1, from coordinate 17,993 downwards.
TGAAGGGAAATCCTTCAATTATTTTAATGTCAGGTCTTCAAGGTTCCGGAAAAACGACCTTTACAGGAAAATTAGGTAATTACTTAAAAAATAAAAAAAACAAGAAGGTACTTCTAGTAGCATGTGATGTTTACCGTCCTGCTGCAATAGATCAATTACATGTTCTTGGCGATCAATTGGGAATAGAAGTTTTTTCTAATAAGGAAGAAAAAGATCCTGTGCGTATTGCTAATAGTGCTGTTCAGCATGCAAAAAGCAACAGTTTTAATGTAGTAATTGTCGATACTGCAGGTCGTTTAGCGATTGATGAACAGATGATGGATGAAATTGCACGTGTAAAAACCGCGCTAAATCCAAGTGAAACCTTATTTGTCGTTGATGCAATGACTGGGCAAGATGCTGTAAATACGGCAAAAGCCTTTAATGATAAAATAAATTTTGACGGCGTTATACTTACAAAATTAGATGGGGACACAAGAGGTGGGGCAGCGCTGACTATAAAGTCTGTTGTAAACAAACCGATTAAGTTTGTCGGGACAGGGGAAAAGATGGATGCAATAGATGTCTTTTATCCTGCTAGGATGGCAGACAGAATTCTAGGTATGGGAGATGTTGTTTCCTTAGTGGAAAAGGCACAAGAACAATACGATGAGGAGGAAGCGCGAAAGCTTCAACGGAAAATAATGAAAGATCAATTTGATTTCAATGACTTTTTAGCACAATTGAATCAAATTAAAAAAATGGGAAATGTCAAGGATTTAATGGGCATGATTCCGGGAATGGGAAAAGCAGTAAAGGATGTGGATGTTCCCGATGACGCCTTTAAAAGTGTTGAAGCTATAATTCTTTCCATGACTCCAAAAGAAAGGTCTACGCCAGGACTTTTAAATACATCTCGTAAAGCAAGATTAGCGAAAGGTAGTGGCACGAATATTATGGAGGTCAATAAATTAATGAAACAATTTGACGAGATGAAAAAGATGATGAAGATGATGAATAATCCTCGAGCAATGTCAAATATGATGAGTCAAATGAAAAATATGCGAGGGGGGGCATCAAATTAATTTATGGATAATGATTCTTTGTATCCTGAAAAACCATTCTTAGAAAAAGAGCTTGTTAAAAGTAATTGGGGTTTAACAATCTTATCAATGGTAATTTTTGTTCTTTCCTTGCTTTTGATTTTTTCTGATAAGATTGATTTTATTTTTTATTTAATACTAGTTCTTTTTTTACATGAAATGGGACACTTCTTGTTTATGAAGTTTTTTAAATATGAAAATGTTAGAATGTTATTCATTCCTCTTATGGGTGCTTTTGTTCAAGGTTCAAAACCCAAGTATTCCCAACGTGAAAGTCTATTAGTCGTTTTTTTTGGACCTTTTCCGGGTATATTGATTGGCTGTTTGACTTTTATTTTAGCCGCGGTTTATAAAAATGATTCAGCGCTAACTTTGGGTTTTGTATTTATTTTTTTAAATACAATTAACCTATTACCCGTTGATCCCTTAGACGGTGGTCAATTATTTAAATTGTTGGTGCATCGTCAACGCGATCTCTTCTTGATGATTTTTGCTTTGGCTTCATCTTTATTAATGATTATAGTAGGATGGGTGATTCAAGATTATTTGGTAATCGTTTTCGGTTTCATTATGGGTGTCAGGGTTCGTGGGATGCAAAAAAATTATGCTATACGATCAAAACTTGACGATCTAGATGTGAATTATTTATGTACATACGATGAACTTACTAACCGCGATTACGCAACTATTAAAAACGTTCTTATTGACAACTCTACTACACTAAAAAAATATATGGAATACTCGGATGAAGATAGTAATCCGTTAATTGCTGGTCAGGTAAGTGCAATTTTAATCAGTCCAATAAGTAAAGATGCAAGTCTGTTTTTTAAAGTTATGATAATTTTCTTTTGGTTATTCTCTCTTATTGCTCCAATAATTTTATTAATTTCTCTTGATTTTAGCTGGTATTTTGATAAATTATAAAAAGAAAAATTTCTTATTTATTGTTTTTTTATTTTTTAGTGCTGTCGAGTTATATGGACAATGCGATAGGGTATTCATTAAAGGTCAGGTTATTGATTCATTATTTCCGCAAGGTTTCTATAATTTAATGGTAATAAATAAATCAAAGGGAAGAGGTGTTTTCGGTCAACCAGATGGATCTTTTTCGCTTATGGCAAGTCCTAACGATATTATTGCGCTTTCCACTAAATATTATCCTATTTATCAATTTATTGCCTACCCGGATTCTAACTGTCAATGTCAAGTTTTAGCATATATTGAAAGGATTCCACAAGAGTTTCAAGAGGTTATTATTCGACCATTAAAATCATTACAGCAATTAAAAGAAGAAAGAGCAGCTCTTGCTTTACGAGAAACGAAATTAGTTTCTGGAATCAATGTCTTAGAAAGTCCAATTACAGCGATATATCAAGCTTTTTCGAAAAAGGAACAAAATAAAAAATGGATTGCTGAACAAGAATTTAAGGATGACCAGCGAAGGGTAGTGAAAGAGCTTTTAAGATTATATGTTGCATTTGATATTATTAATTTATCGGAAGAGGAATTCGATGATTTTATTGCTTTTTTAAATTTGGAGACTGATTTTCTTAAAACGGCATCAGAAATGGAGTTGATTATGTTTATTAAGGATAAGTACGACCATTTTCGAAGATTTAATGCTAAATCCGAATAGACTTTGAAAGGTCACATATAATCGTATTCCAATTATACTTCTCCCGAACGAATTCTTTTGCTTGAACTTGGATTTTCTGATATAATTGCTCATCTCCTAATAAGCGCTCGATTCCAAGTAAAATATCCTCTTTTGTGTCAGCAACCCATATTGTTTCTTGGTGTTTTGCCATGATTGCATTATTTGCCAAGGTGGTCGTTATACTCGGAACTCCTAAAGCCATGGCCTCTAGTATTTTATTTTGCATTCCCGTACCAATTTGCATGGGGGCGATTAATATTTTCCCTTGTAAATACGATACTCTAATATCATCTACCCAGCCGGTTATTCTTGCATTGGGTGTTCTTGCAATTTTCTGCAATAAACTTTTGGAAGGGTGAGCTCCTGATATTAATAAAACATGCTCTGGGATGTAAGGCAAAATCTCCTTTAAGAGGTAGTTGATGGCATCAATATTAGGTGGATAATTCAAATTACCCACAAAAACAAGATCGTATTTTTGTTCAACCTCAAGCTGCTCAAAGTAATAGTCATCAATACCATTTGGTAAAACAAGCATCTTTTTTTGATCGGGATGAGTAATGTAATCTTGATCTTGCTTACTAATTATGGCTTGATATTCGAAATAATTAAAAATACGTTGTTCGTAGTCTTTTAAACGTTTCGCTTCAAGTTTAAAAATAAAGCTCGAATACCAATTCGCCTTACTTGCTCTTCTTTCCATTCCTTTTGAAAGCGCATCCATATAGTCTATGGTCTTCGGACAATCATGGTAATTTTTTACATATTCAGCCGAGCGTATTAATTGACAGATAATATGCTCTGGTTTTATAGATTCCAATAGCCCATCAATTTTATTTTTTACTCTTATCGATGTAAAATAATTAACCTGGAACGGTTGGCTATTGAGAATCCCTAAGAATAGTCTCAAATACTTAAGGATTTTTGAAAGTTTGAAAATATGAATCGCTTTAGTAAATTTTTCTATTTCTTTAAGATGTGCTGTTGGTATATTTTCTTCAGTTAAACTAATTAAATAAACATCGTGGGTTTTATGCAATGATTTTAATATGTAATAGGTTCTGAGCTTATCGCCTTTTTCCAATGGAAAAGGGAACCTTGACGACATAACGACGATTTTTTTTCTAGTCATGCAAGATGGATTTTAATTTGGCAATAACAGCATCTTGCGAGAATTGAGCTTTTATAATTGCGATCATTTCATTTCGATTTTCCTCCATTAAATGTGCACTATCTAATAATGATTTAATCTGTTCCGTTGCTTCCTCTTTTGTTTCGAAGAAAGAACGAGTTGAAGAGAAGTTTATTCCTTCAGCTGATTTTTGGCTTAATACTACCGGTGCGCCTGTATTCATGGCTTCCAACACTTTTATTTTGATTCCGCTACCCGAAAATATTGGAGATATAAATATTCCGTGTGCTTTAATAAAAGCCGACGAATCAGCCACTGCTCCATGAACGATAATAGCATCATTTTCGTACTGCTTCAATTCCAAATCGGAACCATATCCGGCAATATGAAATACTAAGCTTGGGTATTCCTTTTTAAGGACAAAGAAAACATTATCAATAAACCAGCAAATTCCTTCTACATTGGGAAACCAATTAAAATTACCGATGAAGCAGATTTGGTTTAGCTTTATCGAATCGTTGGGAGTGGTTGGGGGTATTGAAACCGGAATTACCTGCACTATACACCTCGCATTTTTTTTGAAATAACGGTAGTCACTATCACAAATAGCAGCGATATAATCTATATTATCCGGTAATCTTTCTTCGTATTTTGCTACTTTTTTGGCTAACATATTTAAAACTATTCGTTTTAAACCATTTTTAGAAAGTCTAGCTCGATCTATCCAAATTTGATGTTCTACATTATGACTACGATATATTATTTTCGCATTGGAAAGTGCCTTTAATTCAGGCAGAAAGGCGGTAGTGTAAAACCCGTCTAAAAAAATATAATCGTATTCATTTATCGAAAGTCGTTCCTTAATTTTTAGTATAATAGATAGGTCATGGTATCTTTTAACATTATATGGAATAGTTGAAAAACAGCTCCGTAAAAAAGAAAAAAATGATAGGTTGGTATTGATATTGAGCGGATAAAAAGTAATGTTTTTAATCGTATTATGTAGATTAGAATTAATGTCGAAAGGATGTTTATCCGTTGAAAAAATAAGGTAATCTATTTCGCCAATGAAAGAGGCACTTAGGTCATGTAAAAAGCGATTTATTGCAAAGCTACCTCCATCCACTATTGGAAAAGCGGGCTTTTGGCTAATGTAAAGGATCCGCATTTTTCTTCTTTCTCTTAAAAATTTTACTCCAAAACTCACGACTAAATATCGGTGAGTCGTCAGCGGCAGCTTTGGTTATTAATATCGCAATAGGTGTAAAAAAAGCTCCTGCTAACCACATTCCGGTCAATGGCGAAACCACATATGTATCAGCAAGATTTTCGCCAGTACTAATCAAAACAAAATAAATCATAAAAATAATGGCTGCAATGACAACCGGTGCCCCAAATCCACCTTTTCGAATTATTGCTCCTAAGGGCGCCCCAACGAAAAATAAAATAATAATTGCATAGGTTAATGCAAACTTACGATGAAATTCAATCCAATATTGGTCTTCTTCACGAGCTATCGTTTTCATATATTCTTGCTGGCTTTCAATACTTTGATTCAAACGTCTCAATTTTGCTATTGCATCATTTAAAGCGATTTTCTTTGTATTATAATCTAACTCATTCCAAGTCTTTATGCTCGCTATAGCGGTTTGCTTATTGTCACCTTTGTTCATTCGTAAATTTTCAATTGGATTCATTTTAACAAAAGTGGAAATGTTACTCATAATTCCCTTAACGAAAGAATTTTTAATTTTATTTCTTTTTAATTTTATTGAGTCGGTTGCTGCATTTATTTGGAATACATTTAACATTTCGAATTTATCGGCAAAAATATCCTCGTCTGAACGATTCAATTTATAGCCAGTAATATTCATTTTATAGGATGCTCTTGAAAAATGTGATACGCGAGAAGGACGGGTGCTATTCGAACCCGGTTCTTCTTGACCATTGGGGAGATAGATTGGGCTTTGAATTTCTAGCTCTTCGTAGATTGCCCCATCTTTTAAATCAAAAAATAAATACTTTCCGTTGGTTGATTTATACAAACGTGCCTCCTTTGCTTTAACTGTTTTAAATTCTGTCGGAATAGAGTGATCGTGAATAATAATGTCATTAAAAAGGCTATCGTTTCCACTTTTTACCTTGATGGCATACCCCTCTAATTGCGTGGTATAAACTCCGGGAGTAATGATAGCTGATAACTTGGTGTTTTGAATATCATAGATTAATGAGTGCCACTTAAGATTAGCAACAGGGATTACGTAATTGGCAAAATAAAAGGTTAGTCCTGCTATGAAAATAACCATAACTGTAAGAGGTCTCATTATTTTATAAAGCGATAGCCCACTTGATTTTAAGGCGGTAAGTTCATTACTCTCTGCTAAATTTCCATAGGTCATTAAGGATGATAATAAAATTGCTAGGGGCAAGGCCAAGGGAATTAAACTAGCCGAAACATAAACTAGCAATTCTAAAATAACCCAAATACTGAGCCCTTTTCCTATTAAATCATCAATGTATACCCAAAAGAATTGCATGATCAAAATGAACATGGAAATCACTAGAGTGATTAGAAATGGCCCTACAAAAGATCGTATGCTAAATAGATAAAGCCGTTTCAAGCCGCTGTTTTTAAAATGCAAAAATAATGATAAAGCACCTAATTGTATTATTTAAAGTTTAGGCGCCTAAAAGTCTTTTTAGATTCCCGACTTGTTGGTCCCAAAGCATAGTGGCATTTTCTAAATCCTCTGGAAGACAAAAATCAATGATTCTTAATGCAACCATTGAGGTCATTGAATCTACTTGATAGTTAATTTCAAAAAATACATCTAAATTATTTTCTTCGTCTTCTAGCCAAATAAAACGAATTCTAGCATTCATTTTATGGTGCAATAATCTTGCAGATTCCGTTGCCCCATCCCATTCAAAATGATAGATATCATCGTTTGTAATAACATCATCGGCAAACCACTCGCTTAATCCAGTCGGAGAGGCAATCATATTTTCTAATACGCGTGGCGATGTTTTTAATAAGTATTCTAATTCAAATTTTTCTTTCATCCGACTTTTCTATGATTAATCTTATTTTTGTAAATTACACGGCAATATAATCATTTTTTGTTACCATATGGCATTAATCGATTCTTTAGAAAAAAATGGAAATTTTTTGTTTCGTTATCGGGGACAATTACCGCTATTATTTTTCATAATTGCTCTTCCCATTGCTTATTTTCATGATTATACATTTTTAAAATTATTCCCATCATTTAATCTGCTTATTTCGATAGCCAGTATTAGCTTATTTTTATTAGGTCATATTTTCAGAATTGTAATAATTGGTTATCGAAACGAGCATACATCTGGAAGAAATAGGCATGAACAAGTTGCAAATCAGCTAAACACGAAAGGTTGGTATTCAATGGTTCGACATCCATTATATTTTGCTAACTTTTTAATTTGGCTTGGCTTATCAATTTATTTGGTTAATCCTCTTTTAAGCTTACTTCTTTGTCTTTGTTACTGGTTATTTTATGAACGAATTATGTTGGTAGAAGAAAAGTTTTTGATAAATAAATTCGGGAATGAATTTCAATCATGGGCAGATAAAGTACCTGCTTTTGTTCCAAATATATTTTTACACAAAAAATCAGGCAATCAATTTTCTGTTAAAACGATTTGTTCAAATGAATATCCAAGTATTATTTCAACAGCTACGACTTTTCTAGTTTTAATTTTAGTGCGCCGTTTCGCGCAGGAAGGGGCTGTTTTATGGATGTGGTCTGATGCTTATTTTGCTATTTCTATTCTTGTTTTCGGTTTGTCATTTAGATTTATGAAACATCGTACATCCTTGTTTAAGTGATTCCAATTTATAAATGAGGCATTTTAAATTCTTGACGTTGTTCAAGCGACCGACCAAGGGTTAGTTCATCTGTATATTGTAATTCTGATCCAAATGCAACTCCTCTCGACAAGGAGGTGATAAGTAAATTGGGACGGTTAATTTTTTTGAATAGGTAAAAATTAGTTGTATCGCCTTCCATAGTTGGACTGAGTGCAAAAATAACTTCTGAAACGTTTAGATTAACAATTCTCTCTTGTAAAGAGCCAATAGTGAGGTCTTGAGGTCCAATGCCATCCATAGGAGAGATTAATCCGCCAAGGACATGGTAAAGGCCTTTAAATGTTCCAGTAGATTCTATGGCCATAACATCTCTTATGTCCTCAACAACGCAGATTATTTTATTATTTCTATTTGGATTTGCACAAATAAAGCAGATGGGCTCATCGCTAATATTATTGCAAATTGAACAACTAAAAATACTTTCTTTTAACGAAATAATAGATTGCGTAAAATGACTAATTTCTAAAGGGGTTCTTTTAAGTAAATTTAAAGAAAGTCTAAGTGCGGTTCGTTTTCCTATACCCGGCAAAGAAGATAATTGATCAACCACTTCTTCTAGTACTTTTGATGGTAATTTCATGGCCAAATTTAAGGATAATGTATTATTCCATGTGTTTAAGCTTTACTATTTATCTCAAAAAGATTTTTAAATCGATTGTAATTAACGTTAAATTTGTACCATGTCTTCAACTGAAATTAATATTAAGAATAAACGCGCTCGATTTGAGTACCATCTTGAAGACGAATTCATCGCAGGGATTCAGTTGTCTGGAACCGAAATAAAAAGTATTCGAGCAGGAAAAGCAAGTATTCTAGAGGCCTATTGTATCGAAAAAGATGGAGAGGTTTGGATTAGAAATATGCATATTACCACTTATGATAACGGCTCAATCTACAATCATAAGCCGAGAGCGGACCGTAAATTATTACTCAATAAGAAAGAGATAACAAAGATTATAAAGTTTTTAAAGGTGAAAGGAAATACTTTAATACCAATAAAATTATTTTTATCAGAGAAAGGTTGGTTAAAAGCCCTTATTGCTTGTGCGATAGGAAAGAAACTACACGACAAAAGAGAAGATTTAAAGCTGAAAGATGATCAGCGTGATATGGATCGCGCTTTGAAACGTTAATCTTTTTCTATATGGTATCCCGGATAATTCTTTTTATCAAATACAAACTTAGTATCTTTAATATTAGGATTCTTTTCAAATTTTGTAACTGAATAAATCATTGTAGAGGCGTCTTTCGAGTTTATCACAGCTTTTGTCATTTCATTATTTGCTTTTGAAATGTAAATGATAATGTCTTTAAAATCGGATTTTTTGGGATTCTTAGGGGTTAAATTAATTACATGAACAGTTTGATCATTTAACTGCTCCTCTTTTACATATTTATTTAGAAAGCCAGTTTCCCATATTGTCATTATTTTCTTAGGGTTTATAGCTTCATTTTCATCACTAGCGTCTGATTCGTATACAGTTTTATCCTCTTTTATGATAGTCCAGGTCTTAAAACCATTTGAAATAATAGTATTGCCCGCGAAGTTTGCATTATATTTATTGCCTTTTACCCAACCTGTACCTTTAAGATTTTCAGATTTTCCGTTTGTAGTATTTTTTATAACAGCGTTAAATTCAAGGTAAAAAGACTTAAGATCTTTCATTTTTTTTGAAACCTTATCTAATAAATCTTGTGCTTTTTTATCTTGCGAAAAAGTAATATTTGGACTTAATAAAATAAAGAGTAGGAATATGACAATAGGTTTCATAGCTTTTTTCATGCAAATATCTAAAATAATGCCAACACCAACAAATTTTATAATAATGACTTAATTAGTGGACAATATTAATTTTACTAGATGAGTTTTTTTTTTTTTTTAAGTTATTGCAGCCAGGTAATCAATTCGATTGGAATGAAGATCAACCCCGTGTGCGTTTCTGAAAATTAGCTTAACTTTGGAGTGTAAATAAGATAGTTAAATGCCAAATCATCATAAAATAATTGACGCTTCTCGTTCGAGTATAATTCCGGACTTTAAAGAGTTGTATCGGTATAAAGATCTCTTTATTACCCTAACATGGCGCGATTTCAAGGTCCGATATGCTCAGACGATAATTGGATTTTTATGGGCACTACTTCAGCCGGTGGTTACCTTATTTATTTTAGCGCTTGTTTTTGGGAACTTCATTGGGGTTAATACGGGGGTGCCATATTTACTATTTGCAATGACTGGCTTGACAATTTGGAGTTATTTTTCCTTTGTGATGACCAATGCAGGTTCTTCCATTATCGCAAGTCAAGGGATGATTAAAAAAATCTACTTTCCTCGTTTAATAATTCCTTTATCTAAAGCTGCGGTTGGTTTAATTGATTTAAGTATTTCACTTGTTCTAATGATAATTTTATTGTTTTACTATGGAATCATACCGAGTTCTAATGTTTGGCTTGCACCCGTTTTTCTTTTTTTTGGAATGCTAGCCGCTTTAGCCGTTGGGATATGGTTGAGTGCTTTAACTGTTCGTTTTAGGGATTTTCAACATGTCGTTCCCTTTATGGTTCAAATTGGTTTGTATATCACACCAATCGCATATCCCGCAGACTTTGCTATGCAACACTTACCCAAATGGGCAGCAACAATATATTACTTAAATCCTATTGCTGGAGTTGTTCAAGGATTTCGTTGGTCTATTTTTGGTGGCGAAGCTCCTGGTTATTTAATGTATGTGTCCTTCGTGATGATCCTATTTCTATTTATTTCCGGTCTTTTTTACTTTAAAAAGGTAGAAGGTGATATGGCGGATTATGTGTGAGTCTTCTGAGAAGGGCATCTCGATCCTGCCTGGCGGACACGATGCCCGCTGAGTGAATCGAGCGTAGTCGAGAGACACAGCGAATCGAAAGGATCAAGTCTTAGGATTGGAGAGCATGCACGCATGCCACTTTTATTATAAAACTCTATCTACTTTTTACTTGATAAAAAAGTAGCAAAAAATCAAGTCACTGATTATTCTTCAATGCACTCCACTCTTGAAAAATGACCATAGCAGCGATCTCTGCGAGCTGCTTTATGGTACCCATATTTCAATTCGATACATTTTTTCAGAATAATAGGCGACGAAAAAAAATATTATCGATTGGTCTTAATTATTTCACACAAATAATAATTCCCCCTCCGGAGGGGGATGAAGGGGGAGGAAAGCTTTCAACTGCAAGGTCTAAACTAGAATGTTATTATTTACAAAAAGAATAATATTTACCCCTTTGGAGGGGGATGAAGGCGCTGCATTGAGCCTGCCGAAATGGGAGGGCTTTCTTTACTTTTTTTGCGGGCCTTCGAGAGCCTCAGTCTCCTCAAAAAAAAGTAGAACAATCACTCTTTTACCCACTTCCTGATTTGAGTTCCTGTCTCATCACTTAATCGAAGGAGATAGCTGCCTGAAGATAGCTCTTGTGTAGGAATGTTTATGAGCTTCACAGCATCAGTAATCACCTCATTTTCTGAGTATTTGTAGATTATTCGACCTTGAATATCGTATAAACCCAACTCAAATTCCTGTCCTTGAGGAACAAATACTTTTACTTCCAAAAAGGCATTTCCTGGATTTGGGTAAAGAGGCAATAAAATAACACCATCATTTTCAACATTCCTACAGCTTGTATTATTTGCTAATTCTTCATCGAGTAGGTTCAAAGCATTAAATCCTTCTCCCTCCACACAGACATATGAAATATAATTATCTTGAGTTGCAATATAAGCCGCTGGGTGACTTTGAAAGATATAAATAGTGCTCTCACCCGGTGCCAATGATCCTTGCCAGTTTTCCATTATTGGAAGTCCATTTAACAGGGAAGCTACTAAATTTGCTTGCGTGATCGCGATACTGCCTTGATTTTTCAATTCACATCCAATCGTCCAGTAGGATTCGATGTCTTGACAAAATAGATTGTTTAAGGCCAAGTCAAAATGTGGAGCGCCTAAGGTATAATTCTGAACCAATGTATCCATGCAGCCAATGTTGTTGGATACTTGTAGACTCACAGTGAGTGTATTTCCAATTTCGTTACTGGAGTAATTATGGAATACATTTTCTTCTGTAGATGAATCCCCATCTCCAAAATTCCACAAAAAACTATCACCGCCCAAACTGGTATTAATAAAAGAGCTGTTTATTCCTGCGACTAGTTGATTAGGTTCGATCGCGAAGTTGGCTTGCAATGGACCAGCAACATTTACTAAAATTAAAGTATCGCGCATACATCCTTGATCACTTGTTGAGGAGAGATTCAAATACTGAATACCAGTAGTGAGAAACGAGTAGCTACCACTTATGCCAGTTAATGGGAATTGTAAATTTACCAACCAATCTGTATTGGCAATAGAACCAATTGGTACAGTGGAATTATTTGTGAATTCCGTGAAGGAAAATTGACAAGCGGGACCTATTTGCCAATCAAGATCAGGATTCGGATGAATGGTTACATTTTGTTGTATGCTATCACTGCAGCCATTACTTCCAGTTTCAACTAATAGAATGGTATAGTTTCCATAGGTAGAATATTGTTTGTCTATAATTGGATTATTTGCAAAAGTACCATCACCATAAGCCCAGTAATGATTTACTATGCTAAATGGATTGGCAATTGTACTGTTGTTTTGGATTACCACATCTGAAACCTCGCAGGCATTATTAACCACAAAAGATGCGTTGGGACTTATCGCGATGTCTATTGAATCGATTACACTGTTTATACATCCATTAGTATCGCTTACTTGCAACGAAATGTCAAAGTTTCCGGCATTCATAAATAAACAAGAAGGATTAGCAAGTGTCGATGAAATAGTGCCTTGTTGGTCAAAATCCCATAAGTAACTTGATATCGGAGCACTTACAGCACTGCTGGTATTCGTGAAACTAACCATTTGTCCTTCACAATTTCCTGAATGTATGAAAGATGCAATAGGTAACTGATGGACATCAAGTGACGCTGTATGAAAAGCACCACAGCCTCCGGTAGATTCCGCATACAATTGCACTAAATAGGTTCCTGGCGAAAGGTAGGTATGATTTGGGTTTTGATTAGTAGCTGTTGCACCATCTCCAAAATTCCACTGCCATGTGTTCACGGGGTCGTTGGGAAGTCCTATACTTAAGTCGCCAAAAGTATTGGATAAGCCAAAGCATTGATTCTGAAGTGAAAAGTTGGCAATGGGTGCTTGCCCGACAATCGTAATATATATCGTGTCTTGGCCAATACAACCATTTGTATTCACTGTTTCTACAAAATAATTACCAGTTGTATTCACTGGATAATTTAAGGCACTTGATCCATCTGGCCAGAGATAAGAAACTGTCGATGGAGCGCCTGCTTGTAAAGCGATTAAATTTCCGATACACAAGCTTGTATCATTGCCTAAATTGATTGTTTGAGAATAACTATCAATTGTAAAATTGATCGTCCCACTGTTCGCAGTGCAGCCCAGTCCGTCTGTAACCTGCAACGAGTATGGCCCTGCAGAATTGATGTTTAAGCTTGATGTTGTTGCTCCAGTACTCCATAAATAAGTAAAGCCAGGACCTAAATTAGCGCTCCATTGAACAGCATTATTTAAACAAATAGTAGAACTAATAGGTGTGTTAATAATAGGATAATTAAGCAATACCGTATCTCGAGATGTAACTCCAAATATATTTTTCCCTTGCAACCAATATGCCCCAGTTTGATTCACTGATATTGAACTTGCTGTCGAACCGTTCGACCAAAGTAAATTTGTAAATCCTGGCGGGGCTGTTAATGTAACAGGACAAAAATTACTAGCATTTATATCTTGTCCCAAGTTAATATTACTTGAATATTTATTCAATAGGTAGGTTTCAATGGCTATTCTGTCTTGATTTGATAAAGCCAAATTATAAATGATTACTTCAAAAATATCTTTTTTTCCAAAGTTGTCTCCAGTAATAGTTGATCCTAGAAATATTTTGTTTGTGCTTGTTTGTTGTGGACCAGTTGTTCGTGAAGGAGTAGTAAATGGTACTTTATTTAAATGATAATTGGTGGTGCCATTATTTCTCGTATAGGATAATATAAAAGGTTGGGTATTAGCAATGGATTGAAAATTCCCAAAAGGTGCTGCTGTTTCTATGAAGCCACCTCCAGCAGCGTTTCCTAATCGACCTATCCAAAATCCGGTGTTATATCCATGGTCCATGATACGTGCATAATCCGATTCGCTATTATTCTGCTTAGCAACAATAAAAATAGTTGCATTACCAAGGGTTAAATTATTGGCTGTTTGTAAATTATCAGTGCCGTCAAAATTGACATAAGGTAAACCATTTAAATTCGAAGATGGAAAAAATTTGGGTCTTAACGAGGCATTTACTGATGAGAAATTATTACCTGAACCAGTCAGATTATTCCATGATGTAACGTCATTACCCGAGGTCTGTACGCCATTGTCTGCAGCTAGCCAAATAAATAGACCCGGAATACTCGAAGGTGAGTTTTGAGCGTTTAAAACAGTACACTCACTGAGTGAAATTACCAGTATAAAAAGTATTAAAATCTTTTTCATTTCTTTAGAAAATGTTTTTTTGCCAAGATAAAAATATTTTTTTAATTTTGTTTAAACTGTTTCCTTAATTAATTTAAGTAAAATTAGACTTTTTGGATAATATTAAAATGGAAACTGCAATTAAAGTTGAAAATATTTCTAAGTCCTACACTTTAGGCACCACTAAAGATAACACGTTTAGACATCATATTTCTTCTCTCCATAAAAAAACAAATGTTTTAAATACCTTTTGGGCTTTAAAAGAAATTAGTTTTAATGTTAATAAAGGTGAAATTATAGGTATAATTGGTAAAAATGGTGCTGGAAAGAGTACTTTACTAAAAATCCTTTCGCAAATCACAAAGCCATCTTCAGGAAAAATAGAACTCAATGGTAGAGTCGCATCGTTATTAGAGGTGGGTACTGGTTTTCATCCTGAATTAACTGGGAGAGAAAATATATTTTTAAATGGTACGATACTAGGTATGAGACGAGCTGAAATCGTTACTAAATTTGATGAAATTGTTGCTTTTTCAGGGGTGGAGAAATTCTTAGATACTCCAGTGAAACATTATTCTTCAGGAATGTACGTGCGATTAGCTTTTGCTGTTGCTGCACATTTGGAACCAGAAATTTTAATTATTGATGAGGTATTAGCTGTAGGTGATTCAGAATTTCAAAAAAAATGTTTAGGGAAAATGAGTGAGGTGGCTAATTCTGGGAGAACCGTTTTATTTGTTAGTCACAATATGCAAGCCGTTTCGGCCTTGACTAATAAATGTATTTTATTGGAGAATGGAATGGTCGAATATTATGGTGATACAAATGCAGCCATACAAAAATATCTCTGTAATAGTAATGATGTATATGTCAATTCCAAAACACCTGACCATCCTTACATCAAAAGAGTGGAAATTCAATCGAGCGAATCTGAAAATATTCAACAGGTTAACAAACCGCTTACAATTGCTTTTGATATTGAAACAAATCGACTTTTAAAAGGCGCTGCGGTTTCTTTTCAAATTGTTGATAATGAAGGAACACCCATTACTCATGTTTTAAATATCGATAGCGAAGTCCCTTTTTGTAATGAAATAGGTGTGTTTAAATTAAAATGTACCTTCCCAAAACTGAGGCTTTATCCCGGAAAATATAGTCTTACCGTTTATTTTGCTGAATTATCATCCAAAAATCACTTTGAAACATTGGAAAATATTTGTCCATTTGAAGTGATAATCCTTAACGAAATACGTGATTACTATTGGATTCCAAACCATGCTCGATATATAGATGACTATCATTGGTCTCTACTATCTTAATGAATAAGGATGCAAGAAAAAATAAAAAGTCCGATCACTGGTTCTACAAATACAATGGTTGAAAAAATCATTGATTCTAAGGAGATTATAAGCTTATATTCAGATCAATTTAACTTTGATGCATCTTCCTATTTTAATGACCTAGAAGAAATATTTATTGTCAGGTGTTTAGATACTAATTATCGATTTTATTATCCATTTTCAATTCAAGGGAAAGAGGATATTTACAAACATTTACAAAATGTTGACTTTTATTATTTAAAAGATCGATGGGAGTTTGGTGCAGTTTCTAATTTGATAGCTCCAGGCTCTTCCTTACTAGAATTAGGTTGTGGAAATGGTTATGCATTAGAGAATTTCAAAAAAAATGGAATAAGTTGTAAAGGCTTGGAGTTAAATCAAGAAGCCATTAATATATGTATTGAAAAAGGTTTGGATGTACTATCATCACCTTTGCACGAGTACGCAGATCAAAATGAATCTTTGTTTGATGTGGTTTGCGCTTTTCAATTACTGGAACATTTAGCTGATGTTGATTATTTTATAAAGAATTCCTTAAAACTTTTAAAAAAAGGTGGGTCTTTTATTGTTTCGGTTCCAAATAATGATTCCTTTGGTCATCTTTACAATATTCTTAATCTCCCTCCTCATCATATGGGTTTATGGAACAAGAAGGTGTTTTTAGCATTACAGAAATACTATCCTATGAAGCTTGAAAAAGTTTTGTTTACACCATTAGATCCCTCACAATTAAAAGATTTTAAAGCTCATTACGCAACTGTTCTGGGCAAATTACCATTTTTACTGCGAAGTATTTCTCGATTCCCTGCTCTTTTTAATGCGATAGTTCCAAAGCGATTAAAAGGATATACAATTGTTGCAATTTTCAAGAAAGTTTAATAAATGAGGATAGTATTTGGTATTAATAATTTTGATAATGCAGGTGCTGAAAACTTCATGTTAAGGCTCGCCAAATACTTTTCAGTTAAGGGACATGAAATTGCGCTATTTTCTTTATTGCCGATTGAAGAAAAGCATCTAAATCGCGTGAAAATAATATTTGGTGATACTTTTTCTAGTGTTGAATTGATTGGACCTTATCTGCCTAATCGATTCTTAGATTTTTTTCTTTGGAAAATAAATAGAGCCGCTATGATAGTTGGAAAATTAGACTGGCGGAAAGAATTTATTGAAAACAAAACCAAGCAAAAAATTGTCAATTTTAAACCTGATCTATTAAACAGTCATCTTTTCGAAACGGATGATTTTTTCTCGAAAGATCTTACGATCCCTCATGTGATTTCAATGCACGGACCTTATGAATATTATCTGTATAAAGATTCTAATGATGATGGTGAACTTGATCAAATAACCAAGGCCACAGGGAATGAAATATTAAATAATAATTTTATAGAACGTGCAGAAAAGGCACTTTCAAAATCAAAAAACGTAATTTATTGCGCCGACAAAAATCTTGAAATCTTACAACATATTGAGATCAGCAATTTAATATTAGAGAAAATCTATTATGGTTACGAAAGAAAAGAACAAAGCGTAAAAAATCGTGAAATTGATCAGCTTAACATCGGTATGTTTGCCAGAGGAGTAGAAAGCAAAGGGTGGGACATTTTAATAGCGGCATTTTTACGATTGGAAGATAAATATGAACACATCACTTTAATGCTCGCTTTTTCAGAAACGAACTATATGGATTACCTTAAATTAAAGTATGTGAAGCACGAAAAAATTCAATTTCTTGGTTTAATTGATCCAATTGATGAATTTCTTTCATCCATAGATCTAGTAGCTTTTCCCACTTACTATCCCGGAGAAAGCTTACCTAACACTATTATTGAGTCTCTTATGTTTGACATTCCTGTGATCTCAACTCAACATGCCGAAATCCCTAATATGATTCAATATAATGGTTTGCTTGCGGGGACAATTGTTCCTATTCAGGACGTTGAATTCGACGAGCAGGTGAAGAGATTTTCAGATGCGATTGAAAAGTATCTAATTAACCCCAACTTTTTACAAGAAAAAAAAGAGAACTGTAAGATTGTTTCGAATCAGTTTGAAATGGATACTTGCTACAATAAGTATTTAGATTTTTTTTCAAAAGTTACAAATCAAAACCCATAAATGACTAATCAAAAGGAAATCTTTTTTTTTATGCCTTTATTATCAATAGGTGGGACAGAAATGGTTCATTTAGATGTGATTAAAGCTTTGAAGGTTTATCCTGTCAAGATTTTTATTCGATATAGTTCAAATGTTTGGAAAGGCCGAGAATACAGCCAATCAACAAAAGCCAAGCAGGAGGGAAAAGCAATGCTG
>JAPLEV010000045.1 GCA_026391005.1 Flavobacteriia bacterium | reverse complement strand
TAATAACCAAGTAAATAAATAAAAATGAATATAGGAATTAGAAAGTCAATGGTCACCGGTGGTAAAACAATCAGCGTTGAGACCGGTAAATTGGCAAAGCAATCGGATGGCGCTGTTGTCGTTCGAATGGGTGATACGATGTTGTTGGCAACTATCGTTTCTTCTCAAGAAGCAAAAGAAGGGGTAGACTTCCTTCCATTAACAGTTGATTACCGTGAAAAATATTCGGCAGCAGGACGTTTTCCAGGTGGATTTTTCCGAAGAGAAGCAAGACCATCAGAAACTGAAATTTTAGTGATGCGTTTAGTGGATCGCGCTTTACGACCACTTTTTCCAGATGATTACCACGCTGAAGTTCAGTTAATGATTCAATTATTGTCATATGATGGTATTCATAATCCGGATGCGTTATGTGGATTTGCTGCCTCTGCTGCTATTGCTGTTTCTGATATTCCATTTAATGGCCCAATGTCTGAAGTACGTGTTGGTCGTGTTGATGGGGAATATATATTAAACCCAACAATGGCTGAAATGGCTGTTTCGGATATTGATATCGTGATTGCTGGTACCATGAAAGACATCAACAATATTAAACCCAACAATGGCTGAAATGGCTGTTTCGGATATTGATATCGTGATTGCTGGTACCATGAAAGACATCAACATGTTGGAAGGTGAAATGCAAGAGATTTCTGAAGATGAATTAATCGAGGTTTTCAAAATTGCTCACGTTGCTATTAAAGAGCAGTGTCAATTTCAATTGGATTTAGCTGCTGAAATTCCAACTTCAAATCCTAAGCGTACATACTCGCATGAATCTCACGACGAAGCGGTTAAAGCAAAGGTGTATGAATTGGCCATGGAAAAATGTAAAGATGTAGCAAGAATGGGCTTGGCGAATAAAGCGAAGCGTACTGAATTGTTTGACGCCATTAAATCCGAAGTTAAAGCAAGTTATTCCGATGAAGAATTAGCCGTAATTGGAAAATTCATTTCACCTTATTTTTCTGAAGTTAAAAAGAAAGCGGTGCGTTGGGTAATGTTAAACGATAGAAAGCGTTTGGATGGTCGTCAGTTTGATGAAATTCGTCCTATCTGGGCAGAAATTGATTATTTACCAATGGTTCACGGTTCTGCTGTATTTACTAGAGGTGAAACGCAATCATTAACTACCTTAACCTTGGGTGGAAAGATGGATGAGCAATTAATTGACGGTGCTACATTTAAAGGAACAGAGCGTTTTATGTTGCATTATAATTTCCCACCGTTTTCAACGGGTGAAGCGAAGCCATTAAGAGGAACGTCTCGAAGAGAAATTGGACACGGTAACTTAGCTTTACGTGCGCTTAAGCCAGTTCTTCCAGATGATAATCCTTATACAATTCGAATTGTTTCTGATATATTAGAATCCAATGGTTCATCTTCTATGGCAACTGTTTGTGCTGGAACTTTAGCATTAATGGATGGTGGAATCCAAATCAAAGCACCAGTTTCTGGTATTGCAATGGGTTTAATTACGGATGAAGGTAAATTTGCTATTCTTTCTGACATTTTAGGTGATGAAGATCATTTAGGTGATATGGATTTCAAAGTGACGGGTACTGCGAAAGGTATCACCGCTTGTCAGATGGATATTAAAGTTGATGGTTTGCCATACGAAGTGCTTATCCAAGCGTTGGAACAAGCAAAAGCGGGTCGTCTTCATATTCTAGATAAAATTATTGAAACGATGCCAGCGCCTAGAGCAGAATTGAAACCGCAAACACCGCGTGTTGAAATGTTTATCGTGCCTAATGATATGATTGGTGCTATTATCGGACCTGGAGGAAAAATTATTCAAGGTCTTCAAAAAGAAACGAAAACGACCATTACTATCGAAGAATTACCTACAACGGAAGGACGTGTTCAAATTCTTTCTAACAATGCGGAAGATATGAATGAAGCGGTTAGAAGAATTAAATCTATTGCTTTTCCTCCACTAGTTGAAGATGGAGCAACTTACCATGGTAAAATCAAATCCGTAAAGGATTTCGGTTGTTTCGTTGAAATACTTCCTGGTACAGATGGATTGATCCATATTTCTGAATTCTCTTGGGAGAAAGTAGCGAAAATGGAAGATGTCTGTAAAGAAGGTGACATGATTGATTTCAAAGTTATTGGTAAAGATCCGAAAACTAAGAAATGGAAATTGTCCCGAAAGGTACTTTTAGAAAGACCGGTTAGAGAAGAGGAAGCAACTCAATCATAGTTTTTTCATTCTTATAAAGTTATCAACAAAGGCGGATTTTATTCGCCTTTTTTAATGTTATGTTCACATTATAATTGGTGATTTAGTTAATTTTGCATAAAAAATAATATTATGAAAAATATTCTACTTTTATCTGGTCTCTTCTTGTTCACCTTTGCTTTTGGGCAATCTTTCGAACCATTTAATTTTACAGGTGCAGTTTCTTCTAATGGTTGGACAATGCACAGTGGGATTTTGGGACAAATGCAAGCCATTACTACTCCTTCGAACGTGGGGAATAGTTTGTATTTTACTAATCTTGCGGCGTCATCGGGAAATCGAACTACGCTAGTAGCAGGAAATACAGAAGATGTCAATAAAGCGATATCTGGTATTACTGGATCTGGGTATTTTTCTTTTTTAATTAATGTACCAAATACAACAGGTATAAGTGCTGCCGGTGATTATTTTACGGGTTTTGGAACTACTTCAGGTGCTAGTGTGACTGTTTATGGCGGACGAACTTTTATTAAGCCAGGACTTACACCCAATACCTTTCAATTAGGTATTCTAAACACGAGTGGTGGAACGGTTACAACAACTTATTCCCCCACTGAATACCCATGTGGTGTTACCGTATTTGTAGTGGTGAAATTGGTAAGTACTACCTCGCCAATCCAGGCTTCTTTATGGATAAATCCAACACCAGGAACTGCTGAACCTATTGCTACTGTCACCAATTCAATAGGGACTAACTTATTCGCGACTTTTGGATCGATTTTCATGAGACAAGCTGGTACTGCGGGTACCGGAACTGGGTCTCTTGAATTGGATGAATTTCGTTACGGATCAACATGGGCATCGGTAACGCCTTGTGCCTCACCAACTAATTATTATGCCGATGTGGATAACGATGGTTTTGGAAATCCTGCCGTCCTCGTTCAAGCATGTTTACCTTTAGTTGGTTATGTTACTAATAGTTCGGATTGTAACGACAATAATGCAGCGATTAATCCGAACACAATTTGGTATATAGATGCTGATAACGATGGATATGGAAATTCAGCTCTTACTACTACCGCTTGTATTCAGCCAATAGGATACGTGGCTAATAGCACGGATTGTAATGATGCTAATCCTTTGGTATTTCAAACAAGTACTTGGTACGTTGACGTCGATAATGATGGCTTTGGTAATGCAACGACATCGATATCTAATTGCGGTCAGCCGCTTGGGTATGTTTCAAATTCTACGGATTGTAACGATAATGCAGCAGCAATAAATCCAAATGCTGCTGAAATATATGATGGAATTGATAATAACTGCAATGGTGTGACCGATGAAGGCTTTACGCTAGTTGCATATTATTTGGATCAAGACGGAGATGGGGTAGGAGGCTCGACTTTTGTTATGGGTGTTACTTCTCCTGGACCAAATTACACGCTTACAACTGGTGATTGCAATGATAACAATGCACTTATGTTCCCGGGAAATACAGAAGTATGTGACCTTTTGGATAATGATTGCGATTTACTTATCAATGAAGGATTGGTATTCTTAACGTATTATCAAGATAATGATGGCGATACATATGGAAATTCAGCGGTTCCCTTAGTTTCTTGTTCAATACCTGTTGGTTATGTTTTGGATAGTACCGATTGCAATGACTTAAATATCGCTATTCATCCTGGCGCCTTTGATATTGCTGGTAACGGAATTGATGAAGATTGTAGTGGACTTGATGCAACTATAGTTCCATTGATGCTTGGTTTATATGAATATACTGGAGTTTCTGCCTGTCCAGTAACTAGTAATTTAGTAACTACGCAACCGGTTAATGCCTTGTTTTCACCGTTTTCTAATTTAGGAGTTACTTGCTCGCCGGCAGCGAATGTATTTAGTGCTTCAGCGTGGAATCAAACCAATACAATTAATTTAAATCAATACAATGAATTTTCTATTATCGCTGATTCTTGTTTTAGTTTGAATCTTTCTTCCGTAGCTTTCAATCATCGTACAAGTGCTTCTGGAGGAAGCCCTACTTGGATACTTCGTTCAAGTTTGGATAATTTCTCAACGAATATTGGCTCTGGTTTATCAGGAAATAATGGCAATGTTGTCTTAGATGATACTGTAATCCTTTCTGCAGCATTCGCCAACGTAAATCAGGTTACATTTAGATTTTATTTAACTAATATCGGAGCGGCAGGTTCAACATGGCGAGTGGATAATGTAAGTTTATACGGTAATATCGTGGCAACGCTTCCACAACTTTATTATGCAGATATGGATGGAGATGGATTTGGCGATCCTTCCGCTTCATTATTGTCTTGTACATCTCCAGGTAATTATGTTTCTAATAATACGGATTGTAATGACAATGATTCATTAATTAATCCATTAACTCTTTGGTTCGTCGATCTTGATATGGATGGTTTCGGTAATCCTAATAGCTTTGTATCTTCTTGTCTTCAGCCTCCTGGAACAGCTACAAACGGCTTGGATTGCGACGATAACAATATCCTATTGAATTTAGTGGCCATGTACTATGTGGATGCTGATGGGGATGGTTTTGGTGATGATGCTACAGGGGTACAGCAATGTGCTCAACCCGCTAATACCGTTACGATTGGTGGTGACTGTGATGATGCGGATTCTACTATTTTTCCTGGTGCAACTGAATTATGTGACGGATTCGATAATAACTGCAACGGTGTGAACGACGAAGGATTAATTTTCAATACCTATTTTGTGGATGCTGATAATGACAACTTTGGAACGGGTGTTGGAGAAAGTTTGTGTGAGGATCCAGGGGTAGGATATGTATTAGTTGGTGGAGATTGTGATGATAATAATGACGCGATCTTCCCAGGTGCAACTGAAATCCTTGACAATGGAATCGATGAAAATTGCGATGGGGTGGATAATTACTTGAGTTTAGTGGATTTGAATGCAGGGGATGTATTGTTATTCCCAAATCCAAGTGCAGGTAGTTTCACACTTGAGCTTCCTTTTTCGTTGGAAAATAATAAGTTACTTATTACTGACTTAAATGGAAAAATAGTAGTGGAGTATATCTTCTGCGGCTCAAGTATTTCAGTAGACGTTTCTTCTTTAATGAATGGATGTTACATCCTTCAAATTGAAGCTCAAAATCGCATAATTACAGAGCGATTTATTATTGCTAAATAGTATTAGTTTTATTGTTTAAAGGCGTAATTTAGTACTGTAATTAATTCTTTAGGTGGCATGTTACGCCCTTTTATTTAATATCTAAGTATGAAAAAAGTCGTTCTTTTTGTTTTTTGTTTGAATGTTTTCCAGCTTGTTATAGCCCAAAATACGTGGCAACAAGAAGTAAATTATAAGATAAATGTTAGTCTAAATGATGTAGACCATGTCTTGTACGCCAATGAAAAGGTGGAATACATCAATCATTCTCCCGATGAATTAACGAAGATCTATTTTCATCTTTGGCCAAATGCGTATCGCGATTCCAGATCTGCCCTAGCCAAACAATTATATGAATCGGGGAATAAAGAATTGTATTATGGTGAGCAAAAAAATAGAGGGGGGATTGATTCCTTGGATTTTTATGTGGATGGTGAACGGGTAACTTGGAACTATGATAGCGAGCATCCAGATATTTGCTGTATAATTCTTAAGAAGCCGCTTTTACCCTCTGCTAGCATTTCCATCACAACGCCTTTTAAAGTTAAAATACCTTCTGGTTCGATTTCTAGACTTGGTCACATTGAACAATCGTATCAAATCACTCAATGGTATCCAAAACCAGCTGTTTATGATAGCAATGGTTGGAATTTTATGCCTTATTTAAATCAAGGGGAGTTTTATTCGGAATACGGTTCATTTGAAGTGAGCATTACTTTACCCCAAAATTACGTGGTGGGTGCTACCGGTGATTTACAAACTCAGTCTGAAAAGGACTTCTTGGATGCACTAGCAACTAAAACGTTGGTTAATATTCCGTTGATGCTTCAGGAAAAACAAAGTATAGAGGGTGCTACGAAATTCCCTGCCTCAAGCCTCGAAAAAAAGACGATCGTTTATAAGCAGGATAAAGTCCATGATTTCGCTTGGTTTGCTGATAAGCGTTTTGCGGTATTAAAAGGTGAAGTTGAATTACCAAGTTCAAAAAGAAAAGTGACATCGTGGGCAATGTTTGTGCCTCATAATACCTTGTATTGGCAAAATGCGATCGAGTACATTAATGATGGAACCTATTATTATTCGCTTTGGAATGGGGATTATCCTTATAATAATGTTACAGCGATTGATGGCACAATTAGCGCTGGCGGCGGCATGGAGTATCCTATGATAACCGTTATTGGTAATGCGAGGTCTAAGGAAGAACTGGAAGTGGTCATCGTGCATGAAGTAGGACATAATTGGTTCTATGGAATTTTAGGTTCCAATGAGCGTGTGCATGGCTGGATGGATGAGGGGATGAATACCTTAAATGAAATTCGGTATGTACAAACAAAATATCCTGACAATACAAGGCTTTCGGATATGGTTTTGAATGGAAAATTTCATTTAAATGACCTAGATCATCATGATCAAGGGGATGTTTTTTATCGAATGGTGGCATCTTTAGGGTTGGATCAGCCCATTGAAACGCACTCCGCTGAGTTCACTTCAACGAATTACGGTGTAATTATGTATCAAAAAACAGGACTAGTTTTTTATTACTTAAAGGATTATTTAGGTGATCAAATTTTTGATCAAGCAATGCATGTGTATTTTGAAAAGTGGAAATTTAAACACCCGCAACCAAAGGATTTACAGGCCGTTTTTGAAAATTTTACAGGAAAAGATTTATCTTGGTTTTTTACTGATTTAATTCAAACAACTAATCATATTGATTATAAAATTGCAAGCGTTCGTAGCGGAAAAACCGGCTCTGTGGTAAAAGTTAAAAACGTTGGACAAGTCAATGGGCCTATCGAATTAAATGTATTTAAAAACGACTTATTGCTTGAATCGGTATGGTTGGAGCCAGGGCAAGAAGAAATTGGTATTGCTTCAAATCTTTCTGAAATTACACGGATTGCTATTGATGACTCAAAGGATATTCCTGAAGTCAATCGAACGAATAATAATTATTACCCCAATCGATTTTTATTTAAAAAATGCGAACCACTTAAATTTGAGTTTGCTTTTGGGGATAATGAAGCAACTAAAAATAGTGTTTTTTGGCTGCCGGCACTAGGGTGGAATGTTGTTGATGGAATGATGTTGGGCTTGGCATTTCATAATTTTGGTCTTCCCCTAAAACCAACGCAGTATTTTATCGCACCAATGTATTCGTTTAATGGCAAAAAAATGACGGGTATTGCGGAAATTTCACATTCCTTTTTTCCACGTGATTTTGTGAAAATAGCAAAAATTGGGCTCTCATTAAAGTCTTTTTCGACATCTTCATCCAAATTGAATAATGTTGGTCCAGGCGAATACTTTGTGGCGTATAATCCATACCTAACACTTGATTTGGGGAAAAATACGCCTAAATCGATTGCTAGGGCTTTAACTTTAAAAGGTGTCTTAAATCAATACAAAGAATTCAATAATGCTTCAAATAAAATTGGCGCTTTGCTTGAATATAATTTTCAAAAAAATAAAGCGGATTATCGCTATTTGAATGATAGTAGGCTTGAATATGTAAGTAATACAAACAGAGAAGATGATGTGCTGCGATTATCGACATCCAGCACAGTTGAATACAAGTACTTAAAAAATAAGATGAATCGATGGATTAAAGTAAGAACCTATGCAGGCTACAACTTATTTCAGCGTTCGAGCTCTTGGAATAATCAAGAAAAGTATCTTATGTCACTATCTGGTGCCAGTGGAGTTCAAGATAATTTTGTAGAAAACTATAATTTCGACCGCTTCAATCCTACTAGTATTCAACGTGAAGAAAACATGGGTGGGTTTAGAAGTAACGCGCTACTTTATTCTATGTCTTGGATGGCGGCCGTCAATACTACTTTTCAACTTCCGATTAAACCCAATATTTTTGTGGGCTTTGTTGATGTTGGCGCCGTTCCGTTGAATTTTTATGTGAACGCTGGTTTAGGAATTAAATTAGGCGATATTTTCGGAGTTTATTTTCCACTTTGGAGAACCACAAATATGGGCGCTAATTTGTATGATAATTACGGCAATGAAATACGCTTAACGATTAAATTTAACCCAGCAGTAAAACCTTTAATTTTAAAGAAAATAATTAATAAATAAAAATAACCATGTCCGAACCTAAGCTATCGTTTTCTAAAGTTTTTTGGCCAAGTTTTTTGGCAGTAATCATTGCCTCTGGTGTTGCAATGTTTTTCTTTTTTATTGTTCTTGGTGGTATTATTGGATCTTTTAGTGATTTTGGTCCAGAGCCCTTAGCCATTAATGATAATGCAATTTTACAAATGAAGTTGAATGGTGAAATCCAAGATAAGGGAAATAGTACCTTTGATCCTTCGAGTTTTAGCGTCAGTGAAACAATATCTTTGGCAAGTCTAACGAATGGATTAGAAAAAGCTAAAAAGGACAATAAAATTAAAGGGCTCTTTATTGATATTGGAGAAGTTCAATGTGGCTATTCAACTGCATCAGCTTTACGTGATGCGATCGCGGATTTTCAAAAATCAGGTAAATTTGTGATGGCTTACTTTTCTGGTGAGATGATTTCTCAAAAAGAATATTATATTGGTTCTGTTGCGAAGGAAACCTATGCTTTTCCAAGTTCGGCTTTTCAGCTAAATGGAATTGGTGGAGAGATGATGTTTTTTAAAAGTCTTTTGGATAAGCTTGAAATAGAAGTTGAAATTATTAGAGGAAGTAATAATGATTTTAAAAGTGCTGTAGAACCTTTCTTTAGAACGAATATGAGCGATTCGAGTAGGGTTCAATCTGAACGTTTACTTCACTCGATTTGGGATGATATGTGTGCCAAAATGGCTACTTCGCGGAACTTATCTTTAAATTATTTTAATACTATTGCTGATTCAATAAAAGTAACAAGTACCGAGGATGCTATGCAATATAAGTTAATTGATGACTTAAAATACCGTGACGAAGTAATGTCGGAATTAATGAAAAAGATGAAGGTGGAAAAGGAGAAAGATTTGTCATTTTATGATTTTGAGAAATATGCTAGTAGTTCTTTTATCGATCAGCAAGTGCTAATTCAATCTCAAAGTGCTAATGTTGCTGTTATCGTTGCTGAAGGTGATGTTGTAAGAGATGGAGAAGGTTTAGCCGCAAGCAAAATATGTTCTTTATTTCAAAAAGTGCGAAATAATGAAAAAATTAAAACGGTTGTTTTTCGTATTAATAGCCCTGGTGGAAGCGCATTAGCAAGTGAAGAAATTTGGCGAGAAGTTGCCTTAACCAATAAGGTTAAAAAGGTAATTGTATCAATGGGAGATGTTGCCGCATCAGGCGGATATTATATCGCAACGCCTACGCATCGTATTTTCGCTGAATCAACTACGATAACAGGATCTATTGGGGTCTTTGGTATGATTCCTTACACTGGAAAGATGTTTGAAAATAAACTTGGGATAAACTTTGATCGGGTAGGTACTAATTCTCATTCTGTTCTTTCACTCAATAAAAAGCTAAGTCCTGAGGAATTAGCTCGTATTCAGGGTGAGGTTGATGATATTTATAATCAATTTCTTACACGCGTTTCAGATGGCAGAAAGTTATCAAAAGAAAGGGTTATGCAGATTGCACGTGGTCGTGTATGGACAGGAAAAGATGCACTTTCAATTGGGTTAGTGGATGAACTAGGATCTTTGCAAGATGCCATAAATTATGCCGTTAAAACTGCCGCAATAAGCGATCCGAAAATTATTTACTACCCGCTAATAAAAGAGGATAAGTTTGCCTTTTTGGTTGATTTATTGAAGGAGGAAACGGAGGATTCGGAAATGAAAATTAAGCTTAATAGCTTTCCTACTGAGTTACTAAGTTATTATAATGAAATCAAGAAAATAGAAAATAGAATGGGTATTCAGATGCGCTTGCCTTTTGATATTAAATTCGATTAATCTTTTTCTACCTTATTGATTTTTTATAGCATTTTTCACCAAGCTTACTGCTTCCTCCCCCTTATTCCCCCTCTCTAGGGGGAAACCATCTTGATTAGATCCTGCAATAGGTAGATTTTAAAGCTCATCGAGTGACTTTAATCAATTCCATGATTTCGTCTTGAATCCCTCTTCCTTTATCTTCATTATACCATTTTTGTAAAATGGTTTTCATTTCGTCTATATTTTCGTTTTTATTCTTTAGTTCCAAATAAATTGCTTCTAATTGCTGCGGCCTTGGTCCCCAAATAAATCGATCAGCTCCTTCTTGATTACGCACAATTAACTTTGGAATGCTCATTTTTCCATGGCTTAAGTAGGAATCAATCTCCGAATTGCTATCTCTAAGTTGAACCTCCACATTAATAAGTGGATTTAGTTCCGCCATTTTAAATAAATAAGGAACGATTTGTGCCGCATCACCGCACCAAGGTTCCGTGATGATAATCCAGTCTTGTTTCTCGTTTATTGATCGGATGACTTCCGTAAGTTCTTGGTAAATTACTCCTTGTTTTACAATTCGTAAAAAGCGACTTTTATTAAGCGGAATATATGGCTGATAGTCTTTTGGATAGTTTGAATAGCCAGGATGTTCAAGTTGAAATGTATCAATGTATTCCGTTGGAGTCATCTCTTAATAATTATGGTAGTTAAAAAAGGTATTTCTACTTATTACCTGGATTCACAAGTAACTTGCTTGAACTAATAGATGGGAGGGTACTTTTTCGGATCTGATTCCGACATTATTGCATTCACTTTCTCTACTATGTCATGTATGCTTGGCTTAGAGAAATAATCACCGTCTGTTCCATAGGCAGGTCGATGGTCTTTTGCACTTAAGGTATTTGGCTCGCTGTCTAAATAGTAATATGCTTTTTGTTCCACAAGAATTTTATCTAGCATGTAAGCTGTTGCACCGCTGCTTACATCTTCATCTACAATCAACAGTCTATTCGTTTCTTTTAAAGAGGATGAAATCATATGATTTACGTCAAAAGGTAAAAGTGTTTGAACATCAATTAGCGTGATTTCAATTCCCATTTCTGCAAGTAGTTCTGCTGCACTTTCGCATAGCGTAAAAGTTGACCCGTACGAAACAAGGGTAAGGTCCTTGCCATGCCGAACGATTTCAGGTACACCTAATGGTTCTCTAAATAAGCCTAAATTACTTGGCATTCTTTCTTTGGTTCGATAAGCATTTAAGGGTTCAATGACTAATGCGGGTTCATCTGATGCAATTAACGTATTGTAAAATCCGGCTGCTTTTGTCATATTTCTCGGCACGCATACGTGCATCCCACGTAAGGAATTAATAATCATTCCCATCGGAGAACCGCTATGCCAAATTCCTTCGAGACGGTGGCCCCTAGTGCTAATAATTAATGGTGCTTTCTGTCCACCTTTAGTTCGATACTGTAATGTTGCTAAATCATCTGACATGATTTGTATTGCATAAAGTAGATAATCTAAATATTGAATTTCAGCTATTGGCCGTAATCCCCTCATTGCCATTCCGATACCTTGACCAATGATAGTGCATTCTCGAATTCCGGTGTCAAAAACGCGTAAGTCACCAAATTTATCCTGAAGACCTTCAAGGGATTGATTTACACCTCCTATTTTCCCAGCATCTTCGCCGAAAGCCAACATTTCAGGATACGTTTCTAATAATTTATTAAAGTTTTCGCGTAAAATAATACGACCATCTTCCATGCTCTTTTCCGCTGCATATTCAGGTGCTAGCATCTCAATTTTAGTTGCGGCTGAAGCAGAATTCGAATACAAAAAAGAACTGTAGCGATCGTGGTTCTCAACGATGGAAATTTTAACCCAATTGGCTAACGAGGATCTTTCAGCACTTTGCTCGTTACGAATGATGTGCAAGACATTTCTTGCACTAGTTAGGATATCTTTTCGAACCGGCTCAAACGCTTTAGTTAAGATAGATATCTCTTTTAAAACAGCTTCCTTATGGTTTGTTTTAACTGCAATATTTTCAAGTAAAGAAAGGCATTTCTTTAGATCAGATTCAATGCTTTGAGTATAAGCTGCCCAAGCAATATTTTTAGCTTCACGTACTTTATTCTTAGCTTCTACTTGAATTTCTGATAGAATAGTCTCATCTGCAATGCTTAAATCACCTGCTTTAAAATTCAGAATCCATTCCTTGAATTTAGCAATGCAATCAAATTCACTTTCCCATTTTAAACGTTCAGCTGATTTATATCGCTCGTGGGATCCTGATGTTGAATGACCCTGAGGCTGATTTACCTCTTTTACATGAACAAATGTTGGAACATGCTCATTTCTTGATAATGTAACTGCTTTTTCATACGTGTCGCAAAGGTGTGCATAATCCCAACCTTTACTTTCGTAAATTTCAAAGCCCTTAAATTCTGCTGTTCTTTGCATTCCAGCTAATGCTTGCGATATACTCCCTGTTGCAGTTTGAAATTCTCTTGGTACAGAAATCCCAAATCCATCATCCCAAATCGACATTACCAGCGGAACTTGTAATACGCCGGCAGCATTGATGGTTTCCCAAAAAGGGCCTTCGGAAGTAGAGGCGTCTCCAATTGTTCCGAATGCTACTTCATTTCCATTATCGGTAAATTTTTCAAAGTTTGAATCTTCAGATAAGGCCTTATTATTACGATATACTTTAGATGCAAGGGCTAAACCCAAAAGTCTCGGCATCTGACCACCGGTAGGTGAAATATCAGCAGAACTATTTTTTTGAGCCATTAAATCTACCCAATTCCCTTCGTTATCTAAACTTCTTGTAGCAAAGTGACCACCCATTTGTCGTCCTGCAGACTGTGGTTCAAGTGCAAGATCAGGGTGACCGTATAGCCCGGCAAAATATTGTTCTAAGGTCAGTTGGCCAATTGCCATCATAAGTGTTTGATCACGGTAATAGCCAGAGCGAAAATCACCTGACTTAAATTGCTTTGCCAAAGCAATTTGAGCAATTTCTTTACCGTCCCCAAAAATGCCAAATTTGGCTTTTCCAGTCAATACTTCTTTACGTCCTAGAAGTGATGCCTCGCGAGATTCACATGCCAAGCGGTAATCAGCAAGGATTTCTAAGCGAAATGTGTCAAAATCAATATCACCTTGAGACTCATGTTTTGTTGGCATAGATAGCATTAATTAAGTGCAAATATAGGTAAAAGAGTCATTATATATAGTCCTTGTAAATCGATATTTTTAGGCATCTTTGCAGAAATTTGTAGAACCATTTATGAAAATAGAACTTTGTGTCGCTTCCGTTGAAGCATTGCAAATTGTAAAGGACTTAAGCATTGATCGCATAGAGCTTTGTCAAAACCTTGAACAAGGAGGCATGACACCCTCTCATGGCTTTATCGAAATGGCGCTTTTAAGTGAAATTGAAACCCATGTTTTAATTCGTCCGAGAGCTGCCGGTTTTACCTATGCCGAAGATGAAATTCAATTGATGCTAAATGATATCAAGAATTGCCACGAATTGGGTGTGAAAGGAATTGTTATTGGGGCTTTGAACTTAAATAAAACAATCGATCGGGACACCATGCTGAGAATGAAAGATGCAGCGAAAGAGTTAGAGATAACTTGCCACAGGGCATTTGATGATAGTTTTGATTGGAAAAATTCTATGGATGTTTTGATAGAAATTGGAATAAATCGAATTTTAAGTTCGGGTTTATCTTCTTCTGTGGAACTTGGTTTGCCAATTTTAATGGAGATGATGAACTACGCTAAATCTCGTATCGAAATTATGGTCGGTGGTGGCGTTAATCTGGGCAATATTCAGCGGATTTTAAGTGATGTTCAGCCAGATGCGATTCATTTTTCTGGTACTTCTAAGCTAATTCTTGATGAAAATTCCTATTTTTCTGAAACGCTTCTCCAACTTGATAAAGGTAAAGTGGAGAAATTAATTCATTCAATCAGGGGATAGAGGATGGGCGAAAATTATGACAATTTTACCTCAAATCAACTTTATGTATGCCATCATGTCGCTTTTATCACAGTGGCAGTATCTTTGAAATGAACTAACCGTTAAAATTTGATTATGAAAAATAAAAAAAACGCGGAAAATCCCGATGTGGCTAATGATGTAATTCCAAATAGTACAGAAGAAAATAATTCATCTGAGGAAGTGAAAATTGAGTTCGTTGAGTTAGAAAAATATAATGATTTAAATGACCGGTTTTTGCGGCTTCATGCAGAGTTTGATAATTATCGAAAAAGGTCCAATAAAGAAAAAGTTGATTTGATTTCTTTTGCAAACGCAAGCTTATTAAAAGATTTATTGCCTATATTAGATGATTTTGATCGGGCATTGGCAAATAATTTAACGGCCACTGACATTGCTATTGTCAAGGAAGGATTTTCTTTAATTTCCAATAAGTTTAGCAGTATTTTGGACGCCAAGGGTGTTACGCCGATGGATTGTAAACACCAAGTTTTTGATAGTGAATTTCACGAGGCCATTGGAAATTTAGCTGTTGATGATAAAGAATTAAAAGGGAAAATAGTGGAGGATGTGGAAAAAGGATATTTGTTAAATGATAAAGTAATTCGCTTTGCGAAAGTAGTTGTTGGTCAATAAAAGAGAGTAGATGAGCCAGAAAAGAGATTATTATGAAGTACTAGGGATTTCTAAATCAGCGGATGAATCTGAAATTAAAAAGGCATACCGTAAACTTGCTTTGCAGTATCACCCTGATAAAAATCCCGATAATCCTGCCGCAGAAGAAAAATTTAAAGAAGCTGCAGCAGCTTACGAGGTGCTAAGTAATGCGGAGAAAAAATCACAATATGATCGCTTCGGTCATGCGGGCATGGGACAAGGTGGTTTTGGAGGTGGCGGTGGAATGAACATGGACGATATTTTCTCTCAGTTTGGGGATGTTTTTGGTGGCGGATTTGGTGGAAGTTTCGGCGGAAGTAGAGGCGGTGGCGGTAGCCGAATGGTTAAAGGGTCCAATCTTCGTGTTAAAATGAAACTTACGCTGGAAGAAATAGCGAACGGAGTTTCAAAGAAAATTAAAGTTCAAAAATTAGTTACAGTTGATGGGGTTACGTTTAAAACATGTTCGACCTGCAATGGTCAAGGACGAACAACTCGCGTAGCGCAAACATTTTTGGGCGCCATGCAAACGCAATCTACTTGTCATGTTTGTCAAGGTTCGGGAAAAATAATTGATAAAAAACCAAGTGATACTGATTCAAACGGTTTACGAAAACAGGAGGAACTTATTGAAATCGCAATTCCTGCTGGGGTAGAAGAAGGAATGCAATTAAGCGTTCAGGGCAAAGGAAACGCAGGACCTTTCAATGGCATAAATGGAGATTTAATCGTTGTTATCGAGGAAATTGAACACCAAGAACTTAAACGTGATGGTGAAAACGTTCATTACAATGCATTTATAAATTTTTGTGACGCTGTTATGGGTGAATCCATCGAAGTCCCAACAATTAATGGTAAAGCAAAAATTAAAATTGATCCAGGAACACAAAGTGGCAAAGTATTGCGATTAAGAGGAAAGGGTCTTCCGAGCGTTCAGGGTTATGGAACAGGAGATCAATTTGTACATATTCATATCTGGACGCCAGTTAAAATAAGTAAAGAGGAAAAAGAAATGATGGAAAAATTGAAAAATAGCGACAATTTTTCTCCCAGTGCTGACGCCAAGGACCCTGGATTTTTCAAACGTATGCGTGATATGTTTTCATAATGAAATTCATAGATCTTTGGAAAAATGGGAGATTTGGCGCTGAAAATGTCCTCGTAACTATCTTCTTAATTATTCTTGCTTATCTGCTAGGTAGCTCGTTACTGTTCATTGAATTAGCATTAAATTTTCCTGATTTTTCTTTCGTAAGTAATTCTGATATTAAAGCGCTATCCTCCCTTATGGGTAAGAATCGTTTATTTATCTGGATGTTAATACCTTTTTGTTTAGTCTTCATAACCTTTTTATTATGCTTAACAAAAATTCACAAGGTGCCGTTATTATCGATTTTTACCGCTCGAGAATCTTTTGATTGGAATCGTGTTTTGATTTCTTTTTCTTTATGGTCGCTCATGATTTTTTGCGTTACGGGTATAGGACTGTTTTTTAATGATAATTTCGAAGTTATTTTTAATCCTCAAAAATTTGCACTTCTATTTTTATTAGCTATTTTTTTATTACCTGTTCAAACAACAATTGAAGAATTGGTCTTTCGTGGATATTTAATTCAAGGGATAAATAAAAGAACTGGGAATATAATCTTATCAATAATTACCAGTGGCATCATGTTCGGAGTAATGCATATGGCTAATCCTGAAATTTTAAAAATTGGTTATCATATTTTACTTTATTATATCGCTGTAGGCGTTGTACTTGGTTTTATTGTATACTATGACGATGGATTAGAACTCACATTGGGATTTCATGCGGCAAATAATATAATAACAGTTCTCTTAATAACAGCTGATTGGCAGGCATTTCAAACGGATGCTATTCTAAAAGATAACAAGGCTCCCGGTAATGGGATTGTAGATATACTTCTGGGTACAACAGCACTATTTTTATTCTTTTTTATTCTGTCCAAGAAGTATAAATGGCAGAAAAAATTAGTTTAATACTGTTTGGTTCATAAAAAATTAATTAAAATCTAAAGGGCTGTAATACTTCGCTAGATTTAATTTTTAATTTTACCCTTATGATAAACATTATTGAATTGTCTAAATCATTTAATCGAAAGCCCGCCTTATCGGATGTGTCTTTGACGATTGAATCAGGACAAATCTATGGTTTACTTGGTCCTAACGGTGCTGGAAAAACGACACTAATCCGTATTTTAAATCAAATTTTGACTGCTGATCATGGTTATATACAGGTAGATGGTAAACTACTTAATAACAATCACTGGAAGGATTTCGGATATTTGCCTGAAGAAAGGGGATTGTATAAATCAATGTGTGTATTCGATATGTTATTATTTTTGGCCTGTTTACGCGGACTTACTAAAAACGATGCGCGGACAAGTGTTAATTATTGGTTGGATAAATTTGATATTTCTTCTTGGTCTAAAACTAAAATTGAATCACTGTCTAAAGGGATGGCACAGAAAGTTCAATTTATTGCAGCGGTTGTTCACCAACCCACTTATCTTATTCTTGATGAGCCGCTCTCGGGCTTCGATCCGATTAATGTTGATTTGATTCTTAATGAATTGAAAACCATGAAGTCGGAAGGTAAAACCATCATTCTTTCCACGCACAATATGAAAAGTGTTGAGGAAATATGTGATCATGTGGCACTACTTCATAAGTCAAAGGTGATTGTAGAGGATAAGGTTTTATCGCTCCGTGAGATGACTGCAAAAGGTGAATT
Organism: Flavobacteriia bacterium; assembly: GCA_026391005.1. Taxonomy (GTDB): domain Bacteria; phylum Bacteroidota; class Bacteroidia; order Flavobacteriales_D; family Crocinitomicaceae; genus UBA952. Next base: position 3,414 of record JAPLEV010000045.1, on the reverse strand, counting down.
TACCGTAAGATTCAGTGGTAACATGATTGCTCTTGCTAACGCACTTTGGACCGATTTTGAATTAATGGATACCAAAGAGTTTGGGGATAATCGTTTTGAAATTGTTGTTAAACAACGAGGCGAGAAGAGTTTTGATGATTTAGCTAATAACTTAATGGGAGTTTTGAAATTAGAATCAATCGAAAAACGATTGCCAACTATGCAGGAGGTGTTTTTAGTAAGAATAGCAAAAGAGGAGGTGGAAAATGAAGAATAGTTGGCTAATTGCTTCCCGAGAATTTATGGATCGTTGGAATAGTAGATCGTATCAGTGGATGCTGATCATTGGTCCACTGGTCATTTTGTTGTTTACTTATTTTTTATTAAAATTCGGAGATCAAGGAAAGCGCTCTCTTAGGGTTCTAATAGCAGATCCTACCGATTTATTCGATAATAAAATAACATCGAATCCAACACAATCAATCAAGTATGCTTTCTATACTTCTTACTTAGATTTTGAGGAATTTAGAGATGGAAATCGCTTTAAAGAATTCGATGCTTTTGTAGAAATTAATGAGAAAATACTAAATAATAAAACAGTGAAATTGTTTTACCGCGAAAGACCCTCCATGGAAGTTAAAATCAAACTTAAGTTTGAGTTGGAAAGGAGGGTAGAGGAATGCATGATCGAGCAGTTTACCAACTTGGGTATCGACCGATATAGACAAATAAAGCAGCCATTAAATATCGATTTTCTTAATGTATATGACCCCAAGAATCAAGCGGAAAATGAAAAAGGATGGGTTGGTCTCTTCTTTGGAGCTATAATTTTATTCTTTATCGGTCTTTTTGGTATGACGATACTTCGCAGTACGTCTAAAGACAAAAGTAATAGAGTAGTAGAAGTTTTGCTTGCCAGTGTTCGATCAACTGATTTAATGTTAGGTAAAATAATTGGGATTGGTATTTCTGCCTTTTTTCAGCTTTTAATTTGGAGTTTTGTTATCATAATTGGACTATTAATTTTTAAAGAATATGTATTCACTGATATTTTTGATCCTTCAAAATACGAAGGATTACAATATGCTTCTGAGGTGAAAAATGAAATTCTTGCCAATTCTAATTTCGCTCGGTATAATACTTTCATTGATTTAATTTATCACCGTATTAATTATACGGTAATGTTGCCTGTTTTTCTCTTTTTCTTCGCCGCTTCTTACTTCTTTTATGCTGCATTTTTCATGGCTATTGGCGCTACTGCCGGTTCGGAGAGCGATGGTCAACAGTTTATCATTCCAATATTTTGTTTACTACTACTCTCTTTTTATGCTGGTTTTCAGACTATTTACTCCCCAGATTCCTTTTTAGCGCAATTTTTTGCGTATTTTCCTTTTACCGCTGCAATGGTAGCTTTAATTAATGTATCAATAGGCGTCACTTCAAGCGGAATTGTACAACTTATTTTAGGATTCCTATTTCTTTTATTAAATGCGTTCTTTTTTCTGTGGATTTCGGCAAGATTGTTTGAAAATGGAATATTGAATTCTGGTCATCGACTCACATGGAAGACGGTTGTTCAATGGTTAAAAAAGACCTAGAATGATTATCGCGGCAATTGATCTTGGGACAAATACTTTTAGCTTATCAATTTGTGAGGTAATTAATACAAAACTAGTATTAATACATCAGGAAAAAGAAGGAGTGATGCTCGGAATGGGTGGTATAAATCAAGGGTATATCGCAGATGCTGCTATGCAAAGAGCATTGGCTTGTTTGGGAAGATTTAAACGAAGTTGCGATAATTATGGCGCGAAAGAAATACGTGCCTTTGGAACCTCTGCAATTCGAGATGCCAAAAATGCTGAGGAACTCATTGCGCAATCATTGCTTCAATATAATATTTCGATTACGACCATTGATGGGATGCAAGAGGCACATTTTATTTACAAAGGAATTTCTTACGCACACCAATTTACTAAACCATCTTTAATAATGGATATTGGCGGTGGAAGTACTGAATTTATCCTCGCTGATCAAGAAGGTATTATAGAGGTCATGTCATTTAATATCGGTATTTCTCGTATTTATCAACTTTTTGAATTATCTGATCCGCTAAGTAATGATGAGATTTTGAAGATTGAAAGTTATTTAGACGATAATACAGGTGATTTTTTTAGGAATATTAAAACCGATATTTTAATAGGTGCTGCGGGTAGCTTTGAAACATTCTACGAAATGATTTATAATACCCCCTTCCCGGAAACGTTTGATTCGATTGAAATTCCGATGGATCTTATGAAGCATGTTGTTAATGAAGTGATTCATTCTTCTTATGAAGAAAGAAAAGCGCATTTACACATTATAGAAATTAGAAAGAAATTGGCGCCAATTGCTGCTATAAAAACAAGATGGATTTTGAAGAAAATAAAAGCCAATAGGATTATTGTTTCGCCCTGTTCACTAAAGGAAGGTGTTTTGTTGAGTTAGGAATTAATGAAAAAATTTATAAGTTGACTTATTTATGACTTTTAATAAAAATATAATTGGTCTATTTTTTCTAATACAATCTGTATTCTTGCATGCGCAACAGGAGCTTACTTGGGAGTTTTATCATCCTATAAAAAAGGAATGGTATTCGTTTGGTCAAGCCGGAAGTATTCAAGAAAAATTAATGGAACATGGCGAATTACCTGATCCCTTTTTTGGAGACAATGAGAAACTGTATCAATGGATTGAGGAGCACGAATGGAAGTTTAGAAGTACATTTTATCTTTCAGAAAAGGAACTGAGTGCAGAAAGTTTGGTTTTGAATTTCCCCAATATTGATACCTATGGCGAAGTTACAATCAATGAGACTTTTCTAGGACGAACAGCTAATTTTTTTCATCCGTATAATTTTGAGATCAAAGATGTAGTGAAATCGGGTAAAAATACTGTTTATTTGACCATTACTCCACCAGTAATGTATCACAAATCTCGCTACGAAACCGAAATTTTCCATTACCCAGCGCCTAACGATCTCGCCAAAATTAAGGCAGCACCCTTAACTCGAAAACCTCAATTTCAGTTTGGCTGGGATTGGGCATTGAGAATGAATACAATCGGGTTTTCGAAACCAGTCCAACTTATCGCTGCTAGTACTAATTCCATTCAGCATTGCGTGGTGAATACCTTATATCAATCGAGTAATACGGCCACTTTATTGTATGTGCTGGATACCAAAGTTCCTATGAATGGTGGTGCTATTTCTTCTGTATTGTTTGGAGTGCATCCATTGATGATGGATTCGCTTCCTTCGAATCATTTTCAGTTTGATTTTCAATTAGAAAATCCAAAATTATGGTGGCCTGTAGGTTTTGGAGAAGCAAATTTATACACGGATACGCTTCGTTTGCTAAATTCAAAGGGCGAAGTGCTCGACCAACTTATTATTGA
>JAPLEV010000015.1 GCA_026391005.1 Flavobacteriia bacterium | reverse complement strand
AATAGTTTCCTTCTCCTTAATGGCTTCTAATGCAACTTTAGTTTTGAATTGCGCACTAAATTTTCTTCTTTCTTTTTTCATATACAACTGTTAAAATTACACTTTAACTAGCTGTCTTAAAAATGGGGGGAATTATACTATTTCACCAGTTATTTTTCTTAATTCGAAATGCCTTATCAATCCATTGATCAACAAAACTAGAACAATGATCGCTGCCCCCAAGTAGAAATTTGTTGAAAGAGATTTGTGTTCATTTAACAGCACAATCGCTAATAAAATAGTGTAGATAGGTTCGAGGTTGATGTTTAATGAAACGGTAAAAGCGCCTAACTTTCGGACAATAATGATGGTCGCTAAAAAAGCGAAAGAAGTGCAAATGACTCCTAAAAATAACAACCAATAGAAGTCATTGAGGCTTAAACTAAGATCGGAAGCATTAAGCTTACCCAATCCTAGTAGGACAAATGAAACAAGAACAAAAGCCGCAATCATTTCGTAAAATGTTAATTGTTCTGCACTTGTTTTCTCAGATAATTTCGCATTAAATACAGAGAAAAAAGCTGCGCATAAAGCGGAAAACAATCCGAAAAAAAGCGCTAGTAATTCTTGTCCGCTAAAGTCAAGCGAAACAAACGAAATTCCTGATATTACTACCAAACCCATAAGCAATTGGCGTAAAGAGAATTTTTTATTCATCACCAAAGGCTCCAGCCATGAGACATGTAATGTTGTTGTGGACAAGCACAAAATTGCTAGCGATGCTGTAGAAAGTTGAATCGAATAATAAAACGTCATCCAATGAATAGCAACAATTAATCCCACCCCTATAACTTTGGGCGCCATTTTTTTGGTCAAACGAAGATCTTTTCCTAAATAGAGTAAGAATAGCCCTAAAGCGACAAAAGCTATTAAAGTTCTATACCAAACGATATGCAATGCATCTTTATGAATTAGTTTTCCCAAGATTCCGGTAAAACCCCATAAAAAGATGATGAAGTGCATCAATATATGATACTTATATCGTTGCCACATGCTGCAATTACTTTTTAGACCACTCTTCGATAGAGGATTTGTTCATATTCACATAATTCGAGTCTCCATCGAGCGCTGCTGCATCCATTGATTTCTTTGCCGTTTCTATAGCGCTTTTGTAATCGCCATTTTCAGCTTGGAGTTGTGCTTTAAGGCGTGTCATCCAATAGGCTTTTTCCCCGCGCATTTCAACGGCTAGTGTAGACCAAATTAAGGCTTGCTTCATGTCGATCTTTTCTGTGAAATAATAAGTGGCTGCTTGATGATAATCATTTGCTTGCGGACCATTCATGGTTTTTTGAATACTCGCTAAAACACCCGCTTTCGTATTTAGGGTAAAGGGTAGCACAACTTTTGTTTCATCCCATTCAATTTGTATTTCAGCACCATTATTGTTTATCTTATCAATAAAAATAGATAAGTTCTCAACTCGATCTTTGAGGTCATAAACCGGCAAGGTTGTTTTATATGCGATTTTATCTTCAGACCAATTATCAGGCACCCCCCAATTGTTTGTTTCTGTGTAGAAAATTAATTGCCAGCTTTTCTTTTCTGGTATTGCATACAGTGCGTAGGTTCCAGCTTTTAGGGTATCTGTTCCAAAGATTAACTTTTCTGAGGAGGTGATTTTAGTATTTTCATTTGCCCCTAAGCGCCAGATTTTACCAAATTCAACAACGTCTCCAAATACGTTTCTTGCTTTAACACTTGGCCTTGAAAAGGAAATGCTGATATCAGCTAGCCCCACTTTTTGTTCAATTTTACATAGGGGACTTGCTTTGGGTGTAGAAATTTGGGCATTAAGGCCTGGCAAGTAGCAACCAATTGTGATGATAAGTAGTGCTTTTTTCATTTTTTCATTTTTTAAGTTGATGGAATAATATGTTGGGATATGTTTTTAAACCGTTCTTCGTTTGAAACTAAAAATCCGTGATTCAAAAGTAAGAAGACTTCGTCTGCTTTTGTTCTATTAAAGGCTTTTTTACCGTGATAAATAGTAATTTTTGATGGAGAGATAAGGAGGCATTCATCTATTACTTCTTCTTTCGTCAAATCAACACCATCTTCAATTGCTTCAATGGTAATCATTTCGCCAATTGAATCTGAAAGTGAGCATACGCATACTTGCTTAGGTACTTGGCGTTCTAAAAAGGAAACTTTATTGTACACTTTATCTAAAACGACATCACTAAACATTTCGATTAATTCTTTTGCTTTTTGGGGACTTTCTTGGTTCAATAGCGCCCAATCTTCTTTATAAACGTTGTTTACAATTAAAAACTGGATCAATTCGCTATCGAGTTCTTTTAACTCTTCGTTGCTAAGGCACCTAAATCGCATTTTACTTTTCAGATTTGGAAACGTCAAAGGTCAAATCAATAACCTCATCGAGTGCTTTCTGGACAACGCCTTGCTCAATAATAAATGTATATTTACCCGCTTGCGGTAGTTTTCTTCTTTGGAAAATTAGTTGATGCTCCACAATACTGCCAGATTTAGTGCCAATCCATTCCCCACTTGGGTAAGTTGTTTTAATCTCATAAGGTTCGCGAATGACTTGCTTAAAGGGTGTTTTTGATGTCAAGTAAATCCACAGGTTGTTGTATTTGTAGTCTGTGGTGGTGCGAATTGTCAGGGTGAAATCATATGCGTTTACAGTATCTGGAATAGTAACAGTAAAAGAAGGTTTAATTTTTTGCTGCCAAGTATTACCATTAAATTGATAAGATGAATTGTATACGGGAGCTTTGTTACACGCTAGTAAAGCTATAGCGATTAGACCAAGACCAACTAATTTTTTCATTATTTATTTTTTTGGTTCAAACTTGGGTTTGCTCCAGTTTTTATTTTTATTTCTATTTTTATTTTTGTTGGCAAAACGTGAAATACTATCTTGTCCCACCACATTTTCATATCCAATTTCCACTTCTTTTTCTACCACATAGGTAAACGCTTTTAAATCTTTTGGAATTGTTCCTGCCGAATTCAGCTCTTGTATTTTTTTTACTTGCTCGGGTGTTAATGCGATTAGTCCGTTTTCACCTTGAATTGCAAACCACATAAGTCGTTTGAACACATCGGTTTTAATATGTATTGCCTCACCGCTTTCTGTTTTAAGTTTCGTTTCTGCTTTCGGAAAAGACTTAATGGCATCGAGGTACATATCTAATTCATAATTCAAGCAGCATTTTAATTTTCCGCATTGTCCGGCAAGCTTTTGGGGATTAAGTGATAATTGTTGGTACCTCGCTGCGGAGGTGGAAACTGACCTGAAGTCGGTTAACCAAGTGCTACAGCATAACTCACGGCCACATGAGCCTATTCCACCTAAACGAGATGATTCTTGGCGAGAGCCGATTTGACGCATTTCAATACGAATTTTGAATTGGTCTGCCATGTCTTTTATGAGTTGTCGGAAATCAATTCTTCCCTCTGCTGTATAATAAAAAAGAGCTTTTGACATATCTGCTTGGTATTCTACATCAGATATTTTCATTTGCAAGCCAAGTTTAAGGGCCATTACCCTTGATTTATTCATGGCATCTTGTTCTAATGACCGCGCTTTAATCCAACTATCTATTTCTTTCTGTGTGGCAATAGCGGTAATTTTTCTTGTTTCCATTGGTTTAAAACCAGGGGCTTTCTTTTTGACTTGAATACGCGCTAACTCACCAACAACCGAAACTACCCCTACATCATATCCTGGGACTGTTTCAACTACCACTACATCACCAACACTTAGTGTAATATGATCAGCATTTCGAAAAAATCCTTTTCTTGAATTCTTAAAACGAACTTCCACAATATCATATGCTTTCTGCCCGGCAGGCAATGATATATTGGCTAACCAATCATAAACATCTAACTTATTGCACCCCCCAGAACTGCAAGTGCCATTATTCTTGCACCCTCTCGGAGTACCAACATCTGAACCACATGAAGAACATCCCATACTTTTTTTTTGTAAAGTTACAAAATTATGCTTGGTGAATGTATCTCATTGTCTGAAAACATATTTGTGTAAATAGTAACTTTGCAAAGGCATTCCTTTCAATATGGTAGTATGCCTCATCAAATGTCTTTAAAAAGTCACTGATATTATTTCCAGATATGTATGGGGAGAATTTATTAATAAATGAGGCCTCTTCATCTGAGACAGGTAAACTATCCATACCGATATAATTATTCACCAAGCTTTGTCGTAACATATGTAAGCTATACAGAATAAATAATTTCTGTCGTTCTTTTGAGGTTGCTGCAAGTTCTTCTGCCCAATCTAACATCGCGATAACATCTTTTTTATAAGTGCAGCGCATCAGACTCATAAATTGATCTCGATAGGTAATATTAGAGGCATCGTCGTTAACTAATTCAAGCGCCCGAATATAATTGCCATCAGAAAAAGCTGCGATGGTCTTTGCTGTTCTTTCCTCCAAACCGTGAATATCAATGAGCTGATGCGTTAAATCAATTAGAGATATTCTCGGGATAATAGTAGTTTGAGTGCGCGATTGTATTGTTGGAAGTAGTTTTTGGTGATTTTCTGTTGCTAAAATAAAAAGAGTGTAAGGCGGTGGCTCCTCTAATATTTTAAGCAATTTATTGGCGCACTTGGCGGTCATTTCGTCGGCACACCAAATAATCATTACTTTGTAATTCCCTTGATATGCCTTGAGACTTAGTTTTTTTTGAATATCTAAACTTTCTTCAGATCCTATTGTAGCTTTTCGTTCTTTTGTATCGATTAGATTTGTCCAATCTAGCAAATCAAAATAGCTGCTTTTACTAAGTTGCCCTCTCCATTCTGGTAAACACGAATTAGAAAGTTTTTCATTCAATAATATTATTGGGTAGACGAAGTGAACATCAGGATGAACAAAATTGTTCATTTGTTTACAGGAATGGCATTCATCGCAACTGTCTGTTTCTTGTTTATTTTCACACAGTATGTATCTTGTGAAAGCAAGGGCCAAAGAAAGTGTGCCATGCCCATGCTTTCCGGAAAATAATTGAGCGTGGCTAACTCTTCCGGATTTTATCTCACGGATAAGTTCTTCTTTAAGTGATTGCTGGCCAATTACATCTGAAAATTGCATTTTGTAAAATTAGCTCAATTTTAAAATTATCGCTAGAATATTACTTTTTGTTTATTATTTTTAATGAAAATATTATCACTATGAAAAAGACTTTTGTTTTATTGTATGCACTTATTAGTTCTATTTTTGCCTTTACACAAGAGGTTGTCCTTAGTGAAAGCGACTATACATTTTCAATAGGAAACAAGCCCACGATTATGGTTTCCATTCCTTTTGCAACCAAAGAACAAGTAGAAGATGCATTAAAATCATTCATGAAAGATTGGGGAAAACATAAAACACATAAGGACGAACATACGGTGCTCATTGGGAGCTCAAAGGAAGTAGGCGATAAAAATTTCGATGCCTATGCCGTGATTACAGAAAAGAAAGGAGAGCAATTCTCAATTCAATTTGGTATTGATTTGGGAGGTGCCTTTTTGAACAAAAAAGACCATCCAGAGCAATTCGCTGTTTGGTCCAAACTACTAAAAGAATTTGGTGTAAAAACAGTTACTTCAATTATTAATAATGAATTAGATGCAGCCAACCAGGTGCAAAACAAATTCATTTTTGAACAAAAACAATTAGAAAATGACATTAAGGATTATCAAAATGATATTGAAAAAATGAAAAAAGAAATTGCGGACAATGAAAAGCGAATTGAGGAAACAAAATCTAAACAAACTTCTAAGCAAGCGGATATAAAAAAGCAGGAAGAAGTGTTGGAGTCCTTAAGTAAAAAAATGAAGTCGATTCACTAGTCGATTTGATTTCCCCCCACGATTATTACAATTTCCCCTTTCACTTCTTTTTGTTGAAAATGCGCTAAAACTTCTTCAGCCGTTCCACGTGCAAATTCCTCGTAAAACTTTGAAATTTCCCTGCAGACACAAATTTTCCGATCAGCGCCAAAATACTCCACAATTTGCCCTAAGCATTTTACTAGTCGGTGTGGGGATTCATACAAAATAATCGTACGACTTTCTTGGCTGAGTAAAATCAACCTGGTTTGCCGTCCCTTTTTATGCGGCAAAAAACCTTCAAAAACGAATTTATCACAGGGTAAACCACTAGCAACAAGCGCAGGAACGAAGGCAGTTGGACCAGGCAAACATTCTACGGGAATATTTGCCTCAATACAGGCTCGGACCAATAAAAATCCTGGATCTGAAATACCAGGTGTCCCAGCATCTGAGACTAACACGGCTGTTTCTACTTCTTGTATTTTTTCAATTACACGATCTAATAAACGGTGTTCATTTTGACTATGAAAAGAAAAGATGGTGTTGGTGATATTCAGGTGTGCAAGCAATCGTTTCGTTACCCGGGTGTCTTCCGAAAAAATAACATCTGCACTACCTAATATTCGGATTGATCGCAAGGTGATATCTTCTAAATTTCCTATTGGAGTTGGTATAAGTATCAATCTAGCCATAATCTATCGACGTCTGTTTTTCTAATTACTATGAAAATACTTTTCTTACCACCTCCTCAATTTTTTCGCAAAGCACTACTTTAATTTTGAAGTCAGAAATTGTAATGCCTTTATTATATTTAGAGAGGTATATAGTTTTATACCCTAATTTTTGCGCTTCGTGAATTCTAACTTCGGCTCTATTTACTGGCCTTACTTCTCCAGACAATCCTACTTCCGCCGCAAAAGTAATACCTTGTGGGATTGGTAAATCAGCATTAGATGATAAAACAGCCATCGTTACTGCTAAATCTACGGCAGGGTCATCAACTTTTATTCCACCAGCAATATTTAAAAACACATCCTTCGCCGCCAATTTAAAACCGCATCGTTTTTCCATAACAGCTAAAAGCATGTTAAGACGCTTGGCATCAAAACCAGTTGATGAGCGTTGTGGCGTGCCGTATGCAGCAGAACTTACAAGCGCTTGGACTTCTACTTGCAGTGGGCGCATCCCCTCTATGGTGGTGGCAATTGCAACGCCACTTAAATTGCTATCGGTATTGGTAATTAATATTTCTGACGGATTGTCAACTACGCGCAATCCGGTTCCTTGCATTTCATAAATCCCTAGTTCGTTGGTTGATCCAAAGCGATTTTTAACCGTGCGCAATAATCGATACACATGATTTCTATCTCCCTCGAACTGAAGTACTGCATCAACCATATGTTCCAACACTTTCGGCCCTGCAATCGATCCGTCTTTGGTGATGTGACCAATTAAAAAGACAGGAACGTTTGTTTCCTTCGCAAAGCGAAGTAATTGAGCGGTACATTCTCGGACTTGTGATACACTGCCTGGTGAGCTGTCAATCGCAGAAAAATACAAGGTTTGTATCGAGTCAATGATTAACATTTGTGGCATTAATGCTTTTGCATGATTAATTATATTGATTAAATTGGTCTCAGTTAGCAATTGACATGCTTGATTTTTGATCCCAATTCTTTCAGCTCTCATTCTTATTTGTTGCTCACTTTCCTCACCGGAAACATAAAGGATGGACAAGGGTTCCTCAATGGCCATTTGAAGCATTAAGGTTGATTTTCCTATTCCCGGTTCTCCTCCGATTAATACTAAAGCACCTTTTACCAAGCCGCCACCAAGCACTCTATTTAATTCGGTATCGCGTAATGGAATCCTATTTTCTTCGAGATGCTGAATGTCACTTATTGGGGTGGGTTTGGAATTTCTTGAATCAACGGAAAAAGGGAGGGCACTCTTTGTATTGGATACTATTTCCTCCACAAAAGTGTTCCAAGAAGAGCACGATGGGCATTTCCCCAACCATTTAGGTGCTTCGAATCCACATTCCTGGCAAAAAAAAGCGCTTTTCTGTTTTGACATAATAATAAAGTCAAAGTTATAATTATCTATTGAATGTACTTGTTTCCAAGTTAATTATTAAGTTATTATTTCGGAAAAAATAGTAATTCACTTTTGATAGTTAATATTTTTTTAATTTTTTTTGGTCTGATTGTTTTATGGAATATCAATTCAATTAATTTTGCGAGGAAGAATTGATAAAAGAATAAAATTTATGTCAAAAAGAAGATCGATAATAAGTTATGACAAACTTTCTCTTGAGCAGAAAAAGCAAATTTTAAAAGAATTCCCTGATGGGTATATAAATCATTTAACCACGATTAAAACTCCTACAGGGGAAGTGCTTGATGCGCTAATTTGGGATACGGATGAAATTATTTATTTGGTTAAAATTGTAAAGCCAAAAACAAAAGTTAAAATTATCACCGACGATAGCGAGGATGATTTTGCGGATGATTTGGACAAAGAAGATGAAATCAAAGATGAGGACATGGACGATGAAAAAGAAGATGATTCTGATGATGACGTAGATGATTATGATAAGCCAGATGCCAACGATGACGATGATAAGGACTAGTTGTTTGTTTTTACCGTCATAATTTTCTTTTCCCTGACTTTTATTTATCTTTGAAGGAATATCTTGAAGATAATTATGAAAGTTCCTATTTCTTTTAATAAATTACCAACATCTCCTTCTATCGATAAGGTAGGAGTAGAGGAACGCGTTGCTAGATTCCAAACACGCAGTATTAAAAATGAATCGAAGCGTCAAGGGCTTGATTTAGTTTTGAGTATGATTGACCTAACCACCTTAGAGGGGAAGGACACACCAGGAAAAGTAAAACAAATGTGTTACAAAGCACATCACTTGCATGATGCCTATGCAGGCGTGCCAAATGTAGCCGCAGTTTGTGTCTATCCTTCCATGGTGCGTATTGCAAAAACGGCTCTTAATGGAACGGATGTTAAAGTTGCTTCTGTTTCAACGGCTTTTCCATCAGGGCAATCAACTAGAGAAATAAAAATTACCGACACGAAATTTGCCGTAGATGAAGGAGCGGATGAAATAGACATGGTTATTTCCCGTGGTAAATTTTTGGCCGGAGAATATAATTTTGTTTTTGATGAAATAGCTTCTATTAAAGAAGCATGTGGAAAGGCACGATTAAAAGTGATTCTCGAAACTGGGGAGCTTTGCACATTGGACAATGTACGCAAAGCAAGTCATATTGCTATTTATGCGGGGGCCGATTTTATTAAGACATCTACGGGTAAAATTCAGCCAGCAGCGACAATGCAGGTTACCTATACCATGTTAATGGCGATCAAAGATTATTATGATGCAACCGGAATTATGATAGGAATGAAACCCGCGGGTGGGATTTCCACCTCAAAATTAGCCTTGCATAATTTGGTTATGGTGAAAGAGATCTTAGGGAATAATTGGCTCAATAATGAGTGGTTCCGATTTGGTGCAAGTAGTTTAGCAAATGATGTTTTAATGCAAATAATGAAGTTGGAAACGGGAGTTTATCAATCTTCAGATTATTTTTCAATTGATTGATATGGCAAAAAAGAAACCAGGAAAAGAAGGAGTTAATTGGGATTATTCTCCTTCATTAGAAAGCACTTCCCATATAACGATTTTACCCAAATACGAATTATTCATAAACAATGAATGGGTGAAACCTTCGTCAAAAAAGTATTTCAAAACTACCAATCCTGCCAATGAAGATGTCTTGTCTGAAATCGCTTGGGCGAATGATTATGACGTAGACTTGGCGGTAAAAGCAGCAAGAAATGCCTACAACGATGTTTGGTCAAAAACTACTCCAAAAGAGCGTTCAAAATACATATATAGAATCGCTCGTTTGATGCAAGAGCACGCAAGGGAACTTTCTGTTATTGAAACCTTAGATGCAGGAAAACCAATCCGAGAGTCTAGGGATATAGATGTCCCTTTGGCGTGCAATCATTTCTTTTATTATGCTGGTTGGGCTGATAAATTAGAATATGCTTTTCCTAATCAACCAATGGAAGCACTCGGTGTTGCCGGTCAAATTATTCCATGGAATTTTCCCCTGTTAATGGCAGCTTGGAAAATTGCTCCTGCTTTAGCAGCAGGGAATTGCGTTGTCCTAAAGCCAGCGGAAACGACCTCTTTAACAGCATTAAAATTAGCTGAAATAATAAAAGCGTCCGGTCTTCCTCCCGGTGTTGTAAACATCATTACTGGTCATGGTGATACCGGTGCTGCGATTGTTAATCACCCGGACATAAATAAAATCGCGTTTACTGGATCAACCAATGTCGGAAAAATTATCCAACGGGCCATTGCGGGTACAGGAAAAAAAGCCACCTTGGAATTAGGAGGGAAATCTGCAAATATTATTTTTGATGATGCTCCTATTGATCAAGCGGTCGAAGGGATTGTCAATGGGATATTTTTTAACCAGGGACATGTTTGTTGTGCCGGTTCCCGACTTTTCGTGCAAGAAAACATTGCAGAATTGGTGATACGTAAATTAAAACATCGAATGGATTCCTTGTATTTAGGAAATCCCCTCGATAAAAACACGGACATTGGTGCCATAAATTCGAAGGAACAATTGGAAACAATCGAAAAATACATTAAAATAGGGATTTCTGAAGGCGCTGAAATATATCAAAGCACCTGTGAATTACCAGGTAAGGGCTATTTTTGCCGTCCAACTATTTTTACCAATGTGGCACAATCCAGTAGAATTTCTCAAGAAGAAATATTTGGGCCAGTTCTTAGTATTCAAACTTTTCGCACAGTTGATGAGGTTATTCAAAAAGCAAACAACTCTCCTTATGGACTTGCTGCGGGGGTTTGGACAGACAAAGGGTCTCGTATTTTTAATTTAACATCGAAGTTGCGAGCGGGTGTCATTTGGGCCAATACCTACAATAAATTTGATCCCACCTCACCATTTGGTGGCTATAAGGAAAGTGGATTTGGTCGTGAAGGTGGTTTGCATGGCTTGGGAGCTTATTTAAAAATGAAATTGTAATTAATAGTTATTCAAATGGATCGTGTGGAAATATTAAAAACATATAAAATATACATTGGTGGTGCTTTTCCTAGAACTGAGTCGGGTCGTCATTATACGCCATTAAATAGTAAAGGAGATCCACTAGGAAACCTTTGTCTGTCATCTAGAAAAGATGTGCGAAATGCTGTTGTAGCAGCTCGAAAAGCATTTGGGTCTTGGTCTGAACGTTCTGCCTTTAACCGAGGACAAATAATCTATCGCATCGCAGAAATGCTTGAAGGTAGGAAGGAGCAATTTATTTCGGAGCTTCAGAAACAAGGAAGTTCAAAAGCGGAAGCGGAAAAAGAAGTTATTCTAGCGATTGACCGCATTGTTTATTACGCTGGATGGTGTGATAAATACAATCAAGTTTTGAGTGCTGTCAATCCGGTTAGTTCTGCCCATTTTAATTTCTCTACCTACGAATCAATGGGTGTTATTGGCGTACTAGCGCCGCAAGCAACTTCGCTTATCGGTCTTGTTTCTTTGTTAATTCCTGCCATTTGTAGTGGGAATACAGCGGTGCTAATCGCTTCAGAAAAATTACCACTTTGTGCCATCACTTTTGCTGAAGTACTCAATTCCTCTGATGTTCCCGGGGGTGTGGTGAATATTCTTACAGGTACGCTGGACGAATTAGCGCCAGGTTTAGCAGCACATATGGATGTAAATGCTTTTATTTCTGAGCCTTTAGGAAGTATGGAGATCGGAATTGCTCAAGCGGCAGTTGACAATCTAAAACGAAAATTCAGCTACGAGGCGGATTGGTCGAGTGAAAAATCGCAAGGCCTTTATTATATTTCTGATTGTTTAGAATTAAAAACTACTTGGCATCCAATTGAAAACATTGGCGGCTCAACAAGTTCATACTAAATTCTACTACTATTCTTTTTCAATAGGCCAACTATTGTTTTCCATAATGACATCAGGTAAAAACCCATCCGGATCCAAGGTAATTTTGAGTACCTCCTTTATTGAGATTCCGGGTAGTGAGATGGAATAATTAGGCTCACCACACGACCATTTAGCCAAGCTTTGCGTGGTCCTATAAAAATCAGTTTTAACATTATTGTTGAGGTCTTGAGGAATGTAATAGTAATTTATGGTGCCGTCTTTAAGTTCAACAGAAAACTCAACAGGTAGTGGAACGCCCTCCCTTGTGATGGTAAACGATAAGGCATTTTTTGATTTTCTCACACTATCAATCCCAAAATCGATGGTTTTAGTGGTATTTAACCAATAGTTTTGAAACCATGTTAATTCCATCTGGCTAACATCTTCAAATGTTTTAACAAAATCATTTGGCTCTGGGTGTTTGAATTTCCAATTCGCGTAATACCGATGGAATCCCTTTTTCATGTTTTTATCACCAATCATATAGCGAATAAGTTCCGGGAATAATTGGCCTTTATAATAAGCAGCATTGTAATACGCATAATCATGATCAAAGTGATTTGCTGCGGTTGAAATAGGTTCTTCAGGATACATCATTCTCACCCAATTATAACTACTCATGGCTTCCGAAAGGTAGTTTTTATTTTCTCCTTCTAACTGGGAAATACGCGCTTCGGCATAACAAGTAACTCCCTCATCCATCCAGTGATGTAGGTTTTCATCGCTTCCATATATGCCATAAAAATAGTTATGCATAAATTCGTGGCAGGCTGTATTGAAAAAATCCATTCGACTTCCTTCAAGCATTGTACACATCGGATATTCCATATAGCCTTCACCAGCTTGTATGAATGAAAATTGAGGGTAGGGATATTCACCAAATTCTTCCTTGCAGATAGCATAGGCTTTTTCCCAATTAGCCATCAAGTTTTCCCATTCCGTTATATAATCTTGGTGGTAGAAAAAATGGAAGTCTATCTGGTCAATACGAATGGAATTATGTATCCACTCCGTTTCTGCTGCCCAAGCAAAATCATGGACGTTTTCCGCAACAAATTTCCATTCTGTAATTTCTCCTTGCTGCGTTACATTTTCTTTATCAGCCCAACCGTTGGCTGTATATGATTTATTAGTTAGTAATCCTGTCCCTGCAATAACAAAGCGTTTGTTACAGCTTATCGAAACATTATATTTACCGAATGTCCCTGCGAATTCTCTTCCGAAATAAGGGTCAGTATGCCATCCTTGGGAATCGTAACGGCAAATCTTGGGGTACCATTGTGTAAGAGTAAAATCAGTGCCTGAGCTGTTATCTTTTCCTGCTCTATTAATGCAAGCAGGCATTTTTGACAAGAATTTTATGATTAGTTGGGTTTTTGCTGAAGGCGCAATTTGTTTTTTTAACTTGATTTTCCCAATGGATTCGAACACTTCTACATCATAATTTTCACCATTTATTTTAATGGCGACAATGTCTATGGCTCCAAAATCACTTTGGGTCATTTCTTCTTGGTCTTTTTCCATTACATTAAATGCATGACTTCCTTTCTTGAAGGCATTCCAATAAAGATGTAGATAGATTTCAGAAAGACTGTCTTTTGAATTATTTGTGTATTCGATGGTTTCTTCTCCAGCTACCACGCCTTTTTGATCGTCTAAATTCGCTGTGATGGCATAGTTAACTTCTTGTTGCCAAGTGTTTTTCTGGCTGTATATTGTGCTCGTTAAAGCAATAGCGGCAATGATTAGTTCTTTTCTCATAGGGGTAAATGTACTAAATTAATTCATTTCTTTTCGTAGGAATGACCAAGGTTGATATTGAATAAAAGCTAATTTGTTACATTATATTTAATGCGAGTAGTTCCCCTTTTTCTTTAATTATTCCGTCTTTACTTTTGCTTTATTGTATCTTTGTAAAACGATATGGAGGGCATAAAAAATAAAGTTACGGAAAGCGGATTATTGCAATTGGACATGGCCGATTTTAAGCCAACGCAACAGATAGTTGGAATTGATATTGCATCGCAACTATGGAAAGGCCTAGTGCTTAAGGAAAAAGAATTTCGTTTGTGGATTAATGAGCATGATTGGTCTGTTTACGTTGGAAAAGCAGTTTTTATATTTTGTTCTACCGATGCCATTATCCCAACATGGGCTTTTATGCTAATTGGGAGTAAATTATCCTTGTTCGAAGTGTATTATGAAATGGGTAACCAGGATGAGCTCGAAAAATCGTTGATTAAAAAAAGAATTCTATCACTTGATTTGGCTGGATTTTTAGATCAGCGTGTAATTGTTAAAGGATGTTCAAGTATTTCTTGTCCTGAATTTGCAAGTACAATCTTGGTTATGCATTTATGTCCCGTTGTGAAATCACTCATGTATGGAGAGCCTTGCTCTACGGTGCCGATTTATAAGCGTAAGTAGTTCACCGCAAGCAAAACCCTAAAACCAATTGAATAAATTCCTCCTGTGCTTCGGCATGTACCCAATGTCCGGCGCCTAAGATGGTTTCAAATTCGCTATCGGGAAATAATTCTTCGATTTCAGGGATGTCGTCGTCTAAAATATAATTTGAAAGTTCTCCCCGGATAAATAAGGTATTGGTTAGTACAACTTGTTTTGGAATCGCGATAAGTATTTCGCCCATGTTTTTTTCAAGAACACTTACGTTCATGCGCCAAGCCAATTCTCCTTTAGATTTCCAATACAAATTCTTTAGTAGAAATTGTCTAACACCTTGGTTATCTAAGTATTTCTCTAAATCCTGCTCGGCTTCTCCGCGGGTTTTGTATGTCGCTAAATTTAATCCATGAATTCCTGCTAAGATATGTTGATGGTGCATCGGATATTCCTTTATTCCCATGTCGACTAAAATAAGTTTGTCGAGTAAACTTGGATGTTGTTGTGCAAATGTCATCGCTACTTTTGCCCCCATGGAATGCCCAAGTAAGATGATTTTTTTAAGGTTCAATTCTTCAATCAAGCGATGAACATCTTCTGCCATTAGGTCATAAGTGTGGGCTGGTGACCAAAAGGAATGACCATGATTTCGTAAGTCGACTAAATAAACGGTGTAGAAATCCGCCAGTTTTTTTGCTTGTGATTGCCAATTATCTGATGAACCAAATAGTCCATGCAGAATTACCAAAGGAGCCCCTTTTCCGAGCACCCGATAGTGTAGCATCATTTTTTATCGCTGGTATAGGAGGATTCAGAAATCGTTTCGGCGGTAAATTGTTTGTCATTCATCTCGGTAATTACCTTGAGAAGCTTTTCTTTTGAAGAAAGGGAATTATTGTAATACACAGTGATCAACTGCGCCTCCTTGTCTTCTACAAAATCGACCTCTACTTTTTCAACAGCATTTGTCGCTAATAATTCCTTTCTGATTGCACCGCCACAACCCATTTTACAGACCATTCCTTTTACGTTTAATGCTAGTTTTGTGTTCGCAACTTTCTGTATGGCAGGTGTGTTTTTACTTGCTTTTTTATCGATGGTGGCGTTGTTGCAAGCAGCTAAAAATAATAAGCTAAATAGTAAATAAATAGGTGTTTTCATACTAAAGATTTAATCTTACAAAGTTAATCTCTTTTAGTCGTACTCTTTTAAATTTTCTTCTTATTTTCGCCGAAATTAAAATTTTAAACATGAAAAAAACAATCTTTTTTAGTGTGCTTTCGTTGATCGTAGCCACTACATTCTTATCTTCTTGTAGTAAATATGATGAAGGTTCAAAATTCACCTTGCTGTCAAAAAAGTCGCGTATGGTGAATGATTGGCACCTGATTTCTCAAACAGAAAACAATGTTACCTTAAATCTATCGGGAGTTAGTTCGCACCTAAGTTTAAAAAAAGATGGCACAGCAAAATCAACTTTTAGCTATACCCTTTTGGGACAAACTTTTACTAATGAAATAAACGGAGAATGGTTATTTAGCAATGATAAATCTAAGCTCATTTTAGTAGATTCTAGTAACAACACTTCAGAAGAATATACAATCATAAAACTTACTAGTAGCGAATTAAAAGTTCAGCAAATAGATTCTAGTAATGGTGATATTACTATTCAAACATGGGAGACTATGTAAATTAATATTTCAACTTGAGCCGCCTTTTTTGGCGGCTTTTTTTTTGCAATAAATTTTAATAATTCTTTCATGTAACCAAACAAAGTGCTAAGCGTATTTTAAAAATAAAAAAGCTTTGTTATGAAAGTTTTGTTTCTAGCGAGTTTAATGCTCTTTTTCACGCTAAGTTCTTGCAGTAAATACA
>JAPLEV010000030.1 GCA_026391005.1 Flavobacteriia bacterium | reverse complement strand
ATTGAATAAAATCGCCATCTTAAAAAACCATTTTAAAAACGAAATCGTATTTGCCGACCATACCGAAGGAAAGTCTAACGATGCGCTCACTTTGCCATTAATTGCTGTGTTAAATGGCGTTGATGCCATTGAAAAACATGTAATGCTTGACGATCGTGAGACAAAGTACGATCACTTTTCATCCATCACGAAAAAACAATTCGATGAGTTAGTCGCCAACGTAGATAATTACACTGCCTTAGCCGATAAAGAGTTCATCAATACACGTGAAATTGACTACCTGCATAAAAGTCAAATGAAACCCCTTACAAAAAAACTTTTAGCTGCTGGAGACTTAATCAGCAGTTCGAGTGACTTAATCTTCAGACGTTCAGGGAAAGATGGTTTAACGTTTAATGAAGTACTCCAACTTCAAGCGGAGAAGAAAATACTAAGTTCTCCTATTCAAGCGGGTCAAACCATTAATAAATCAGATTTTAAGGAAGCAAAAATTGCAAGCATTATAGCATGCCGATTAAAATCATCTCGCTTAAAAGAAAAAGCACTTTTACCCATTGGAAATTTGCCATCGGTAGAATATTGTATAAAAAGTACCTTGAAATTCAAAGACGTTCACCATACCATTCTTGCTAGCTCAACAAATCCCCAAGACGATGAACTGAAAAATCACACCTACCATCCCGATGTTGTTTTCTTTCAAGGAGATCCAGAAGATGTGATTGCACGTTATTTAAAGATTTGCGATGAAATGGACATCGATGTAATCGTTAGAATCACCGCCGACATGCCATACGTAGATCCGGAAACTTGCCGAATATTGCTTGGATCGCATTTCGAAAAGGGTGCAGATTATACCACTGGAAAAAGCGCGGCTATAGGCTGCAACCTCGAAATCATTAATATTTCCGCCCTTCGAAAAATAAAAGCTTATTTTACTTCCGCTGATTATTCTGAATACATGACATGGTATTTCCAGAACAATCCTGAATTTTTCAACTTAAATACCGTTGAATTACCTGCACATTTAGTGCGAGATTATCGCCTAACATTAGATTATGAAGAAGATTTAGTACTCTTTAATCGAATCCATGATCATTTCATAGCCAACGATAAAAAAGACTACGAACTAAGTGACATTCTAACATTTTTAGATGCTAATCCTGCTATTGCAGCGATAAACAAAGATTGTCAGTTGAAATACAAAACAGACCAAGCACTCATACAGCTACTGAACGAAAAGACCAAGATGAAATGAGTAAAAACATATTGTTGTTTACTGATTCCCTTTCTCTTCCCAGGTCACAACCTGAAAACTGCTCATTTTCTAATACATGGCCAGAATTATTGCGAAAAAATGGTTATTCCGTTTGTCAAATAGCGATTGGAGGAGCCACATCGACAGAATTACTCAAGCAAACTTTTTATTTTCAATCGCCCAAAAGTGAATTTGACTATGTGATTATCCAAAGCGGCATAGTAGATTGCACACCAAGATTTGCAGGGAAAAACGAATTAAAAGTAATAAAATCAATTCCATTCTTAGGAAAGTACTTACTTCAAACTTTGAATAAACAGTGGGTCAGGAATCTTCGGCATATTACCTATGTAAAACCTTCGAAGTTTAAAAAGAATCTGCAACAATTCATCGACCTATTTCCAACATCAAAGGTGCTATTCTTAAGCATACTTCCTGCAAACAGTGACTATGAGAAAAAAGTCGGTGGTATCGCGAAGCGAATAGCACAATACAATTCCATTTTACTAGAAACAGGAAGCGTAATTGATTTAAGCGGAATTGAATCAAGTGGAATTATGTCAGACTTTCATCACCTAAATGAAAAAGGTCATGCTTATGTATTGCAATGTATACTTCAAAAATTGAATGGACATGGCGAGCTATAACTGTTTACATAAGCAAGAAATTACAACGGGAGAATTTGCCATTGTTCCCATTCGATATGAAGATCGTTTGGCAATAATGAAATGGCGAAATGAACAAATGTATCATTTGCGGCAAGAAAAAATACTCACTGAAAACGACCAAGAAGCGTACTTTCAAAACATCATTCATCCCTCATTTAAAGAAGAAAAACCTGCCCAGATCTTGTTTTCATTTCTAAAAAACGATAAATGCATAGGCTATGGAGGAATAGTCCATATTAATTGGCAAAGCCACCAAGCGGAAGTGTCGTTTATCATGGCGACAGAATTGGAAGCCGACAATTTTGAAACAAACTGGATTACCTTCCTCCATTTATTAGAAAAAATAGCCTTTACGGATTTGTATTTGAGTACCCTATTCACCTATGCCTATGATTTACGTCCTCATTTGTACAAAGCCATAGAAAATGCCGGATTTCAGCAGACCAAACGCTTAGAAAAAGAACAACTAGTTGACGATAAGTTAGTAGATGTCGTTATTCATACAAAAAACAATCCCCTCCAACTTCGAGAAGCGACAAAAAATGATGTTGACATTACCTTTCAATGGGCAAGCGATACAAATATCCGTAAATACTCCTTTCAGCAGGAAGCAATCACCCAAGAAATGCACTACGCGTGGTACAATTCGAAAATAAACGATCCTGATTGCCTCTACTTACTTTTGGAAAAAGA
>JAPLEV010000036.1 GCA_026391005.1 Flavobacteriia bacterium | reverse complement strand
ATCGAAAAGCAAAAAATCGAAGCGCAAGTAGCGGCTGAAAATCGTACAAAGGAAACAATCGAAGAACAGCGTTTGGCTGAAATCGAAAAGCAAAGGAACGAAGCGCAAGTAACGGCTGAAAATCGTTCAAAGGAAACAATCGAAGAACAGCGTTTGGCTGAAATCGAAAAGCAAAAAATCGAAGCGCAAGTAGCGGCTGAAAACCGTTCAAAGGAAACAATCGAAGAACAGCGTTTGGCTGAAATCGAAAAGCAAAAAATCGAAGCGCAAGTAGCGGCTGAAAACAGTTCAAAGGAATCAATCGAAGAACAGCGTTTGGCTGAAATCGAAAAGCAAAGGATCGAAGCGCAAAATGTTTTGACGAATAACGAAATAAATAAAGTGGGTTCTATTTCAAACGAAAAACAGCTCAAGAATATAAGCTCCCCGAATTCAAGTGAATTATTGAATATAATCGATGAAAGTAAACTATTAGAGGAAATTTTTAATTCTTCTGATAACAAGTTAGTTAATCCAAAAGATAAGGTCCTAATAGACTTCATAAATTCAACAAATGATTTGTTAGTGAATCAAATAGTGCTACTTAATAAGATAAAAGAGTTGGAAATGGCTTACCCCGAATTAAGTAAGATTAATAATTCAACTCAAGATGAGACTAAAAATGGATTGATTATTCAAAAAATCCAATTAGAGGAACTTCTTAAAACTTCTGATGGCAAAGCTTTGTCTATTTTAAAGCAACAATTGCAAATCATAAACAATGAAATTGAAGAAATTGAAAATAAACAGTTAGCGAGTAATATAGATGTCCGCTCTAAAAATTTAACCGATCTATTTGAACAGCAAACTTCGATAAATGAAAACGAAATAAGTTCCTTAAAACAAACTGAAGCATATACCGATTACCTTCAAAAACGAATTGCTTTTAATGAAAAAGTATCAATACTTGATAGCATTAATCGCGTTATTGCCGATGAAAAGCAAAAATTAGATTTTTTATTAGTGCAATCCAATAACTATTCGGAAGATTCCAAACTTGAAGGTAATAAGGCGAAATTAATCAGTGAGAATATACGACTTGCTGAAGAATTGGCAATATCATTATCGGAAGAATCAAAAATAATTAAGACAATACCGAATCAATTACTAATGGAGGCGATGCTTTCGCAACAAATCCAGCCCATAATTTCATCCCCTAAAATAAATCCAATTTCATACGATTTCAAAATAGCTAATGCTGTGCTAAATGATATTTCAACTCCTTTTCCAATAATTTCTGGCGTGCCTTCAGGTCTCATTTATCGAATTCAAATTGGTGCTTTTCGTAAAGCTGTTCCCAATGATAAATTCAGGGAATTCTCCCCAGTTTCCGGTGAAGTTTTAAAAAATGGATTAACATGTTATTTAGCTGGGTTTTTTAATAATACAGGAGTTGCTATTACAGCAAGAAACTCGATTCGAAATTTAGGATATAAGGATGCTTTTATTGTTGCATATTGCGATGGAAAAAGAATTTCCCTCGTAGAAGCGAGAGAACTGGAGCGCTCCGGAAAATGTATTCCAAAAACGGATGCTGAAATTTCCGTGGAAGTTGCTGCTTTATTTAAAAATTCCAATTTAGATGCAACGCCAACAACTATTTCTAAAAAAGAGGATGTTTATTTTGCTGTTCAGGTTGGGGTATATAACAAGCCGATTACCGATCAACAATTAGCCGGTATTGAAGATTTAACGTTTTACAGAGCTCCGAATGGTCAGTATCGCTATACAAGTGGTCAGTTTTCAAGTTTCGATTTAGCAACGATTCGCAAGAAAGCCATCGTCCAAAACGGAATTAAGGATGCCTATATAGTGGCTTATCGCAATGGGGAACGAATTGATATTAATGTGGCACGTAACCTAATTAAGCTACAGGATCAAACAACTCAATTAGAAAGTACACCAGTACAACAAATAGCTAAAATTGATTTTAATAAGTTAGCACCTCCCATTTTAACCAAAGTGGATTATGTACAATTTTTTAAATCAGTAGATTCTGATGTATCAAGTCAGCAATTAGGTGTGTTAAATAGAGGGGGGACTTTTGTTTATAATCCAACACAAAAAACGATATCCTCAGGATTTATCGATCTTACGCAACTTACCGCTTTTGAAAGAATTTATTTTTCAGACCTATCGCTGTTGGCAAAAACAAGGGAAGTTGAAATTTGTAGTATTTATACTAGTTCCAATGCATTACCTTCCGCCTTACATGATTGGCTTATTCATTGTACAATTCCGCATAGTATATTGCCGAAAAATAATACTTTTGAAATTCAATTCGCTTATGAAAATGAAATTCAGCTTTCAACGATTAAAGAAATCGCAAATAAATTTGCTTATACCTATAACATAAATCAGCTATGATAGCAGAACCAAAAGAAAAAGTAAGTGTCAAAGTTCAAAAAACGCAGGATTACTCCTTGGTGCTTTATAACGACGATGTTAATAGTTTTGATCATGTTATTAATTCTTTGATGGCGATCTGTAATTTGGAGTTAACAGAATCTGAGCAATGTGCTTGGATTGTTCATACAAATGGGCGATGTTCGGTAAGTCATGGCGTATATAATGAGTTGGAACCTAAGTGTATTGCACTTTTGGATAGAGGATTAAGTGCTAAAATTGAATAATATGAAAATTACGTTTGATGCTAAAGTTACCTTAACGATTACCTCTATTTGCTTAGTCGCCTTTGCCCTTCTAAATTTGTTTTCAAATCAAGTTTCTGGATTATTTATTCTTAATGGCCAATTCGAGAGAGAAAGTGCAAGCTGGTATCTTAGTACAGTTATGTACATATTTGGACATGCTGATTTACAGCATTTATTTGGAAATCTTTCTTTTTTCTTGGTTTTATCACCTATTGTTGAAAAGGCATATGGAGTAAAAAAGTATCTACTTATGATTGTTACTGCTGCCATTTTTACAGCTATTATTCACACTCTTTTCTGGGATAATGGGTTGATGGGACTAAGTGGAATCGTTTTTATGTTAATTATTTTATCTACTCTCATTCATGCAAAAACAAATGAAATTCCTTTTACATTTATATTAGTGCTTTTATTCTATTTTAGTCAAGAGGTGTATTTATCTTTTAGTAAAGATAATGTTTCGCACATGGCTCACTTGGCGGGAGGAATTTCTGGTATATTTTGGGGCTACTTTAAACGATAATATTATTCCTTGTCATTTTGATGAATGATATCATAGAATGTTTTTTCTATCGTTTGGTAATTTCCATTGGGTATTGGACTTAAGGCAGGCGAGGCAACTAAATAGAAGGAATCATCAATTAGTAAATAACAAGGAAAAGAAAATATTTGCAGTTTTGCCCAGATTGGATCCGCTATTTTGTAACTGCTCTTTTTCCAATTTAAGGCATCTAAATTTCGCTGTTCAATTTTAGTATATGCTACATCTGGTATAGGATATATCGTTATAAATTCTATTTCATTACCATATTTCTCATGTAATTTCTTTAAGGCCCCAACATCGGCATTGCATGAAGGATTTTTGGGGTCAAAGGCATGTAGATAGATGTATTTACCTTTTAATGAGCTAAGTTGAATGCTATCGCCTTTTTGTTGAAGCAAAAGCTCTGGAAATCTGAATCCTACAGCAGCGGTATTAAAATTAGTCAGCAAGTTTTTGGCAATTAGGGCGTGTAAATCAATCGTAGTAGTAGTATTGATTTTAGTAAGAAGTTTCAATATTCCAGATTTTGGGAGGTAGTTACTGTAATATTCTTCTTTTAAGATATTAATTAGCACCAGCTGTCGTAGTTGGTCGTCTTTTAAATACAGGTCTGTACTTAGTATCGAGTCTGTTAAATAAAGATCACCCCGAGCAATTGAAACGTATAGCTCATTGGCTTTTGTTCCACTCAATTGAAAAAGATACTTTTTATAAAAACCATTAAAATAGGTCATGTATGCGTCATTTAAATACAAAATAGCTTGTTTATTAAAATAGAAATCAAATTTATCTTGGGCCGATGGAGCACCAATGAATTGAAGGTTTTCTATGTTTTGTCCGATGGAATATTTTAAAAAGTCTCTAAAATAGGAAGAGGTATCTTTTGAGTAATAGCGCTCAACCTCATCTTTAAATGATCGAATTTTTCGTATAAAATTGCCATGATCAGATTCCCTTGTATAATAGATATCGGAAATATAACTATCCATCCAAGCTTCAAATCCTAATATTTTGTAATTGATATCTGTACTATCAAGATCAATTAGGGTAATTTCAACTTCCTTCGAATTGGAAATCTGGACCCTTTGATTAATATCTTCTGGAAATTCTATTGTGTAGCGAGCTTTATCTTGCAAGTAGAGTGTTGCAAAAGCATTATTAACACGGATGATGTATTTCTTGATTTCTGGAACCTCTAAGGATAAAATGAAGTAACCTTTTGAATTGATTTCTGTTTCTTTTATTAAGGTTTCGTGATTTGAAATATAATCATCAATTTGATAAATAGCAAGCGTCTGGCCTGCATAACTGTAGGCCATTCCCCTAATCGTTACATTGGAAAAGGAAACAAATTGAATCGCAACAAAAATAAGCGTAAATAGGGTTCTAATCATTTTGATTAAACGAGTAAATCAGTGCGTGTTACAAATTGATCTATTGATCCCTTACTTTTTGCAATTTCGCGAACTATTGATGAATTAATGGCACTTAAATGAAGATCGGTCAGAAAAAATACAGTTTCGATTTTACCCAATTCAAAATTCATATGGGCAATTGAACGTTCGTATTGAAAGTCCTTTGTATCTCGAAGGCCACGAATAATATGTTTAATACCTTCTTGCTCACAAAAGTTTACAGTAAGTCCACTGTATTTTTCAACGCTTACCGCTTTGTTGTTTTCAAAAATAGCAGTGATATGGTTTATTCTTTTTTCTATACTAAATAAGCTTTGTTTAGAGGTATTTTCTCCAATGGCGATTACGATGTGGTCAAAAACATTAAGTGCCTTATGCACAATGGCTTCGTGTCCTTTTGTAAAGGGATCGAAAGAACCTGGGAAGAGGGCTATTTTCTTCATATTATGCCTTAAAAAAACTAAAATAGACGTTCCCAAATATACGGCAAAAACTGAAGTTTGCTAAATGGCTCAAATTAGTTTGTTTTCCATGTTCAATAATAAGCAAGCCATTTGGAGCTAATATTTTTTTGTCTTGAACCAACTGAATAATTTCTTCGTGGAATTTTGCTTCATATGGAGGATCAGCAATGACAATGTCGAAATTACTTGTGCAATTCATAAGAAATTTGATGCAATCAGCACGCCTAACATCTAATTGATTCGAAATACCTAAGCTTATCGCATTAGTTGAAAGGAATTTAGTGCAAATAAAATTTTCGTCGATTGCTAAAACGGACTTTGCACCACGAGATATAAATTCAAAGGATAAATTCCCAGTTCCTGCACATAGATCCAAAACGCTTAATTCATCTAATTCAATGCTGTGTTGAAGGACATTAAATAAACCTTCTTTCGCATAATTTGTGGTTGGTCTTGATGGAAAACCTGGGGGGACAGAAAAACGCCTGCTTTTTAGAGAACCACTAATTATTCGCAAAGTAATTCGTTTTGGTAAGTGTTAAAATCTGATAAGATAAATTCAATGTCTTTGAATTCTGAAATGCGCAAAAAATTTGAATGTAAGGTCGCATCGGCAGCATCCTTTTGTCTTGGATATAGAATGATTTTACCACTCATGATATCAATGGGTAATTTTTTTAGTGCGGTAAAGGTGTAGTATATGATATCATCTGAGTGAAGTATTGGTATTTCTTGACAATATAATAATTTGTGCTTCTGAAAAAGTTGTATGTAGAAGGAAGTCGTATCATAAAAAATAGTTCCCTGAATTTCATTAGCTACATCTGCTTGATAATAATTCAAGTATGCTTGGTGGGTAGGAAGTATACTTTTACCTGGAAAATTCATTTCGCAAAAGGCAGTTACCCATGGAGTAATTTCATAAATACTGGTCACGCTAAAAGGAATATTGTTCATCGAATGAACTATCGAGGGAGTCTTACAAGGACCAAAATTTAACTCAAAATAATTTAGCTTAAGTTGCTCATCATATACCGCATTAGGCATAAAGATAAATTGTGTCGTTCGAAAAAAACAACTATAGTCGGACGAATGAAGAAAAGAGCTTTTGGTTACCTCTTTAATGAAAACCTTTGCCTCTTCAATTTTTAATTCTTCAGTGATTGAGGTGAGTTGTTGATGGTAGTTATCAATTACTTTTTCTCCGTCAATTGAGGTAAGTTGAAGGGCTTGTGTAGAAAATTCAATTTGGTAACGCATTTTCTTTTAAAGAGTTAAATATAAGCCAAAGATTATTTACTTTAAGTACTTTTGATGATAGACAAATTTACGATAATACGTCTAAATTATAAGGTTTTTAATAATAAAATGGATAATTCTTTACCCAATTCATCAAAGTCAACTTTCGGTAATTTAGTTTTCACAGACGACCAATCGAAGGCCTTAAACGAATTTAATTTATTTTATAATTCAGTTAATAAATGTCCTGCATTTATCTTAAAGGGTTATGCAGGTACAGGCAAATCAACCTTAATCGCCTATATAGTGAATGAGTTATTAGGTCAAAGAAAAAAAGTTAGGTTGTTAGCTCCCACTGGAAAAGCAGCTAAAGTAATCGCAAATTATTCAAAGCAAGCAGCATATACAATTCATAAACAAGTCTATTTTGTTGGAAATCAAATGAATGGATCGCTTAGTTTGGTAAAAGCACAAAATTTATTCACCAATACTCTTTTTATTGTTGATGAAGCCTCCATGGTGGGAGTTGATGATGCTGCGCAAGCTAATAGTCTTTTAGAGGACTTAGTCAATTATGTTTATAGTGGGCTTGGCTGCAAATTGATGTTTGTTGGCGATCCGGGACAATTACCTCCTGTTGGTCAGTCAAACTCTCCGGCCTTAAATAAAGATTATTTAAATTCTGTATTCCCTCAACTAAGTATCCATGAGGCCTATTTAAAAGAAATAGTCCGACAGGCACTGCATTCTGAAATTACGGACGTTGCTACATTTATTCGAAACAAAACAGATTTTTCTTTACCGATAATTATTTCAAATGGCAGAGAGGTTGAGCGAATTGATGGGAGCGTATTAAGTGAAATGTTATCCGATTCTTATGATCGTCAGGGAATGGAGGAGACGGTATTACTTACAATGTCGAATAAACGGGCCAATCAATGGAATGGTGAAATTCGTGCGCGCATATTAATGCACGAGGAAAATGTTCAGAAAAAGGACGTTTTAATGGTAGTTAAAAATAATTATTTTTGGTTGAAACCAGATTCGATTATTGGATTCATTGCTAATGGTGAATCTATTCGTATTACTAAAATAATCAACCGTGAAACTTTTTATGGATTTGATTTCGCTAAGGCAATGATTGAATTTGTTGATTATCCGGATGAAATGGAAATGGAGGTAATACTAAATTTAGAAGCACTTACGGTTGAGGCACCTAGTTTATCACGCGACAGAATGAAAGAATTATTTTTTGAAGTAGAGAAGGATTTTGCGCATGAGAGAAACAAGCGTAAGCGCTATCAACTTATCTTAAAAAATCCTTATTTTAATGCACTTCAGGTGAAATATTCCAACGCTATTACGGCACACAAAGCGCAGGGTGGACAGTGGAAAAATGTTGTTGTTGACTTTGGGTTTTTACCGGAGCAAATGAGAACCGAAAATTACAATAGATGGCTATACACATGCATTACTCGGGCGCAAGAAAAAGTTTACCTACTTAATTTTCCTAATGAATTCTTTAAGGTATAATTCCGTTAAAAACGAATTTACTTACCAATTCTCCACTTGAGACCTATTCCTGACGAACTCATTGTTAATCGGTCAAGCATTGGATTTAAAAGAGTAGCGTGATGGCGATGAATAATATAAGCGCTTAAATCAAATAAAAATAAAAACCCTCCTTGAAGCAGAAGTCCGTTTCCAAATCCATTCAATTGCGCTTGCTTTGAAATAGTATGTTTTCCCTCACTTTTTAACAAAAAACCTGCCGTCAGATAGGCAATATCTAAACCGGTGTTGAATAAAAATGCTTGTTCGGTTTCTGATTGTTTTCTAAATGTATTTCCAAGTGAAATTTGCGCATTTGAATTTTTAGCCTTAAAATAACCTGGTAGGGCTAAACCTAGATTTATGGCACTCCACGTTACATTCATTTGATGAAAATACTTGGCCTCCCCATTTCCAGCGGTTGCCCAACCAATACTACTTGCAATTATATTTGCAGAAGACCAAGTGCTTAGCGTAAGCATAAGTTTTTTGTCGATATCGATTCTCTGCTTATTAAAGTCAGTAGGGGTTTGTGCAAACACGTATTGACTGGCAATAAAGATGAATATTAGTAGAATTTTCACAGAGTAATTTTTTATTTAAAACACAAATTTGAACGAAATGTTCAAGAAAGATGTCCCATATATATTTGATGAATAATTGTTTTTATTACAAATTTTATTTGGCTTAAAGCTGAATGTCTTTTAAGCGGATGTATACATTTCCAATTTGAATCTTCGATTTTTGAATGGCACCATCTAGTTTATCAATAAATTTTTTTGAATCACTTTGAGTTAAATAATTGGTGGCCTGATAGGAAAGATCTTCTTTCAGTTTTTGAAGTAATGAGATGCAACGTAAGGCTGATAAAACTTCGTTTTTAGTCAGTTTATACTCTTTGGCTAGTTCTTCAAGTTTAAGGTCTTTTAGCGAAAGACTAGAGGCAACTGGATCGGTAAATGAATTTATTCTGATATTTAATGAGCGGCTTAGTTTAATGGATAAATTCGAATAACGAAGTTGTTTAAATGTAATTGATTGTCTTGACAAGAGCTTTTCCTCATTTGTTGCACCTGGATAGCTCGTCAATTCATTTTGGTTTTCATCGCGGATCACGTTCTCCCCGTTCCAAATTCCGACCCCGTTTGCTTGCAATTGAAGTACAAATGGAAGGTTATTTTTTTTGAATTCTTCAAAAAGCAATTTTAATAAACTGCTATCTACTTTTGTAAAGATTACCTGCGAAAAATTATAGCTATCTGGCTCAAAGCGGTCTTCTAATTTTAATTGAAAATCCGAATCGTAATAGGGTAAGGCATCAGTTTTACTAATATGAAGCATAACTTCATCCGATGATCCACCTTCAAAATCTTCCGGAATGGAAATTAAGCGAATCTCAAAAGGCTCTGTTTCTTTTGATGCAGGAATGGTAAATTCTTGTGTGTAAAGATCGAATGTTGCGCCATCTGCATAGGTGTATAAGCCATCTTTTTCGGTGTAACTCATCCAATTTTCACCCATTTTACTTTTGTAATGATCAAGGAGCTTTTTCTTTGCCACGTATTCTTCGAGCAGTGGAGCGCGATCTTCCATTAGTTCTTTTTCTAAGCCTTGTAATTCGTCGTACCGTTCATATAATTCAATCAATTCAGTTTGTTTATTAGACTTGGCATTTCTTCTTGATTTGGTGGTTGGTTTCAGGTCTAATGGCCCGCCATTTTTATTTTTTTTCTTAAGCTTTCGCATTTGCCTTGAAGGCTTTTTCTTCGTTACATAGTCTGTTTTATGAAGGTCAGAATAGTTGGATTCTTCCTCCTGGATCAAACGTAAGGTTTCTGAAATATCTTTTTGAACATTTTTAATTTGTAGGTTATATCCTCCTTTTCCTTCAATGCTGTTTTTTAATGCTTTGTAGGTGAAATC
Source organism: Flavobacteriia bacterium (assembly GCA_026391005.1). Lineage (GTDB taxonomy): Bacteria > Bacteroidota > Bacteroidia > Flavobacteriales_D > Crocinitomicaceae > UBA952. Next base: position 54,307 of record JAPLEV010000036.1, on the reverse strand, counting down.
ATCTAAATCATTAATGATTCGCTGGAAGGTTATTCCTTTTGAAAAGGTGGAGTCGGGGGATAAAAAACGTGTTTTCTCTGAGCCAAATAAATGGTATTGGTAGTTTTTTCGTTCTATAACGACTGTTGTTTGTTTGGAACTGTTGTAGCCCCAAACATCAAAGTGGAGTTGTGTTTGCTTGTCGTTACCTACGGTTTCTAACCAACGTGAGCAAATTCTTTTTGCCATTATTTCTTGCTTTTTTGTTCCCTTAACGTCAATGTCATAAGGAAATAATCCAATGGCTTTCGGTAAACCTTTGTTATACTCTCCATACTCATCTTTATCGCGTTCTTCTAAGAGTCCCGAGGTGTAGGAGCCATCTCCACAAGCAAATAGTATGTTCTCAAAATCGGTCACTTTTCCTCCTAAGGCATTAAATATAGTAAGTGCCCGCTCTTTTATGGTTCGATTTATCGCGTAATTCTGAGCGTCTAGTAGTTGTTTTTGTTCCAACTTATCTTTTATTCCAATAAACTCTAATAGGGTGAGCCGATCAATTAGAGAAAGGTTCGTTTGGAAGATGGGGCTTGTGGTTGGTTTTAAAAGTTCATCGTATATTTTACCTCTGATGATATTCTTTGGAATTGAATCAAAAAAATAATCTAAATAGGAATTGATTAAAGGACTATCTCCTTTGTCTTTTCCATCCAGTACTTTCTGAATTTGTTTACAAAGCTCCCAGATTGCTGTTTTATTGGCGGCTTCTGCTATTAGTCCTTTGGGTGATGTAGAAATGATTTCATTGCGAACAATGAGTAAAGAGGGTTCATTGATAATTAAAACTTCAATGGAGTCGTAATTTAATTTACCATCCTTTAATTTGATTGTCGGACCCGCATATTCAAATGCCTTTCCAATGTTGTTTTCAAGAATTGGACTCTTTTTTACAATGTGAAAAAGGTACGCGCGTGTTTCAATAGGCAAGTCAGCTTGATCTTGCCCGAAACCAATTGTTAAGCGTGTGATGATGAAAAGAGCAATGATGAGCCTGAAATTCAGCATCTAATTGACTTATATTATTTGATGAACTTTTTAACCGTGTTGCCAATTTTTAGGAAATAGGTTCCTGATGGCAAAGCGGATAAGTCAATTTTTCCGGTAGTTTTTCCTGTTGAATATTCTCGGCCTGTTAAATCAATAACACTGTAATTTTCTTCCGCTCCAGCTAATCCTTCAATGTTTAGTTGATCCATTACTGGGTTTGGGCTGATTGAAAATGCTTGATTATCCAACTCATTCACGCCCACAAATGTAGTGGGTTGGTCCTTGCTAAGCACCAAGGTGCTTGTATTGTTCAGTAAGGCTGAAACTACTTTTATTCGTGTATAGATAAAGATTGGCAAGTTGCTTGTTGCTAAATCATAATACTCGTATTCATTTCTGACAAAACTAACCGGTGTTCCAAAAATTACGGCAGAGGCGCTATCACGCAAATGGTAACGAAGCACATTTGTATATGTACCGCCATTTGGCAATAGCAATGTTCCAGATCCGTCTGCAGAACTTGTACTAATTCCTTGTGCAGAAAGAACGCCAGTTGCAGCGCTAGTTATGGTACCGCTAAAAACATCGTTGATATTATTTCCCAATGCAAAAGGATAAGCCATTAAGTTTTCAGGGTCAACCGACCAACTTGCCACCACGCTTCCTAAACTTACTTCATTAAAAACAAAACCTTGAGAAGTTCGGTCGTTGGGAGTGGAGGAGAAAAAAGTAGATAGGGTAGTGCCGATGGACATAACTTTTTGTGAACCGTTGAATGCAGCAAAATTGGGATCTAACGTTGCATCTTGAATTTGCACATCTTTTACAACGCCAAAAATTCCAGCCAGTTGTGAATAGTCCCAAGTTACGCCATTACCAACCGTTGATTCGAATGAATTTGTGTTGGAATCACAGAGAAATAAAGATTGTAAACTACCAATTGCTGGTTCATTGGCGCTTGTGAATGACTGCGCTGCTGCTAAAAATGGAAGAAGAAAAGCGAAAGTGTAAATTAATTTCATAGTTTTTTTTATCAAATTTAGTAAAAGATATCTTTCAAAATGGCAATTTTTCCAAAAGAAAAGAAAGAAAAATTACGCTAGGAGTTGTTTTGAAAATCAACTAAAAATTCACGCCTTCTTTTCCCCAATTCGCCAAGGCTTTTTGTTGGTTTGGACTTAGCTTGTTTTGAAGTAATACGCTATGTTTTTGGTAGAAATAGCGGTTGACCTCGGGAAGTGTTACAAAAGTGATTTTTTTGTTCCGAAGGAGGATTAATTTCTTCTCATCAAATTCCATGTATTCTAAGAGCGCATCGAAATCGTTATTAATCTGAATTTCGTTCAGGGCGATGACTTGATCATTAAGACAAATTCCGGCAATATCGGCAGGACTTCCAGGGTAAATTTCACTTACTAAAATTCCGTTATTTGATTTAGTAAATCTCAATCCTAGCCTCGATTGACTATAGGATGCAAGTTGATTTTGGTGAAGCGATAAACCTACGTATTCTAAGCAATCGATTAAGATACTCTCGTAATTGTGCGTCCCATTTACATAATCGTCGAAGAAAGATTGGAAAGAAATGCCAGAAATATTTTCTAGGAGATGTTGATAATCTTTCTCTGTAATTCCTATCCCTTTAAGCGCAAAATCGAAGTATAAACGTTTCATCACTTCGTCTAATCCATGCTTATTTTTTGTCGCTTGTCGAATAAGTATGTCGGCACAAAAAGCCAATAAACATCCCTCGGTATAAATTGATACTTTTCTTCCAGGTACTCCTGAGACATAGCCATCTAACCAGGTATCATGTGAAGATTCAGCTACTGAATAATTAAATCGACCCGGATTATCTAAATGCTTTTGAACTTGACTGCTAAATTGTTCTAAGTAAGTTTCAAGGTTGAAAACGCCGCTTTTCAATAGGAAAAGATCGCCCATATAGGTGGTGATTCCTTCATAAATATAGCCCAAAGTTGAATAATTTTCTGCTTTGAAATTGTAGGGCAGCATTTCCGTAGGACGAATGCTTTTAATGTTCCATGCATGGTATAATTCATGGGAAGAAACGCCTAATAATTCGTTGTAAAGTGAGTTGAAAAGGGCGTGCGATGGACCTAAAGTGATAACGGTCGATTTCAAATGTTCCACGCCATGATAGGCTTGATTCGGTAGACTGAAAATCAAAAATTCATACTTGTCAGCCGGAAATTCTCCGAAAGCATCCAATTGATGTTGGGTGAATTTTTTAAAATCATTAATAATCGCTTGCCAATCGATTTGCTTGTGTCCATTAATCCAAATGGTAAAAACAATATAGTTCAGCGTATAACTTTTTGATTGAAGGTTTGGCGAAACAATGAAAGGGGAGTCTACCAATTCATCATAATTAGTCGCATGTAGAACGCCATCGATATTTTTCAACGAAGTAGCAATTTGCCAATTAGACTTATTTCCAACTGAAATGGAAATGGGATGATCAACTAATGCATCGATGTACACGAAACAATTAACTGGATTTACATAAATTAACTCCTCATCGATAAAGGTGGATCCTGCGTTTAATTCATTCGCATAATAGTTATACTGAACGGTAATGGATTTTGTGTGCTCCGTTTTTATCAACCAAGTGTCTTTGTTTGTTTTATGAAAGACACACTTTTTTTTTGCATCATCAAAAACGGAGAAATTTTTAACATTTTTAGCAAAGTTTCCTAATTCATATCTCCCAGGACGCCAAGCAGGAAGGTGGATGAATGTTTCCGATTCATTTGTAGGAAAACTTACAGTTATTTTAAGTAACTTATTGTTAACGTGATTATTAACAATTTTATAATTTATTGTTTTCAATCGCTAAAAATTAATACAAAGTACTTTGTAATTCTATTATCTTGGTGTCGCCTAAATACTCATCGTACGGCATCATTTTATCGATGATACCATTTGGTGTTAATTCTATAATTCGATTTGCTACCGTATTAACTAATTCGTGGTCATGCGATGTAAAGAGCAAGGTGCCTTGAAAGTCTCTCATAGCATTATTTAAGGCCGTAATTGATTCCAAATCCAAGTGGTTGGTGGGTTCATCCATCATTAATAGGTTTCCTTTGGCAAGCATCATTTTAGAAAGCATGCACCTCACTTTTTCACCTCCAGAAATAACCATCGCGGATTTTAACGCTTCTTCCCCTGTGAAAAGCATGCGGCCTAAAAAGGTGCGTAGGTTTACATCTTCCCTTTCCTCATCGGTTAAAGCATATTGACGGAGCCAATCTATCAAGGATATTTTACTGGAGAAAAAATGGTGATTGTCGTTGGGCATGTAGGCGGTAGTGATGGTTGTTCCAAAAGTAAATTCGCCAGAATCAGCTTTAATCTTATTGTTTAATATCTCAAAAAAGGTAGTTAATGCCAATGAATTTTTAGAAATAAAGGCGATCTTATCTCCTTTGTTAACCGTGATAGTTAGATCTTTAAACAAACTTTTCCCATCAATTGATTTTGATAAGTCATTAATTGAAAGGATTTGATTCCCTGCATCTCTTTCTTGATGAAATGTAATGCCTGGATATTTTCTGGAGGATGGCTGAATCTCTTCCAAGTCTAGGTTGTCGAGCATTTTTCTTCTGCTGGTCGCTTGCTTAGATTTTGCTGCATTGGCAGAAAACCTAGAGATGAAATCCAATAATTCTTTTTTGCGATCTTCTGCTTTCTTGTTTTTGTCTGATCGTTGACGTGCGGCCAATTGAGAAGATTGATACCAAAACGAATAATTACCGGTAAAAAGGTTGATTTTATTAAAGTCGATATCGCCAATGTGGGTGCATACTGTATCCAAAAAGTGCCTATCGTGCGAAACAACTATTACGGTATTTCTAAAATCTAATAGAAAGTCTTCCAACCAAGAAATAGTATGCAAATCAAGGTCGTTGGTGGGTTCATCTAAGATTAATACATCGGGATTTCCAAAAATGGCTTGCGCCAATAATACACGAACTTTTAAATCATTGGACAATTCCTCCATTAAGGAATAGTGTTTTGATTCTTCAATTCCCAAATTGCTGAGTAATGTAGCGGCATCGGTTTCTGCATTCCATCCCTCTAAGTCAGCGAATTCACCTTCAAGTTCGGCTGTTAGCATGCCATCAGCTTCCGAAAAATCTTCCTTAGCATACAAGGCATCTTTCTCCACCATTATTTCATAAAGCCTTTTATGGCCCATAATAACGGTCTGTAGAACTTGAATTTTGTCGAATTCAAAGTGGTTTTGCTTTAAAAAAGCCATTCGCTTTCCAGGCTCTAATTCAACCCTTCCTGTTGTTGGGTCTTGGTCACCGGTTAAAATTTTTAGAAAGGTAGATTTACCTGCGCCATTTGCACCAATGATACCGTAGCAATTTCCTTGTACAAATTTCACATTTACTTCATCGAAGAGAACGCGTTTACCAAATTGCAAAGAAAGATTATTAACATTAAGCATGTTTACTTATTTTTGGCGCAAAGGTATGCTAATATGACGAAATCAGTCCCTTTTCCGACAAGAATAAATAAAAGCGGGGGGGAGATTTAGCGGCGTATAGCTGATTTTTGTCGCAGGAAAACGTTGCTTAATGTGTTTTTTTGATTGTAGACTATATTGAAATTGGACAAAATAACCACCTTCTTCAAGATTTTCATGTATACAATCGAGTATGGAATCTCTTAGCTCAGGGGGTAAATTTGCGAATGGGAGTGAGGAAATAATAATGTCTGCTTTTTCTCCGCCAATTTGCTTTAATAATACACCTAGTTGATCCGCGGAATCATGAAACAAATGAAAGTTGGGGTGAACTATCGTTTTTTGGAGATTGTCATGAAAATCTTCATTAAGTTCGATCACTATTAATTGACTTTCAGGGCCCATCTCCGCTAAAATTTTTTTTGTAAAAACACCTGTTCCAGGTCCTAATTCTACAATAAATTTTGCTTCTTTAATTGCGAGATGATTTAACATTTTATCAGCTAAAAATCGTGAGCTTGGAGCTATCGAGCCAACCATCTTTTTTTGTTTGAAGAATTGTTTTAGAAATGAACTTTTCAACATACGATCTTAGTTTAAATGTAGCTTATTATTATTAATTATACCAATGACTTTACCTTGAAATTCTTGGTCTAGAAATGGACTGAAATTGTAAGGCGACGAAACTGTTGTTTTGTCGAAAGTCCATTTTTTACTTGGGTCAAAAAGGGTAAGATCGGCTGTTTCTCCAACTGCGATACTTTTATGTTCGATACCGAAAGTAGACCTCGAAGTGGTGGAAAGTAAAGCAATAATTTTTTCTGTTTCAATATCGGTAAACTTTTCTAAAGCTGCATAAACGCTTTGAAGCTGAATTGTACCAAAAGCAGCAAAATCGAATTCAATTTCTTTCTCCTCAGGGTCGCATGGGCGATGGTCTGATACGACTGCGTCAATAGTCCCATCTTTGACCCCCTCAATTAGGGCCAGTCGATCTGAAGCAGATCTTAAAACGGGCAGTACTTTAAAATTAGCATCAAAATTCAATACTTCTTCTTCCGAAAAACAGAGGTTCATTAGGTGCACATCTGCGCTTATTTTCAAGCCTTTTTTCTTTGCATTTCGAATTAATTCAAGCCCTTCTTTAGACGATATTCCGCTTAGATGTATTGAGCTATTTGTATATTCAACAAGTGCTATGCTTTGTTGAATGGCCAATACTTCAGATACTGTGGCATCCGCTTTTAATCCTGTGCGTGTAGAGGCAATTCCTTCATTAACAATTCCGTGAGCTGCAATTGATGCATTGCTATTAAAACTAATAATTTTTCCGTTAAAATGTTGAATGTATAGTAGGGCGCGATGCAGTATTCCCGCATCGTGACTTAGCATATCATCTGAAAACCATTGTACGCCCGATTGGTGCATATCGAACATTTCAGCCAGTTGCTGTCCTTTCATTTCTTTTGTAATACAACCAATAGGGTGTAGGGTAACTGGGTGATTAGCTGCGCGATTTAGTAAGTATTCCACTTGCGCTTTGCTATCTATCGGTGGTTGTGTCGAAGGAACGACTCCAACATGAGTAAAACCTCCGGCTGCAGCTGCTAGAAGTCCTGAGGATATGGTTTCTTTATGTTCGTTTCCTGGATCGCTAAAATGGGCCTTAAAATCAACCCAGCCTGGCGAAACACATAATTCTTCAGAAGTAATGATTGTAGCGTTTTCTTCGTTAATATTTTTTTCAATTTTAGTAATCAAACCGTCTATAATTAAGAAGTCAACAGTTTGATGGTGCCATTTAGAACCGCTATCAATAACCTTTGCGTTTTTTATTACTATTTTCATAAGGATATTATTTCCAATATTTAATCAAGACCATTTCAATAAGTACGAATAAAATAGCTAAAACAACAAAATACCGCCAATACTCCGCTGGTTTATCTAATTTTAGTTGTGTTGTACTTTGTCCATTTTCTACGGCCTTGAAAGTACAATTTTTTATGCCTGCATTCTTAAACGCCGATATAATTTCTTTCTCATTCATTATCTGCATTGAAGATTCGTTGCGATTATAATTTATGGCAAGTGATCCAATTTCTTCTTCGTCAATAAGTTTATAGCTTCCAGCTACTAACTTTTCAATGGCTTCTGAGCCAGCAATTGAAATGGTCGATGTTGACCGAAAGCGCTGAAATTGTGGAATGAAATCTACTGTCTTGTTAACTAAGTGTATCGGTTTTTCTTCATTTGAGGTAGTATAAATTTGAATTTTGGTATCTTGTCCAATGCTCACAAAGGAAGGTAGTTTTCGGACACTTAATTCACCCATTCGTAATATAATAGCTGGAAAAATTGCATTTTGAGTAAAATTCCCAAAGGAAAGGCCTAAAGATGATGTGTATAAGTAATTAGATGTGTTACCGGGACTTTTGAGCAATAAGGGGTTGCCATTTCGTTGTTTTAATAATGAATAAGCTGCGCTTTGATTAGCATTAACGATGCTATAGGATTTTAAAATTGAAGGTAAGTTTAGATCTTCTTTTTCTTTGTCAAACATACCGATGAAAAAGGGGTTTTTGTAATCAATATTATTTATTCTATTGCCAGCGCTTACCACATTACCTAATAAAGGTAGTTGTAGTTTTGAAAGTAAAGAGTTCCATGAAGCTAGATTACAATTTTCTCCTGGAAATAGTGCTATCGAATGTCCCTCCTCAGATAAGTTCGCTAAATCAGTAGCTAATCCACTACTTATCTCATTTATACCATTCAAGACAATTAAATCAACTTTTTCTGCTAAGTCACTTGTGTAGGAAAGTTCTTTAATGCTTGAAAGCTGATAAAATGGTTCTAATGAAAAAACTTTTTTTATTGCATCTGTCGCTAGTTCCCCATTGATTATTAATACTTTACATTCTTTAGCTACATTTATATTAAAGTAATAGGTATCATCCCAAAATAATTGTTTGTCTCTAATCTCGGCACTCCCCTCGACAATACCGATGGTTGAATTGGTATAGTTAAAGCTAGTGGTATACGTGCTATTGGCCTTTATTTCAGCAAACATGCTTCTTTTCTGTGCACCTAATTCAACTTTTATTTCAACGTTTATAACGTCTTGGTCTGATTCATTGGTTACGCAAACAAATAATTCATTTGGTTCGCCTATTTTCTGCAGAGGAGAGGCAAAATAAATCGAATCAATATATAAATTGGATTTTGATTGCGCTTTAATCTGAATTGGATAATAAAAACTACTATTATCCTCCTTTAATTTAGCAGTTTTAAATGTTTCTTTCTGAAAGTCAGAAATGATAAGGTGCTGCACGGTGTTGATTCGTTCTTGCTCTGTATTCATCCGTTCGATAAATTCGCGTTCCCAATTTATTATTTCGTCCATATTTCTTGCAATTGGACCTTCTTTAATTTTATGTAATTGCTCTAATGCTTCAATTTTAGTGAGCATTCGTTTTTCAAGTCCATTCAGCTGATTGGTATGTAAAATAATTCTTGTATCAATTGGAGCTTCCTCAATTATCTTTCTAGCAATTTCCCTTGCTTCAGATAATAACTCACCTTCAACTCCCTTGGCAGTCATAGAAAATGAATTATCTATGTAAATACAAACAAGACCTTTACCAGCTTTAGCGTTTCCATTTTTGACGGGAAGATAGGGTTGGGCAAAAGCAAAAATGATTGCGGAAAGTGCTAAAATTCTTGATAGTAGAACTAGAATATGTTTTAGCTTTTGAGTAGATTTATTTTCCTGATCAATTTTTTGAATAAATTGTAATGATGAAAAATAGAGTGTCTTATATCGGCGAAAATGAAATAAATGAATGATTATTGGAATTGCTATTAGACTCAGGAGCCAAAGGATGCCAGGATTAACAAATGCCATGTTTCAAAGTTAGCAATTATTCTTTGTTTTTTCAGTACGAATTATTTCTTGTGCTACCTTTTCGGTCTGAGATCTTAATTCGTTTACTGCAGTACTTTCCCATAACTCACCACGTAGTAAATTTCCAATAGCATAAAGTTTTTTTATGTTGTGCGTATTTTTTATTTGCATATCGTTCACTGAAACCTGAACTCCTAGGTTTGATGGTCCGGATTCTATAAGCCCCTTTTTTAATAAATTCAAAAGCAAACCATTTTTCATCTTTGATACATCTCCTTCTGGCCCTGTACAATTTATGACGCACGAAACAGTTAGTGAAAGCTCTTTATTTTTAGCATTGTCAAAATAGCGAACATTTAAACCGGATTCATTTTCAATAATTTCTTTTATTTTTCCGGCATTTATATTGAGCTTTTTATCTTGTATTTCTTTATTAATTTTTTGGAACGAAATAGGAGGGAGGCGATGTCGTGCCACTCCCCATTTATGTCGCAGATGTTCAAGAAAAAAGTTTTTTTCATAAGGTGTAAAGCCTTGCCATATTATTCCAGTTATAGGCCTAAAAAAGTTTATTAATGCATCCAAAGACCCTTTCCTTTTTTGTATTTCTTTTTTAGCGGAATTAAATTGAGCAAGTAAATCTGCCAAATGACCAGATAGTTGAATTTTTTCAAGAATATCGTCGTATGAAACAATCGAATTCTCATGAGCGAGAATTTTAAAACCATGCGGTGAGATGCAATAAATGATACCGTTTTTGTTTTTTTCGCGTAAATAATGAATGGTATCAACCATGGTTAATCCAGTACCGATAATTAATATGGGTTTTGTATCATGAATTTTTTCTGTTGGAATAGCCCAAGGATTTTGATGGTAATTTTGAGAACTTATAAAAGCTTTATCGCTTAAAAATGGATTTCTTGGTTTTTCATTCCCGGTTGCTAAGACGCAGTATTGAACAGTATACACTTTAGTTTTTGTCTCAATTGTGAAGGAGTCGATTCGGTTAGAAATTGTAATAACTTCATTTATAACCTCAGTAATTCTCGCGCCATGAATTTGTAAAATATTTTGCCAAATTTGGTCTAAGTAATACCCGTATAATTCTCTACTTACAAAAGAATCTGTAATTTCTTCGCGCGTGTTTAAAGGGAAGATATTCTCTTTCGTTAACCAATCAACAAAATCAGTTGGAATAGCAGGAAAAGCACTCATTTTCCCAGCTTTTACATTTAAAAGCATGGTGCTAGATTGAGGCTCATAAGCTAAGCCAGGACCAATTCGACTAGATTTATTGAAAATAACAACTTGAAGATCCTTCGTGTTTTCCAACAAATGATACGCAAGCATACAACCTGAAAAGCCCCCGCCAATAATGCCAATGCTACTTTTCATTTTAGGGGAGAAGAGTTGAGAGCGGAAATAAATTTAATTTTTTAACGCTTCGATCCGTTTTTTATATTCATCTGCTTTCTCAATGTTGTTGAGTTTTGAATACGTTTTTCTTAAAATATCAAGAACGCCTTTATCTTCAGGTTTTATGATAATATATTTTTCTAATAAAGCTAAGGAACGGTATTGCATATTGGTGGCCTTCTGAATCATATATTCATATGAGGGATCATTTTCAGCTAATTGACCTGCTTCGTATTTTAATTGACTTGCCCAATTATATAAATGCGCTCCTAATTGGTACTGTGCATCAGTGTAGTTCGAGTCTATTTCAAGTGCTTTTGTTAACGCTTTTTCAGCTTTTTCATTTTCTTTTAAATCCATATTCGCTGTTCCTAGTACATAGTATAATTGTTTATTCATTGGATCAATAGCAAGCGCTTCATTTAAGTATCCTTCTGAACCAACAACATCACCTTTTTGAAGATAAATATTAACTAATGAAATGAGTACATCAATATTTGAAGGAATTGCCTCATTAACTTGTTTGGCTATTTCAAGGGCATTATCATAACTTTTAGCATTTAAAAGGCTATCAACTGTTAAACTTAAGCTCAATTGGGCATTTACCTCAGCATCGGGGTATTTTTCGTTTAAAAAAGTTTTAACCTGAATAGCTCCAATAAATAATTGGGTAGCCATATCATATTTCTTAGTCTCATAAGCACTAATAGCCATATTAAAATACATACTTGAACGAAAATTCAAAAAAGATTGAATGTCTTGAATAAATTCTTTCTTTGGGTCTTCTAACACCTTATTAAAGGAAGTTCTTGCAATTGCTTCGTATTCTTTTATAATAGATTCATCAGGTTTTGTGCCAGTGGACGCACTTTCCATGGCTGCAACTTCAATTAATCCAAAATAAATCTCACCGCGGTACATATGCATTTTTGCTGATCCAGCTGTTTCCGTGTTAACGGCTGCTATATCGATAAAGGCTTTCGCTTTTGTCAATAAATTTTTGGAAGCATCCAAGCCAGCCATGGGATTGTACTTCTTCATTAGTAAAGCGGCATCGGTCACATTTGCTTTTTGAGCGAAAGCGCCAAGTCCAATTTGAGCAGCAAAAATACTTGCAATAATAAGTTGAAAGTTGATTCTCATTTTATTCGTTTTTAATTTATAATTAGCATAATTCGCAGGTCGTTTTCAAGGACCATGCCATAGTTCCCTACTTCAATTATTCATCATCATTTTCGTCATCAAGTTCCTCTTCACTATCATTGGTGTTCATATCATCATTTTCCGTCTCGTCGATGTCCTCATCCAAATCTTCAATAGGATCTAATTCCTCACTGTTTTCAGATATTGGTAAGGCATCCAGAATTTCAGCTTCATCATCATCTTCCGTTCTTGGAACATTTGCTATGGCAGCGATTTCAGCGTTATTTTTGAGATTGATTAATTTCACTCCTTGTGCCGCTCTTCCCATTGTACGGATGGTATCAATATGCATACGAATGGTCACCCCTGATTTCGTAATGATCATTAAATCATCTTCATCCCTTACGTTCTGAATGGATAACAATTTACCAGTTTTATCAGTGATATTCATCGTTTTCACCCCTTTTCCACCACGATTAGTGATTCGGTAAACAGGTTCCTTGTCTTCGGGATCATTTAAAAACGTTCGTTTCCCAAATCCTTTCTCAGAAACAACTAATATGGTAGAGAAAATATCTTCAACACAGATCATTCCAATCACTTCATCTCCTGCTTGTGTAAGCGTTACTCCTCTAACTCCAGCTGCATTTCTACCCATCGGACGAACCTTTGCTTCATTGAAACGAATGGCTCGACCTGAGCTTGTGGCCATAACGATTTCATTAACGCCATTGGTTAATCTTGCCTCTAACAATTCATCGTTGTCTCGAATCGTAATAGCATTAATACCATTAGAACGTGGACGAGAATACGCATCTAAGGATGTTTTTTTAATTACACCAAACTTAGAGCACATAATAATAAAATTGTTGCTTGTATATTCTTTATCCGTTAAATCCAATACTTTAACATACGCTTTTACTTTATCATCTTGAGGAATATTGATTAGGTTTTGAATTGCCCGTCCTTTAGATAATTTATTCCCTTCAGGGATTTCATAAACACGCATCCAGAAACAACGTCCTTTTTCTGTAAAGATTAATAAGTAGTTATGGTTGGTGGCAACGAATAGATGTTCTAAGAAATCCTTGTCTCGTGTTGTAGATCCTTTAGAACCCATTCCGCCACGATTTTGAACTTTGTATTCTGCTAAATTCGTTCTTTTAATATAGCCAGCATGTGAAATCGTAACAACCACTTCCTCATCCGCAATAAGGTCTTCCATGCGCATTTCGCTCGCGGAATACTCAATGGAAGATCGGCGCTCATCACCATACTTAGAACGCATATCATTTAATTCATCCTTAATTATCTGCATCCGTCTTTCCTCACTTCCCAAAATATCTTTTAAATCAGCGATTAAGATCATTAATTCATTGAATTCTGTTCGAAGTTTATCTTGTTCTAGACCTGTTAAATGACGCAGACGCATGTCTACGATCGCGCGTGTTTGAATTTCTGATAAACCAAATCGTTCTGTAAGTCGATCTCTTGCATGATCTGGACTATCTGAAGTTTTAATTATTTCTATAACCTCATCAATATTATCAGAAGCAATGATTAATCCCTCTAAAATATGCGCCCGCTCTTCCGCTTTTCGTAACTCAAACTTGGTCCTACGAACCACCACTTCGTGCCTAAATAAAATAAATTGCTCAATGATCTGTTTTAAGTTCAATAAGCGAGGTCGCCCATCAACTAAGCAGATGTTATTAACTGAAAATGAAGTTTGTAAAGCAGTAAACTTATACAATTTGTTTAATACTACATTCGCAATTGCATCGCGTTTAATTTCAAATACAATCCGCATTCCATTTCGATCGGATTCATCTCTTAAATCAGAAATCCCTTCAATTTTTTTATCGTTAACTAAGTCGGCAATCTTTTTAATCATTTCCGCTTTATTCACTTGATAAGGAATCTCAGTTACAATGATTTGCTCTCGTCCATTTACCTCCTCGATTTCTGCCTTACCACGAATTACAACTCGGCCTCTTCCTGTTAAAAAAGCATCGCGAACTCCCTCATAGCCATAAATAATACCACCTGTTGGAAAGTCTGGGGCTTTTACATAGTTCAACAATTCTTCAATTTCCAAGTCTTTATTGTCAATAATGGCAATAATACCATCGATTACTTCTGTAAGATTGTGTGGTGCCATATTTGTCGCCATACCGACAGCAATTCCAGATGCACCATTAATTAATAAATTAGGAATTTTCGTTGGAAGTACGGTAGGCTCCGTTAAACTATCATCAAAATTTGGGCGGAAATCAACGGTCTCTTTTTCTAGATCGTCCAACATTTCTTCGGTTATTTTTCGCAATCTAGCTTCGGTATATCGCATTGCTGCAGGACTATCACCATCTACTGATCCGAAATTTCCTTGTCCATCTACTAAAGGGTAACGCAATGACCATGGCTGTGCCATACGCACCATTGTATCGTAAACTGAGCTATCACCATGTGGATGGTACTTTCCGAGAACTTCACCAACAATTCTCGCTGATTTTTTATGTGCCTTATTGGAATAAACACCCAAGTCTTGCATTCCGTACAAAACCCTTCTGTGAACAGGTTTGAATCCGTCGCGAACATCTGGTAAAGCGCGTGAAACAATTACAGACATCGAATAATCGATGTAAGCAGATTTCATTTCATCTTCTATATTTATCTGTATTATTCTCTCTCCTTCAGCCATAATTATTTAAATTGAAAATTTGGGTCTCGTTTATACTTTTTTAGACTTTCAAAGATAGCTATAAATGTTCATGTTTTTATTGATTAATATTGATAATTACTAACAAATTTTATTAATAAAATGTGAATAATTATCATTCGAATACATTGATTTATGTTTACATTTGCTATTAATAAGTTAAGAATATGGAAGCAAAATTTTCACCACGTGTTAAAGACTTAATACGCTTGAGTCGAGAGGAGGCAATTCTTCTCCACAATGACTTTGTAAGTCCAGAGCACTTGCTTTTGGGCCTATTAAAACTTAACGAGGGAAAGGCAATACAAATTATTAACGAATTTCAAGTTGAGTTTTCGGTTTTAAAAACTGAATTGATTGCTATTTTAAAGAAATCAACTACTACTTCACCCATTCAATTATCAACGCTTCCGCTTTTAAAGCAAACGGAAAATATAATCAAACAGTCCTATTTGGAAGCAAAACAATTTAAATCTGCAATTATTGGCACTGAGCATTTATTACTTACTATTTTACGCTATGAGGATTGTGCTGCTTGTCAAATATTGAATAAATACGGAGTAATTTATGATAATGCTAAAGATGAATATGAGAGTATGATAGAAGAACAAAAATTTCCAAAAGCAGAATTTCCTGAAAATAACGATGATGATGAAAATTTTTCATCAGCACCCGCTAGAAAATCAGGGGAAAGTAATTCCAAAACACCAGTTTTAGATAATTTCGGTCGAGATTTAACTAAATTAGCAGAAGCTGGAAAACTAGACCCAATTGTTGGGCGAGAAAAAGAAATTGAACGTGTAAGTCAAATTCTTTCTCGGAGGAAGAAGAATAATCCAATTTTAATTGGTGAGCCCGGTGTTGGGAAAAGTGCCATTGCTGAAGGATTGGCATTGCGTATTATTCAGCGCAAAGTATCTCGTATTTTATTTGGTAAACGAATTGTATCGCTTGATCTTGCATCATTGGTTGCAGGAACGAAGTACCGTGGGCAATTTGAGGAAAGAATGAAAGCAGTGATGAAAGAATTAGAGAAGAATCCAGATATTATTTTATTTATTGACGAAATCCATACGATAATTGGCGCAGGAGGAGCAAGTGGTTCTTTAGATGCTTCAAATATGTTTAAACCAGCTCTAGCGCGTGGTGAACTTCAAGCGATTGGTGCTACTACGCTAGATGAGTACCGACAGTATATTGAAAAGGATGGGGCGCTCGAGAGAAGATTTCAAAAAGTCATTATTGAGCCAACATCAATTGATGAAACGATTCAAATTTTAGAGAATATTAAAGAGCGTTATGAAGATCATCATTCTGTAGAATATACTCCAGAGGCTATTCAAGCATGTGTTAAATTAACCGAGCGTTATATTACTGATCGACACCTTCCAGACAAAGCGATTGATGCTTTGGATGAGGTTGGTTCGCGCGTTCACATAACTAATATTAATGTTCCAAAAGAGATTTTAGATATTGAAGAAAAGCTTGATGTTCTAAAAATTAAAAAAAGTGAAGTTATACGCACGCAACAATATGAAAAGGCAGCTGAGGTGAGAGATACCGAGGTAAAACTTCAAGCAGAACTGTCGGTGGCTAAAAAAGAATGGGAGGAAAATTCCAAAAACAATAAAATAATTGTCACTGAAGAAAATGTTGCGGAGGTTGTTTCGATGATGTGTGGTATTCCTGTGAATAAGGTTTCGCAAACGGAAACAGGGAAATTGGTGAATATGGGCGAAATAATTCGTGGTAAAGTAATCGGACAAGAAGATGCCGTGGATAAAGTCGTTAAGGCAATTCAGAGAAATAGGGCAGGGCTTAAAGATCCCAACAAACCTATTGGTTCGTTTTTCTTTTTGGGCCCCACAGGTGTTGGTAAAACCCAACTCGCAAAAGTATTAGCAAAATATATTTTTGATACAGAAGACGCACTTGTTCGAATTGATATGACGGAATATATGGAGAAGTTTTCTATTTCACGTCTAGTTGGAGCGCCTCCAGGATATGTTGGCTATGAAGAAGGTGGACAATTAACAGAAAAGGTTAGAAGAAAACCTTACTCTATCATATTGCTTGATGAAATTGAAAAAGCCCATCCTGATGTATTTAATCTTTTGTTACAGGTTCTTGATGATGGACATATGACTGATGGTTTAGGTCGGAAAATTGATTTTAAGAATACAATTCTTATCATGACCTCAAACATTGGTGCAAGGCAGTTACAAGATTTCGGAACAGGTGTCGGTTTTGGAACTCGTTCGCAAATGGATTCAAAAGAGGATAATTCAAAAGCAGTGATTCAAAACGCGTTGAGAAAAGCTTTTTCTCCGGAGTTCTTAAATCGTGTTGATGATATGATCATGTTCAAGTCACTTGGCCGTCCTGAAATCCATAAAATTATTGATCTGGAGCTAAATTATTTATATGATCGAATTAAAGATCTTGGATATTTTATAGAAATGTCTGAAAAAGCAAAAGATTTTATCGTTGATAAAGGATATGATGAAAAATTTGGTGCTCGACCCCTTAAGCGTGCTATTCAAAAATATATTGAAGATCCCTTGGCAGAGGAAATAATTAATACGCATCTTACTGAGGGAGATACCATCTTTTTAGATATTGAAGAAGGTAAAGAAGAGTTGACTTTGAAAATAAATAAACCAAAATCACCTAAGAAATCGTCAAAGAAATAGGGTATGGTACTTTAATAACTACACAAAAAAAAAGCCAACATTCAATGTTGGCTTTTTTTTTTGTCTTAATGAGCTGCTAGAATTTCTCCGACTGTTATTTAAATTCCGCTATTCTATCTGATATATATTCTCCAGCTTTAAGTTTACCTACAATTTTCGAAAAACTATCTATGGTATACTTTACATCTTCTAAGGTGTGCACTGCCGTTGGAATTAACCTTAAAATAATCATTCCCTTAGGAACAACTGGATAAACAACCATAGAGCAAAATATATTGTAATTCTCCCGTAAATCAAAAATTAAGTTAGTTGCTTCAGGAATTGAACCATTCATATAAACTGGCGTTACACAACTATCTGTATCGCCAATATTAAAACCTGCAGCCTTTAAGCCAGACTGAAGAGCATGCGTTATCTCCCAAAGTTTATTTTTTAGCTCAGGCTTTGTACGCATTAATTCCAAACGCTTCAATGCTCCAATTACTAAGGTAATGGGTAATGCCTTTGCAAAAATTTGAGATCGCATATTGTACCGAAGGAATTCTACTACTTGCGCATCACTTGATATAAATCCACCGATTAAAGCAAATGATTTAGCAAATGTTCCAAAATAAACATCAATGCCATCTTGACAATTTTGTGCTTCTCCAGTACCAGCTCCAGTAGCTCCCATAGTACCAATGCCATGCGCATCGTCAACCAACAACCTAAAGTTAAATTTTTTCTTTAACGCTACAATTTCTTTTAATTTTCCTTGATCACCTCGCATTCCAAAAACTCCCTCAGTAATTACTAGAATTGCTCCTCCTGTTTCATTGGCTAATTTTGTTGCTCTGTGCAGTTGTTTTTCACAATCTTCTACATCATTATGTTTAAAAACAAATCTTTTACCCATGTGCAAACGAACCCCATCCAAAATACATGCGTGCGATTCAGCATCATATACAATAACATCATGACGGTCTACGAGACAGTCGATAGCCGATAAAATAGCTTGATATCCAAAATTACATAAGATGCTATCTTCTTTTTGTACAAATTCCGAAAGTTGTTTCTCTAGTAGCTCATGTGGGTTGCTATTTCCACTCATCATACGAGCCCCCATTGGCATAGCAAAACCAAAATCAGCCGCTGCATCAGCGTCAGCTTTTCTTACTTCAGGATGATTTGCTAATCCTAGATAGTTATTTAGTGACCAGTTTAATTTCTCTTTTCCTTTAAAAATCATATGAGGACCGATATCTCCCTCTAATTTAGGAAAGGTAAAATAGCCATGAGATTCCTTAGCATGTTGCCCCAAAGGACCCCTATTAGCTTTGATTTTTTCAAAAATATCAGCAGACATAAAAAATAGTTAATAAACGATTAAAATTAAACAACAAAACTAATCTAAATAAGTTTCTTAAATTATAGGTTATCAGCGAATTATTAACAGATAAAAGCGGAAAAAAAAATATTTTCTGATAAAATATAAATTTTAATAATATATTGCTCTCCTTACTTTACATACGTACTTCGCCAGGCGTATCACTTGTTTTGTATAACCAAATTCATTGTCATACCATGCGTACAAAACAATATTTTTTTTGCTATGAGCAACAATAGTGGCATTAGAGTCATAAACAGAACAACATGTATTTCCAATAATATCAGAGGAAACTAATTCTGGATCAATAGAATAATAAATTTGATTTACTAAATCCCCATTTAGAGCTGCATTTTTAATAGTATTGTTGACTTCCTCCACTGAGGTTTCTTTTTCCAACTCCAAACTTAATATCGCCAGCGAACCATTAGGGGTAGGGACTCTTACAGCGTTGGCGGTTAACTTATCTTTTAAATCTGGGATCACTTTAGTTACTGCACTTCCTGCGCCTGTTGAAGTAATGACCATATTTACTGCAGCTGAGCGACCTCTGCGAGATTTTTTGTGCATATTATCCAATAAGTTTTGATCATTAGTGTAAGCATGAACTGTTTCAATATGACCACGAACAACTCCAAAATGATCATTCACAACTTTTAAAATAGGAGATATCGCATTTGTTGTGCATGATGCAGCTGAAAAAATTGTTTCCTCTTCTAAGTTTAAGTTGTGTTGATTAATACCAAAAACAATATTTGGAATTTCTTTGCCGGGAGCAGTTAATATAACTTTTGCTACCCCTTTGGATTTTAGATGTCTAGAAAGTGCTTCTCTAGTGGTGAAAACACCGGTATTGTCAATGACCAAGGCATTATTTATTCCATAGCTAGTATAGTCAATATCCTCAGGATTTGCTGCGTCAATCATATTTACGATTTGACCATTAATAATTAATGACTTATTTTCCAAGTCTTCCAATACACTACCTTTAAATGATCCGTGTACCGAATCATTTCGCAAAAGTGATGCCCTCTTAATAATATCAGCATCTGATGATCCTCTCGTCACTATGGCTCGCAGGCGCAATTGTTGTCCTTTTCCCGCTTGTCTTATTAATTCACGAGCAGCCAATCGGCCAATACGACCAAAGCCATACAAAATGACGTCTCTAGGTTGTATGGAGTTAATTGGCGAGGGCTCAAATCCATCCAATTTCTTTTGGATGAAGTCCACTTTTGATAAATAAGAAGAAGATTCTGATAACCACTCGTTTGCTAATTTACCGATATCTAATTTAGAGGGTTTAATATTGAGCGATAAAATAATTTCTGCAAGCGCTGAGGTAGTAAATACATCAATTGGTTTGTTAACTACTTTTTCTGCATAGCTATGGAGATTTAAAATTTCGGATATCGTTGCATCAGTAAGATGGTGCCTAAAAATAACCAATTCAATGCCTTTATCATAAAGTAGTTCTCCAACAAATCGTTGCAATTTAACAGCTGCTCTTTCGAATTCTATATGTTTCGTTAATTCTTTTTCGTAATTAAAATCTTTTTTCATTTTCAAAGATTGATTTGAATAATAAGAAAAAAAGGCTAGCGAAATGATTCACTAGCCTCTCTGGAGCTTTGATTAACCTAAATACGATTTTAGTAATTTATTTCGTGAGGCATGTCGCAATCTACGAATTGCCTTTTCTTTAATTTGACGGACTCTTTCGCGCGTTAAATTGAACTTAGAACCAATTTCTTCTAAGGTTAAACCATGGTTCATACCTATTCCAAAAAATAGTCTAATAATTTCCCTTTCTTTATCGGTTAGCGTGCTCAAAGATCTTTCGATTTCTTTTTGAAGTGACTCCGCCATTAATACGTGATCTGTTTTTGGCGCATCTGAATTTGCCATCACATCCATTAAGGTTCCCCCATCTTCATTTGTAGAAAGTGGGGCATCCATAGAAACATGTCTTCCAGATACGTTAAGACTTTCTTTGATTTTGTCCTCGTGAACATCAAGCGCTTCGGCTAACTCCTCTGCTGAAGGTGGACGCTCGAATTCTTGTTCTAATCTTGAAAACGCCTTATTAATTTTGTTTAAAGAACCAACTTGATTTAAAGGTAAACGAACAATTCTTGCTTGCTCAGCAAGTGCTTGTAAAATTGATTGACGAATCCACCATACAGCATAAGAAATGAACTTGAAACCACGCGTCTCATCAAATTTTTGGGCCGCTTTAATCAAGCCCAAGTTACCCTCGTTAATTAAATCAGGCAATGTTAAACCCTGATTTTGATATTGTTTAGCAACCGATACGACAAAACGAAGGTTTGCTCTTGTTAGTTTTTCTAATGCTTTTTGGTCGCCCGCTTTTATTTTTCTGGCTAATTCTACTTCCTGTTCCGCAGTTATCAATTCCTCACGACCAATATCCTGTAGATATTTGTCAAGTGATTGACTTTCGCGGTTCGTTATTGATTTAGTAATTTTTAGTTGTCTCATGAAAGAGCGCTTTAGAAGATTTATAATTTATTTGTATTGAAGCAAAGTAACACCAAAAAAAGAGAAGGAAAAAATTAAGATTTCAACATTTTGGACAACTTTTCAACCATGAATTGTAGATAAAAAAAATTAAAGCCCAAATCCTCTGTAGTCTTTAATGCCGCTTTCTGACATTATTTCCAAGAGAATTCCCCTGTTTGAACCATTGAGTTTTGCAGTAAGTTGTTCCACATTGTCAATTTGTTCATTATTGACTTTCGTTATAATTGAACCAACCACTAAACCAATCGATTTTAATTTTCCTGTCGTTATTGTTTTTACTTTCACCCCGTAACTTATGTTTAGCGCTTTTTTTTCTTTTTCGGTTAACTCTACAAATGTAGCTCCGAGCGCTGAATTTTTGTTCAATTCATCTTTTGAGGTAATCCCTGTTTCTCCATCTTGATTCCTTAAAATCAATTCCTTTGTGATTTCAGCACCTTCTTTTTTTCGAATTGTTATTATCAATTTATCGCCGGGCATTCTTTTACCAATCTCCTCTTGTAACTCAGCGCTCGAATTGACCTCTTTATTACCAACTTTCAAGATAACATCCCCTTCTTTAAGTCCAGCTTTATCTGCACTTCCTTCCTCAATGACTTTTGAAATGTATACTCCTTTTAGGTTTGGCAGATTATTTTTTTCTTTAATTTCTTGATTAATATCAGTTATTTGTACTCCCAAGAAGCCACGCTGAACAATACCATAATCGATAATATCCCTCATAACTTTTTGAACTAAATTTATTGGGACAGCAAATGAATAACCGGTGTAGCTTCCTGTTTCTGAAGCAATAGCGGTATTTATGCCGATTAATTCTCCTTTTGTATTTACTAATGCTCCACCACTATTGCCAGGATTTACCGCGGCATCTGTCTGTATAAATGACTCAATAGGAACAATAGACTTATCACTATTATTACCAATTAGATTGATATTCCTTGCTTTGGCGGAAACAATTCCGGCTGTTACTGTTGATGTTAAATTGAAGGGGTTTCCAACTGCAAGTACCCACTCACCAATTTTTACATCATCGCTATTTCCTAATATTATGGGTGAAAATGGTTTGCTGCCCTCAATTTTTAGTACGGCAATATCTGTTGAAGGATCCGAACCAACTAGTTTTGCAGTATATTTTGAATGGTCATTAAGCGTTACTTCAATTTCGCTTGCGTCGGCAATTACATGATTATTGGTAACAATATATCCCTCGGAGGAAATGATTACCCCCGATCCAGCAGCAGCTCCGTATTGTTTGAATTCACGTCCCCCAGCTCCAGGGCCGTAAAAGAATTCTTGAAATGGATCGCGTTGAAAGGTAGTTTGCACCACTTTGGTGGTTACGTGAACAACTGAATTAATCGTGCTTTCTGCAGCAGATACAAAATCTACTGGTCCTGTTGGACTTAATCCAGCATATTTTGAGGGGTTTAGGCGATTCCCATCAATTACTTGATCCGAAAGGGATTGATTTAAAGGGGAAACACTTAGGTAAATGGCTAATGGCAATGTTCCTCCGATAATACCAAAAGCAAAAATCTTGAATATAGAAATGGACTGCATAGAATGTAATTTTTAAAAAATTCAAATTTATTAGATTTTTATAATTTTAAAATTGAAGTATTTGTTAATTATTTGTTAATGTGAATTTTGACGCTCAATCTTAATTTGACTTAATTGTCATCAATTTCCATTCCAAACCAAACAACGGAATAATTTCCACTTAGACCAATTCCAATGGCATTCCATTCTGATTCCCATGGACCTTGATTTATGATAACCTCGTTATGACCGGGACTATTTTTCCATCCTTCTAAGGATTCAAATGGTCTTGCTTTATTTGAATTCCAATATGCGATTTCGTAGCCATATCCTTTGTATTTTGTAAGCTCACTTGGTTTTTTCCACATGCATTTGGCTTGGGCGTGGTCTGAGGTATAGCAACAACTTGTCCAATTGCCTTTAGATGACCAACTGTGAGCGTTGCATTTATTTGACGAGATATAATTTTCATTTAAATCCTTAACGTGGAGCTGAGCAACATGCGTTAATGAAACGGATAAGGGAATAGATGGCAAGCCTTTTTCCTTTCGGTATTGATCAATAAGTAAGTATAGTTCTTGTTCTTCAGGCGTGAGATTTTGTGCCATCAATGGATAGGTGCATAGTGCTAGAAATAAACATAAAATTTTAATGGTCATGTTCACAGGTTTAAAATTATTTATAACTGAAACGCACGTAGGTTCATTAGTTACCAAATTATTCAATGTTTTTCATTGTAAAAATAAGGGATGTACAATAAATCGTTTTCCTATATTTGTTCCGATATGACGACAATACAATTTTCGAAATACGAGGGAACTGGTAATGATTTTATCTTACTGAATAATTTGCAGGGTAGCTATGACTTTTTGACAGTAGCTCTTGTTAAAAGATTATGTGATCGAAAATTTGGAATTGGTGCTGATGGTTTAATCTTGATTAATTCGGATGAATCGAGTGATTTTTACATGGATTTTTTTAATTCAGATGGGTCAAAGAGTTTTTGTGGTAATGGTTCTAGGTGTGCGGTGCAATATACCATGTCTTTAGGTATTCATAAAGGATCAACCGTGTTTAGAGCTATTGATGGAATACATAAAGGAAAGATATTGGGTGACAATATTTCCATTGAGATGAACGATGTAAGTACTATCAAAGAACATAAGAATGATTATGTCTTAGACACAGGATCTCCGCATTATGTTCAATATAACGATGATTTATCGAGTGAAAATACAATTCGAAAGGGCAAGGAAATTCGCTTTAGTGAATCATTTCTTCAAGAGGGCATTAATGTTAACTTGTTGCAAGTACTTGCTCCCGATCAGATAAAAATCACTACTTACGAACGCGGGGTAGAGGATGAAACTCAGTCTTGTGGCACCGGAGCAACTGCTTGTGCCCTCGTTCATGATTTTGTAACTCATTCCGCTTTTAATCAAATACAAGTGAACGTTAAAGGAGGGGTTTTATCGGTAAGTTATAAACGGGGTTTAAAAGGACAATATTCTGATATTGTATTGTCAGGGCCGGCGAATTTTATTTATAATGGCACAATAAAGGTCTAATTTTCATTCCTGCCTTCACCTAATTTCTGGCTTAGGAAAATCATATTTTACTTTAACATTAATTTGTAATTTTTTTGTCCTAAGTTTAAGTTGCAACTTGTAATTTCAAGTAATAAGCTATATTTGGAGCGCACTTTAAGTCAATTTTAAAGGAATTCTTCTTTATTCGTTTGACTCTGTTGATGTTTTTAAAATTATTAAGTTATATGTTTAAGTCAGAGGATCTTTTTTTAAGGGCTGTAGAAAGTTCTGATGCAACAGCACTTTTCTTATGGGAAAATGATACAAATCATTGGCGAATTGCTAATACTGAAGTACCTTTTTCCATGCACGCGATTCATAGTCTTATTGAGCAATATGCTTCTATTCGTAACTCTGGGCAGTTACGTTTAATGATTTGTCTTAATGATTCGAAACAAGCTATCGGAGCCGTTGATCTTTATGATGTAAATTTTAAACATGGTTTTGCTACTGTTGGTATTTTAATAGCTAACAAAGAACATCGAATGTTGGGATATGCAAAGCAAGCGCTTAGCTTATTAATTGATTATTCGGAAAATGTATTGGATTTGGTAAATTTGCAATGTTTTATTCATGCAGATAATGATCCTAGTATGAATTTGTTTGAGGGATTAGGATTTGAAAAAGTAGGGGTCAGAAAAGGATGGTATCGCTTTAAGAATAATAGAATCGACGAAATATGTTATCAATTATGTTTAAAAAACGAAATTTAATTATTGGAGGAATTATCCTCTTTATTTTTGTTCTAATCGCCGTGCTTCCTGTTGCATGGATTTATCTTTCTGGTGCTAAATCTACTGCAAATAAGGACTTGCAATTTTTCTATATTAAGGGTCCGATTTCATTGTCTAATCTAGCATCCCAATTGGAAGAACAAGGACTTATTGATAATACGGCAGCTTTTATTTCAGTTGGTTCCTACAAAGGCTTAGACAGTTCCTCCATAGCACAAGGTAAATATGCAATAGAACCTTATACTTCGTATCGGACTTTATTGAATGGCTTTACGCTTAATTCTAATGGTAATGGTAATGCAGAAGTCGCTGTTGATGTAACATTTAATAATTGTATTGACTTAAAGGATTTAGCTGAAAAGGTTTCGGCATGTATTAATACGGATAAAAATAAATTACAAACGCTTCTTATAGATCCTAAAACAGCCAAAGAATATGGTTTTACTTCACAGCAATTCCCTGCTATGTTCCTTCCCAATACCTATGAAATGTATTATGATACTGATGAAGAAGCATTTCTGAACAGAATGGCTCAAGAATTCAAAAATTATTGGACGGATTCAAGAAAAAGTCAAATGAAAAATATAGGATTGGAATCGCCTAGCCAAGTAGTAACCTTGGCGAGTATTGTTTATTCTGAACAATCAATTGTATCAGAGGAATGGCCCATAATCGCGGGATTGTATTTAAATCGAATCCACGATGGAATGCGCTTGCAATCAGATCCAACCTTTAAGTTTTGTTGGGGAGATAAATTAAAAGGCGTTCAGCGCTTATTAAATATTCACAGAGAAATAGATTGTGAGTACAATACTTATAAAATTAAGGGTTTGCCTCCTGGACCCATTTGTCTTCCATCAACAGCAGTTGTTGATGCCGTATTAAATCGTGCAAAACACGGATATATTTATATGTGTGCAAAAGCTGATTATTCTCACAGACATAATTTTGCTGTTTCGGGTGAAGAACATATGAGAAACGCAAAGGTTTTTCAAAGATGGTTGGCAGGTGAACTGAAGAAAAAAGGAAAATAATGAAAAGAAGGTCATTTTTTAAAGCAGGATTAAGTATTGGAGCAATTGCCTTAATCGAACCCGTAAAAGGCTTTCAAGTTTTAGCATCTTCATATGAAGGAATGGCAACAGGTCCTATCGTTTTGTCAACTTGGATACATGGATTAGAAGCAAATCGAGCGGCTTGGGATTTACTTAGTAAAGGCGGTAAAGCAGTCGATGCTGTTGAAAAAGGTGTTCGGGTAACAGAAGCAGATTTAGCCAACAGAAGTGTTGGTATTGGCGGTAGGCCAGATCGTGATGGACATGTTACGTTAGATGCTTGTATCATGGATGAAAAATCACGATGTGGTGCTGTAGCATTTATGGAAGGTATTGCGCACCCGATATCTGTCGCTCGAGCTGTTATGGAGAAAACGCAGCATGTAATGCTTGTAGGTGAAGGTGCAGAGAAATTTGCCATTGAGAACGGATTTGAACAAGCTAAAATGCCAATACCTGAAGTGAAAAAAGATTGGCAGAATTGGAAAAAAGAAAATAAAGATTTGTTCAAAAAACCAATAATTAATCATGAGAATCACGATACAATTGGTATGATTGCGATGGATGCAAATGGCGATTTGAGTGGTGCTTGTACTACGAGTGGATGGGCTTACAAAATGCATGGCAGAGTAGGGGATTCTCCTATTATTGGAGCTGGTTTATTTGTCGACAATGAAATTGGGGCCGCTACCTCAACGGGATTAGGAGAAGCCATCATTCGCGTTGCTGGAAGCAGTATGGTGGTTGAATTAATGCGTCACGGCTATTCGCCTGCCGATGCTTGTAAAGAGGTGGTTAATCGAATTATAAAAAAACACAGTGACTTAAGCAATCTTCAGTGTGGATTTATTGCCATTGATAAAAAGGGGAATTATGGTGCTTATTCGGTATACGCAGGATTTAATTATGCGCTAAAAACAGCCACCGAAGATAAAATGGTCGACGCAGAATTTAATCGAAATTGGTAAGTTAATTAGCGTTATTTGACTTGCTTGTCAAAATAATCAGCTATGTGTAAAAGTATTTTATCTTTTACTATGTATTGATTAACTAGATCGTTACATAATTTTACAACGGAAGCATGTGATAAATAATCTGATCCTAAATGGGTGCGTATTTTAGCAGAGGTCATTCCAAACATTTTACCGATTAGTGACATTTCGTGGGTACAAATGCCTTGATCTTTGATATCACCTATATTTTTTATTAACTCACTCATTGCGTAAAATCCACCAGGTAAGAAATACACTATTTCTTTTTCATTTGCATTAATCGGTAACTGATTAAATTTTACAGCAATATTTTCTTTGGTAACATATTGGGATAGCGCATCATTTTTAGAAGGTTTTCCTAAAGCAATTTTTCCGTTAAGTGCACTCGAATAAATACCTATCCAACGCAATTTTCTACGTAATTCGTGAATGCCTAATTCAAGTTCGTTAAGATCTAGTTCTTTCGTCTCAATCTTTTCATTTATTTCTAGTAACTCATCACGAAAAAATTTAAGTAGTTTAATTCTTTCTTTATTTGATTTATACCATTTTGCATTTTTTGATGATTTATCAAATTTATTTAATGCCGATTCTGAATATGTATAATCATTTACCTCCTTCGTCATCCAACCAAATTCTGCAAGTAAATGCTCTAAAATACCTAAGTTGTAATTTGCCTGTTGTTCAAAATAGGCATTTATTTCTGCAGGAAATTTCCACTTCACATTATTTTGAATCATAGCAACCCAATAATCATATTTCCCAAGCGCGTCCTCAATTTTTTTAAATTGATCAAGCCATTCTGCTCCGAGGTCTTTATGACGGCTTATTTTGGAATCTATTCTAGCTAAACCTTGTAATTGGAATAATGGTGTCCTAGCATTTTTTTCGTATAAGGTAATGCCCGGTATTTTTTTGTGATCTGTTTTATGGATACTAATTGATTCCATTAGGGCAGTTCTGAACAGATTTAGTTGATAATCATATCTTGATTTTGATGTAGGCATAATTTTAATTGTTGGAGGTAAAAAGTAAATATACAGATAATATTTTTAATTTCATTGCCAAAAGAATAAAATTGGCGCTATCAAATTATAAATTAGTAAGAAAACAAAGTTATATTTGTGAGTGATGGGAGATTTTTTTTAGTACAATTCAAATTTATTTTTACCTATGATATTTTCTCTTTTTTCTTTTTTACCCCCCCCCTATCAAATCCATAATTAATTTGTCAGCTTTGACCTAACACCTTTTTTAATTATTTGCCCTTGTTTAATAAATTATTTTATAATCTAATACCTTCTAAAAATAAGCTAGTCTCCGACGATTCTATCTATTTGTTGAATGAAATAGAAATTTTACAGATTAAAAAGAAAGAACGAAAGAGTATATTATTTTCGGCATTAATTGGCGTCTTAATGGTATTGGCGTTGTATCTTCCGCAATATTATTTACCTTCTTTGTTTCCAGAACGTCTTTATAATATTCCAATTATAAACTACTCATTTAACTTCTCTATTTCTTGTTTTATTTATGGATTGTGTCTTCTGTATTTCGAGATTTTGCTTTTATCACTTTTAAATATCTATTGTGCCCACGAAATTGCGCTTGCTACTGGCTTTATTAATACTACTAATAAAAATGATGCAGATAAAAAGTCATTATTGATAAATGTAGCCAAAGAGAAAAAAAATAAAAAAATACTTGATTTAGGAATTGATCCATATTCAGGTTTAAGTAAAATAAATGTGTTTTTATTAAACCTTATTTTCACCTTAAAAGCAACCATCAGCAACTCATTGTTTAAACTATTTGTTCAACGTATTTTAGGCAGATATGCTTTTAGACAGCTAATTGACATGCTTGGAATTCCTATTTATGCATTTTGGAATGCATGGGGTACCCGAAAAGTTTTACGTGAAGCGCGGTTAATTATTATGTGCCAGAATTATTTATCTCATTTCAATAAGGAGTTATTGCAGTTTAGGGAATTAAATGCCGATGAAAAATCAATGCTTTATTACACTTTACAATATATTGCTGAAAGTAAAAGGGATTTTCATCAAAATCATTTTTATCTATCTACCCTAATAATAGATCACTTCCAAATTCCAATTCAAAAAAATGTTGATACCCTAAAAGACACCTATTTCTCTGATCTAAATAGAGTTGCTCCTGATTTTAAAGCATTAAATGAAAAAATAATTTTATTTGGCTTTGTATTGGATGGACATCTTTCAATGAGAGAAAATAAAAGAATAAAATTACTTTTAAAAAAAGGCATAATACAACATGATTATGATGATATTAAGTTAATGTGCAGTAACTTTTTAAACGGTAAAGGTTTGTAAGTTGATTAATTTTGACTGGTAACGTATTACTGAGAAATATCTATTCAAAGAAAAAATTCTCGATTTACTCCTAAAAGGAAGGATATTCCAAAAAAAAGAAAAAAGGAGGGTGAAAACTCTTTTTCAAATTGTTTCTTCGCTAATTGGTGGTCCTTCTTCCAATGCAATATTTGCGTTTTCTTACATTATTCAATAACAAGCTTTCTAAGTAAACGATTAGCAATACGCAAATTGCCGGTGGAATTTTGCGCGTTAATTATTTATGCTTATTTTTAAAGACAAATTAAGAAATCTAACATTATGAAAAAATCGGTACTTATTATCACGCTATTCTTTTTTACTCAACACCTTTTCGCTCAGACATTTGATGCGGGCTTTTTAGATGGAAGAATAATGTTTCAATTAAAAGGGGACATTTATCCTAATCAAAGTAAAGTTGGTCAAATTGATCCAAATGATTATGCTTTAGTGGAAGAGTTAAGCCAATACCCGGAATTAGCAACCTTGCTGGAAGGGGTAGAGATAAGTAAAATTGAAAGACCAAGTTATTATACTTATCGTCCCTCATTAATGAATATTTACCGTATTTATTTTACGGATTTTGAGAAAGCAGAAGAATTGATCCGTAGATTAAATACGCTGCCAAACATTGTCTTTGCTGAAAAAGAACCGCTTTACAAATCCGATTATGTCCCTAATGATACCTATCATACAGGAACAGATAAATGGTATCATACACTTGTTGGTTCTGAAGCAGCCTGGAATATAAGTTTAGGTCGTAATCAAGTTAAGGTAGCTATTGTAGATAATGCGGTTTATTCAGTTCATAATGATTTAACGGTTTTTAAACAATATGATGTAGCTGATAATGATTTTAATGCAGCGCCTCCCTTAACTTATGCGCAGGATAATGGATGGTCGCATGGAACGCATTGTGCTGGTTTAGCGACAGCTGATATCAATAATGCAACTGGTATTGCATCGCTTGGAGCAAATGTTGAATTGATTGGTGTTAAAACAACACCAAATAGTGCAACGAATTCAGGGGGTGTTTGGTTTGGATATGCTGGCGTGCAATGGGCTTGCCAAAATGGAGCTCATGTTGTTAGTATGTCTTTCGGTGGCCCAACCAATTCTGGAGCAATGCAAACGTTGATAAATGCCTATCCAGAGATTGTCTTTATGGCTGCTGCTGGTAATGATGGAAACACGACTGTTCAGTATCCTGCTGGATATGCAAATGTGATTGGTGTTGGTTCAGTTGATTTTAATGATAGCCGTTCAAGTTTCTCTAATTATAACGGTGCTACGGCATTTGTTGACATCGCTTCGCCAGGTGGATTTTCATATGGTGGACTACAAAGTACTGTTTATTCTACAACGGGAAATACGTATGCTAAAATGAGTGGTACTTCTATGGCAACGCCTTTTGCGGCTGGCTTAGTTGGATTAATGTTAAGTGTTAATCCTAGTTTATCTCCGGCTCAAGTATTAAGTTGTTTGCTTTCTTCTGGCACAGTAATAAATCAAAATATTGGTCCACGGATTAATGCACTAGCGGCCATTCAGTGTGCTACTACTGGTTTAATAGCAGGAAATCCAATTCCTAACTTTTTTGGAATTTCAACAACCATAATTGAAGGAGATTCTGTTCAATTTTATGATAATTCGGCAAACGGAGGAAATGCTATTACTTCTTGGCAATGGAGTTTTCCTGGTGGAACTCCTGCTACTTTCAATGGACAAAATCCACCAATGATAACCTATGCGGTTGCTGGAGTTTATAATGTTTCTTTAACGGTAACTAATTCTCAAACGAATGCCACCAAAACAAAGAATAGCTACATTACTGTAAATATTGCTCCTTATGGAAATTGGATTGTCCAAAACTCTGCTTTTTCGCAAGCGTCTCGAGGGATTAATCATATATCTATCGTGGATCAAAATGTAATTTGGGCAACTGCTTACGATGGAAGTGGTACTGCAGCAAATGTGCAACAATTTACTAAGACAATAAATGGCGGTACAACATGGACGCCAGGAAATATAAATGTGGGCAATGCTGGATTGGGAATTTCTATGATTCATGCACTTAATTCAACCACTGCCTGGTTGGCGGCCTATCCAAATGCTGCTGGTCAAGTTGGTGGGATATGGAAAACTACCAATGGGGGAACCACTTGGACTCGTCAAAATACCGCAACCTTTAACAATGCCGCTTCTTTTACGAATGTCGTTTATTTTTGGAATGCGAATGAAGGGGTGTGTCAAGGAGATCCAATAAACGGAGAATTCGAAATTTATCGTACAATGAACGGTGGTACAACATGGACTTTGGTCCCAGGTGCCAATATCCCAAATCCGAATGCGGCCAATGAATATGGCTACGTGAGACAGATTGAAGTAGTGGGAGATAACGTTTGGTTTAGTACGAGTAAAGGTCGAATATATCACTCAGCTAATCGAGGTGCTAATTGGCTAGTTTATGCTACTCCTGTGTTGGATTTTGGTGGCGGAGTTACAACAAATATGAGTGCTAATTTCTCATTTAGTTCGCCAACTGATGGAATAATTGTTAATGTAAATGCAAACGTTTATAAAACAACCAATGCAGGTGCCAATTGGACAACTGTCACTCCAGTTGGGACAGTATTTACAAGTGGTTTGTGTGCTGTGCAAGGCACCAATACTATTTTCTCAACAGGTTCGGCTGCTAATGGATCTGGCTCATCTTATAGCCTAGATGCTGGAATCAATTGGACAACCATCGATACAGACCAACATTTATATGTAGATTTTATTAACCCATCAATCGGTTGGTCTGGTTGGTTTAATACAAATGCTACTCAAAACGGTATGTGGAAATGGAATAATTTATCCAGTCCTCTTAATGTTGCCTTTAATGGTAGTCCTTCAAATGTATGTGTAGGTGATACAATCGCATTTACTGATCTGACCACGGGTGGAACAATCACAAGTTGGAATTGGAGTTTTCCTGGAGGCTCACCATCGGTGTCTACACTAGCTAATCCTTTCGTTACTTATGCTGCGCCAGGAACTTATTCGGTTTCGCTTACGGTGTCTGATGGCACTTATTTAAGTTCTTTTCAGGATAGTACGTATGTGGAAGTATTTGTCCTTCCGTCTGCGCCATCTGTTATTACCGGAAATTTAAATCCATGTCCTTTAGCGGTAGAAAACTATTCGGTGATCAATGTGCCTAACGTATTTTATTCTTGGACACTTGCTCCAGGGTGGCTTGGTACCAGTAGTTCAAATACAATAAATGTGACCTTAGATAATACTTCTGGTGCGCTTTCTGTTACAGCGGATAATGTTTGCGGAAACAGTGCTCCATCTACTATAAATATTGCTATTGCCACTTCTCCTACAGCAGCATTTAGCTTTAATACGGTTGGTGGCAACACTACATTTACCAATACATCCTTAAATGCAACAGGGTATTTTTGGTCTTTTGGTGACGGTGGCACATCTACACTTCAAAACCCTACTCATTTGTATACTTCGTCTGGTAGTTTTAATGTCGAACTTATCGTGACAAATGCTTGTGGTGATGCGGATACATTGGTTCAAGTTGTCGGAATAGCTGGTCTTAATGAGCAAAATTTGAGTACTACTTATTCGGTTTATCCTAACCCAACGAAAAATACCATCCTCGTTGCTGGATTGCCACTTAGCTTAAAGGGAGAAAAAATTACCTTGTTTGATATTGCAGGTAGAAAAGTACTAGAGAAAGTTATCACGCAAGAAAATGAATTCATTGATTTGATTTCATTTAAATCAGGCATTTATCTACTGAATATACTTGGAGAATCTACTAGAATCATAAAGGAGTAAAAGATTCCTGTGTGTGTATTTTAGGATAAAAGTTTGCTGACTGGTGCTCTTTAAATAAACTATTTCATCGAAATGGGAATGCAGAGCTGGAGAAAGAAATCTGGTATATGCAATTATTTTTTTCTTATTAATATAGGTAATGCAAAGTTTGCTGATCCAATTATACTAAACCAAAGTAGATTTATCCATGATATAATTGAATACTGTGGACATAATAGTGCGTATTTTATTTCACCAACTGTTCTATCATCGACCATACAGGGAATAAATTGAAGTATTATTACAGTGCTGACAGCACCCAAAATTACTAGACCTAGTAATTGTTGTAATTGTCTAAATCTTTCATTAGGAAAAATAAGGCCAATAACAATCATTACAATTGCTAAATAGTCCAGCGACTTGATTGCAAAGAAAAATAGCGCAAGTTGATTACTCGTTTCTGTGTTTTCTAGGGAACAGGTGCAAGCGTAGACATATAAAGAAATCAATATTACTGATGCAGTAAATGCAAACAGTGTTTTATCATACCATGTTAATTGGTCAAACTTGGGTTTGTATTTATTGATTATCATGCGATTCATTGCATATAACTCGTTAATAAAATATCTTTTAGTTAACTTTTTTTGGTAGCTGTTAATCCCGTTATTCAATTGAGCTTTCTTTGTCCAAATTTACTGTTTATGTGATACTCATAAACATATAATCTAACATTCCCTTTTTAGTTGGGATTATCAAAGCACTTTTATATATTTCGCTTTGCACGCTTCGAAACAAGGGTAAATTAGAATTAATGTGTCACCGTTTACTTCATACTTGATTACTAAATTTTGACAAGTGGTAGAAATTATCGTAGAATCAATTTCTGAATAAGTACCAGATGTACTTGTATTAGATTCAATAGACATATCGCAGATTATTCCATTCGAATTAACATTCCCATTGGTATGAAATACTAAATTTTTATCGCTACTTACAGCAGAGAATACTCCGCTTCCATTACCTGGATCCATCAATACTTCTTTTAATTCCCAAGTTCCAGTCAAGGAGTTTCTCTTATTTTTCTTACAAGAGGTAAATAAACTCAGGATTACGAAAATTGCGAATGATATTTTCATGGGATTTAATCAGTTAATATTTTAGCTAAAATAAACAAAAAAAAAAGCGACTAATGTCGCTCTTTTTTTTTGCTTGGAGAGGTTGTTATTATTGCTTAATAAATGAAAGCGTTTCATTCGAATTTTCAGAAACGATCCGAACTAAATAGTGACCGTTTGTTAATGATTCAATTGCTATTTTTGCCAAACCATTGTTTCCTTGACCGCTAACTAATTCCCGTCCTGACATATCCATTATCTTGTATCCGAAGTGTGTAACATTTCCTGTGATAGAAATGTTATCAGTACTTGGATTCGGGTATAACTTGAATTGGTTCATACTTGACTCATTAATTCCCGATAACATCGTGTTAATATTATAAGTAGTGTTCGTAACGATAGGAGCATTCCAATCAAAGTAAATATAAGCCGTATTTTCTATGGTACTTCCAACTGGATTTCCATTGTTTTCTTGGATTCGGTAAACTAAATGCCCGTGACTTGCAGGTTCGTTGCTCGTTGAGTCAGCTAACCAGATATTAGGGTATTCAAATTTCAGTACACCGTTCCCCATATCTACCACTTGCATGTTATGAGAAGACTCCACTAAACTGAATGTAGACCAATTCAAATTAGCATCCAATGTATCTAGGATGTAGATATTCTGTGCAGGAGCAGTTCCTGTATTTTGAAATTGAACGGTGTATGTTAATACATCAGTTATATTAACTTCGATTTGTTCCGATGTAACGGGAAAGCCCATTGTTTCGTAGATATCAGGTCTTCCAACCACTTTGTCATTTGGATCATAGCTATTACCAACGATTTGTAAAAGTGATCCATTGTTATTTAAATTAGAACAATCAACTATATTTCCAGCAGGAGTAATTGTGGACGTAAAGAAATGTTGCGTGCCATTTGCTATTCCTGCAGGAACATTAAACGTTATTAAATCCGTAGAAGAGAAAGAAGCCGAAGCAGAATTTAAATTCCAGGTAATGGTATTGCCAGTAATTACGTATCCTGGATTAGCGATCGATCCTGAATTTACAGTAACTCCAGCTGGATAAGTTAATGTTAATGTATAGGGTCCAACTGGTCCAGGTCCGTAAGAACCCCAATTTAAATGGAAATAGGCAGTCGTGTTTTGATAGTATCCAATCCATGGTGTAACAGTACTCCATAAATCAGCACATAAATTGGCGCCACCACCGCAATTTATTGCAAAATACCCAGGATTTGGTGTTGGCGAATTAATACCAACAAGGGTGATAATATTATTTGGCATTGTATAGCCGTTATACGTTAACCATTGTTGGTTAATTACTCCAAATATATAATTCGTGTTTGAAATTGGTCCGCAATAAATGAAGAACCCGTTGGTATCAGTGTAAACTGTTACGTTCAAGGGGCCACCACCGATCGCATTTTGTGAATATAGTAACACAGGTGCTCCTGAGATCGGAGATTCGTTAGGATCCATGGTACCATTTCCATTTGCATCACAGAACACAAATCCTGCGTAGCAATTGGTATTTCCAGGGTTGTTTCCACAATTAATAGCAAAATTGCTGACTGCAGGAGGAATTCCTAAGTTGCAACCAACATTGATGATTGTTTGAAGGTTTGGATTTAAGGTATATCCGCTAGCAGAAAGCCAATTAGCATTTACAGATACAATTGAAGGTTGTCCTGCAGTACCTGAGTAAGAAATTGTGTAAAAACCTGTGTTGTTTGTATAACCAGTGTAAGTAATCCCATTGGATACGAGGTTTACTGGAGCATTTATTATGGGAATATCTCCAGCATTAAAACTGCCATTTCCATCGGTATCACAAAATACCTGTCCACCCATACACATGTAATTATTTCCCTGACATCCAATTGTATAATTGATTGTGTCAATTGCAAAGGTTTGGTTGGCAGGATTATAAACTGTTATAGAAATTGGAAATGTTCCCGAGGAAAGATAAGAATGACTTATTGGCGGATTGAAATTAATTAGGGTTCCTGAAGTTGATGTTCCAGCACCATGAGTGGTTGTTGCGCCATCCCCCCAATTAATTGAAACTTGAAACTGAAAAGGTGCAAAATTATTACCGATTATTACGTTTTGAATATCTGTTGGAACGGTCCCCGCAAAAGAGGCAGTTGTTTGAGCAGAAAAACTCATCGTGATGGTTGAATCACAACTTAGTGTGCTACTAGTGTTAGTTTGATTTAAACCTGTTAATGCATATCCTGCAACTTGTGCCTGATAAAACGAGGTAGATAATAGGCAAAAACCGCATATTAGGGTGAAAAGTAGATTTTTTTTCATGATTTTATTTAAAATTATAAACTTCAGACGTGAAATAAAGGCTTAAGTTGCTTCATTTTATTATCAACTCAATAATATGTTAAGATACTTTATATTTACTACTTATTGCATTTCTTGACTATCTTTGAAAATTCATAAATTAGACATAAACAATGATTGATAAATCGATTGATAAAGCACTTTTAGCTGATTTTGGCAATTTAGAATTGTTGGCAAAACAAGTGGTGGAAGGTTTTATTACAGGTCTTCATAAAAGTCCCTTTCATGGTTTTTCAGTTGAATTTGCGGAACATCGCATTTATAATCCGGGTGAATCTACTCGCCACATCGATTGGAAGCTTTATGGAAGGACAGATAAGTTGTTTACAAAAAAATATGAAGAAGAGACCAACCTACGTTGCCAACTTCTAATTGATTGTTCCAGCTCCATGTTCTTTCCTAAGGATGCTAAATTGACTAAACTCATCTTTTCAGTATATGCAGCAGCTAGCTTGATTGAACTGCTCAGAAAGCAACGAGATGCCGTAGGTCTTACCATTTTTTCGGACAAAATACACGTTAATTCCCCTGCAAAATCGAGTACTGCCCACCATCGGTTTTTGTATTCCGAAATGGAGAAATGGTATCTAAATTATGATGAAAAGGAAAAAAGAAGCACTGATACAATTCAAACCTTGCATGATATTGCTGAATTGAGTCATAAACGAAGTTTGATTATTCTCTTTACGGACTTGTTAGGTGATTCAGATCGAATAGAGGAAATGTTTCAAGCCTTGAATCATTTAAAGCATAACAAACATGAGGTGGTTGTTTTTCATGTTACTGACTCGAAAATGGAATTAGATTTTGAATTGGACAACAGACCATATCAATTAATAGACATGGAAACAGGTGAAAAAATGAGAGTTCAACCTGCTGAAATAAAAGAAAAATATGTCCAAGGAATTCGGAAATACATGAATGAAATAAAACTGAGATGCACCGATTGTAGAATTGATTTTGTGGAGGCAGATATAAATGAGGGATATAATCCAGTTTTAGTGAATTATTTACTGAAAAGAGAAAAGATGTTTTAAAGAGTTTACTATGCTCAATTCTAAATACTATTTTTGTTAAATGCTATCTGTAGAACAAATAATGGCGCCAATTTTCAATGAAATGGTTCAATTCGATGAACATTTTAAGGAAACAATGCGATCCAAAGTGCCATTGCTTGACAAAGTGACACAATATATTGTGAAACGCAAAGGGAAGCAGATGCGACCAATGTTTGTTTTTCTAACAGCAAAGATGCTGGGAGAAATAGGTGAAAAGACCTACGATGCTGCTTCTTTAGTTGAGTTATTGCATACTGCCACCTTAGTGCACGATGATGTGGTCGATGATGCAAATGAAAGAAGAGGGTATTTTTCTGTGAATGCCTTATGGAAAAATAAAATTGCCGTTTTGGTAGGCGATTATATGCTTTCCAGAATATTATTATTATCGCTCGAAAAAGAAAATACGGAACTACTTAAAATTGTAGCTAGATCTGTTCGAGAAATGTCGGAAGGTGAATTGCTTCAGATTGAAAAAACGAGGCGCTTAGACATTACGGAGGATATTTATTTTGAAATAATAAAGAAAAAAACAGCATCGCTTATTGCTACGTGTTGTGAAGCAGGTGCAATTAGTGTTGGCGAGAATACTTGGGCTGAAACAATGTTCAGTTTTGGTGAACTCGTTGGAATAACATTTCAAATTAAAGATGATATTTTTGATTATGGTTCTTCTGATAAAATTGGTAAGCCAACAGGTATAGATATCCGAGAACAAAAGATGACGCTTCCGTTTATTTATGCAATAAATAATGCTTCTAAGGCTGATCGAAAAGTATTAATGGATATTGTTAAAAATAAAAATGATGAATCTGAAGCGATTAATCGTGCGATTGAAATAATTATTCGATCGGGTGGAATTGACTATGCGTGCGATAAAATGTTTTATTATGGAAATAAAGCACTGGACTTATTAACCGAAATTCCTGATTCTGAGGCGAAAAACTCGCTGATTGGTTTGGTGAATTATACAATGTATAGAGAAAAATGAAAATTATTTACACCTTGACTATCTTTTCTTGTTTATTGTTTGCTTGCCAAAGTAATGAAAAGAACCCCGCTGATGCATCAACAAAAAAAGAAAATTTAGTTGAATTTAAAAATGGAATTTATACAGAATGGTATCCTGGCAAGAAAAATAAGAAATTTGAGGGGGCAAAAGACGAGAAATATCTTCGACAAGGCAAATGGGTTTTCTTTTCTGAAGGTGGGGCTGAACTTTCCATTACTTTTTATACGCATGGATTAAAGGATGGCTTTACGATGGTTAAATACCCAAGTGGCAGAATGCATTATCGTGGTGAATATCATAATGATAAGATTGTAGGGCTTTGGACTACCTACGATGAAAGCGGAAAAATTACAAGTGAAAAAGATTATGGATACCTTGAAAAATGAGTAAAATTCCACCTTTTATTATTGAGGAAATCATGCAAACATCTCGCATTGAAGAGGTGATTGGGGAATTTGTGCAATTAAAACGCGCAGGCTCAAATTTAAAAGGATTGAGTCCTTTTACGGATGAAAAAACGGCTTCGTTTGTGGTCTCTCCAGCTAAACAGATATTTAAATGCTTTTCTACAGGAAAAGGGGGTACAGTGGTTTCTTTTCTTATGGAAAAAGAACATTATTCTTATCCTGAAGCATTGAGATGGCTTGCTGAAAAATATGGCATCGAAATTCCAAATGATGTTGCCCCAACTGCTGAGGAATTAGCGCAAAATACCGAGAGAGATAGCTTGTTCATTATTAATGAATTTGCACGTGAATATTTTGCAAAAAATTTACTTCATTCGGAAGAAGGACAGGCAATTGGCTTGTCTTATTTTGAAGAACGCGGATTTAGAAGGGATATCATTGAGAAATTTCAGTTAGGTTATTGTTTCAATAAGGCCGATGATTTTACAAAAACGGCTTTAGGAAAGGGATACAAATTAGAATACCTGGAATCTGTAGGTCTAACAAAATCAAAAGAAGAAAAAACCTTTGATTTTTTTCGTGGACGAGTTATTTTCCCCATTCAAAGTATCTCGGGAAGGGTCTTAGGTTTCGGTGCACGTACCTTACAAAATGACAAAAAGATTGCGAAGTACTTTAATTCTCCTGATAGCATCGTTTACAATAAAAGTCAAATTTTGTATGGACTTTTCTTTGCAAAGGGCGATATTACAAAGTATGATGAATGTTTGTTGTGTGAAGGTTATACTGATGTAATTAGTATGCATCAAGCGGGTATTCAAAACGTTGTTTCATCATCTGGAACTTCACTTACCAAAGAACAAATTAAATTAATTAGTAGGTATACTAAAAATATAACGATTCTTTTTGATGGAGATGCCGCAGGAATTAAAGCTTCATTTCGTGGTATCGATTTAATTTTGGAGGAAGGGATGAATGTGAAGGTGGTGCTTTTTCCTGATGGTGAAGATCCAGATTCATATGCGAAGGGGCATAGTACGGATGAAACAGTGCATTTTTTAGCAGAAAATAAAAAGGATTTTATCTCCTTTAAAGCATCTGTCCTGTTAGCTGAAGGAATCAATGACCCATTGCATAAAGCCAATATGATTAAAGAAATTATTCATTCTGTTTCTTTAATACCGGATAACATTATCCGAAATATTTATGCCAAAGAATTATCAACGCATTTTGATATTGATGAAAATTTAGTTAGTAACGAATTAATACGACTGAGAAAGAACACATTAGCCAAAGAACTAAATGAACCAAGCTACCGCGAATTAAAAATTAATGATGGCCCTGTTGCCAAACCAGTCCATGTTGTTAAGGAAAATTTTTTTTACGAGTTGGAGTTAATTAGAATAATGTTACAGTTTGGGACAAGGGAAATCAATACACCTAAAACGGATGAAATTGAGTCAAAAAAAATTACTGTTGCTGAGATGATATGTCTAGAATTAGGTAACGATGAGCTTAGTTTTCGAGAACCATTGTGCCATCAAATTCACGAGCATTTTGTCAAAGGAATAAATGATGGAATCATCTATTCAATAAGGTTTTTTCAAAATTTAGAAGATCAATTGCTAGTTAATTTTATTAGTAGTTTGGATTCTTTCGAATCTGAATTAAGTCCAAATTGGATTTTAAAATTTAATATTCAAACTAAAACAGAAGATTTGGATTTACTTCAAACAGTTTCCAATTTATTGGCGAATTTTAAATACCACAAAGTCAATGAGCATATCTTATTACTCCAGGATAAATTGAAGAATTCTACTGTTTCACATGAGGATATATTGCTTATCTTAGCGGAGCAAATGGCTTACGAGCGTGTTAAAAAAGAACTAACGGGTCAACTTGGCCGGATTATATTAAGATAAATATGTTAAGTAGTACTATTTTTCAATTAGGTCCTTTCAAGATTTGTTTTTGGAACATCGTTTTTTTAGCTATCATATTTTTTGTAGCGTTTGTCTTACGCAGACTCATTCTACGATTTTTGAAAAATTACCTCAAAAGTGCCAATATTAGTATCGAGGGGAGACGATCCACTTGGTTAAAATTGTTAAGCCAAAGCGTTTATCTTTTTGCAATTTATTTCGGTGTATTAAGCTTCAGATTTAATAATGAATCAATTACATTTTTAGAATTTATAAATTATAAGTTGATTGATTTAAAAACATTTAATCTCACTTTTTATCATATCTTAGTTATTATCATCGTTTTCATTGGCACAAGAATGCTTGTCAATGTTACAAAGCTCTATTTAATTCAAAAGTTTAAGTCAACTAAAATAAATGACGACGGGACGGAATATGTCTACATTCAAATTTCTAAATATATTATTTATCTTCTTTCGTTTTTACTGACATGTAAAATTCTTGCAATTGACTTAAGTTTAATTTTAACAGGTTCTGTAGGATTATTAGTCGGATTTGGTCTTGGTCTTCAAGATGTTTTTAAAGATTTAATTGCTGGTGTAGTTTTATTGTTGGAAGGAAATATAAAAATTGGTGATATTGTTGAAATATCTGGCAGTTCTAATCAATCGTCTGTTGTTGCCAAGATTCTGAAAATTAATCCCAGAACTACTCAAATTGAAACCAGAGAAGGAAATGTTTTGATTATCCCAAATACACGATTAACGCAGCACCAAGTTGAGAATTGGTCCCACGGTTCTGCATTATCGCGCTTTACAATTGAAATAGTAGTAGATTATGGCTCTGACATAGAGTTGGTATCAAAATTACTTATTGATACAGCAATGAGTCATCCAAAAGTTAAAAAGAATCAGCCAATTTTTGTCCGAATGGCAAATTTTTCAGATAACGGATTGGCGGTGGAATTAATTTTTTGGGCTGATCAAAGTTGGGATATAAATAATTATAAATCAGATCTGCGCTTCGAAATAAATCGTTTATTTCAACAACATAAAATTCTTATTCCTTACCCTAAACGTTCTGTGGAACTTACGCATAAGGTCTAGTCTTTAAGACAAGACTTATATTCTGAAATGGTGCTTTCAATACCCATGTAAAGTGCATCAGATAGCAAGGCATGACCAATAGATACCTCTACTAACTCAGGAATATTTAATTTGAAATAGCCAAGATTGTCTAAATTTAAATCATGACCAGCATTTATTTCTAATCCTAACGAAAGGGCATATTGAGCCGCGACTTTATAATGCTTTATCGCTGAACTTGGATCATTTTTGTATTCCTTAGCATATGGACCTGTATACAATTCAATTCGGTCAATGCCCAAGGAACTCGCTAATGCTATATTTTCAAGGTTAGTTCCAATAAATAATGCAACACGGGTGTTTAAACTTTTAAGTTCGGAGATTACATTTTTTAGCAAAATGAGATTTTCTTTTATTTCCCATCCGGCGCAGGAGGTTAGTACACCAGGAGGATCGGGAACAAGTGTAGCTTGCTTGGGTTTGCATTCTGCTACTATCGACATAAATCGCTCATCAGGATAACCTTCTATATTTAATTCTGTTGAAATAGCTTGACTGAGCTTGAAAGTATCTTCTCTCGTGATGTGTCGCTCGTCTGGGCGAGGGTGAACAGTAATCCCATCGGCCCCAAAACGTTCACAATCTATAGCAAATTGAACAAGATCTGGGATATTCCCACCTCTAGCATTACGGAGGGTGGCGATCTTATTTACATTCACACTCAACTTTGTCATGGTCTAAATTTACAAGTGCAAAATTACAAATTCTCATAGTATTTAACTACTTTCGCGCTGATGCGAGCAATTGAACTCATTACTGATGAAATTCCTCCCTTAATTCATACGGATTCGGGCGAAAAAGCAATTAATTGGATGGACGAATTTAAAGTGGTTCATCTTGCGGTTTTAAAAAATGGCGCTTTTGTTGGTGTGGTGTCTG
The DNA here is from genome assembly GCA_026391005.1 of Flavobacteriia bacterium. Classification (GTDB taxonomy): domain Bacteria; phylum Bacteroidota; class Bacteroidia; order Flavobacteriales_D; family Crocinitomicaceae; genus UBA952. The sequence goes on along the minus strand of JAPLEV010000036.1, from coordinate 11,001 downwards.
AGTCAGCTATTTTAGATCGATTGGTACTCTCTGATGTTTTAGATGAGCTTTTTGATCATTTGCCAAGGCCATATGTGAATAAAAATGCCCATATCTACGATGTTCTAGCAATGATGTCTGAGCATAAATTGAGTATTATTCCTGTCTTGGATGAAAACGAACAATACCTTGGATGTACGAGTATATATCATTTAATGACCACCCTCGCAAATATTGGAAGCATTAAAGAACCGGGTAGCATTTTAGTTCTTGAGATTAATTCCATTGATTATTCGATGGCTCAAATCGCTCAAATTATTGAAAGTAATAATGCCAAAATTTTAAGTTCTTATATTCTCTCTGATGTTTCATCTTCAGTATTGGAAGTTACATTGAAAATAAATGAGTTGAATTTATCAAGAATTATCCTCACTTTTGAACGCTATGATTATAAAATAAAAGCGTCTTTCCAAGCAGTCGCTAGTGACGATGATTTGCGCTGGAAGTATGATGCATTAATGAATTTTATGAAGTATTGAACATGAGGGTAGCGATCTTTGGTAAAAAAATAAACAAGAATATTTCGGAATATTTTCTTAAAGTATTGTCAGTTGCTGATGAACTAGGCTGGAAAGTTGTTTTAGAATCTGAACTAAATACCAGCTTAATTGCGAAGTGTGGTATTCGTGAATCGTACGATACTTTTAACTCCTTTAATGACATGCGAACCGGTATCGATTTGTTTATTAGTCTTGGTGGTGATGGTACATTTCTAAAATCTGTGCAGTTTATTCGCGACTCGGGGGTGCCAATTCTTGGATTCAATACCGGAAGATTAGGGTTTTTGGCTAATATCTCTAAGGATGATATTGAAGTTACATTAGCTGCTATTGATTTAAAAAAATATGATTTTCAACTTCGTTCATTACTTAGGGTGAACACGCCAGAAGCTATTTTTGGTGTTGATAACTTTGCCTTAAATGAACTAACGATTCAAAAACGGGATACTTCATCAATGATTACAGTGCATGCGAGTTTGGATGATAAATACTTGAATAGTTATTGGGCGGATGGCTTAATTGTTTCAACACCAACAGGTTCCACAGCCTATAATTTAAGTTGTGGAGGACCAATTATTACCCCTGGTTGTCAAGTTCATATCTTAACGCCAATTGCGGCACACAATTTGAATGTTCGCCCGGTTGTCGTTCCAGATCATTTGCCCATTAAATTAAGTATCGATGGTAGGGATCGCACATATTTAATTAGTTTGGATGGAAATTCAAAAACAATTAAGCAAGGAGAAGAAATCATCATAAAAAAAGCAGAATTTATGATAAAAGTCATTAAATTTGAAAATAATAATTTTTTAGATACGATCAGAAACAAGATGTTTTGGGGCGTTGATAAAAGAAATTAAAAACTATCTATTATGAAAAAAACATGTATTATTATTAGTTTATTGAGCTTAACAGGAACGATGTTTGCTCAGAAAAAACCAGTAACTGTTGAAAAAGCGCCAGTTATTAAAAATAGAATTGATTCGGTTTCTTACCTTGTAGGTGCAAGTATAGCTGGAAATCTAAAGACAGAAATGAGCGAGGGAAATATCGATTTAATTATTCAAGGAATTAAAGATGCTTGGGAGAAAAAAGCATTAGCTTGTAATGATAATGGGGGCATGTATTTAAATGACTATTTCCAAGGAAAAAATGCAGCCAAACAGGCCGAAGAAGAAAAATTAAATGAAAAGTACAAAATAGAGGGAGAATATTTTCTCTCACAAAATATGCGTAACATAGGCGTTACGACAACTGCTTCGGGTTTACAATACACCATTTTAGGAGAAACTGATGGGCCTAAGCCAAGTGCTACGTCTAAAGTGAAGGTTCATTATCACGGAACAACCATTGAAGGAAAAGTATTTGATAGTTCTGTTGATCGAGGTGAGCCTATCGAGTTTCCTTTGAATCAAGTTATACCAGGTTGGACAGAAGGTTTACAACTGATGTCTGTTGGTTCTAAGTTTAAGTTCTTTATTCCTCAAAACTTAGCGTATGGAGCGCAATCACCATCGCCAGATATTGCTCCGTATTCAACGCTTATTTTTGAAGTTGAATTATTAAGTTTCGAAGACACTCCAAAAAATTAATAATGAAAAATACAATCTTCTTCTGTATCCTTTTTCTTTCAGCTCAATTTGCCTCAGCGCAAAAGCTGGAAAAGGGCATGTATGCTCAATTCAATACATCTAAAGGTGTTATTATTTGCGCGCTAGAGTTTAAAAAAACTCCTATGACAGTTGCCAATTTTGTTGGCTTAGCGGAAGGCAAGTTTGAGCACGCGGATAAAAAATTTGATAAACCATTTTACAATGGATTAAAATTTCATCGTGTCATTAAAGATTTCATGATTCAAGGTGGCGATCCACTTGGAACAGGAAGTGGCGATCCAGGTTATAAGTTTTCCGACGAAATAGTGGCTGATTTAGTACACTCAGGTCCAGGAATATTGTCAATGGCGAATTCTGGTCCTAATACCAATGGAAGTCAGTTTTTTATAACTCACAAAGAAACGCCTTGGTTGAACGGAAAACATACTGTTTTTGGTCACGTGGTTCAAGGTCAAGATGTGGTTGATTTAATTGCGCAAAACGATACGATTCTTAGTCTTCAAATTCTTCGAATTGGTAAAGCGGCAAAGAAATTTAATGCGACTAAGGTGTTTGGGGTAAAATTTGCTGCCGCGAAAGCAGCTGATGAAGTCATAAATGCTGAGAAAAATCGCTTGGATGCAATTGCTGCCATTGAGTATGAGAAGATTGAAGCCATGGGAAATGATGGCTATAAAAAGTATATGTATGAACAAGTTTTACTTAAATACCCAAATGCCAAACTTAGTGCAACCGGTTTAGTATATAATATTGAAAATATGGGCGAAGGAGACAAACCTGTTCTGGGTTCAAAAATGGGACTCCACTACAAAGGTACTATTCGATCGGACGGTAAAAAGTTTGATTCTTCCTACGATCGAAATTCACCATTGGAATTCAATTACTTAGTTCAAAAGATGATTCCAGGCTTCGAAGAAGGAATTGGTATGTTAGGAAAAGGAGGGAAGGCAACCTTGATTATTCCTTATTTTCAAGCTTATGGTAAAGAAGGACGCTCAGGAGCGATTCCTCCGTATTCAGATTTGGTTTTTGAAATAGAAATATTGCAAGTAGATCCTCCGAATTCAGTCCCTGATACAAAAGAGCACATTCACACAGAAGGCGACGGACATAAGCATTAATTATTGCTTTTTTCTTAATTGGTATAAGCGTACATAATAATATTCGCGCCCATTTGTAATGCTTGAAGATGTTTTTCAGCTGAGTCATTGTGTACTTGTGGATCTTCCCAACCATCGCTTAAGTCGGTCTCGAAAGTATACATACACATTAGTCGGCCATCTTGAATTAAACCAAAGGCCTGAGCACGTTTTCCATCGTGTTCATGTATTTTAGGAAGTCCGTTAAAGGTGTACTTCTGGTTAAAAATGGGATGATTAAAGGGCAATTCTACTAAATCGATTTCTGGAAAAACTTTTTTTAATTCAATTCGGATGAATTCATCCATTCCATAGTTATCGTCAATGTGTAAAAATCCGCCACCTAATAAATATTGCCTAAGGTTTAAGGCTTCCCCTCTTGAAAAAACAACATTTCCGTGACCAGTCATGTGAATAAATGGGTAAAGAAAAATGTCTTTACTGCCTACTTCTACATAGGGCGTTTCTTTACTAATGGAAGTTCCTAGATTTTGATTGCAAAATGAAATTAGATTAGGTAATGCGGTTGGATTCGCATAATAATCGCCACCGCCATTGTATTTTAAAACCGCCAATTGATAAGTTCCTTGACTAAACGCCATGGAACCAAGAAGTGTTATGAAGCTAATGGATAGTATTTTTCGCATACTACAAAAGTAATTTATTTTGTTTAATTAATTTCTTTAGAAATTTAATGTACTAGGGTAGTTAATTATTTAGCCCTGAACTATAATTCAGAATAATAGGCGACAAGGGCAAAAGACTAATTTTCTTAATGAAAGCTTACATAAGAGAATGATTGTATTGAACTAAGAGTTGGGCACCGTGCCTCTCGACTCCGCTCGATGCCCTTTAAGTGAATCGAGCGCAGTCGAGAGGCACTTATATAGAAATCACCGGAACGCACCGACGTATAGGTTTGACTTAGGATTGGAGCGAATGAACACATATTTTCCTCCTCGCAGCGGATGCTAATTGTCACTAAACACCTCTTATTTCGAATGAATTCTTTGTTTTTAAACATTAAAATATTTTGAAATAGATTCTCTCCATATATTTTTTTACTACTTTCGATTTTCAATTTAACTTAGAAACTATGAATACCTACGAATGTAATAAATGCGGAATGTCAGTTAAAGCAAGTTGCGGAAAGTGTGATTTACCTTTACAAAATGATCACTTGACTTTGGATAATGGTACGGTTGTTCAGATTTCTAAATGTCCTTCATGCGAAGGAAAAATAAAATCGCCTTTGTGCTGTGGTCAAGATATGAGTTGCAACGTATAATAAGCTAGTCAGCCTATAATCCTGATTCATTCCTTTGATAATTTGATTTTCTTATCGGAAATCGCTTCAATCGATTAGCTTTTGCCTCTAAATGAGCTAATCGAAAGCTACTAATTAACATTTTTTTTCAATTTGTTCAAAACACTTTGACTTACCTATCTTTTCGATTGGATTTTGAATTAAATTTGTTCTCAGTTTACTGCGAGCCTTTTCGCGTAAAGAATTGTAAATTGAAAACCCTATGCCAAGAGATATTTCTATTCAATCGGTGCTTATTATTGGAAGCGGACCGATTGTTATTGGACAAGCATGTGAATTTGATTATGCCGGTTCTCAAGCCGCCAGATCCTTGCGAGATGAAGGTATTGAAGTAACCTTGATCAACTCAAATCCGGCTACCATCATGACGGATAAGGTGGTCGCTGATAATATTTATTTGTTGCCTTTAGAGTCTGATAGTATTATTTCAATACTTCAGAAACATAAAATTGATGCTGTTTTACCGACTATGGGTGGACAAACGGCACTTAATCTTTGCATCCAATGCGATGAAATGGGGATTTGGGAGGAATACGGTGTAAAAATTATTGGTGTGGATATAAATGCCATCGAAATTACCGAAAATAGAGAGGCTTTCCGAAATTTGATGCTTTCCATTGGTGTTCCAATGGCTCCACAGAAAACGGCTAAATCTTTCTTGGAAGGGAAAGAAATTGCGCAAGAATTTGGTTTCCCTTTATGTATTCGTCCTTCCTATACGCTAGGAGGTTCGGGTGCCTCTATTTTATACAGTCCAAAGGAATTTGACAATCAATTAGAGCGCGGTTTGCAATTGTCTCCGATTCATGAAGTGATGATTGATAAGGCGCTCTTGGGTTGGAAGGAATTTGAATTGGAATTGTTGCGTGATAAAAATGACAATGTCGTTATCATTTGCTCGATTGAAAATTTTGACCCGATGGGTATTCATACGGGTGATTCAATTACGGTTGCTCCGGCCATGACGCTCTCTGACACGACTTATCAGAAAATGAGGGATATGGCCATCTTAATGATGCGTTCTATTGGGAATTTTGCTGGGGGATGTAACGTTCAATTTGCTGTTTCTCCCGATAATGCAGAAGATATCATTGCCATTGAAATAAATCCGCGCGTTTCTAGGTCTTCAGCTTTAGCCTCTAAAGCAACTGGGTATCCAATTGCTAAAATTGCTGCAAAATTAGCTATTGGTTATCATTTGGATGAATTAAAGAATCAGATAACAAAGACAACTTCTGCCTTGTTTGAACCAACCTTGGATTATGTGATTGTTAAAATTCCCCGTTGGAATTTCAATAAATTTCCTGGTACCAATCGCGAGTTAGGGTTACAAATGAAATCCGTGGGTGAGGTTATGGCGATTGGGCGTTCTTTTCAAGAAGCGTTGCAAAAAGCCTGTCAATCGCTTGAGATTAATAGAAATGGACTCGGTGCCGATGGGAAGGAATTGACCAACCAAAATGAAATTTTACACAGTTTAGAGCATGCATCATGGAATCGGTTGTTTCATATTTATGATGCCATAAAGTTGGGTATTCCGTTTAAAACGATTGTCGAAAAGACAAAAATCGACATTTGGTTTCTGAAGCAAATTGAGGATCTAATAAAATTTGAGAAGCAAGTTGAAAAATTTAGTGTAGACAGCATTCCAAAAGAATTGCTTTTCGAAGGAAAACAAAAAGGATATTGTGATCGTCAGGTTGCACATTTATTGAAGTGTCTTGAATCTGAAGTATATAAGAAAAGAACAGAAATGGGCATCAAACGGTTGTATAAGTTGGTTGATACTTGTGCAGCTGAATTTGAAGCGCTAACACCTTACTATTATTCTACTTTTGAATATGAGAATGAAAGTGTGGTCAGTGATAAAAAGAAAGTGATTGTACTTGGTTCAGGCCCAAATAGAATAGGGCAGGGAATCGAATTCGATTATTCCTGCGTTCATGGCGTTCTCGCTGCCAAAGAATGTGGCTATGAAACAATAATGATTAATTGTAATCCTGAAACAGTTTCTACGGATTTTGATACCGCAGATAAATTGTATTTTGAGCCTGTTTTTTGGGAGCATATTTATGATATTATCCAACATGAGAAACCAGAAGGCGTAATTGTTCAATTGGGGGGTCAGACAGCCTTGAAATTGGCTGAAAAGTTGAGCCGTTATGGAATAAAAATACTTGGAACAAGTTTCGAAGCGCTAGATTTAGCAGAAGATAGAGGTCGTTTTTCAAAGGTGTTGGAAGAAAATAACATTCCTTTTCCCAAGTATGGTATTGTTGAAAATGCTGAAAAAGCCTTGGTATTAGCCGATGATCTTGGTTTTCCATTATTGGTTCGACCGAGTTATGTTTTGGGGGGCCAAAAAATGAAAATCGTTATCAATAAAGATGAGTTAGAGCACCATGTTGTTGATATTATCAATGAAATGGGCAACAATCAAATTTTATTGGATCATTTTTTGGTCGGAGCGGGCGAGGCAGAAGCGGATGCTATTTGTGATGGGGAAAATGTGTACATCATAGGAATAATGCAGCACATCGAACCGGCAGGTATTCATTCTGGTGATTCGTATGCGGTACTACCTCCTTATAATTTAGGCGATTTCGTGATGACACAAATTGAAGACATAACAAAACGTATTGCCCTTGCGCTTAAAACCGTTGGATTAATAAATATTCAGTTTGCTATAAAGGATGATAAAGTATATGTGATTGAAGCGAATCCTCGTGCATCGCGTACCGTTCCTTTTATTGCCAAGGCCTACGATGAGCCGTATGTGAATTATGCCACTAAAGTCATGTTAGGGGAGAAGAAGGTAACAGATTTCGACTTTAAGCCAAGAAAAGAAGGATATGCCATTAAAATTCCTGTGTTTTCTTACGAGAAGTTTCCGGATGTTAAAAAGGAACTCGGACCAGAAATGAAATCTACCGGCGAAGCCATACGCTTTATAAAAAATCTTAAAGATCCATTTTTTACCAAAATCTATTCCGAGCGAAATATGCATTTGTCAAAGTAAATCAATAAATTAACCGCTTAAAGTTATTGATTGACTATGGGAATCATCCAAAAAGATGCATTACGGACTACAGTGATTTCCTATCTAGGTTTGGTATTAGGATACCTCAATAAAGCTTTCCTATTTTTAATTTTTCTAAACGCTGAAGAAGTTGGTTTAGTAAATCTGATTGTAACCGTTGGCTTATTATTTGCGCAATTGGCTAATCTTGGAACTGTCTATGCTACCTGGAGATTCTTTCCCTTTTTCAGAAATGATAGTCGGAAAAATTATGGTTTTTTATTGCTTAATTCCTTGGTAGTTTGTTTCGGAATAGTTCTTTTCACTTTAATTTTCTTCGCCTTTCAGTCAAAAATAGCGACTTATTTTTCTTTAAAATCCCCGCTCTTTGTTGCCTATTATTTTTGGGTCATTCCACTGGGGATAGGAACCGTTTTCTTTATGCTTTTTGAAAATCATATGCGTGGATTACACAAAAATATCCTACCTGTTTTTCTTCAAGATATCGTTGTTCGCTTGGTGGTAACTATATTGTTGCTATTATTTGGAATGGGATGCTTTGATTTCAATCAATTTTTTGTCCTCTACCTTAGCGCTTATTTTATTCCAGCAATTTTCTTGTGTTTTTACTTGGTGAAAATTGGCGAATTACATTTCTCGCTAAAATCGATTACCGTTCCGAAACGATTTAGGAAAATCTTATTGTCATTTAGTTCTTTTAGTTACCTAAATACCTTGGCGGCTTTGTTTGTTATTTCAATGGATGCTATGATGATTGCTTCAATTTTGGGGCTAAAGCAAACAGGGGTTTATACAACAATGGTTTATATTACCTCGGCGATTCAAGTGCCTTATCGCTCCATGATACGGGTGAGCTCCCCGATAATAGCTCGCTTTTGGAAAGAAAAAAATATGGTGGACATGCAATCGCTTTACGAAAAATCTAGTTCGGTTGGATTACTCATTGGTCTTTTGTCTTTTTTGGCAGTTTGGACCACAAGAACGGAATTGTTTTCGTTTTTACGAGCAGAATACAGCGATGGAATTTATGCCTTATTGTTTTTAATGGTTGGTAGAATGGTTGATATGTATTGTGGATTGAATGGGACAATATTCGCAACTTCACGGAAATATAAGTTTGATTTAGCTTTTACTATTTTCTTGTGTGCGGGTATATTTGTTATGAACTTATACTTGATTCCAATTTATGGAATAACGGGCGCAGCATTCTCTACCGGATTCATTTATGTTTTCTACAATTTCGCTCGTTCTTATTATATCTATCGGGTTTATGGACTTCATCCTTTTCGATGGAGCCAATTTAAATTGATCGGATTGTTTGTTCTGAATCTAGTGGTTTTGGAATTAGTTTCTCTTTATTTTCTTAAGGGCCATCACTTTTCGCCCTTTGAAAATGGAATGCTCGTATTGCTGAAATGGATAGTGATATTCGTAGCGTTCATATTACCGGTTGTTTTACTTAAACTAGAAAATGAAAGCGCCTCTTTCTTTCAGAAAATAGTTCTTTTTGTAAGGAGTAATTACCGCAAAAAGGGGAGAAATAAAGTGGATTGAGCGTAGTCGAAAGACACTATGCAGATCCTCTCGACTTCGCTCGATTATCTGTTGAGGGTGGATTGAGTCCGCCGCGGCGGACGAAAGACACTATGCAGATCCTCTCGACTTCGCTCGATTATCTGTTGAAAGTGGATTGAGCTAATCGAGCGTAGTCGAGATGAGCAAGTACAGATTCACGATTCAATTATTTCTTCGTATATTTAGTTATGGCAGAACCAACTATGTACATCTTAAAATGTTCCAATGATCTATATTATACAGGAAGCACGAAGAATTTAAAGAGAAGGTTAAAACAACACCAAAGTGGACATGGAGCTAATTTTACTAAAAAATATTTACCAATAGAATTGGTTTATTTTGAGTCGTTTTCTAGAATAGATTGGGCTTTTTATCGTGAAAAGCAAGTTCAAAGGTGGAGTCGTAATAAAAAAGAAGCACTAATAAATAGTGAGGTTAATCAATTGAAATTTTTTTCTGAATGTCAAAATGAAACTCATTTTAGAAACTACAAAAAAGAATAATCCGAACGAAGAAATATTTTTTACCTTTGTTTGAGATGAGAAAACAAATAATTCTATTTTTCTTTACTAGTGCAATTGGTATTTCCTCCTTGTTATCTCAAGCAATTGATCCAGATGATTCTTTTACCATTGAGTTAGGCCTGCCCAATTCGTTCGTTAATAAGCCCTTTATGTCGATTATGCAAGGTTTGGTAGCGGTCTCGCCTTTATATCAATATACCCTAAAAAATCATTTGTCATTCGGGCTTGGTCTTCATTATACCTACTTTGCGGTAAATGAATTTAGGGTTCCTTCAAAAGTTTATGGTGGTATGCATACCATTGCTGGTTTTGCTAAATTTGGTCACGAGAAGTTTTGGACAGAGCGGTTTGGCACAGACATAGGCATAAAATTCGGTTATGGTCAAACGATTATTTCAACAGATGCCTTGAAAGAAGATGGTATATTTTTTAAGCGAATGAATGCCCCTTATCTAGAACCGATCATTGGATTGGTATTGGCATCTGACGTTGCGAGTTCATTTCGATTTACCGTTGGTTATGCCTTTTACGGCTTTAGTTATCGACCTTGGTTAATTGGCGTTGATTCTAACTTGGGATATGATGCAGCAGAATTAAATAAATTATCTTCTTTTTTAACGGTTGGATTTGGCTACACCCATTATTTTAATGGAAAGAAAAGTTCCAGCGGTGATTGGGAGTAATTAGGTTTGAATGGCGCCAACATTAAAACGCTTTTCGATTTTTGATTGATCTGCCATTTCGATTCCCATTGAAATTACCTTTCTCGTTTCCTTTGGATCGATTATCGCATCTACCCAAATTCTACTGGCAGCATAATATGGCGAAGTTTGCTCGTCATACCTACTTTTTATGGTGTTGTAAAGCTCTTTTTCACGATCAGGAGTTATAGTTTCTCCTTTTGATTTCAAGGTCGCAATTTCAATTTGAAGTAAGGTTTTTGCAGCAGCAGCACCACTCATTACCGCAATTTCAGCCGTTGGCCAAGCAACTATTAAACGAGGATCATAAGCCTTTCCGCACATGGCGTAGTTGCCTGCTCCGTAAGAATTTCCCATTATGATGGTGAATTTTGGAACCACGCTATTCGCAACCGCATTCACTAATTTTGCTCCATCTTTTATGATTCCCCCTTGTTCACTTTTTGATCCGACCATGAAGCCAGTAACGTCTTGCATAAAGACCAATGGAATCTGTTTTTGATTACAAATCATAATAAAACGTGCTGCTTTATCGGCTGAATC
>JAPLEV010000023.1 GCA_026391005.1 Flavobacteriia bacterium | reverse complement strand
ATGGTTGGTTGAACCGCCGGTAGCAAGCAATCCAATAATGCCGTTAACAATCGATTCTTCTGTGATAATATGCATTAAGGATCTATCTAATCCTAGTTTCGAATTGGTAGCTGCTACTTTTACAGCCTCTTCGGTAAGGAGTGATCTTAATTCTGTATTTGGGTTAACAAAACTCGAACCTGGCAGCTGTAAGCCCATTATTTCCATGAGCATTTGGTTGGAGTTTGCAGTACCGTAAAAAGTACAGGTGCCAGGCGAATGATATGAATCTGATTCTCCTTTTAGTAATTCATCTCTTCCTATTTTTCCTTCTGCAAAAGCTTGACGAATCTGTGATTTCTCATCGTTAGAAATACCAGAATGCATAGGTCCGCCCGGAACAAAAATAGTAGGTAAATGACCAAATCGTAAGGAACCAATTAATAAACCTGGAACGATCTTGTCGCAAATTCCTAAACAAAGAACAGCATCAAATAAATTGTGTGATAAACCTACTGCCGTCGACATTGCCACAACGTCTCGGCTAAAAAGAGATAATTCCATGCCGGGCTGACCTTGGGTAACACCGTCGCACATTGCAGGTACAGCCCCCGCGACTTGCGCAACTGCTTTATACTTTATGGCAAAGTCGCGTATTTGCTGAGGAAAGTGTTCAAAGGGTTTGTGTGCTGAAAGCATATCGTTGTATGCGGTGATGATACCAATATTTGACGTTGTATCGCCATGAAGTTCATTCTTTTCGTGTGTGCCACATCCAGCGGATGCGTGCGCTAAGTTTCCACAACTCATTCCCTGACGAGAGACTCCTTCTTGATGTGACTTTGCCATATCAGAGATGTATTTTTCTCGCGAAAACGCACTCCGTTCTTTAATTCTATCAGTGACTTTGGTAATGATACTGTTCATTTTTTTTAGGTGTTTTCTGTGAAATACACGGCACTTAGCTGATTTTCAAAATGAAATATAGGTGTTCGCTCTTGTTTAGCCAACTTAAATTTATCTAATTTTTTTAAACCGGTAAAATATAAAAATAGCTGCGACGAACTAATTAGCATAGAACGATTACATGTTATTCTGTTTATGGGGTGATTTGGAGCAGTAGTATAACAAATTCCTGAGTCATCATCTTGCATGGCAAGTTCACTCTCTAAGTCATTTGGAAATAGAGAGGCTGTATGGCCATCATCACCCATTCCCAATAACACTAAATCTGCCCCAATAAATGGTGCATAGTTTTTTGAAACATCGAGAAGATTTTTATTTTCGTCGTTTAGATCCAAAACCATGCTTGAAAAATGAAGCGTATGGGCCGATTTAAAAGCATTCCGAATAAGGGTCTCGTTTGAAAATTCACTGCTTTGGTCTACCATCCGTTCATCAACAAGTCCGATGTGAATGTTATCCCAATCTAAATCGCACGAAGCAAGCGATTTGTATAAGGGAATTGGCGTACTCCCACCAGAAAGTAGTAGGTGAGCTTTACCCTTTTTTTGGATAGCGTTTTCAATGATTGTTTTGATATCCGATGTTAGAACCTTGATTAATTCCAAATGATCATTAAATACCTTCATTAGTCTCGCCAAGATTTAGTTATCCATGTTGCGCCTTGATCTAAAATAGCATCACCTGGTCCCCAAGTTCCTGCCTCATAAAGTATATTTTGCTGATTAACCGCTTTCCAATTTGAGGTAATGGTTTCAATCCAAGTCCAAGCTGCTTCTAATTCATCTTGACGCATAAAAAGTGTTTGATTTCCTCGGATAACATCTACGATTAAACGTTCGTAGGCATCGGCAAATCGCTCCTTAAATGAATCGGTATAATCAAGCTTTAAGGCAACTGGTTTGTAACGGTAGCCCCCAGGACCGGGAACTTTTGTCATTTGAATAAGTTCTATACGCTCTTCAGGTTGTAAGCGAATGATTAATTTGTTATTATTTAATTTTTCTTTTGACGGAAAAATATTGTGACTCACTTCCTTGAAATTAATAACGATTTCAGAGTACCGCTTCTTTAATCGTTTTCCAGTACGAAGGTAAAAAGGAACATCTTTCCATCTCCAATTATCTACGTATGCTTTAACAGCAACAAACGTTTCTGTTTTGGAATTGTATTTTTCAATGTCCTCTAGGTATGAGCTAACCTCTTCTCCTTGAATACTTCCTCGAGAATATTGCCCTTTTACAGTATTTGTTAAAACAGATTCTTTAGTGAAAGGTCTTAAAGCACGTAAAATCTTTAGCTTTTCATTTCGAACTTCATCAGCTTGGAGAATATAGGGTGGCTCCATCGCTACTAAACAAAGTAATTGAACCAAATGATTTTGAACCATATCCAGTAAAGCACCACTGTTATCATAATAATCAGCTCGTTTTTCGACACCTAGCTTTTCGGAAACTGTAATTTGAATGTTGTCGATATTCTGATAATCCCAAGCACGCTCAAAAAGATTATTAGCAAAGCGAAGCACCATAAGGTTTTGAACGGTTTCTTTACCCAAATAATGATCAATACGATAAACTTGTTTCTCCTCAAATGCTTGCATTATTTCCGCATTAATCGCATTTGATGATTCTAAGCTATATCCTAAGGGCTTTTCAAGTACAACTTTACTATTCGCGTAAATTAAGTTGCATGCTTTTAAGGTTTGAGCAATCTCTCCAAATGCCGAAGATGGGGTAGAGAAATAAAAAATATTTTGGTAATTTTTAAATTGATCAAGGTGAATTTTTAGGTTTTGGTATGCTTCAACGGTCGCTTCACTTGTTGTAATTAATGTTATTTTTTTTACAAATTTGTTTATCTCATCCTCTGTTGTATCTTCCTCCGCAGTATTTAACAGGTGTTTTGATAAGTCTTGATAGAATGTTGATTCGCTCTGTGGCTTTCTCGTAATTGCAATTATATTGAAGCTTGTAAGAAATTGACCATCTAATTCTCGATGCAAGAGAGCAGGATAAATTTTACGAATAGCTAAATCTCCTTCTCCACCAAAAACGACTATGTTGAAGGGCTCAAATTCCTCTGTGTGTTTAATTTTTTTTGACATATTTTATTGTCTTGTTACATCGATTGTGTCAAAAGTACACTAAGTAATTATCATATCAAAGGTAATAATAATAAATAGCCAACGATTTATTGTTAATTTCGTCTATTGAAAGTATTTTAATAATATAATCTTAATGAAGCACTTTTTATTATTTTTTAGTATTCTACTTTTTTCTTCAAGCGCTTCTGCACAGACTTTTGTTTTTGGTCAATTAATAGGCTCACCAGTTTTAAATACAGTTGGTTGGAATTTAAATGGAAATGCCTATGTTGGCGATACACCGGGCGATGTAGATAATTTTAGCAATGAATTAATATTAACGAATGCTAGTGGTAGTCAAAGTGGAGGGGTTTTCTATGCGCAGCCATTAAATTTGGGTCTCTGTTCAAATTGGATAGTTGATTTTGATTACCGTATATGGGGAGGCAATGCCGCTGATGGTCTAGCATTCTGCTTTTTGCAAGTTCCTCCGGTTGGATTTGTTAGCGGTGGAGGAATAGGGATCCCTGGCACTGCAAATGGACTCAAAGTAGTTTTGGATACATGGGACAACGGTTGTGGAGCAAACCCAGAATTACAAATTTATAACGGAGTAGGTTATGGGGAATGCAATGCGGGTATTGTTAAATTGACTAATACTGGCGGTATATTGAATTTTATTCGTGGCAACACCTATAAATCTGTACGAATTATCTATAACAATGGATTAATAAGTTTATTAATTAATAATACACTTTATCTCACTGCAAATTTCCCCATTAATTTCTCGGGTTATATGGGATTTACCGCTGGAACTGGAGGTGCAAATGATCAACATTCTATTCGGAATGTGGTGATTTATACGGCACAAGCAAGCTCAAATGCAGGAGTTGATGTTCAAACTTGCCCCAATCAAAATGTATCTATTGGTGCAGCAACTAATCCTGCTTTTTCTTATTCATGGTCTCCCGCTAATGGTTTAAGTAATGCAAGTGTTTCCAATCCTATTGTTAATCTGCCTAATAATACGAATCAGCCAATAACTCAAATTTATACGGTATCTACGACACTGGCTAATAATCCTGGAGTGTGCCCAACAACAGACCAGGTGCTTGTTACGGTTAACCCTTCTTTTATTACGAATATTACTGACACTATTTGTGATGGAAGCACTTATTTTTTTAACGGAAATCCCATCAACAGTTCAGGGAATTATGTAGATTCACTAACGTCTGTTTCCGGTTGTGATTCGGTCATTACCTTGGATATTGTTATTTCTAATAACCCCATCGTAACTTCTCCCGACTTACAAATTTGTCTAGGAGATTCTGCCTTATTAATTCCTTCTGGTGCCAATACTTATACTTGGATACCTACGGTAAATGTTGTTGATAATCTAGGACAAATGTGGGTGGATCCTATCATAACTTCCACATATGTGGTACAGGGAACCAATTTAGAAGGGTGTTTTGATTTGGATACGCTTACTGTAATTGTTAACCCCATACCGCTAACTCAACTTGTAGCAGATGATAATTCCATTTGTCCAAATACCGTGGTTCAATTCAATGCATCAGGAGCTGCTACTTATCAATGGTCCGGTATTGATTTAACTGCTTTCACTGGGGCATCACAAAGCATAACTGGTGTGACAAGTGGCATGTATTCGATAACAGGAACCAGTCAATATGGTTGTATTTCCTCGGATTCTCTATATATTATTGTTCATCCTGTCCCCACATTAAGTGCAAGTCCGCTTTTAAGCGAAATTTGTTTTGGTGAGTTAGTTACTTTTCAAGTGGCTGGAGCAGATTTTTATCAATGGTCGAATGGTCAATCTACATCAACTTTTACGTACCAACCTTCTACCTCTGAATCTATTACTATAATTGGTTCGAATACCTTTGGTTGCACTGACACCGTTCAAGTAGGGGTTATTGTATATCCCAACCCAGTTGCTATCGCAGATGCCCTTTCAAATAATTTACTAAGTGATTCTCCTTTCGCAACACTTTATAACAATTCTATAAACTCATCCTCTGCTGTGTGGTATTTTGGTGATGGAACGTCTTCTAATGATAACTCCTATGAAATAACGCACACGTATCCTTATGAAGATGGAAATTATACCATCATTCTTTCTGTTTCCTCTGATTTCGGTTGTTTAGATTCTTCCGAAATTTCTATTCAGATTTCAGGTGATCCAATTTACTATGTCCCAAATACTTTTACGCCAGATGGTGACGAACACAACAATACTTTCACTCCTGTTTTTACAACTGGATTTGATCCAGCGAGCTATCATTTAGTACTTTATAATCGTTGGGGTGAATGTGTATTTGAGTCTTTTTCTACCAATCAAGGATGGGATGGATATTATGGTGGGATAAAGGTAGAACAAGGGACTTATTCCTATTTGATTCAGTTTTTTGATAAAAAAGCGAGTAAAATTATGCAGCTGAATGGACATGTCAATGTGATTTATTAAAGAGTCTTCATGATCAGATATTTACGAATAGTATTTTTTATTGTTTTTAGTTTCAGTTGGTTCTTGTCATCAACGAACCTTCGTGCTCAGAATATCTCTGGAGTTGTGAATGCGTATATCAATGTCACCAATGTGGGTATTAATTCTGTTACTGTTTCAAATGCATCCAATTATGCTGTTGGTGATGAGGTGCTTTTGATTCAAATGAAAGGGGCAACAATAACAACGGGGAATGTGCCGACTTTTGGAACGGTAAGTGCGCTAAATAATGCAGGAAATTTCGAATTCGCGACTATTCTTACGAAGGTGGCTAACACCTTAACCTTTACTTCTAATTTATGTAAAACGTATACTGTAAGTGGATTAGTCCAATTGGTAAAGGTGGCCGTTTATAATAATGTGACTATTTCTGGAACTGTTACAAGTCAAGTTTGGAACGGAACCACAGGTGGCATCGTGGCCATTAAGTCAACAGGCAGTATTACGTTTAACGCAGACATTAATGTTTCTGGTGCCGGTTTTGTTGGCGGTGCAAATACAACTGGATTTTTCTCCTGTGGTGATCCTAATTGGGCAAATTCTTCCAATTCTTCTGGCAAAAAAGGAGAAGGTATCGCTATTGCTCCTGTTGGTCAAGAGGGAAACAGAGCGCCGCTTGCCAACGGTGGTGGAGGTTCCAATACGGGGAATCCTGGTGCTGGTGGCGGTGGGAATGGTGGTCCTGGGGGAAGAGGTGGAAATGAATGGTATGGAAGCTGTCAATTAAATAGTTCTTTTGGAGTAGGAGGATATGGCTTAAACTACAGTAATTATAAAGCATTTTTAGGCGGAGCGGGTGGTGGCGGATATCGAGATAATGGCCTAACTGCAACGGCAGGTAGTAATGGGGGTGGAATGGTTTTTTTAATCGCACCACTTATTAATGGAAATAATAATTTAATAACTGCCAATGGAGCGAATGTGATTGGGAATACGGATTCTGAAGGAGCAGGAGGGGGCGGCGCTGGTGGTTGTGTTTATTTAATGTCAAATTCAGTTACTTCTCCTCTTACTATCAATGTAAAAGGGGGAAATGGCGGCAATATTTTTAGTACTTTATGGGCATCCGCTTGTCACGGCCCGGGTGGCGGTGGTGGCGGTGGAACAATAGCTTTCATCTCACCTTCTGTTCCTCTAAATGTTACGAATCAACTTGTTGGTGGGAATTCTGGAATGGTATTACACAATGGTCCCCCATGCACAGGAACAAGTCATGGAGCGATCGCTGGTGCTGCGGGTCAACTTTTGTATAATTTTGTACTTTCTGTTCCAGGTGCCATGCCTAATCTTGGTATAGACACAGCAATTTGTGCTGGTCAAATGATTTCTTTAGCCTTAGATACGGTTTTTGCTAATTATTTGTGGAATACTGGCGCCACTACAGCCACCATTCAAGTAAATAATCCCGGAATATATTTTGTAGATGTTCCAAGTGGATGTGGATTTGTTAGGGATTCAATTGTTGTTTCACTGAATACGATATCTATAAACCTAGGTCCTGATTTAGCTATATGCCAAGGTGATTCGATTCTTCTTCAACTGAATGGAAATTATGCCTCTCAATTATGGTCCAATGGATCCATTTTGTCTACAGTTACAGTTTCAACAGGAGGGCAATATTCCGCTACTGTCTTTGACCAAAATGGCTGCTCAGATGCGGATACTATTGGGCTTAGTATACTTCCCGTTTTCAATACATTTATTACGGATTCATTTTGTGTAGGAACGTCGTTTAATTTTAACGGAACGAATCTCAATGGTGCAGGATTGTATTTAGATTCTCTGCAAACACAAAATGGCTGCGATTCTATTATCCATTTAACGTTGTCAGCACTTTCGCTCCCAATTGTTACTGTAAATAATGCATCAATTTGTGAAGGAGAATCAGCCACATTGATTCCTCTTGGTGCACTTAACTACATTTGGACACCAGCTATTACACAAAATTTAGATGGTAGTATTTTAGTAACTCCATCAAGTACAACTCTTTATCAAGTGGTAGGAATTAATCAAAATGCTTGTGTTTCCTTGCCTCAAAATGCCACCGTAACGGTTTATCCAAATCCATTAGCCGATTTTTATTTTAATCCTCAAGTTATTTCAATGGGGGATCCAACTGGCCACATAGTTAATTCTTCTTTAGGTGCTATCTCTTATACTTGGTCTATCGGTGGACTTAGTTTTATTGAAAATCAACTTGAATTTGATTATACTTTTCCTTTTTCTGAGGGCTCTCAAAGTGTTTTATTGGTGGCTGAATCTGTATTCGGATGTTTAGATTCCATTAGTAATTCCATACAAATAACCAATGATTTTTCTGTCTATGTACCTAATACTTTTACCCCGGATGGTGATGAACACAATCATGTTTTTCAACCCATTTTTTCTGGTGAGGTAGATCCTGCAAGTTATGGATTTTGGATTTATAATCGTTGGGGAGAATTAATCTTTGAAAGTCACGATATTCATGCGTTTTGGGATGGTAATTATGGTGACTGCAAAGCGCAAGTGGGCGTTTATTCCTTTATTTTATCATACAGCGCGAGTGCAAGCCCTGAATTAAAAACATTTACGGGGAGTGTCTCTTTAATAAAGTAGAATGTAGTTGCTTTTCATGCTATTATATCTAATATTTAAGTAGGATTGCTTATTTTTACACTCTACTTCTCCAGCATGAAATTAATACGACTTTCTTATTTCCTTATAATTTTTCTTTCAGGAGTTTCATATGCCCAAAATTCATCGCAAGGTGAAGGGATGATAATGGGGAGGATTGTGAACGCTGACAATAACAAATCCATTGAATATGCAACTGTTCGCCTATATCTAGAAAAAGATTCGGTTTTGGTTACTGGTTTATATACCGATAAAGAAGGTAAATTTTTATTTGATAAATTAGTTTTAGGAACTTATTATTTAAAATTTTCTTTCGCTGGTTTTTTAGCAAAGCGTAGTGAATCACTAACCATTACTTCAAATCTTAAGGTGCTGAATTTGGGAACTATTTCTATGGAACTTGATAAGACCTTGCAAATTGGACAAGTAGATGTGGTAGGGCAAGCTAGTATATTAAATGCAGGCATTGATAAAAAAGTTTACAATGTTGCGGAAGATATGTCCGTGAAAGGAGGAACTGCCAACGATGTTCTAAAAAATATCCCGTCAGTGGATTTGGATCAAGATGGCCGCATTATGCTTCGTGGCGATGGGGCCGTTACGGTTTTAATTGATGGGCGACCTAGTTCCTTGTCGGGTGGTAATGGAAAAACGCTGTTGGATGCCCTTCCTGCTGGATCGATCGAAAGAATTGAAATAGTAACAAATCCCTCCGCTAAATATGATCCTGATGGCACATCGGGAATCATTAACATAGTACTTAAGAAAAATAAATTAAAAGGATTTAATGGTTTGTTGAACGCAAATTTAGGTTCTGGTAATTTTAAAGGTGGCAATGTGGCTGATGGCGGTTTCTCGCTTAGTTATCGAAATTCATTTTTTAATATTTATGGTTCCTATAATGGCCGTTACCTAGATGGCTATCGAAACAATACGTCTTACATCCGGCAAACTTTTATCAATGACTCCATTTCTATATTAGATCAAAATCGGACCGGAACGGATTTAAACGCTGGAAATACCGCTAGATTTGGTGTTGATTTTACGCTCAAAAATAGAAGGTCAATCTCTTTCTCTTCTACCGGAAGCAACGGAAGGAGAGATAGAACCGGAGATTTGTGGAATGGCGTAAAAGATTCGAATGAGGCCCTACTTTCATTAGGAAGAAGAGAATCCTATGACCCTTCTCAACAACATAATTATGACTTCAATGCTAACTTTAAGCAAGATTTTAAGGATAGCCGTGGAAGTTTTATATTAGATGCCAATCAATCTATTGGTATGGA
The DNA here is from genome assembly GCA_026391005.1 of Flavobacteriia bacterium. Classification (GTDB taxonomy): domain Bacteria; phylum Bacteroidota; class Bacteroidia; order Flavobacteriales_D; family Crocinitomicaceae; genus UBA952. The sequence continues at coordinate 29,458 of JAPLEV010000023.1, read as the reverse complement.
AGCGATTCAAGGATATTATTTGCAACGTTATTATGGTATAGATTCGGTTTTGAATGGTTCATTACCTTTGAATCAACGTTTGTTTAATCAAGAAAAAAATAATATTACTTCCATTCAAGCTGACTTTATCTATTTATGGCCAGCTAAATTAATGCGCTCTGAATTTGGTGCTAAAACAATAATTCGTGACCAAGAAGTGAATACTTATTCTGAAACGTACGATTACTCAACTCTTTCTTATTTTGAAGATACTTTGGCTAATTTTCTATACCGATATAATGAGAAAATTTTTAGCGCTTATGCTATTTTTGGGAAACAATTAAAAAAGTTTAAATATCAAGGTGGGGTGCGTTTAGAAAAGGCATTTCAAATTCCATATTTAGTGTCGGATTCTATTAAAATTGTCAATGATTACTTTAATTTCTTTCCATCCGCTCATCTTAAATATGCCTTAACTCCAAAATCTGAAATTGGATTAAGTTATAGTCGTAGAATAACACGTGCTTCCTCAGGTGATTTAAATCCCTTTACTGCTTATTCTGATCCCTTTAACTTACGACGTGGAAATCCATATTTACAGCCTGAATTCATCAATTCGTATGATTTAGCTTATTCGTCGGAAGGTACTAAACTGAATTTCTCTGCTGCCATCTTTTATAGACAAACGGTAAATGCCATTTCTCGGATTAAAGTGTTTTATGATGATAACTCTTCTGCGGTTACATTTGCTAATATTGGCCAGTCTCATAGTTTTGGAACTGAATTGATTGCCTCTTATAAACCGACAAAATGGTGGAGAAATACCCTTTCAACTAATATTAATTACATTCAATACCAAACCTCTAATGCCAATTGGAATCGAAATGGTTTTAATTGGAATGTTAAGTACATCGGCTCGGTTGATTTTTGGAAAAAAACCGCTACGCTTCAACTAAATGTCAATTATATTGCTCCTAGAATTACGGTACAGGGTACCGCACAACGAAGAGGATCGGTAGAATTGTCTTTTGATAAAAAGTTTAATGATGGCAAATGGACGGTTGGAACGCGCGTTTCAGATATATTTAATCGGCAAGGTTTTTATATGGAAGTCAACCAACTTAATATTTATCAAGTCTCCGAATTTAAATGGTTAACTAGGCGTATTTATTTAACGATTGCGTATAAATTTGGAAAGTTGGAAATGGGGAATAAAAGTAAAGTTTCGGGTCAAGATCCAGGCGATCTTTAACATTAACAAATGTAGCCATGTCAAAGAAAAATAAAAATATCGCTAATGTTGTTTACTCAACTAATCCAAATTTTATTTACCAGTCGATTGAAGCCGATGAACAGGATACGCTAGCATCGAGTAATCAAGCGCTTTATGTTTCAATTGATCGCAAGCAACGAGGAGGAAAAGAGGTAACACTTGTAGAAGGATTTATTGGAGCAGAAGAAGATCTCAAGGACTTGGGTAAAATGCTAAAGTCTAAATGTGGCGTTGGTGGCACGGTAAAAGAAGGTCAAATTCTTATTCAAGGAAATTTCAAAGAAAAGATTTTCGATTTACTCCTAAAAGCAGGTTATTCTAATACAAAGAAAAAAGGAGGGTGAAAATATTTTCATTTTTAATTGTGAATTGTTAATAATTTATGTTAATTTCACCAAGCTAATCACTTAAGGATAAATTAAGTAGTATAAAATTTTATAATTCTGAATATGAAAAATGTAATATCTAAGTTTTTTGACTTTATTTTCAAAGATAGTTTATGGAAGTCGATTGTTTTTGGAGCTGTGTTAATTCTTGTAGGAGGAGGGCTTTATTATATTTTAAATTTCTCGTCAAAAGGCAGACCTGACTTCATCATCACTGCCAAAGAATTTAAAAAGAATAAACTAAATAATGATTTGGGTGAGAAAGATGAGATCGTTTCTACTCTTAAGAAAGAAGATTATGAGAAAAAACTTAACGCTTTTAAAAGTAAGTTTCCTGGTGCGTTTTGGGATATTACAGAGCGTGTTTTAAGTGATAAGGATTATGAAAAAAAAGTTGCTGAATATTATTCAAATAAAGCTATGGCTGATAATCTCTATTATGAAGGTTTCATCTCCTACGAAACCTACTCTTTAATTCAGAATTCCCCCTATCCAGAACAGAGGCAAGTTTTAGAGTTTTCCATGAAAAGATTTATGAATCAAGTTGCAGATGCTCAGGAGATTGATTCTACTGATTTTGATGCCCTTGTGGGAGTTGTTGATAAAATGGATTACCTATACGAAAAGACCGATAAAATTGGTAGGGATACGCTTATGGTTACTAAATTCTTAAATCTTTTACAAAATGCTAAGAACTTATCTATAGAAGAAATGAAAGCTGTTGAAAAACTGCATTTCAGTATTACCAAAACTCCTGTAATTTATAGTTTGCGAAAATTTAATTCTGAAAAGGAATATCAAAATGAGCTTTTCAGAATGTACCAAGCAGCTGCCAATAGCGTAATAACCCCTGAGCGATTTACTCAGCTTGATTCCATATCAAATTGGTTGAAGAACGTTTCAAAAATTAATGATACAATTACTAATTTGAATGTATTAATTAGCGTTATGGGTGTTGATTTTTCTGAAAATAAAAGTAAGGGCGAAACAGGATACGATTTGGAAGAGAAAGCTATCAATGAATTTTTTAAAAGTTATCGATTTTCCTACAATAAGGAGAATGTAACAGCAAACTTTAACAAATACATTAATTTGTATAGTAAAAAATTAACCAATGCAAATATTGAGCGCGATGCTCGAGAATTATTGCGAGTAGAAGAACGAATAACAGCAAAAGATTGGATGTATTTCGGATTATTTTTCCTCTGCATATCCGTAATAATTGTTCTACTTGTTCAACGTAATAAATTAATTTAATTATGAAAAAAAAGCTCCTTTTTATAGTTGCCTTTCTGGGTATATTCGTGTTTAGCTCATGTGAGGATAAAAATCGTCTGGCGGAAATCAAGAATAATCTTTTTGAGGCTAAAAAAATTAAAGTAGAGGTTGATAAACCTATTAAGGTAACGCTCTCTCCTCCGAGTATAAATATTCCTCCAGAAATACCATCAGAGGAAGTGAGTGAGGAATATGGTGGTGATTACGGAGGTGATTACGGAGGTGATTACGGCGGTGATTACGGTGGCGGTGACTACGAGGGTGACGGCGGCGAAGACTACTAGCGCTTAATATTGGTATTTTAAGATATCAAATAAATCATTTCAATTTAGTTAGCAACTTTTCGGTATACGACAGCCAATTCGTTAACGATCAGTGCTGATGCACCCCAAAGCCATTTATCTTCAATATAAAAGCCAGGTACATTCGCCAAAGGTTTATCTTTTAATATCGACATTTTTTTATAATGTATTGCATCCATCTTTGTGAAGTCAAGCAAGGAGGTAATTATAATAGACTTCACCTCTCGTAGATCAGGCTTTAATACGGGAAAAGTATCGTGTAATATTACATAGGGATAAACGTCGTAGTTGGAAACGGGAATATAAACAGGGGTTAGTTTACCAATCATGGTTCCTTCAGTTATGGGGATTCCGAGCTCCTCCTCTGATTCTCTTCTAGCCGTATATAATAAATCTATATCATTAGCTTCTCTTTTTCCGCCAGGAAAAGCAATCTGTCCACTGTGTGTGCCTTCGTATTCGGCACGCTCTATAAAAATAATAGAGATGTCGTTTGTTTCTTCTATGCAGATATGTAAAGCTACAGCAGAAACAATTGGCTTAATCGCATGCTCACGAACTTCACTTGATACTTTTCTTCCCGCGGGAAGCAATGGAATATGAGCACTTTCACCGGGTAATTGCTTGTTAAGTCGCTCTATAAATCGTTCTTTAAAAGACATTTTGTGCTTTTTTGGATAAAAGTACCAAAAAGCGCATTGCTTTTCGAATTGTAGTTGATATTAACCATCGGATGATCATAAATTTATTTTTTTATGATACCCCCTAAAAAAGAGAGGGTATTGTTGAAAAAATGTTAAAAAATATACTTTTACCCTCTCGATATATTACTAAATTTGTAAAAAATTATAAGATTATGGCCTCAAAACGATTAAATGCCTATCAAGATGTACTAAATCGCGAACCTATCAATATTTCATTTGAGGGGAGATTGTCTGATTTATATGGTGCTAATGTTTTTCACGCTGAAATGATGCGCGAATACCTGCCTTCGGATACCTATAAATCAATGATGGCATCGATGAATCATGGCGTTCGTTTAGATCGAAAGAATGCTGATCAAGTGGCTTCCGCCATGAAAGATTGGGCTATTTCCAAAGGGGCAACTCATTATACGCATTGGTTTCAACCTTTAACAGGATCAACTGCCGAAAAGCATGATGCTTTTTTTAAACCCATTGGACCTGGAAAAGCAATAGAGCGTTTTGATGGTGATTTATTGATTCAGCAAGAACCAGATGCATCCTCATTTCCGAATGGTGGCATCCGAAATACTTTTGAGGCACGCGGATATACCGCTTGGGATCCTTCGTCACCAGCATTTGTGATTGGTAAAACCTTGTGTATTCCAACCATTTTTATTTCCTACACGGGCGAATCCCTCGATTTTAAAATGCCACTGATACGTGCACTTGCTACGATTGATCAAGCGGCCGTGGATGTTTGTCAGTTTTTTGATAAAAATGTTGCTAAAGTCAATGCTACATTAGGATGGGAACAAGAGTATTTCTTGATAGATCAAGCCTTATTTAATGCTCGTCCCGATTTATTATTGACTGGTCGTGCTTTGTTTGGGCATGCACCAGCAAAAGGACAACAACTGGATGACCATTATTTTGGATCCATTCCGGAGCGTGTAAATGCGTATATGCGTGAGTTTGAAGTGGAGTCGTTGAAACTAGGAATCCCAGTAACTACTCGACATAATGAGGTTGCGCCAAACCAGTTTGAATGTGCACCTATTTTTGAAGAATGTAATTTAGCAAATGATCATAATTTATTGCTAATGGACATAATGGAGAAGGTGGCTCGTAAGCATAATTTTAGGGTTCTGTTGCATGAAAAGCCTTTTAAAGGTGTAAATGGTTCTGGTAAACATAACAATTGGTCGCTGAGTACCGATACTGGTGTAAATTTATTAGCGCCTGGAAAAAATCCAAAGTCTAACCTTCAGTTTTTAACGTTCTTTGTCAATACCATTAAGGCAATTCATGATCATGCTGACTTATTGCGTGCTGCAATTGCATCGGCGGGAAATGACCATCGCTTAGGGGCAAACGAAGCTCCTCCAGCTATTATTTCAGTCTTTATTGGTTCTCAATTATCTGGTTTACTAGATGATTTAGAAAAAAACATTAAGGCAGGAAAAATGACCCCTCAAGATAAAACCGAACTAAAGTTAAATATTGGTAAAATCCCTCAAATTTTATTGGATAACACCGATCGTAATCGCACATCTCCTTTTGCTTTTACGGGTAATAAATTTGAATTTAGAGCTGTTGGTTCATCGGCTAATTGTGCATCTGCAATGATAGTTGTTAATACAATCGTTGCGAATCAGTTGAAAATTTTCAAGAAGTCAATCGATGCTCGATTGTTAAAGGGAGAAGGTAAAGATGAGGCGATTCTGAAGGAACTTCAAGTGCTGATTAGCGCATCCAAGAAAATCCGTTTTGAAGGAAATGGCTACGGCGAAGAGTGGATGAAAGAGGCTGAAAAAAGAGGACTAACCAATATAAAAGATACGCCGCGTGCTATTAAAATTTGGCAAGGGAAAAATGTAGCCAAGCTTTTTGACGATATGGGCGTACTTACACCTAGGGAACTTGAGGCGCGTACAGAAATTGAATTTGAAAGTTACATCCTTAAAATTCAAATAGAATCACGATTAATGGGTGATATTGTTCAAAATTATTTCATTCCTGCAGCGGTTGAATACCAAAACAAGCTCTTAAAAAACGTGCAAGGATTAATGCAGGTATTTGGTGAAAAGGAAGGGAAAGGGCAAGCGAAAGCACAACTTGAGTTGTTAACCAAAATAAGTGAGCATATTAATTTAATGAAGCAATCTTCTGATGTGATGCTTGGGGAAAGAAAAAAGGCTAATAAAATTGAGCACGCGGAAGATAAGGCGATTGCCTATTGTGATAATGTTAAGATTCACTTCGATGAAATTCGTTATCACGCAGATAAATTAGAACTACTTGTAGAAGATGAATTGTGGCCATTGCCTAAATTTCGCGAAATGTTATTCACACGTTAGGCTTTTAGTGTTATTTTTATGTAATTATTAAATAAATATAGCAACCTTTATTTTTGTAGTTAGTTAGGTAGATAAACACTATATTTGTTAGTATTTAACTATTAAAATTACGCGTGAGAAAAAAGTACCGGCAGTTAGATAAATTACTTTATTTAATTCTGTTTATTTCTTTAGGTCATGTCTATGGTCAGGCTAGTTTTACGACGAGTCCCGTCGCTGTCAACGGAACCATTACGCTTTGTCAGGGTAATGCTATAACGTATACGAATACTTCAACAGGAACCAATAATAACACCAATTATAATTGGACATTTCAGGGTGGTAATCCGAATAATGGGAACCAGATTGGGCCATACACCGTAAATTATAACAACAACGGAAATTTTACTACCACCTTAAGTTTGGGTGGGGGCAATACAGCAACTGTAAATGTCGTGGTAACTAACAATGCTGCCCCACAGGCAGTTTTAACCATGAACAATAATGGTAACTATACAAGTATTGTTTACAACGGAGCAACTATATTTCGTAAATGTGGTGGGAATTCTATTGGTAACTTTAATTTCACCGATCCAAACATTGCTTCTAATCCTGCTGGGACAACTTACTTGATTAGTTGGGGAGACAATACAACTTCAACTATTCCTGCAGGTGCGGCACCTCAATGGCCACATACCTATACGGGACAAGGGAATTACACCTTATCATACACAGTAACATATCCAGGCGGTTGCACTACAACAAGCACTTATCAAGTTTACGTTGGGAATTTTGCGCCAGCTATAACCTTGGCAGGTTCTGGTTCATCTTCGTGTTTACCAAATAATTATTCATTTACCTTAGGAACTTCAACCACACCATCTATAGGAACTACTTTTCAAGTTATTTACAACGATGGTTCGCCTACCACTTTTATAAATGGATTGGGTGCAAATAACTTAGACACCATTTTTCATCAATTCTCGAATACTTCTTGTGGCGTAAACTCTACAATTCAGACCACTGTATACCAAAATGCCTATGCGATACAAGTTTTAGCCGTCAATGGTTGCAGTCCTCAGGGAACTTTTGGAGCAATAGGTCCAATTTCGGTTGCCAATAGCGTTAATGCAAATTTTGTCGCTTCACCAGCTCCTTATTCTCCTGTCTGTGTAAATTCAGCAGTACAATATAACGATGTTTCAGATCCTGGTTCAAACGTTTCTTCCGGTTCTTGTGATACTCTTTACGGTCACTATTGGACCATCACGCCGAATTCTGGTTATACGCTTGGTGCCGGCGCGACATTGGGCTCTAGTAATGGCTTTTTACCAAATTCTCAGTTTGGCTATGATTGGCAATCATGGACGCAGGGTCCTTTGCAACTTCCTCTTACATGGACAACGCCAGGAACTTATCAGCTTACTTTACATGTGGGAAATGATTGTGGTATAGACACCATGACACAAACGATATGTGTTGTAGCGCCGACTTTAGCATCCTTTACTTTACCTGTTAATACGGGATGTTCTCCGGTGTCTATTACACCAGTAAATAATTCAAGTGTTCCCGGGTGTAATAATTCAAATTTTTACAATTGGTCCGTAATCTCAACAAATCCTCAAAATTGCACCACCTTAGGAGGTCCTGCGGTTGCACCAGCAAATAGTAACCTTGCTACACCAAATTTCAACTTTACGGGTCCTGGGGTTTATACAGTGCAACTAATCACAGGATTAAATACAGCAATTGCAGGGAATTCGTGTGTGAATGATACGATGGCACTTACTGTTACCATCAAAGCCTCCCCAATGGTTTCAATTACGCCACCAGCTCCAATTTGTGCAGGGGCAAGCTTTACGCCTGTATTAACTGCAAACGTTTGTTACGGTACTCCGCCAATTACCTATGCCTGGAATTTTAACCCGAATAATAATATACCACTTAATAGCCAGCCGAATCCTCTAACTTCTAATCTTCAGAATCCTGGGGCGATCACTTATCCAGTCAATGGTACGTTCCCTTTTTCTGTAAGTGCCACCAACGAATGCGGAACTACTACTGCCAATTCAACAATTATTGTTCAACCAGGAGCTATCGTAACGCCCGGTTCATATGGTCCTTTTTGTATGGGTTCATCGGTACAATTAAATGGAACGGTTAGTGGTGGCTCTCAAACTGGGACATGGTCTACCAGTGTAGCTGGTGCAACTTTTACACCCAACGCCAACGCATTAAATGCCGTATTTACACCACCACCAAATTTTGTTGGGAATGCTGTATTATCGCTTAGTTCGGGCGTTCCTCCAGCGCCTTGTCAAGTAACTGTAGCGCAAACTGTTATTTCATTTCAAACGCAAGCAACTGTCGTCCCGGGAAACTATTCGGCAATTTGCATGAATCAAGTGCTTACTTTGGCTGGACAAATTGGTGGTGCGGCCTCTAGTGCAACTTGGACATCAAATGTTGGGGGCACATTCTCTAATTCAACTTCCTTAACATCAACTTACACTCCGCCTGTGGGATATGTTGGAAATATCATTCTTACTCTAACCACCAATGACCCTGCCGGACCCTGTATTGCTGTTTCTTCCTCAGTTACCATTGTTGTCAATCCAATTCCCGTGGCTACGGTGAGTCCACTTACTTCGGTAATTTGTTCAGGTGCTCAGGTGAGTTATAATTTGTCATCAACATTGGCTAATACGAATTATAGTTGGCAAGTAGTCACACCATTGCCAGCCGGAGTTACCGCAAGTACAAATGGAACTGTCAATTCACCAACTTCTATTTTAAACGTAACGGTTACAAATAACTCTACCGCCACGCAAACAATTTCGTACACCATTACACCTATTTTACAAGGATGTAGTGGTACTCCCATCACCACACAAATAACCGTTCAGCCCGTTGCAACAAACGTTGTTAATCAAGCAATAACGGTCTGTCCAGGAGCAAACATAGCTCCTGCTGGATTTGCCAGTGTGCCAGTCGGTTCAACGTTTGCTTGGTCAAATACGAATACAAATATCGGTTTAGGCGCTAACGGTACGGGAAATATCCCATCATGGAACGCCCCAGCAAACAATACCAATGTGCCAATAGTAGGAACGATAAGCGTTGCGCCGACATACAACGGTTGTGCTGGAACTCCAAGTAATTTTGTAGTAACCATCAACCCAACACCAAGCGTTACCAATATCTCCTTGGCACAAGGTATATGTTCAGGAGCTCCCACCACAGCAGTCACTTGGACAAGTGGGGTAGTTGCTTCTACTTTCGCTTGGACAGCAGTTGGAAGTAGTGGAAGTGTTTCAGGATTTTCGGCAAGTGGAAGCGGAAATTTACCAATAATCAATGGCATATCGAATTCAAGTAATACGAATCAAACGATTACCTATACTGTAACAGCCACGAAAAATGGTTGTAGTGGTCCATCGACTCAGTATGTGATAACTGTTTATCCAACACCCGTTTTAACATTATCAGCCAATCAAACAGTTTGTGGTGGCTCACCAACTGCATTAACAAGTTTCAGTAATTCAGTAGCAGGTGGTAACTTCACATGGACATTAAGTAATCCAGGCGCTGTTCCGGCGACGATAACGGGCTATCCAAATCCAACTCCAGGAAGCGGACAGATCCCTATTAGCACAATAAATAATGGAGGCACCTCACCTTACACCTTAAGTTATCAAGTTACCCCGACTGCGAATGGTTGCAATGGAACATCGGCTGCATATACTATAACAATTAATCCAGCGCCTACAGCGCAATTTTCGATAGCTAATCAGGTAATTTGCACCGGGGGAAACACTCAATTGGTCACCTTAACATCGCTAACTGCTGGTGCTACTTTTACTTGGAGTGCATCGGTTCCCGTTGGATTAGGTAATTTTAATACAATTTCAGGAACGAATACAATTCCTATCTTCAATAATTTGACTAATTCGGGTATTATTCCATTAATCGTTACCATAACAGCACAGGCAACTACGACAATTGGCTCGCAATGTCCAGGCGCAAGCTCAACCTATACTATCACAGTAAATCCATCTCCTATTGCTCAAGCCGCTTTTGTTTCTAACGATACGATTTGTAGTGGTAATCAAATAAACATTAGTTTGACCTCTACTACACCCAATGCACTATTTACATGGACAGCCGCTAATGGTGCTGGCATAACAGGCGGCTCAAATTCTGCTGTATCAGGAATTTTTATTCAGCAAGCGTTACAAAATTCATCTTCTGTCATTGGCACGACAACATATACTATTACGCCATTATCGAGCACGTGCCCAGGAACTCCAATTGTAGTCGTTGCTTATGTAAATCCTATTGCTGTCATGACTGGTTTAGCAGCTCAGGTATCATGTCCAGGTGCAGCTATTAGTCCCAATGCGTTTACCAGTAATCCGCTTGGAAGTGTATTTAGCTGGACGAATAATAACATTACGATTGGTTTAGGAGCAAGTGGTACCGGAAATATCTCGTCATGGAACGCTCCATCAAACAATACCAATGTGCCAATAGTTGGAACGATAAACGTTACGCCGACTTATAATGGTTGTGTTGGAACTGCAAGTAATTTTGTAGTAACGATCAATCCGACACCAAGCGTTACCAATGTCGTATTAGCACAAGCAATATGTTCAGGCGCTCCCACCACGGCAGTTACATGGACAAGTGGAGTAGGTGGTTCTACTTTTGCATGGACAGCAGTTGGTAGTAGTGGAAGTGTTTCAGGATTTTCGGCAAGTGGAAGCGGAAATTTACCAGTAATCAATGGTATAACGAATTCAAGTAATACGAATCAAACGATTACGTATACTGCATCAGCCACTCAAAATGGTTGCAGCGGTCCATCGACTCAGTATGTTATAACCGTTTATCCAACACCCGTTTTAACATTATCAGCTAATCAAACAGTTTGTGGTGGCGCTCCAACTGCATTAACAAGTTTCAGTAATTCAGCAGCCGGCGGTAACTTCACATGGACATTAAGTAATCCAGGCGCTGTTCCGGCGACGATAACTGGCTATCCAAATCCAACTCCTGGAAGCGGACAGATCCCTATCAACACAATAAATAATGGAGGCACTTCGCCGTACACCTTAAGTTACCAAGTTACCCCAACAGCGAATGGCTGTAATGGAACTCCTGCACCGTTTACAATTACTGTAAATCCAGCACCATCAACTCAATTTTCAATTGCCAATCAGACTATTTGTTCCAGTGGCTCCACCCAAGTTGTTAATTTAACATCTCCAACTGCTGGTGTAACCTTCGCATGGAATGTTACCTCAATTTTACCAGCTGGGCTAGGAAACTTCAGCCCTGTTTCAGGAACCAATACAATTCCCGTTTATACCAACCTTACGAATTCAACACCGAATCCAATTGTTATCACCATTACAGCACAAGCCACGACAACAGGAGGTTCAATTTGTCCAGGTAGTAATGCCACTTATACAATAACGGTCAATCCATCTCCTATTGCCGTTGCGACATTTGTTTCTAATGACACAATCTGTAGTGGTGCACAAATAAACATTGCTTTAAGTTCAACATCTCCCAATACTGCATTTACATGGACAGCTGCAAATGGCGCTGGAATAACAGGTGGTACCAATTCAGTAGCTGCAGGTTTAACCATTCAGCAAGCCTTAACAAATTCATCAGCGGTAATTGGTTCAATTAATTATACGGTGACTCCGGTTACTGGAGCATGTACTGGAACACCAATAAATGTAATTGCCTACATTAATCCTATCGCAGTAATGACGGGATTAGCAGCCCAGGTTTCATGTCCAAGCGCAGCTGTAAGTCCAAATCCGTTTACCAGTAATCCTCTTGGAAGTGTATTTAGCTGGACGAACAGTAATGTTGCGATCGGATTAGGTGCCAATGGGGCTGGAAATATCCCATCATGGAATGCACCAGTAAATAATACCAATGTGCCAATAGTTGGAACGATAAACGTTACGCCGACTTATAATGGTTGTGTTGGAACTCCAAGTAATTTTTTGGTAACAATCAACCCGACACCAAGTGTTACCAATGCAGTTTTAGCACAAGCAATATGCTCAGGTGCTCCCACCACGGCAGTTACTTGGACGAGTGGGGTAGGTGCTTCTACTTTTGCATGGACAGCAGTTGGAAGTAGTGGAAGTGTTTCGGGATTTGCAGCAAGTGGAAGCGGAAATTTATCGGTAATCAATGGAATAACGAATTCAAGTAATACGAATCAAACGGTTACTTATAGTGTAATAGCAACAGTTAATGGTTGCAGTGGTAATCCGATTCAGTATGTTATCACTGTTTATCCAACACCCGTTTTAACTTTATCTGCCAATCAAACGGTTTGTGGTGGCTCTCCAACTACTCTAACAAGTTTCAGTAATTCAGTAGCAGGTGGTAATTTTTCATGGACATTAAGTAATCCAGGTTCCGTACCGGGAACGGTAACGGGTTATCCAAATCCAACTCCAGGAAGTGGCCAAGTACCTGCAAGCACGATAAACAATGGAGGCACCTCGCCTTACACTTTAAGTTACCAAGTTACCCCAACGGCGAATGGCTGTAATGGAACTTCAGCGCCCTTTACCATTACGGTAAATCCAGCACCGTCAACTCAATTCTCAATTGCTAATCAGGTTATTTGTACCAGTGGCTCCACCCAAGTTGTTAATTTAACATCTCCAACTGCTGGTGTAACCTTTGCATGGAATGTAACATCAATTTTACCAGCTGGGCTAGGAAATTTCAGTCCTGTTTCAGGAACTAATACCATACCTGTTTATACCAACCTTACGAATTCAACATCGAATCCAATCGTTATCACCATTACGGCACAAGCCACTACAACAGGAGGTTCCATTTGTCCAGGTAGTAATGCCACTTATACAATTACAGTAAATCCATCTCCCATAGCGGTAGCAACCTTTGCCACTGCAAATCCAAGTTGTTCCAATTCTTTAGTTACGATTAATTTATCTTCAAGTGTAGCGGGAACGACTTATAATTGGACCTCCACAGCAACGGTTGGTATTACAGGAAATACAAATGGAAATACAGCAAGTATCTCAAACACACTCGTCAATTCCACTGCATCTTTAGGAAGTGCCACCTATACGATAACACCAAGTGCCAATGGTTGTATTGGTCAAGCGATAACCGCTGTTGCCAATGTTAATCCTGTCGCAACAATGGCTGCACTTACAAATATTTCAGCTTGTCCAGGTGCAACATTAACCCCAAGCGTATTTGCCAGTATTCCTGTAGGAAGTACCTTTACTTGGACAAATACTACAATCAGCATTGGTCTTGCTGCAAATGGATCGAATAATATATTACCGTGGGCTGCACAAGTAAATAATTCAGTGAATAATCTAATTGGGACAATCAATGTAACACCAACTTACAATGGATGTGTTGGAACACCAAGTTCTTTTACAGCCACTATTTTTCCAACACCTCAAATCACGACCCCGGTATTGGTTCAAACATTATGTGAAAATACGGCAAGTACCGCAGTAACCTTTACTAGTAATCTTCCAAATACTGCAATGACATGGACGCAAGGAGCAACTGGAGCAAATTTATCCGGAATGGCACTTGGTTCAGGTAATAACCCACTTCCTGTAATGACCATTAGCAATACTTCATCGGTTCAACAAAGTGTAATTTATCAAATACAAGGTACAAGTGCAAATAGTTGTATTAGTCCAGTTGTAAATTATACAATAAATGTTAACCCAATACCGGTATTGGTTGCACCTGGTTCACAAACTGTTTGCTCGGGGAGCCCAAGTTCGCTAGTTGCTTTTTCAGCGGATGTTTTAGGTTCAACTTTTGGTTGGAGTGTGGTTGCACCTGTTGTTAATACCTTAACCGGTTTTATAGTGTCCGGAACATCCTCGTTGTCATCCATGACATTATTAAATTCAAGTGCTACTCCACAAACCATTAATTATACTGTAACACCGAGTGCGGCTTCATGTGTGGGACAAAGTTTAAATTATTCCATTATCGTAAACCCATCACCTAACGTTGTATTCTCGCTTCCAAATCAATCAATTTGCACAGGATCTTCAAGCAATACTGTTAATTTGACTTCATCAACGCCAAATGCTTCCATAACATGGACTGCCTCGGTTCCAAATGGCATTGGTGGCTTTGTATCATTATCAGGAACTAATACTATTCCTTCATACACCTTGACAAACACTACAGCAAATCCATTAACTATTACCATTACAGCTATTGCAAATACGGTAGGAAATTTGGTATGTCCAGGAGTAACTTCTACCTATACCATCATCGTTAGCCCACAGCCAAACGTTTCAGTTGTTGTTGTTAATAATGCATTGTGTTCAGGAAATACAGTTCAAATTTCGATGACAAGTCCGGTAGCTGGCACAACGTTCAACTGGACCGCCAACGCATCTGCTGGTACGACAGGTGCATCAAATGGGTCGGGAGCAAGTATAAGCCAAGTCCTTTCAAATTCCACCAATACGCAAGGGACAGTAAGTTATACAATAACGACTCAAGGTCCAGCCGCAAATGTTTGTGCCGGCCAAAACGTAATTGTACCAATAACTGTAGAAGCGATTCCAAGTATTCAGTTTTCAGCTGCTAATCAAGCCATATGTTCAGGGAATATTACTCAGGCCATAAACCTAAGCAGTAACGTTGCCAATACTACAATGGCATGGACTGCTGTTGCCCCACCAGGAATTTCGGGTGCTACCTTATCAGGTTCTAACACTATTCCAGTTCAAACGCTTACAAATTCGACAACATCACCTTTAACAATCACTATTACTGGCAACGCAACTATTAACGG
Organism: Flavobacteriia bacterium; assembly: GCA_026391005.1. Classification (GTDB taxonomy): domain Bacteria; phylum Bacteroidota; class Bacteroidia; order Flavobacteriales_D; family Crocinitomicaceae; genus UBA952. The sequence goes on along the minus strand of JAPLEV010000023.1, from coordinate 14,367 downwards.
TTGTGTTGGAACAAATAGTAACTATACCATACAAGTTTATCCAAATCCAGTAATAGTTGTCACTCCGAGCGTAGATACAATATGCAGTGGATCGAATATTTTGGCGCAGTTGTCGTCAAATATTCTAAATACCACTTACCAATGGTCAGTAAATCCAAATGTCAATATTACAGGTGCAACAAATGGATCCGGTTCGACCATCAATCAACTGATATTAAATTCCTCCGCACAATTGCAAAATTTCTCTTATTTAATAACTCCAGTTGCACCCGGACCGAACGGTGGGGGATGTCCTGGAGCCAATGCCACTTTAAACGTTTGGGTAAATCCTGTAGCACTTGTCACTTTTTCCTTACCCAACCAAACCATCTGTTCAGGAACTGCATCCCAACAAGTAAGCATCTCAAGTGCAACAAATGGTGCGCAAATTACGTGGACATCATCAATTCCTGCTGGAATTTCTGGTGCAGTGGCTAGTGGGGGAGCAACAATTCCAATTCAAAATCTTGTCAACAATACAAATGCTCCAATTACGATAATTTATTCAATATCGGTTTCGACCAATTCAGGTAATTGTGCGGGTGCTTTGGCTACGTATAGTATAACCGTAAATCCAATTCCTGTTTTGAGTTTTTCAGCAGGAGCACAAACAATTTGTTCTGGAGCACAAACTACTGCTGTTAATTTAACATCGAATATCGCTGCACCTAATGCTGCTGGTCTTAGTTACAGTTGGTCGGCAGCTCAACCAAATGGAATTTCAGGCTTGGTTTCAAGTGGGGTTAATAGTATTCCCGTCCAAACTCTTATTTCAACGAATACATCACCCACGATTATTACTTTTGTGGGATTGATTACCTATACTAATAATTCAGTCGCATGTGCCGGAGCTTCAGGTAATTATACGATTACTGTCAATCCTCTTCCACAAGTAACAATTAATTCTCCTTCGCCAGTTATTTGTTCTAATTCCACAACTAATATTTGCTTTTCCTCACCTGTTTTGAATACAAGTTTTGCTTATACTGCAGTTGCAGGTCCGGGGATTACAGGAGCAGCTGCTGGTGTGGGCAATTGCATAACACAAACCTTAGTAAATTCTTTGTTGACACAAGGCACCGTTACTTATACAGTGGTGGCAACTGCGAATGGTTGTAGCGGTAGTTCGGCTTCCTCAACCATCTTAGTAAATCCAAATCCAGTAGTAACTGCTACTCCTCCAGTAAGTGTTTGTTCAGGTCAGTCTGTAGGAGCGTTTAATTTTATTTCCACTCCTGCATCAGCTACTTATACTTGGTCAAACTCAAACACTACAGTTGGATTATCTGCTAATGGAGTTGGGAATATTAGTAGTTGGGTGGCACCGGTAAACCTTTCAGGTGGTCCTTATGTTTCTACGGTTTCGGTAATACCAACGCTGAATGGCTGTATTGGGCCAGCAAGTAACTTTACCATTACTGTAAATCCAACCCCTACTTTAACAGTTAATCCTCAAACCGCGACAATTTGTTCTGGTGTGGCCATTAATTTAAATTGTTTATCAAATGTAGCATCTGCCACTTTTAGTTGGGTAACAGCCGCTACAAATGTAACCGGCGCATCAAATGGAAGCAATGGAAATGGTGCTATACTAATAACACAAACACTTACTAATAGCGGAACATCTGTTGGAAATGTTAGTTATACTATTACACCACAAGCAGGTTTATGTATTGGTCAACCAGTAACGGTTCCGATTATTGTCAATCCAATTCCAGCGGTAACCTTAACACCTCCAACGCAAGTTATTTGTAGCGGTGCAAATGCAATTATTAATATTACAGGGTCGATTCCTAATACGAATTATGCATGGACTGTTTCAAATAATGCCAATGTAACAGGTGCGATTGCTGGTAATGGTAATGTAATAAATCAAACATTAACGAATTTATCCACCCAATCAGAACTTCAAAATTACTCTGTAATACCTTCCTTAAATGGTTGTACGGGAGCACCGGTAGTAGCGGTAGTTACTGTTAATCCAACTCCTGTTATTACGCCATCTTTATTGACACAAATCATATGCAGTGGAACTTCAACTAATATTTTGTTAAACTCAAGTGTTTTGAATAGTACATATTCATATGCTGCAAGTAGTTTAAACGGAATAATAGGAGCGAGTAGTGGAACTGTTTCTCCGATTGCTCAGCAATTAACGAATCCTTCTTTACAACCTGGCACTGTAACTTACACTGTTACTGCTAGCGCCAATTCTTGTCCAAGTGCACCTGTTAATGTGGTTGTAACTGTCAATCCATCGGCGATTGTTACGGCTAATCAACAGCAGGTAACTATTTGTAGTGGTCAAAATGCGAACATACAATTATCCAGTACTACGGTAGGAGCTACTTTTTCATGGACTATTACCCCAAATCCATCGATTACTGGAGCTGCCAACGGATCTGGCGCCACAATAAATCAAACGCTCACCAATTCCACCTTTGTTCAACAGACATTTGATTATGTAGTGGTCCCTCAATTCGGAAATTGTACTGGAAGTCAATTAACAATTCCTGTAATTGTTAATCCATTACCTCAAATAACACCTGGAGCGAATGTGAGCACTTGCATTTCCACGCCCCCCTTCAACTTGACAGGATTTTCGCCCCTTGGAGGTGTTTGGTCGGGCACAGGAATCACCAATGGACCTAGTGCAACGTTTTCTCCAGCTGCAGCAGGTGTCGGAAGTTGGGTATTAACATATTCGTATACAAACCCTGCAACAGGATGTAACAACAGCGCCGTTCGAACGGTTACTGTAAATCCATTACCGGTTCCTTTATTTGTGATGGATACACTGAAATGTATCAATACTACGGTTAGTATCACTAATAATTCTACCGGTGCGGTTTCATATGCTTGGAACTTTGGAAATGGTGCTACTTCTACTCAGATGAATCCATTGTATCAGTATCCAGCCGGTGGGAATTACACCGTAACATTAACAGCCACCTCCGCTGCAGGTTGCACAGCTTCCGTTTCTCATTCGATAAATATTATTTCCACTCCGTCACCATCTTATAATGCATCAACTTATTCTGGATGTGGTCCATTATCTGTTGCGTTTACTAACACAACTACGGGAAGCAATATAACCGCTTATTTCTGGAATTTTGGGTATCCAACCAACGGACCTTTTTCCAGTCTTAACAACCCTGGAACGATAATTTTCCCTGAGCCATTATTGAATGATACTACTTATTTAGTTTCCTTATCCGCTACAAATATTTGTGGTTCTGTTAATTATATTGATACTATTTTGGTGTTTCCAACTCCAAATGCCTCCTTTGCACAAAACCTTAATAATGGATGTTCTCCACTACCTGTTAACTTTATTAATAATTCCACAGGCGCGCCAACAGCTTATATTTGGAATTTCGGTGATGGAACTTTTAGTACCGCAACAAATCCAACGCATACCTTTGTTACGGGGCAAAATGACACAACATATACCATTACGCTAATTGCTATAAATCAATGTGGCTCAGATACCATTACAGATACAGTGCATGTAAATCCAAATACCGTCACCTCGTTTTTTAACACAACTCCCATTTCAGGCTGTTCACCTTTGGTAGTACAATTCACTAATTTTTCAGTAGGAGCCATTAATTACTTTTGGAATTTTGGCGACGGACAAGTTTCAAGTGCATTCAGTCCTTCGCATACTTATTATCAATCAGGAGTAATAACAGCACAGCTTATTGTTGATAATGGCTGTTCTTACGATACCTCAACTGTTCAAATTACTGTTTTCGCCAAACCCGTCGTCAACTTCACCGTTGTGAATGACACCTTGTGTAGTAACCAGGCCTTTACGTTTGTCAATTCTTCGGGTGCTTTGTCTAATACTGCTTGGGATTTTGGAGATGGTGGAACAAGTAATGTGTATAGTCCAACCTATACGTATTCACAAGGAGGTAATTATATGGTTACTTTGGTAGGCACTTCTCAAACAAATGGTTGTTTAGATACCAATTATGTAATGGTCCATGTGAATCCATCGCCAGTATTAGATTACGATACAAATCAATATATTGGATGCGTTCCGATGCTTGTTCAATTTAATGAATTGTCTAACTCAGCCAACTTTGCCTTTTGGAATTACGATGACAATAATACAGGAATTGGTTTAAGTTCAACTCATTTGTATAATACTGCTGGTACTTATAACCCTACCGTTATCGCTCAAAATATTTTTGGTTGTACAGATACCGCACAATTTGATGTATACGCTTATCCAAGACCGACAAGTACTTTTCAATTGTCAAACATTCAAAGTTGTTATGCCCCTTTAAATGTAAGTGTAAATAACCTCTCCCAAGGTGCGAATGCTTACCAGTGGGATTTTGGAAATGGCTTTACATCGGCTTTAAACGCTCCTTCCACAATCTTTGATACTATAGGCAATTACCCAGTTACTTTGATTGCATCCAATCAATTTGGTTGCTCGGACACTTCCGTTCAAATGGTAAATATTTGGCCACGGCCAGTCGCTGATTTTACACCATCCATAAATGATGGCTGCGAAGATTTATTAGTACAATTTGATAATACATCGTCGCAAGATGCGAATGCATTTTTATGGAATTTCGGAGATGGGACAAGTGTTCAAGCATTTGAGCCGAATCATACGTATATTAATCCAGGTCAATACAACGTATCTCTTATTGTGATGAACGCCTTTGGATGTTTTGATACCTTGATGATAACTAATGCTATCGCTGTATATTCAGTTCCTCAAGCTGGATTTTTCGTGTCTCCTGCTCTAATAACAACGGAAGATCCAACTATTGGTTTAATTAATGCAGCTAGTGGCTATCTTTATGGTACCTATGATTTTGGGAATGGTATAATACAAAGTGTAAATACTGAACAATATTTTTATGGCGTAGTTGATTCAGGACTTTATGTCATAACCCAAATTGTATATTCCTCTGCGGGCTGTTCAGATACGGCATTAAGTTACGTTCAAATTAATTTAAATTCTACTTTATATATTCCGAACAGTTTCACCCCTGATGCTGATGGCGAAAACGATTTATGGTTTCCACAGGGAATCGGCATTAAGTCTATTCAGGTTAGTATCTTTAATCGATGGGGTGAGCAAGTATTTTATACCACGGATTTATATGAAGGGTGGGATGGGACCTATCTAGGTAAAATGTCAGTAGATGGTTCGTATGGTTGGAAAGTTGAAGCTAGGGATATTAATGATGAATTGATCATTAAATCAGGGCATTTAATACTTATACGTTAAAAGAAGTGAAATAACTTGGTGCTACCTTGTACCATATTGGATTAATTACTCCGTAATTAAAAGTTCTTCTTTTTCAATCCTTAATAAATTTAGCACCATATAGAAATTTATCTTTTTGAATTTGTAGGGTATAACCTCCTTTTGCTAACCCAGATATATCAATAAATTCATCTAGTACTTCTTTTTTAACAATACAACTCCCGTTAGAGCTAAAAATAGCATACGTTTCTCCAATTAAATGTTGAGGTAACTGAATAAGGAGATTGCTCGGGTTAGGAAAAAGTTGAATGGTTTCATTAGTAGGAATTTCGGAGATGGTACTAACTTGACTGAAGATATTCCATTTGTGGAGATATATTTTTAGCGAACCGCTTCGAACATCACCCCAAATTGAATAAGCTGTATCATTCATTAAACAAGTATTCATAAAGTCATTACCACTGCTTTCTAAGATTGAATCGTGTTGAATTTGTTGTGAACTTATCGCGTAATCGCTAGTGAAGTTAATAGAATCTTTATGACGCACAGCGGCATAAATCTCTGTGGTTTCAGCATAACTTGTACCTAGACCATTCCTTCGATCTCTCCAACAAACGAGAAGATCACCATCGCTATCAAAGTCTGCCCACAATAAATCCTGCAGTTTTCCATTCGCAATTGGATCTTGATTAATCCGTTTCATAGTAGACCAAGTGACCCCAGAATTGAATGTTTCTATAAAATAAACGTCTGCACCGTCATTTATTTCGCTTAGAAAAAAATAGGCGAGATGGTCTGCGTTAGAGGGATCAGCTTTTAAAAGGGCACCTCTTTTGAGTAAGTTATTTTGTGCCCCAAAATCAAGTCCTTGATATACAATAGTATGGTTTAAGCTAAGTCCTTGTGAAGTCGAATTTGCGAGTAAATACCTAGGAAACATACTTTGGGTAGTTTCATAGCTTGGGTAGATAGCGAAGAAAGTTCCATTAGCGCTCACAACAGGGGATGGCATTACTTGTGGAATAGAGCTTCCCGCCAAATAATTTAAGGAGTCTAAGTATCTTGGTGTTTCAAAACTAAGCCCTCCATTTTTACTTACGCTTAAATAGGGGTGATAGGGAGGTGTTACTAATGTAGGTTGTTTTGCATTCATTGCGCTAATATAAATTGTCCCATCATGAATACCTCCTGACCGATCGATAACCATCCAAGGTCTATCTACACAAAGTTGGTTGGGACAATCTGTGATATTTAACACCTCTGTACTAGTTGACCAATTGAAACCTCCATCTACTGATTTTCGAATGATAACTTGGCCATTGGAAAATTGTTGATTGTCATAATCAATGTAACACATAAATAATTCCCCAGAGGAATTAAAAGCAAGGGAAACGTCCGCAGACGAATTAGTAGCTACTTCATGGTTTTGTGCGATTGGCGAGGACCAATTATTTCCTCCATCCATAGATACAGCAGATTTGATACAAACTTTTTGATTGAGTTGATAACCCATCCAGGCGGCAACAAGATGCTGCTGATTTTGCGGGTTAATTACGAGGTAAGGTTCTCCTTCAAACAAATTCCCACTAGAAACCAAGGTGTTTTGAGAAAAAGTTATACTACTAACTGATAGAAAAATAAAAGAAAATAGTTTGATCACTGTTAAGTATTTATTACTAAAGACGCAAAGACTTAGAGCCTATGCTCTTTAATCTTGAAATTCCTTCAAATCTATCTTTTCATTTATTGCAATTTTAGATGCTTTTCCAGATATAGTCATTGGTCCTGCACTAAAACTGATCGCATGTGGGAAAAGTAAGCCGTTTACTTCTTTAAAGTCGCTAAAAATACTGCTTGCCTCTTGAACCTCTTCGCCTTTCTTCTGGATTGAAATGGTTTTAACTTTCAAGTAGGTATCTTTTTCAAAGTAGGCGAAGTTTTCTTCCGTTTCATCTGTTACTTTCATAACATAACAATCTTTACCATCCACATTTTCGATTCCTAGAACTTCGTAGTTAACACCATTTTTAGCGAAATACATTTCAGGAAAAAGTCCAGTTGATTTTTTCTTAACGATAATTTCTTCACTGCTTAGTGCTTTTTTACCGGTCTGCATATTACTTTCAAACCCGTTTGAGCCATCAAAATAACTGGATTGAAAAACCATTCCTTGCCCTTCCATTTTACTCGCTTCTGTCATTGGAGCGATCCAATATTCTGTTCTTTTGAGAGGAATTGGAATGGTAGGTGAACTTAAATCTGTGATTCGAATAAACGTTTTCACTTTCTTTAATTTTTTAGCTCTTTCTTTCGCGGATTTAGTTACGGTAACAACGGATAAATAACGTTCAATTAATTCCTCTTTACTAATGTCAGAAGGTGAAATTTGTAATTTATAGTCGCCAAAAGCATCAAGGATTTCAATTTTTCCGTCGGCGTCAAACTTTTTAATTTTATCTACCACCTCTTCATTACCAACAACAATTATATTACAATTATTTACATTAAAATACTTCTTTGCCATTTGCTGAACTTCCTCTTTTGTAATGGCTTCGATCCTTTGCAAGTAGGTTTTATAATAAGTAGGATCTAGGTTGTATTTTATAATATTATAGGCAAATCGCGCAATAGTTTGTGGACTTTCAAGGGAACGAGAAAAGTCACCGTTCATAGAGGATTTAATCAAGTTTAATTCATCATCGGTCACTAATTCAGTAGTAATGATATTTAGTTCCTTCAAAATTTCTGCAATCGCGGAGTCGCTTACTGCGTTCCTAAAATTACCTCCCGCGGATAACCATGATCCATTTTCAGTAATATTTAGTCTGGAATAGCATCCATAAGTAAATGCTTTGTCTTCTCTTAAATTATGCATTAATCTAGTTCCAAATCCACCCCCACCAAATATGCCATTAAGCACTGTCAGTGGTATTTGGTTATTATCACCGGGCTTAATATCGATTGGGAAACTTAAATAAATAACGGATTGAACTGCTCCAGGTTTATTAACGAAAATTACGCGATTACCCGCATTTTTATTTCTCCCTGTTAAATCAGCTTGCGTTACTTCAGGACCTGACCAAGAACCAAAATAGTTATTTGCTAGTTTTTCAGCTTCAGCTTTTGTGATGTCTCCCACAATTGACAAGTATGCTCCTTTTGGCGTAAAGTTAGTTTTGAAGTATTTCTCTATATCTATTAGCTTGATAGCATTGAGTGAGGCCTCGGTCATCACTTCACCAAAAGGGTGAGCTGGAAAATTTATTTTAACAGTAGCATTTTTGGCCATAGAGGCCGCATCCGATTTTGTTGATAACAAGGCAGATTCATTTTGTTTTTTAATACGATCAAATTCACTTTGAGGAAATGAAGCGTTGCGTAAAACGTCAGACATTAATTCAAGTCCTTTATCGATATGCTTCGTCAGGCACGACAGAAAAATCGAATTTTTATCCGCATTTAAGTTAGCACCTATATAATCAATTTCATTGTCGAGTTGATCTTTTGAGCGTGATTTCGTTCCTGATAGTAGCATTGATCCCGCTAAATCTGATAATCCGGCAAGATCGCCCTCTAATTGCGGGTCAGAACCCATACGTAAATCAAATGATACTTTTGGGATTTTATGATTTTCTGAAACGATAACCGTTAAGCCATTTGCAAGGGTGAAAACCTGAGATTCATTAATATTGATAATGGAGGCCTTACCTGGTTTTGGCATTATCGATCGATCAACTTGTGCAAAGAAGCTAGTGGATACGAATAATATAAATAGGGAGTGTACTAGAAATTTCATATCTGTTTTTATTTTTCTTTTGGTAAATAATGTAAAATAACTCGTGCATTTTGAGTAAGGTATTGGTTTGCAACACGCTGGATGTCTTCTTTGGTAACCTTCATAAATAAATCTTTTTCGGTATTTACACGGTTAGTGGAACCATAATAAACATAGTTATCAGCAAGTCGTTCAGCAATACCCTCAATACTTGTTGTGGTCTCAACCATATTGTTTTCCAATTTATTACGAATTTTCATGAATTCATCGTCAGAAATTAAGCTTGATTTTATTAAGTCAATCTGTTTGTCGAATTCGAATTGAATAGAATCTAAGCTTATGTCTTGAGCGGCAACCGCTGCAAATATTCCAATTCCTGCATCTTCAAGCCCGTAATTAAAAGAAAATGCAAAAGTGGCCATTTCTTTTTTCTCTACTATAACTTTATTAATTCTCGAACTTGAACCGCCTGATAAAACCTCATTCATGAACTCCAATGCATAGCTATCGGGATGGGTTTGTTCAGGGAATTTATACCCCATGAAAATTGCAGGAAGCTGAATATTGTCATAGATAATGTCTTTGGTTACTCCATTAAGTTGTGTTTTATCTTTTTCTGTTCGTTTAATTTCAATGGGTAATGAAGCATATTTTGCAATCAATTTCTTAGCTTCTAATTGTGAAGATTCTAAAAAGTTTTTTGCATCAAATTTAGTTTTTGACAGAGCATATTTTTTGTCAAACGCATCATCATCCAATGCGAGAAAATCCCTGTAAAGATTAAGGGCTTGACCTTTAGGCATGGAGCTAAAATAGTAATCAATCCACTTTTTGGTCTGTGCCATATCCATGTCACCTGCAACTGTTAACGTAGCGTTACTTGGAACATAGTAATTTTTGTAAAAATTCACATAATCTTCCTCTTGTGCCGCATCTAAATGCTCCATGCTTCCAATGGGTGCCCAATTATAGGGGTGCGTAATGAAAACTCTTTTGAACATTTCAGTGAAAAAAGAGCCATATGGTTGATTGTCAACACGTTGCCTTTTCTCTTCCTTAACTACGCTTCTTTGTGTCTCAATCCCTTTGATATCCACTTTGGCGTGAAGCATCCTTTCGCTTTCAAGCCATAGACCCAATTCTAATTGATTCGATGGTAAAATTTCGTAATAATAAGTTCGGTCTTGTGAGGTATTTGCGTTTAATTCGCCTCCATTCTTTTCAACCATCTCACTGTATTTTCCACGTTCGATGTTTTGTGATCCTTCAAATAGCAAGTGTTCAAAAAAGTGAGCAAATCCTGTTCTTGTTGGGATTTCGTTTTTTGAACCAACATGGTACAATACTGAAACAGCTACGATTGGTGTGCTGTGTTCTTCGTGAAGGATAACATGGATACCATTTGGTAAATCGTACTCCACAAAATCTATCTTCTTTTGGGCATGTAAACAACCAAGTACACTGATAATTCCGATTGAAAGGAATAATTTTTTCATAACAACTATTTTTTACAAAGGTAACACGAAATTTAAAACACGAAAACTATTGAGTAACAGAACTCATCTGGTCTTTGCATTGTATTCCTGTTTTTTATCTCAACAGGTTCACATGGCCACTTAGCGTTTTGTTTTCCTTAGATTGTAATACTTGGAATTCAATTTTCCACGTGTAGGTGCCCACTGGACATTTTAAATAGCCATATGTACCTGTCCATCCATACAATGGATCATGAGATACAAATACAAGTTCTCCCCATCTGTTGTATATGGATAGGGTGTAGGAATCTCGCTTGTAACCAGATTGAATTACTGGCATGAACTCATCATTTGCCCCGTCCATATTGGGTGTAAAGCTGTTTGGGACATAACACAACAAATCTTCTAATAATAGAATATTTAAGTAGGTACTATCATAACACCCTGCCTCGTTAAAGGCATAAAGTACAACGGTGTAATTGGCTGCATTCTCAGGGAATGTGTGTATTGGGTTTGTAGCAAGACTGGTGAATCCGTCATCAAAATTCCATAAATAGGTATTGGCATTGGTGGAAAGATTCGTGAATTCAAATTGTGAATCGGTGGTTAGTTGAACTAACTCGTCAGTTGAAAAGATAGCTGTTGGTAAATCATAAACGCAAACCATATTTTGTACAACTTGTGTGGAGGAACATCCTATATTATCCGTAACTGTGAGGGTTATGTCATAACAATCTTCTACACTATATTGATGGTCCACAAAACCTGATTGGTTAGAAGTTTGTCCATCACCAAATGTCCATAATAGGGTCGTGTTTGGTGCATTAATAGTATCGGTGAAAAGGGCATCAAAAACAACACAACCTATTGGGCTATTCACCGTGAATCCAACAGAAGGCATTGGATTTATAAGCACGGCATTAAAGGAAGAATCAATACAGCCAAATTGTGTGGTTGCTGTTAATTGAACATTGAATGTTCCTGAATTTCCATTGTAGGCATAGAGGGGGTTAGCTAATGTACTTGAATTTCCATCTCCAAATTCCCAATTGACAGAACAGAGAGGTGTGGTGGTATTAGTAAATTGGATGGGTACATTTTCGCAGATTGCGTAGCTAGAAGCAATAAAACTCACTAGAGGAAGTGGATGAACCACAACGACTAGTTGGCCTATTGGACTAACACATCCGGACGTGGTAGTTGCTTGATACGTATAATTAACAAACTGATCAACGGATGTAAAATTAATTAAGGTACCTGTTATGGAACTGGTCAATTGTGGCGTAGTTATTTCTCCTTGGATATTATTGTTAATAGCTGCAACCCATGCATAAACAACCGTTTGATTTGCATTTAAATTGTACGAAAATGTATCACCACTGCATATTTCTATGGTATCATTACTGATTACTGTTGGATTTGGATTTACGGTAACAACGACAGGGAATCCATTACTGGAGCAACCATTTGCCAGGGTTGTTGGGTAAACTAAATAGATTACTTCCTGTGGTATGGTGATACCATTAGAAAGGGTCAATAAATCATCAATTGTTGCCCCAGCTTGAAGTGTTAAACTTGTTCCTGTAACATTTGGAAAATTTGGACTATTGGCATACCATGTATACGATGATGGCTGTGTGGCAGATAATGGTATAGACAATGTTTCACCAGAACAAATTTGAACAGAATCTGGACCTGTATAATTTAAAGGAACTCCTACTAATACGCTAACGGTTTGGGCTTGTCCTGTACAAGAACCGTTAATTGATGTCGGAAAAACTGTATAATTAACTACTTGTGGACTAGGCGGCGAAGAGATATTATTTAATAAGTCATTAATAATATTTCCTTGTGTTGAAATAGTCGTCGAACCTGTCACATTTACATTGTATGGAGGCGAATCAAACCAAGTAAATGTGGATGGTACATTTGAAGTAAGTTGTAAATTAACTTGACCTCCTGTACATATTTCAATAGTGGCATTAGAGGTCATCAAAATAGTTGGATTTACAGTTACTATTATTGTCACTGCTTGTCCCGCACATGCCGCAGGAACAGAACTCGGTATAACCGTGTAGACAACAGTTTGATTGACATTGGTTGTATTATTTAGTACATCCGTGATATTGGCAGAAGTATTTGTACTAAGCGAGGCTCCGAGAACATTTGGCGTATTCGGTGACGTAGATATCCAAGTATATGTAGAGGCGAGACTAGCTGTTAAATTTAAATTTACCGCTTGATTATTACAAATTGTTATGGTAGTTGGATTTGTTAGTACTGGTTCGGGGCTAACTGTTACCGAAACTTGAAAAGGAGCCCCAATGCATGAACCTGCTGCTCCTGACGTTGGGGTAACGGTATAGGTTGCGGTCTCTAATGCACTACTTGCATTCGTTAACACTTGGCTTATACTAGCTTGATTAGACATTGCACTTCCTCCAGTAATTGAGGCCGTTACGGTTGGCGCTGTCCATGAATAAGTGGTATTTAACGGAATGATTTCGGCTGGTGCATTATTTACTGGTGCAACAACAAAAGCATTTCCACTACAAATACTCACTTGTTGTGGACTCACCAATGGCGTAGGATTGATGTTGACTAAAAAATTAAAGGGTTGCCCCTGACAATTTCCAGCTTGGCCAGAAGTTGGGACAACGATATAGGTAGCTGTTTGTGAGGTATTTGTTGGATTGATTAATGTTTGTGAGATACTGACTTGATTCGAGGCAGATGCACCACCACCAACATTACCTGTTACCACAGGTGTGTTCCATGAGTAAACGGTATTGTTAGGAACGATTGTTCCAGGAGGAACATTTGCTGGTGTATAACTAAACGGGCTACCGCTGCAAACATTACTTATTTGGTTGGACACGACTGGTGTCGGATTTACGGTTATAACTAAAGTAAATGGCGTGCTTACACAACCAGTTCCTTGGATACTGGGCGTAATTGTGTAAGTTAAGGTAGCGACATTACTAGTAATATTATTTAAATTTTGTGTGATTGTTTGTTGATTAACTCCTGCACTTCCATTTAAGATGCTTCCTATAGGATTTGCTACAGGATTGGGCCAATTATAGATGGTGTTTGTAGGAATAATCGTGGAAGGTGGATTGTTGATTAGCGCTAAATTGAAAGCGGTTTGGCTACATAGTGCAAGGTTTTGATTTGGAACTACCGGTGTGGGATTAATAGTAACGATTACTTGAAATGGATTTCCCGAGCATACACCAAAATTTGGCGTGATGGTATAGGTCGCTGTTTGAACTATGTCACTTGGATTAATGAGTGTTTCTCCTATTAAAACTTGATTATTTTGTGCGCTTCCACCAGTTACACCTCCCGTTAATATTGGATTTGGCCACGAATAAGTTGTTCCAACTGGTACAATGCTATTCGGTGGGTTGTTTGTTGGTGCGAAGTTGAAAAGGGTATTCGAGCAAGTTGTTACTGTTCCGTTACCAATAATTGGATTTGGATTTACAGAAATTACCACTTGGAAGGTAGCACTTACGCAATTTCCTGCCACTCCGGATGTTGCAGTTACGGTGTAGGTAGCCGTTTGTAATAAACTAGTTGGGTTAATAAGATTCTGGGAAATAGTCGCTTGATTAATCTGCGCCGACCCACCCGTAATTCCACCTGTTACCGATGGATTGGTCCAGCTATATGTTGTTCCACTAGGAAGAACTGTGTTGGGTGGATTGTTTTGTAATGAAATAAGAAAGGCCGTGTTAGAGCAAATTGTATCTGTTTGATTTGGAATAACTGGTGTTGGATTTACAATAACAGTTACAGTAAAACTAGTGCCAGGACAAGCACCTGCTGCTCCC
>JAPLEV010000048.1 GCA_026391005.1 Flavobacteriia bacterium | reverse complement strand
TAATCTAACTCTTTCCCAAACGTTTCTTTCAATTGACTTAAGCTGTAAAAAGCCAAGCCAATAAAGAAAGCTCCTATTAAAAATGCTGAAATTCCAACGGAAAGTTGACTAGCCAACAACAGCGAAAACAATAACATGATTACATTAACTGAACCTCTAACAAAATTTGGTATCGTATTGGCTGCGGTCGAACGAATATTTGTCCCAAATTGTTCGGCTGCAATCGTAACAAAAATCGCCCAGTAGCCTGTCCCTGTGCCTAGTAAAAAACAAAAGAAATAGTATGTTGTGGCTGTCATTCCTTTTCCGAAAAATAAAAAAATAAGGGTTAAAATAGCTGTAAAACTTAGGTAAAGAAACACGACTTTTTTTCTACTTTTTAGTACTTGACTCAATAAGCCAGAAATTAAATCACCGAACGATAGTCCGATGTATGCATACATTACTGCTGTCCCATTTTCAATGTTTTTCAGGCCTACCCATGGACCAAAATCGTCTTTAGAGTTCATGATAATTAAGCCAATAATGAACCAAATTGGAATTCCGATTAGGATACAGTGCAAGTATTTTATTCTGTTTGGTTTCGATGAAAAGATTAACTTAAAACTCCCTTTCTTAATTTCATTTTTTGCTTTTATAGCCTTAAAATAATAGGGTTCTATTGTTCCAATTCGCAAAAACAACAAGATGAAACCCATTAAGCCACCAATAATATAGGCAACTTGCCAACTCGCGAGTTGGAAATTAGTAAGATTGAAAATTATTTGTGAAAAATAATCACCTTTAGAGCCTACCAGTGATGCGAATACTGCTCCTAATGCACCAAAAGTTACAATAATCATTGTGCCATACCCCCTTTTTTCTTTGGACATCATTTCAGAGACCAAGGTTATGCCTGCGCCGAGTTCTCCAGCTAATCCTATTCCAGCAATTATTCTAATCACAGCATACGTGCTAATATCGCTAACAAATGCATTGGCTATATTTGCTAATGAGTAAAGTAGAATGGAGCCAAATAAAACTTGAAGCCGTCCCCTTTTATCGCCCAACACACCCCAAATAACGCCTCCTATTAACATCCCAATCATCTGCATGTTGAATAAAAACTTACCTGTTGCCGCTTGCAGTGCTGGAGAGGTTCCAATCATTATTTGTTTTAAACTTTCGGCTTTGATGACACCAAATAACACCAAATCGTAGATATCTACAAAGTAACCAAGGGCAGCAACCACCACAATGGCTATTATTTTTCTATTGGAATGTTGGGTGTGATTTTCAATCATGGGCCTAAATTTAGAAAATTTAAAGCAATACCTTATTTTTAAGGTGAAATGTATTTACCTTTATGCAAAAATAGATATGGTTTATAATTTTTCAGAACATGCGTCGATTATATCCACTTACATGGCTGAAATACGCGATGTTTCAATTCAAAAAGATCCCATGCGTTTTCGTTTAAATATGGAGCGCATTGCTGAGGTAATGGGGTATGAAATATCTAAAAAAATGACCTATGTTTCTAAAGAAGTGATAACGCCTCTCGGTGTAGCGAATGAAAAGGTATTGGAAGAACAGCCAGTTCTAATCACGATTCTTCGAGCTGGTTTAGCCATGCATCAGGGATTAGTGAGAACCTTTGATCGTGCAGAAAGTGCATTCGTTTCGGCGTATCGGAAGCATACAACTCCGGAAGATTTTGAAATTTTTGTAGAATATCTTGCCGCTCCATCTTTAGATAATCGTATCTGGGTAATAAGCGATCCAATGCTTGCTTCGGGAAATTCAATGGTGGCAGTGCTTAATGCACTTAAAAGTCAAGGGAATCCAAAACGTATTGTCATTGCTTCAGCTATTGCAACTCCTGAAGCCATTCGATTGGTGCAACAACATACTCCAAGCAATACAGAAATTTGGGTTGGCGCTATTGATAAGGAATTAACAGCACAATCGTACATTGTTCCAGGTTTAGGAGATGCAGGGGATTTGGCTTTCGGCGTAAAAGTTTAAGGATGGATTGGGGAGGAATTACTAGTATCTTTTTATTATCAACTGTAAAGTTTTTATTTGCTCCTTTTGCAGGCGTTCCGCTTGGTTTGCATTTTTATGAGACTTATTTTGCAGCGGTGATTGGAGGAACGGTAAGTTCCGCTTTTTTTTATTTTGGTAGTGGTCGTTTGATGGCGTATTTTACAAAGCGTGCTGAATTAAAAAATAATAAGTTTATAGCAAGTGGGAAAAAAATTATAGAGAAAAAGAAATTCACCCGATCTAATAAGTTTATTGCTCGGCTTAGACGTAACCTTGGTAAAGTAGGAATTTGTTTTTGGGCTCCTTTCTTTTTATCTGTTCCTATTGGTAGTATTATTGCGGCTAAATTTTATGGCGGAGATAAAAACACCTTTTTATTTATAGCTTTTGGAATGTTATTAAATGGGGCCATTACTACATTTCTAGCGTATGTTATTTTTAAATAAGCATCTTTTTTTTGATCTTGACCGAACGCTGTGGGATTTTGATAGTAACTCTAAGTTTGCATTAAGATCTATTCTTGAACAAGAAAAATTATTGGAAAAATGTTTGGGATTTGATTCGTTCTATAAAGTATATCATCAAAAAAACGCGCTCCTTTGGAAAAAATATGGACGAGGTAAATTAACGAAAGACGTGCTTCGCTACGAGCGATTCAGATCAGCGCTAAAGGTTTTTAATGTTCTAGATGAGGAACAAATTCTTCGAATAGGTGATGCATATGTTGAAATATCGCCAAAACAAAAATTACTTTTCCCTAATGCCTTGAATGTATTAGCCGATTTGAAGTCCATGGGTTTTAACTTACACATCATTACGAATGGCTTTGTTGAGGTGCAATTTGAAAAAATGGAAAATACAGGTCTCTCGCCGTTTTTTGATGTGGTCGTTTGCTCTGAACACATAGGTTTTAATAAACCTCACCCGAATATTTTCAAGCATGCACTAAAGGAGGCAAATGCGGAAGCACACAATTCAGTTATGATAGGGGATGACTATCGTGCTGATATTTCTGGAGCAATTAACGCTGGGATGCATGCACTTTGGTTTGAACCAAATGAAAATAACACCTTGAAATTTGAGAATAGAATTTCTAATTTAAGCGAAATACCGCAGAAGGCTGCCCAATTGTTAAGTGCCTAATCTTTTTTGAAAAGGACTTCAGCTTCTTGACGCATCTTTTCATACATCACGATTCCAGCTGCAACACTTACATTCAAAGAAGCGATCTCGCCTTTCATTGGTATTTTCAAACGAGCATCCGACATGGATATTAAGTCGGAAGTGATCCCGCTTTCCTCTGATCCGAAAAGCAAGGCCATTGGTCCGCGAAGGTTAATACTTTGAATCGGCACGCTTGCTTTTTCTGTACAAGCTACTATTCTTAATCCGGATTGCTGAAGGTAAAAAAGGGTGTTTTTTAATTCGTCTGTTTTACAAACAGTAATTCTATTCAATGCACCCGCAGATGCTTTCATGGCGTCGGCTGTTACCAAAGCAGATCCTTTAGATGGAATCAATATCGCATCTATTCCTTGGCATTCTGCTGTTCGTGCAATGGCTCCGAAATTTCGAACGTCTGTTATGCGATCCAATACTAAAATACACGGTTTTTCGCCTTTTAGCAACATATCGTCAACAATAACTTGGATATCGCCATATACAATCGGTGAAACAAAAGCAATAACGCCTTGATGGTTTCCAGCTGTTAGGGCATTCAGCTTTTCAACTGGAACAAATTGTAATTGGTAGTCTTTGTCGGCCAATTCGTTCTTAAGTTCCATGAATAAATCTTTATTCATGCCTTTTTGAATCAATATTTTATTGATTTCTCTCGAAGCTTGAACGGCTTCTATAACGGTGCGGATGCCAAATATAATATCTGACTTTTCTTTCCGTGTGTAGTTCTTTTCTCTTTCCATGTTAACTAAAAATATACGTAATTTCTACGTTTCCATCTAAGGTGAGGTGCACCGGACAAGTTTTGCCCGCGGTAATCGCTTTTTTAAGCGTTTTGTCATCCCATTGGTTGCCAGAAAAATTAAAATGTATGTTAATTCTTTCTATTTTTCGGGGATTCGAAGCCATTATTTTTTCAACTTTTGCCGTACAATGTGTAAACGGTATGTCATGTTGTTGGCAATAAATACCCACAATGGTAATAAAGCACGATGCTAGGGAGGTAGCCATTAAATCAGTTGGCGAAAATGCAGCTCCCAATCCGTGATTATCAACTGGGGCGTCAGTTTTTATTTTACTTCCCGAGTGATGAATGCATTCAGTACTTAGACTTCCAAGGTAATTAACAGTTGAGATTTCCATGACCTATTTAAAAAACAAAGTTACTGCTTTTTAATAAGGCTTATCTACAATGAAAAAAACTATTCATTTAAAAGTATTATAAATTCGCGAACTTTTACGAATTTTGTACCACTATGATGGATCAATCAAAGGAAATAAAACGTGTAAAGAAACCAAGTTGGCTAAGGGTAAAGCTGCCTATTGGAGAAAGCTACCGCAAGGTCAGAAGCTTAGTTGATGAGCATAAATTACATACCATTTGCCAAAGTGGAAGCTGTCCGAATATGGGGGAATGTTGGGGCGAGGGAACGGCAACTTTTATGATTTTAGGGAATATCTGCACCCGTTCGTGCGGTTTTTGTGCTGTGCAAACAGGTAGGCCGGAAGCAGTGGATGAATTTGAACCTGGACGAGTAGCGAATAGTATCAAGTTAATGGGGGTGAAGCACGCCGTAATTACCTCAGTTGATCGAGATGATCTAAAGGATGGCGGCGCTGCGATTTGGGTGCAAACGGTAAAGGCTATTCGTGCTCAATCTCCCAATACCACCATGGAAACGCTCATTCCAGATTTTGCCGGCAAATGGGAAAACCTTCAACAAATAATTGACGTTGCTCCAGAAATGGTTTCTCATAATTTAGAAACCGTTCGAAGGTTAACTAAACAAGTAAGAATTCAAGCGAAATACGATCGTAGTTTAGAATTGCTATTCCGCTTAAAAAAAGGAGGCGTGCGAACCAAATCTGGTGTTATGCTCGGCTTGGGTGAAAGTGTAGAAGAGGTGCTTGAAACAATTCAAGATTTGGCGAATGTTCATGTCGATGTACTCACCTTAGGCCAATACCTGCAACCAACAGCAAAGCATCTTCCAGTAATGGAATTTGTTACTCCAGATCAATTTCAATACTACAAAGAATTCGCACTGAATCTGGGCTTTAAATACGTGGAATCAGGGCCTTTAGTAAGGTCTTCTTACCACGCTGAGAAGCATTTGTTTTAAAGCGATCATTTGTTGTTCTGTTTTGCCACAAAAAAATCTTGCTTTAAAAGATTAAAATGAAAACATTTTTTCATTATATTTGTCATTGTAGTATTAAAACAATAAATCATAGTTTATGAATAAAAAGTACTTATTAATAGCAACTACTGTTCTAGTTTCTGCCACAGCTGCGTTTTTTATTTCGCCGTGGGAAAAAACAAATTCCGCTGCATATAAAACCACAGGTTTTTCATTCTTAAAGGAAACAAAATCAGACGATGCTGCTGAATGGTTGAAAGCTAGGTATATCGATGTAGCTACTGGTCAGCCTGTTACAGCAGAAGTGCTCGCTCAAATTCAAAAGGAAGTTTCCAAAATGAAAATGTCCAAAACGATTAGTTTTACGGAACAAGGTCCTGATAATATCGGTGGCCGAACGCGTGCTGTTCAACCAGATAGAACAAATATTAATCGTGTTTGGGCTGGTGGTGTTTCAGGTGGTTTGTTCGTTTCATCGAATAAAGGCAATCTTTGGACGCGTGTCAATGAGTATATTGCTGCAGGTGCAAACCCATACATTTCTAGTATGACGCAAACACCAGATGGAACTTTGTTCGTAGCTACTGGTTCCAATCAAGAAGGTTGGAATGGTAACGGAGTTTGGTATACTACTGATTTTGGTTTGACTTGGGCATCTATTCCAGGTCTTACTAATTGTACTGAAATTGTAAGCTCTGATGTCGATAATTATGTTTTCATGGCAACTGCTTCTGGAATGAGAAAGTGGAAAGTAGGTGATCCTTCAATGACAACAGTTCCAGCTTCTTCAGGTGGTTGCTTTGCATTAAAAATGTCTAAAGATGGTCAAGTAATTATCGCTTCATTTGGTTCAAGTAAAGTATTCGTTTCAACAGATGGAGGCCTAAGTTTTTCAGATAAGTCGGGTGCGATAGCTAGTAACCTTGTTCCAACAGGTGCTGGAAGAATCGAATTTGCGGTTTCAGCTATCAAAAATTCTTCTAATAACTACTCGTTATATGCTGTTAGAACGAATAGCAACCTATTAAGTATGCATGTTTCTCACGATGCTGGTCAGACTTGGTATCAATTCGTTGGTGCTTCTGGTCCACCAAATGAGTTTGATATTTTCCGTGATCAAGGTACTTACAATTCAATCGTTTCTGTTAAACCTACCGATCCAAAACAAATTCTTATCGGTGGTATTGATATTTGGAAGTGGAACCAAACAGTAAATAATCCTCCTTCTGGTGGATTTGAAAAAATAAGTCAG
Source organism: Flavobacteriia bacterium (assembly GCA_026391005.1). GTDB lineage: Bacteria > Bacteroidota > Bacteroidia > Flavobacteriales_D > Crocinitomicaceae > UBA952. The sequence continues at coordinate 87,776 of JAPLEV010000048.1, read as the reverse complement.
TGGTTTGTTAATCCTAGCAGTTCTATATATGTTCATGCTGACAACCATGAAATGAAGTGGGATGCGAATAACCGATTGTATATCGGAAATGATGGAGGTGTTAATGTTTCAAATAATTTCGGAGAAGTTTGGTATCCGACCAATAGAGGGTACAACGTTACTCAGTTTTATGGAATTGCTTTTGATAGAGATGGTTCTGTTATGGGTGGGGCACAAGATAATGGTACGCTTTACAATGATCACACCGGGTCAACTTTTAAACAATTTACTGAAATTTCTGGAGGTGATGGTTTCGAATGCGAAATCTCCTATTTCAATCCTAAGGTAATGTTTACCTCTATATATTATAATTCAGTTCGTCGTTCGGGCGACAAAGGTGCTACCTCTACCGCTTTTGATGTGGTATTACCCGGTACTTATCCTGATCCTGGAACAGAAGGTTCAATACACCCTTTTCATACTGAATTTGTATTGGCAGAAAATTATGATTTGAATTCGGAAGATTCAGTTTCTTTTATCGCTACCAAAAACTACGAGGTTGGTGATATAATTAGAGTATCTAGTACTTCTTCGGGCGATTCAATTACGGTAATTGCCTCATCAAATCTTTATTTTGATGACACCTTAGCATACAATCCTGCATTAACGGTTGGTGCTATGAATTATGGGCAGAATGTTGCGACGGGGGAACTTGTGGAAATGGGCTTAGATACTGTTATTTACAATGTTGCTTGGGATACACTTCGAGTTCAAGATCCATATCAATCTTGGTTTTTAGTGTATGTAAACATAAATGGTGGTGAATTATGGGGTACGAGAAATGCACTTCGTTTGTCAACTACTTTCGTGAACTGGGTTTGTATCGCCAAAGGAATAGGAGCAGGTGGATTTAGTAATGTTGACATTGAATTTTCTAAAAACTTAGAGCAATGTTATGTGTCTGCTGGTTCTGGTGTATGGCGTATTGATGGTTTAGGAAGTGTTTATACAAGTGACCCTGCTTTCAATGCCAAAGTCGCCTATGTCGGAACAGGTGCCGGTGCTACCACGCCAACTTATACAACGGCTACTAAAATAACGACAACTAGTTATGAGGGTTTAGCAATTAATCCTAATAATGCAAATGACATTGTTCTTTTTGCCGGATTTAATGGCGTAAACAGACGTTCTTTGAATGCAACGTCTGCCGTTCCTACATTTACAGCATTAGGAGCTGTAACAAGTCCTAGCGTTGCATGCTACGACGGGATTATTGATCGTGATGATTCAGATATTATCGTTGTTGGTACTTCAAGTGGAGTTTTTGTAACTGAAAACGGTGGTGCTTCTTGGGATAATTCTTCAACAGGTTTTGAGGGGACCCCTGTATTCGAAGTAAGACAGTCATGGCGAACTTTTGAAGAAGGAAATAATCGACCGGGAGAAATTTACATTGGAACTTATGGAAGAGGAATTTGGAGCTCTGCCGCTTATTTAGGTATTGGAGATAATAATTCAAGCTCGGGTGAAAACTTTAAAACGAAAATGAAGACGTATCCAAATCCAACGAATAACTCTACTACTTTGTCTTTCAATTTAGCTAAATCAGGTTCAGTTACTGCTCAGGTATATTCAATTACTGGTCGATTAATAAAAACAGTAGTAGATCAGAATAGACCAGCGGGAGAAAACACCTTGTTTATTGATGGTGATGATATTCCGAACGGAACTTACATCATTAAATTTGTTTCAGGGAAACAAGTGGAGTCTGTTAAATTTATTAAAATGTAATTGTCTAAATAAGATAAAAGGCGGCCTTGGTCGCCTTTTTTTATGCCCTAATTTTATTAGGCTTTCTTATGCGTTTGGCAAATGTTGTAGAAGTTCTGAAAAAGAATCATGCCACTATTGCCTGATACCTCAGGATGAAATTGAACACCGTAAAGAAATTTCTTTTGATGGCGCATTATTTCGTTAACGCAAGCATCTGAAGTGGCTAATAAATCAAATCCAGCTGGAATTGAAATACTCTCGCAATGGTCTTCCATCATTGAAAAAGAAGAGGGAAGTTTATCCAAGATCATATCATCACTAAGTTTTTCAATTTCCTGCCAATCACGATCTTCCCGCATGCGAGATGGGTAGGCGCCAAATAACATTCCTAGTAATTGATGTCCAAAGCATATACCCAAGATGGGAATCGTGAGCTCTTTTAACCATTGAAATTTGGTAAGATAGATTTCCATGTTAATTTCAGTGATTAGCAGTGGAGCACCTGATAAAATAATCCCTTGGAATGATTGGGTAGATTCAATCGTTAGATCCCTTAATGGAATGGTCAAATAATCATCTAACTCGTTAATACAGTCTTCAATGAATGGTGTCTTTTGACTTCCACAGTCTACTATTAAAATCATATTTATTCGCTTAAGATCCCTAATCCTTGTCGCGTAATAATCGCATCTCCTTTTGTGCAATCTACAATAGTAGAATGGGTTAACAAGCCTGTTCCACCTAAAACAATCACATCAATTTTATCCGAAAAATGCTCATAAATTTCAGTTGGGTCAGAATAATACACCCTGATTTCATCTTCTATGTGATGTAAGGAAGTTGATACTAAGGGGGCGTCAAGTGAGCATAGAATTTCTTTAATAATTTCATTATTTGGTATTCTCATTCCAATTTCTACTTTGGATGAGGAAAAGAATTTTCCTACTTGGTTGCTTGCTTTAAGAATAAAGGTAAAGGGTCCAGGAAGATTATTTTTCAGCAAACGGAAAATTGGGCGGTCAATGGGAGCGGTATAAGCTGCTAGTTGAGAAAAATCGTGAAAGAGAAGTGAACACTTAAGTTTACTTATTTTTTCTTTCTTAAACAGCGCTAAGGCAGCTAATCCTTTTGTTGAATTTAGCTTGCATACTACTGCATAAATTGTGTCTGTAGGTACAATAGCGATACTACCCTTGTTTAACTCGTGGACAATTTGTTGAATTTTTCTTTTATCGATTGATTGGGGGTCGATTTCAATAATCATGGTTTATATATCTTGCAGGAAATTGCTAAATGATCACTAAACACTTCTTTTTGAATCTTGAATGACGAAGAATTTAGGTCGGATGAATGAAAAATATAATCGATTCTTCCTGCTGGTAATCTTCCCATGTACGTTCTACCGATTCCCCAAGATGAATTCCTGAAAGCATCATTAAGTAATCGGTCGAACTGATTATAGGTGTATGACATAGGTGTGTCGTTAAAGTCCCCACAAACAATAATAGGGTGAGGTGATTTTTTCATGTGAGAGATTATTTTTCTTGCTTGCTCAGCTCTTTTCTGATAAGCAACTTTTAGTTTCCTTATTACATTAATAACATCAAAGTCTTTCGATGTGTCTTCACCTATAAAGCCCTCTAATTCTTCTTCTGCTTTACTCAGTTTAATTGATTGAAGGTGGACATTATAAATTCTAAATGTATCTTTATTTTTAATAATATCTGAAAATATACAATAGTTCAAGTCGGCTTTACCTTGCGAATCAAAAATCACATCTCCTCTCGCAATCATCGGGTATTTAGAAAAAATAGCAACGCCAAAGTTTTTTCGCCCTTTTCTTCTGTGGGCGGTTCGTGCATGATAATCCACGAATTTTAATACATTGGCGAGCGAGTCAAAGGTCTCAAATTTTGTAGGCTTATCTTGTTGGTAGTATTCTTGAAAACAGGCAACATCTGGATTTTCTTTTCTCAAATATGCAAAAATATTGTCGCGATTAGCATAAGAATTCTCTTGATAAATTCCAAAAAGACGAACATTATAACTCAATACCGATAATGAATTATTAGGTTCTGTTTCAGCAGGTAATAGTTGAATGGCAATTGAGCGAAAATGAAGTTTTCCTCCAATTATTAGTATAAAAAGGCAAAAAATCGCCCATTTTGAGCGTAAAATCGACCAAAACACTAAAAACAATAACGTCGCCATTAAAAATATCGGGTAGCAAATTCCGAAAAAAGGAAGAATTGTGATTGTTTTTGGATGAAAATAGGGTGCAAGGTAACTGAGCAATAAGCATAAAAAAGTGAGTGCTGTCAATAACTTCATTAATAGCGATAAAAACCTAAACTTTTTGTGCTTATTTTCCATTTTTACTTTGATTAAAGAGGAAATCTTTTTCGCTTTTTGTTAATGAATCATATCCTCCTTTTGCAATTTTATCCAGGATTATATCTGTTTTTATCTGTCGGTTTATTTTTTCTGTGTTATATTCCTCATCGGATTTCGGTCGACTTTTGGACGTATTGTTTTTTGTTTTTGTGAAGATAGGCTTAAATATACCTTGGAATTTTTCTGCGTTAAAATAAACTGATATGACGCCAAATAGGACACCTCCTATATGTGCAAAATGCGCCACTCCGTCATTTTTTCCAATTCCTACGATGTCTTGAATTAAAAAAAGTAGGGCTAAAAAATAAATTCGAATTGAAAATTTGCTAAAAATAAAGACTTTGGTATTAGGTCGATGGAAAGCAACTGCTGCAAATAGCGCCATAATAGAACCACTTGCACCAATAACGGAAGTGGGATTACCGTCAGGATAGAAAATGAATTGGATCAAAATTTCTGCAAGCCCGCCAAAGATTCCCCCAATTATATAGGTATAAAGTAGCTGTTTGCCATTAAAGGTTTCTTCATGAATCTTACCAGCAAAATATAAAAATAGCATATTAAACGCTAAATGTATAAAGTCAAAATGCGAGAATATACTGGTTATGATTCCCCATGGATGCTGAATGACTTGGTCAACCTTTGTATCCAAGGCAAATATCATATGAATGAATTCATGAGCATCGATTTTTCCAAGTCTTGCGAATGCACTACATATTTGAATGATAATAAAAACACCAACATTTATAATGATGAGTCGGTTTGTCATTTTACCTTGACGAAGTTCATATTTTAATTCTGCGATAAAATTACGATTGCGCTCCATATTTTAGTAGAAGTTTGAACGATCAGTTTTACGCCATATGAGCACGAGAATTGCACCAACAATGGCGCCGCCAATGTGTGCTAGATGAGCTGTAGAATCACCTGCTTTATTTTCAAATGCTTGGTAGATTTCCAATAATAAATAGGCCCCTACAAAATATTTCGCTTTTATTGGTATCGCAAAATATAGTCGAAATTCAGTATTAGGAAATAAGATCGCGAATGCGGATAACACGCCAAAGATGGCTCCAGAAGCACCAACCATTGGGGTTATACATAAGCTAAAGTAGGAATTAAATTCGTTTGTAATTCCTAATTTATTCATTTTCATGTATTCTTCTAAAATATCAATTAAGGCCTTTCGATCAGTACTTTTTATGATGGAGTCAATCTCGTTCATCGGAAAATTCGAAGCAGTGAGTTGGGCTCTTAATTCATGGATTTGATAAACACCAATGGCATTATGAAGCGCAAATGAACCAAATGCACAGGCAAGGTAGAAAATGAAAAACCGCTTTGCACCCCATAAGTTTTCGAGGTATGCTCCTAACATTAGGAATAGCCACATGTTCATCAATATGTGAAAAAAACCGGCATGCATAAAGAAATGCGTGACCACCTGAAATGGCTCAAAGCGAGGAGAATTCACGTAATGGGTTCCAAGTTGAGATATTAGGTCGATCCCTTGGCTTTCTAGAATTAAAGTAGCAACAAAAAACATGATGTTGAGTATCAAAATGTTTTTGGTGACTTGGGGTAAATTGGCAAACATTATTTAAATTTTAATCCGATTTCTTCTAAAGTAATTGTTTTTAATATGGGCTTTCCACTAACCGTATAAGTATGCTCCGGTAATTGAAATAAGGCATTGACTAATTCAACCGCCTGTTCTTGTATTTGTACCACTGCATTATAAGAGCTAGACCTTGCAATAACTGAAACAACTTGATGAGCGATATCGCTTTTATCAATTTTTTTAACCTTTAGTAAATGGATCGCTTCGTTGATGCAATTGCTTATTTCTTTTTCTTTTAAAATGGTTGGTGCTGCTGATATATTCAATTCATTATTTGTGAGCTCACCAATAAAACCAAGTTGTTCTAATAATGTTTTGTTCTCCTGCCAAACAATTACCTCCTCGTTAGCAAGCTGCACTATTATCGGAAAAAGCAATATTTGAGCATTAATTGGCGCCTTCACAAAATCACTTAATAACTTTTCATATTGTATCCGCTCCATTGCGCGTCTAATGTGAATCACTAATACACCCGATTTGCAATTAGTTAGTAGGTATTTTCCACGAATTAAATAATGCGGAATATGGCTATATTCGTCGTTAAAATCCATATTTTGCTGAACGACTTCTTCTGATTGATTGATGGTGTAAAAATTCTCCCAATCTTTTTCTTGTGCTACTACTTTTCCAAAACCTTGGTTTTGTATTCCTGTCGAGTTACCCTGCTGAGTATCAGATTTAGTGTGTTTATGAAAAGGATTAAATGCTGGGTTTATGTTTATTTTTGGTTCAATTATTTCATTTTTTCTGTATGATGTGGGGATATCAAAACTAATATCCATCTCAAAATCTAGCGTAGGGCTAATGTTATATTTTCCTAAAGCTTGTTTTGTTGCACTTAGAAGGATAGCATATATAAATCGATCTTCTTCAAACTTTACCTCAGTTTTAGTTGGATGAATATTAACATCTATTTTTTGAGGGTCAAGCTCCAAAAAAATAAAATAGGATGGGTATGATTTCTCTGGAATTAATCCTTCAAAACATTTTGAAATGGCGTGATTAAAATAATTGTCCTTGAAGTAGCGATTGTTAACAAAAAAATACTGCTCTCCTCTCGACTTTCTAGCGGCTTCAGGTTTCCCAATAAATCCTCTTATTTTAATGATATCGCTATCCTCTTCGATAGGAACTAATTTTTCATTTGTTGTTTTTCCAAAAAGATCAACAATCCTTTTCCGCAAGACTCCAGGAGAAAGTTGATAAATTTCTTCATTATTGTGAACCAGAATAAAATGACACTCGGGGTGAGCTATGGCTATGCGTATGAATTCCTCTTTAATATGCCCAAATTCCACATAATCTGATTTCAAAAAGTTGCGGCGAGCAGGGACATTAAAAAATAGATTTTTAATCTCGAAATTACTTCCATTACTACAAACGATTTCACATGATTTTGTGATTTTACTGGATTCAATTTCCACTAAATGACCAATTTCATCCTCTTTCTTCTTGGTTTTCAAAACCACTTGTGCAATTGCAGCTATTGATGCAAGGGCCTCGCCACGGAATCCTTTTGTTTTTAGTTTAAATAAATCATCTACATGTGCTATTTTACTCGTTGCATGGCGATCGAAACATAAGGTGCTATCTTGACAATTCATGCCGGCTCCATCATCAATGATTTGAATTAGGGTTCTTCCCGCATCTTTAATTACTACTTTGATGGAATTGGAATGTGCATCAATGGCATTCTCCATCAATTCCTTAACGACAGAGGAAGGTCGTTGCACTACTTCTCCAGCGGCAATTTGATTCGCAATGTGTTCGGGAAGCAATCGGATTATACTCATGAATTAGTTGATTTTATTCCGATTAGTAAATCCGAACTAATAGTTATTAATCCAACAGGAGATATAATAAAAGTATTGTTTCTGTATTGAATGATTAGCTCCATAAGAATAGTAAACAAAAATAAGGATTATCCGTGAAAATAATCCTTACTTATGAAACTTATTAATGATTCTTACAAGCGTACGATTGTACCTTTATAGTCCCGTTTTTCCTTTTGTTCAGGATTAGCAATGTTTACTTTCCAAGCATATGCTTTATTTGGTGGAACCATTTTGCCGTTACGTTTGTCATAACCATCCCAGGCATTGCTTGCATCGCTAGATTCAAACACAATTCCACCATCAGAAGGATCAATGATAACTAGTTTGAAAGGTGACTTTCTTAAAGTAAGTGCATAAGGCATGAAAGTACTTTTTCTGTTATCGCTTGAAAAAGGATCAAAGGCATTCACCGCCAATAAATTATAATCTTGGTCAGTGCTTATAGTTTTGTAAACAGTAGACGTACATTTAAATTCATTACATGCAGAAATCATAATCTGATTTGAGCCATTTTCAAATAAATAAAGCTCTGCCATCTGAACATTTGTTTGTTGCATGAATTTATTGTTTAAATAAACAGTGTAGTTAGTTTCAGACGACCTAACATTGATGGGTAGTGTAGGAAGTCCATTTAAATAATTCAATTCTTCGATGCTTAGATCTAGCGCAGGTATTTCATTAACAAGTTGTTTACTTAATTCAGTGAACAGCTCTTCTGATGAGAGTGTGCCTATTCTGTAGTATCCTTTTTCAGATGCCGTTATCAATTTATGACTATTTGCAGGTATAATTATTTGTCTATTACTTGGACTAATAAGAATTATATCTACCCCATTTAAATTCGAAATATCTTGCTGTTCCCCAATACAGTTAAACGTTAAAGCTGGACAGACTATTTTCGGAATTTCGTTAATAACAAGATCTTGATTTTTTGTTGATTCTTGTGCATTTTCAACGGAACGATCTTCAGATTGACTATCTTCCAAGGTATTTTTTTCTTCATTATTTTTGTTGTCTTCGCTACTATTCTGCAGTTCCTCTTGAACCACATTTGGCAGAACGTCCTTCAATGGCTGCTTTTGCTTCTGATCAGCTAAATTGATGGTTTGAGAAGGATTTTTTTCTGTATTCGTTTTGTTTTTGGAAGTGTTCGTTTTGTCACTTTCATTTGTTATGGTTGATTTTTTATCAGTGTTCCAAAATAGGATGGATGAAACAGTAATTAATAGCACTGAACCAAGAACCCAAGGCCATAGTTTAAAATAACCACTAGCGTTAGACTTGTTTAATTTATTGTTCAAGGCATTCCATGCAGACGCATCGTAGGGCAATTCGTGCCCTTCAAGTGACTGTTTGAAAAGTTCTTCTATATTTTTATTTGTCATTCTTCAATTTTTGAAAATTTAATACTTAATCTGTTTTGTAAATTAACTTTTGCCTTGGATAAATTGGATTTTGATGTTCCTTCGCTTATTCCTAGAATTTCACTTATTTCTTTATGTGAATATTCCTCAAAAACATATAAATTAAAAACAGTTCGGTAAGCTGGTGATAATTTTTGAATCTCGTCCATAGCAACTTTTGCTTTTAGTTCCATGTAGATAAGATTATCTTTCTTTTCTAATTCATTTTCAGCTAACTGTTTAAAATCATTGTCGTTGTCGGTTAAAAAAGGATTCCGTTTTGCTTTTCGAATGGCATCTATCGCAGTATTAGATATAATGCGCCTCAGCCATCCGTCAATCGAACCGCGGAAATCAAAATGTTCCAATTTGTCAAAGACCTTTATAAAACCATCTTGAAGAACTTCCTGAGCGCTGTCTCTATCACTAATGTAACGAAGACAAACAGACATCATCTTTCCATAAAACATCTTGAAAAAGGCCTCTTGAGACCTGCGGTCTTTTCGAAGGCAACCTTCTACAATTAGTTTTATTTGATCAATGTTCTCCAATTTGTTTGACTTTAAAACGTAAGGGCTTGAAATGGGTTGCCTAAAATTAATTTACCCATTAAAAAGATGATTAAATTTAATAATTTATCGTCAAATATATTAATTTCGTATTCATAAAATTAAAAACTAAATTTTTCAAATGAAAGTAACTGTTGTTGGAGCTGGTAATGTTGGTGCTACGTGCGCAGATGTATTAGCTTATAGGGAAATTGCCAATGAAATTGTATTGTTGGATATCAAAGAGGGATTTGCTGAGGGAAAAGCCTTAGATATTTGGCAAACGTCACCCATTAATCAATATGATTCAAGGGTAATTGGTTCGACCAATGATTATTCTAAAACAAAGGATTCCGATGTTGTAGTTATTACTTCTGGATTGCCTCGTAAGCCTGGTATGTCAAGAGATGATTTAATCGCAACAAATGCAGGTATTGTTAAAACAGTGACTGAAAATATTGTACTTCATTCGCCAAATGCGATCATAATTGTTGTGTCTAATCCTTTAGATGTAATGACTTATTGCGCATATTTAAATGCAAAAATAGACCCAAACAAAGTTTTCGGAATGGCGGGTGTGTTAGATACGGCTCGTTACAGAGCTTTCTTAGCTACTGAATTAAACGTTTCTCCAAAAGATATTCAAGCAGTGTTGATGGGAGGACATGGCGATACAATGGTTCCTCTTCCTAGATATACAACGGTGGCAGGTATTCCAGTAACTGAGTTAATTGAAGAAGAAAAATTAAATGAGATCATTGAGCGAACTAAGTTTGGTGGTGGAGAAATCGTTAAATTACTTGGCACTTCAGCATGGTATGCTCCAGGCGCAGCTGCCGCTCAAATGGTAGAGGCGATTGTTCGTGATCAACGAAGAATATTCCCTGTTTGTGCATGGTTACAAGGTGAATATGGCTTCAGTAATATTTATTTAGGTGTGCCAGTTATATTGGGCAAAAATGGCATCGAGAAAATTATTGAATTGGATTTGAACCAAGAAGAAAAAGTTCTATTAGCTGAATCGGTTGAAGCTGTTAAAAGTGTAATGGATGTATTAGATGCTATGAATGCTAATGCATAATAGCTATCAAGAATTATATTAAAAGCGCTTTTTAGCGCTTTTTTTTTTAATTTAATTCTACCGCACCAATATCTGGGGGATTATTTCTCGGTGATCCATAAATATCATTTGTGACGGTTGTCACTATTCCATTTGCGTTTAGTGTGGAATTAGTCGTAAATAAAAAATCTCCTTGGGCAGTATCTTCAAATAATGGATTGTCATTCCATAATATATTTTGGTAGAAGGGATCTGTGTAATTAATTTCAGAGCGAATCAAACAATTTTTTATGTCAAAACTTAAGTTTACTCCGTTCATTTGGATGGTATCGATGGCAAATTCACTGCTTAAATTTCCCGTAATAACACAATTATAGAATTTGCCTTCATCAATGGATCCAACGTTGGTTGTTCCATTAAAGTAATCGTTGTAAAAATTACTAATCCCTACAGCAGGAGCTTGAGAATTGCCATAACCTAGTAAATTACAATGATTAAAATTAAAATCCCCCCCTTCCAATACGATGAGGGCATGCGTGCCACATTTAGAAATTATGCAATTTTCGGCCTTGACTTTTCCTCCAGAATAAATGAAGATGCCGTATCTTGAATGATTAAATATCTTAGTATTGGTGACCGTTAGTGTATAATTTGGATTGGAAGCATCGTTAGAGTAAACATGGATTCCGCTAGTCCCATTTTTTATAATTGCATAATCAATAGTTGATTCCTTTGCTTCGTGGAAGTAAATACCATAATACTGTCCTTCGACGTCTTGATACAATTCTTCTAGTCGATCGCCCTTGAAAACAACTTCATTGCCTAAATTACCTTCAACATGTAAGCTTGATTTGTAGACATATAACAAGGCGTTCTTATGCAAGTGGATTTGCGTCCCTGCGTGAATGGTTAGCGTCTTTGAGGAGTCAACAGCAGCATAGCCATATATGACATGCGGCTTATCATTTGGCCAAATACCTTCATTCAGATCTTTGTAATGAAAGTAAGCATCTTGCCCCCAAACAGCTAGTTTTATATATTGATCAACACCATTTGTTCGAAATCGAATAGAATCTTCAATAATTAATGGTAAAGTTTGACCATTTGTATTTAGGGTTACTTCTACAAAAGCAAAAAGACTATCTCTTCCTAAGAGCTTGGTATCTTTGATCATGTCAAGTGCTATTCCGTCAATATTCATTCTAAAAAATGAGTTAGAGCCGCCCATCAATTCAATTTCTTCTATTATTACGCTTTTATTCTCATTGTTATAAATTTTAAATTGTTGGGTAGTAGAGCCAATGGTTGTAAATACGGTATCAAATACTAGGGTATCTACTGAAAAACTTAGGTTCTTTTTTGAAAAAGAGCTGTTTTTACCACAACTTGTTGTTAGGAATAGTATTCCAAGTGTGCAGTTCAAAAAAATAAGAAGAATTATTTTTTTTTTCATAGGCGTTCAACGAGCAAATCTACGTATTATTGATGTTTTAATAAACATTGTACTTTTTATTCTTACAATTAGTTTGTTTTATTTGAACCAATCGACAACATAGGTGTAAGGAAAAAAAAATACCACTCATGAAGCTATTTATTTTATTTTTCACTTTACTTTACTTTGTGCCACTGTTTTCTCAGGTTAAGGAAGAGAATCAGATTCCCCAGCAAAACATAAATTTTATTTCTATTAGTTCTCCATCATTAGCAGATTCTGTTCAAGTGGAAACCTTACAGGAAATTAAGATTAAAAATAATAAATTGAGAAAAAGGGAGGAGATTTCGGACTCGGAGTCAGACTATAAAGTAGCGCCTTCCGCCTCGGATAAATTTATACAAAAAAAGAAATTTGCATCAAGTCAAGCAACCTCAAGGTCGGCCGATGCCCCTTTACAAGAAAAAATGGATGAGGATGTGCGCTTATTAAAAGATGAAGACCCAAATTCATTTAACTATTATTTATTCTATTACATGGCAGGTAATTATAACATCGAGCGTGAAAGTGAATTAAAAAAAGCAGAAAAATTAGACCCAACAAATCCAGATGTATTATCCCAAAGTATAGGGAATGCAATGGTAAAGGGCGATGCCATCGCTACAAAAACGTATGTGGAAAAACTTAAAGGCAATAAATTGTTGTCAGAGGAATCAATTTCTTATGCCGAAGATTTGATTCTTTCGAGCATAGACAACCAAGTTTTAGTTACCCATGGATTCTTTGATTCTTATGGAGTTGCTTTTCAGCAATATGCTGAAAATTTTCATCCAGAACTCACAACCATTTCATTGGACCTAATGCAGAGTGAATCCTACCGAAAATTAGTTACTGAAAAAGGTTTTCTTTTACCTTTAGATAATATAATTAATGTCAATTATTTGACGGCTTTTTGCGATCTGAATAGCGATAAGAGGATTGCTCTATCGATGACATTACCGAAAGAATATTTATTACCCCTGAAAGAGTCCTTATTTCCGATTGGTTTAGTTTTTGAATACCGTAATTTTGGTTCACATTTTGAGTCTAATGATGTTGAACGGAATGCGCAATTGTGGAATCAAATTTTATTAAAAGAAAACATCAATACATTTAGTTCATCCGAGAGTAATAATTTGAGTTCTAATTACCTGCCAATGTTAATTTTTTTAAAATCAGCGTATGAATTGAATAAGGAATCCGATAAATTCGAGAGGATTGAAAAGGCATTAGACTTCACCGCTCGAAAATCCGGAAAATTAAGTCTTTTGAAGAAACAGTGAAATGATATTATTTAAAAAACGGTACGATTCCTATTTAGATGAAGAATTGATGGCGCTGCTTTCAAAAGGAGATAAACGTGCCTTTGACGAACTTTATAATCGGTATTCTGGTGTTTTATTTGGATATTTTAATAAGATGCTTTGGCGAGATCGAGAAAAAGCAGAAGATTTAGTTCATGATATTTTTGCTAAAATCATTGTAAATCCTTTAGCATTTGATGTTTCACGTTCTTTTAAAACATGGTTATTTGCTGTTGCATGTAATATGTGTAAGAATGAATATAAGCGAAAAGAGGTCCGTAAAAACACCTCTATTGGTATTGATTCCCATATTTCAGTTAGTAGTGATACAAATGTATTCAATGAGGTGCAAGATAGAATATTCATGTCTGCTTTCGACGAAAGTTTAATCCAATTAGATGATAAGCATCGTGATGTATTTACCTTACGGCATCTTCAAGGATTTTCTCTAAAAGAAATAGCTGATGTATTAGAAATAAATGAGGGGACTGTCAAATCTCGATTGTTTTATGCAACTAAACAATTGGCAGAAAAATTAAAAGAATACCAGGTGGTTTTAAGTCATTAAAAATAAAAAAATGGATGCTCAATTAGAAAATTGTATTAAAACAAAACGTTATGATGAATTGACAACTACTGAATTATCGGTATTGTCAATTTACTTTACGAATGAGGCGGAATTTAATTTACTAAAGGATATTTATACTAGCCCTGATATAGATAATCAGACAGCTTCACATCCTGGCCTTTCCGTTAAAGCCAAATTAGATAATTTATTTGATGAAACTTACCCATCTAAACAAAAGGGTACTATTGTGATGTCATTCAATCGGTTTAAATATCCTATGCTTTATTTAGCCGCAGCTTCTCTTATCTTTTTTGTTTCTTATTTGTTTAAAGAGCTAAATGATAATAACACAAAAAAGGTAGTAAAAGTCGAAAAACAAAAAGAACCGGTCCTAGAAACGAAAGAAAATAAAACAATTATTCCTGCGCCTCCTGTTACTGAGAATAAAAAGATTCAGCTTGCAACAATAAAGTCAAAAGCCCCTGATTATACTAGCGAATCTTCTGAACTAAAAGCAGAAGATATCAGTTTAGTAGAAAATGGGAATTCGTTAAATGAGGGAAGTTTTCAATTTGGTTATTCTATTGCTTCGAGTGATGACGAGTCGCGCAAAGACAGTAATTTGAGTCCTATCTTACTAACTCCACTGGCTGAGCGGCCTGATATGCTTGATGTGCTTTTTACTGCTTATTAAGGTCATTTTTTCAATGTAAAATGTTCTTTTTGCTTATTAATTTGCCTAATTAATATACCCATCCTAAAGAAATCAAGACTCAGATGGTACTGCTCATCATTAACCAAGGTTTTCCAGGCATTGAACATATCGTTACTCCAGCGGATATCATCTAGAATAAAGATTGTATCGTTATGTGTATGTTTCTCAAGTTTTTTGATGTAGTCAATTAAACTTTTACCATCATGATGCCCATCAATAAAAACGAAATCAAATTTCTCAATAATTTTTTCTTCTAAATAGCGATTAAAAGTGCTATTAATCAGTTTAATATTATTGTTAACTTGGTGTTGCTCAATTGTTTTTTTCGCAAATTCAAAGGTCTCTTTGCATGCTTCTATGGTAATAATTTTTGCTTCTGGGTTTCCCCAGTGTAATTGTAACGTTCCACACCCTATTGATGTCCCAAATTCTAACACATGCATTGGTTTATAGGAATGCATTAAACGGAATAGCAAGTTTCCGTAATTATTTTTGGTGGAATTCGCAGCAAATATTTGTTTAACACTACGTTGTTTCTTTAATCGCTTTGAACCTGCACCAAATTCTTCAAAATTGATAATGGTAGCATCATTTTTCAACGCTTTAAACAATCGAAACTGTCTGTCTATTACTTCCTCATTAATTGGTTTTCGTAAGACATTATCTACTAAGTTGTAAACAAAAGGGGAATGAATACCGTGTCTTCCTTTCGCATTCAAGCTATATTTTATAAATTCGAACCCAATATTCATATACAAAGTAAAGAAATCGTTTTTAAATGACCTTGAACCAAGAAGATTTATTGAAATATCAGCAAGATAAAATTTTTGGTGAAGTACGGAATTTAAAAATAATTGCGCCTTGTACGATTGGAGATGGTATTCTGCAGTTTTCAATGGATGATTTTAATTATTACAAGAAAATATTTGAAGAGGGTAATCATAAAGTTTGTGTCTTCATCCCTGCCTCTGGTTCCGGCTCCAGAATGTTCGAATTTGTCCGCGATTATTTATACCGACCAACAGAGCATTCCCGATTACTAGTTGAAAAGATGTTTCGTCAAATCACAGATTTTGCTTTTTTTGATTTATTATCAGAAGAAATAAAGCATCGAATCTTTGCTGGAGAGGTGGATTGGAGGTTTTTATTGTCTTTTTTAATGGATAAGGAAGGTCTCAATTACAGCGAGTTACCAAAGGGCTTATTTCCTTTTCACCGTTATGCCAATGGTGTTAGAAGTGCCATTGCAGAGCATATTGAGCAATCGGCCCTGATTAATGCCCCCGCCCTTAGCTTCCATTTCACAATTCAGAAACATTTTGTAAAGGCAATTGATTTAGAAGTCGAGAAAATTGAATTAAACACGCAAAAGAAGTTCGATATTTCTTACTCTGAGCAAGACGAAAGTACAAATGCATTTGTTTTTGATTCGCTAAAAAACCCAATAAAAGATGATCAGGGTAATTTTATTCGACGCCCAGCAGGACATGGAGCATTACTTCCAAATTTGCAATCTATCAATAGTTCACTCATTTTCATAAAAAACATTGACAATGTTCAGCACCATTCTAAATCTTCTCTTTCCATTTTGGCATGGAGTGCTTTAGGGGGCTTGTTAGCAGAAATTCGCACTTCGTTAAAAGCATTAAATGATGCTCCATCTTTTGAGAAACTAGTTCAAATAAACAATCGATATGGATTGTATACTGCTACTGAACTAACAAATAATGAACTACCTGAACAGTTTTTATCTTTAATAAACAGGCCAATACGTGTTTGTGGAATGGTTAAGAATGAGGGGTTTCCCGGCGGCGGGCCTTTTATGGTTGAAAAAAATGGTGTTATCACCAAGCAAATTATTGAAAAAGTTCAAGTCGTTGAGAATGCTTCCGAAAATCTCTTGTTTTCAAGTACACATTTTAATCCTGTTATGATGGTGATTTGCAAAAATAATCTGAACGATATGCCGCTTGAACTCTCTGATTTTGTAGACAATGATGCCTACCTTAATATCAGTAAAACATTCGAAGGTCAGGAAATTCGATTCATGGAATCACCTGGTTTATGGAATGGAGGCATGTATTTTTGGAATACTGTTTTTGTTGAAATCCCTAATGAAACGTTCAGCCCTGTAAAATCTGCACTTGATTTATTGCATCCCTTGCACATCGGATTATAAGCGCTGTTTTTAATTGATAGGTATTTCTTCCTAATTTTGAACAGGATTTTAATTGTATTCTATGATTTCTTTACAATGGAAACTATCCTTAATTTTACAAAAAACTAGCAAATGAATAACAGATGGCTTTTTTGTATTCTACTTCTTTTTTTAAGTAATTGGGCATTTTCTCAATTTCAGTTTTCCTTTAACGATTCAATTTCGCTTAGTAAGTTCGGTGCTTCCTTAGCGTTTCCTTGGGCTGGGGGATTAAATTATGTGCAAGCATCTGACCTAGACATCGATTACGATGGTGACAAGGATTTATTTGTATTCGATCGAAGTAACAATCAAATTCGCGTTTTTAGACACGATGTTCAGGGAGCCAATCATTCTTATTCGTTTTTGGCAGACAGCCGTAATTTGTTTCCACCTGACTTGCGTTATCGGGTAGCTATGGTTGATTATAATGGTGATGGAAAAAATGATCTATTTACCTATGGAGTAGGAGGGGTAATGGTTTACAAGAATACGGGCAATTTAATTACAGGATTAGCATGGACCTTAGAAAAAAACTTGCTTTACTCAAATTATTGGGGAACGATGTTAAATTTATACGTGAGTTCTAGTGATATCCCTGCTATTGTTGATGTGGACGGAGATGGGGATGTGGACATATTAACGTATCACATAGGTGGCGAGCACGTTCAATATCATCAGAATCAGAGCATGGATTTATATGGGCACGCTGATTCATTAGAATTTGTTTTGAAAAACGAATGTTGGGGTGGATTTCGGGAAGATGTAACTTCCAATTCCATATTCTTAAATGATCAAGATTCTCCTTGTATTGCCGGAAACGTTCCTAATCCTGAATTACCCATCATTAACAAGCCAATTGCTGATGATTCAAAAGCACATTCAGGGTCTACGCTTTTAGCAATTGACATAGATGGTTCTGGCGTGAAAGATTTAATAATTGGCGATGTTTCTTATCCCACGATGAATTTATTGATAAATGGTGGTACACTTCCGAATACTAATTCATTAATGGTATCTGTTGATCCTGCATTTCCAAGTAATAGTGTGAGTGTGAACATGCAATTATTCCCTGCGGCGTATTCTGTCGATGTTGATTTTGATGGAATCAAAGATTTATTAGTTGCCCCCAATGCACGAGGCGTTTCAGAAAATGAGCAAAGTGTCCTTTATTATAAAAATACGGGCTCAAATTCAGCAAGTAATTTTGTGTATCAAACAAAATCATTTTTACAAGAGGAAATGATAGAACACGGTACAGGATCCATTCCTGTTTTTGCAGATGTAACCGGAGATGGTTTGTTGGATATGTTTGTTTGCAATTTCTTTGCTTATAAGCCCACGCTATTAAAAGAAAGTAGAATTGCTTATTACAAAAATACAGGCACGCTTTCACAGCCAGTATTTACGTTTATCGACGATGATTTTTTGAATTTGTCGCAGGCAAATTATGGTTTGCGCATGATTGCTAGTTTTGGTGATCTTGATGGTGATTCAAAGCCAGATCTTATCTTGGGTTTAGAAGATGGTAGTTTGGTCTATCGTAAAAATATTAGTACTGGTTCTAATCCTTTATTTGGAAATGCGGTAACGTCTTATCCTGCTAATAATGGAACTCCCATTAATGTAGGTCAATATGCTGCGCCTCAACTTTTCGATTATAATAGGGATGGAAAATTGGATTTGCTTATTGGAAAAAAAACAGGAGAAATAGCTTATTACGAGAATGTCGGCAGTTCTTTGGTTCCATCTTTTCAATTGATGACAAGTATGCTCGGAAATGTGGATGTTTCTACTAGTACCCCAGATGGATTTCCATACCCTCATTTCTTCCTTCATGACGATACTACTTATTTATTAGTGGGAGGTTATGACGGACAGTTACGATTTTATGATAGTATTGATGTAACGACCAATGGTAATTTTCACGTTCGACAGGCTAATTTCTTAGGATTAGACATTGGTGCCTATAGCGCTTGTTCGGTGAATGATATCGATAATGACGGAAGTTTAGATCTATTTGTAGGGCAAGATTTAGGAGGTGTTTTTCATTTAGAACACGATGCAAACAGTAATCTTGGAATTACTGAACAGGGGGAATCGACAGGTTTTTTTATACATCCTAACCCAACGAGTGGTTTGTTTTGCATTGAAAGCACCAAAATTGGAAGTACGATTACTATTATGGATAATTTTGGCCGCCTATGTCAAACCCTTGTTATTGACAAAAACACCACATGGATTGATTTATCGTCCTTATCGAATGGCATTTATTTCTTAAAAATGCAAGGAGATATTAATGTGATAAGATTGGTAAAGTTTTAGCGAACGATAAATTCGAACATCTTTTCACCTTCAATATTTCCAGATAGAACATCTCCAATGGCAACAGGTCCGACACCTGCAGGCGTACCTGTAAATATTAAGTCACCTATTTTTAAGGTAATATATTTTGAAACATGGGCAATTACTTGGTCGATGCTAAATAGCATTTCACTGGAATTACTTTTTTGTTTTAGCACACCATTTTGAAAAAACTCAAAATTTATGGGTTGATTGAGACTTGCGATGTCCAGCCATTTTTCAGATATTGCAGCGCTATTGTCGAATGATTTTGCTTTCTCCCAAGGAAGTCCATTTTTTTTACACTCGTTTTGTAAATCTCGCGCAGTAAAATCAATTCCTAATCCAATTTGATGATAGTATTTGCTTGCAAATTCTTGATCGATACATTTTCCTACTTTGCTGATTTTAACCACCAATTCACACTCATAATGCAAGTCGTTTGTAAATGTTGGATAATATAAATCTTTTTCTCTAAGTAATGCCGTGTCGGGCTTCATGAAAAAAACGGGTTCTTTGGGTATATCAGCGCCCATCTCTTTTGCATGTTCGCTGTAATTTCTACCAATACAAATAATTTTCATTTTGTATTAAATTTGTTCGCCAAGGAATTCATCTGATTGGAAAGGTCTTCTTGTTTTTTTTGTTCTTTCTCCAATTTTATCTTTTCCATTTCTTTTCGAAGACACAATTTTGTATGATTCGTAAAATCTGCTTCTAGCATCCAACCATAATAGCCTGGTTCATTGGCGTTTACTTGTTGGATTGTTTTTCCTTTGTGTTTACCAAAATTATAGATGGTTTCACCGTTCTCATTTTTTGCTAATCGGCCAGCATAATCGACCATTTCAAAATTGCTATTTCTTGAAAAGTTCGACAAGAAATTGATATCCGGCTCGAGTTGCTCGTATCGTTCTAGTTGTGCTTTAAGCACCTCCCAGGTAACTCTTGTATCGAATAATGCATTGTGTGCATTCTCCATAGGTTTACCCGTATAGAACAAGCACGCGGCAGATAAAGTACGCTGTTCCATCTTGTGAAAAATATTCTGAATATCTACGAACGCTTTGTTGGAAAAATCAGCATCAACACCCACACGAATAAGTTCTTCTACTAATACGGGAATATCAAATTTATTTGAATTAAAACCAGCTAAGTCAGCATCTCCGATAAATTCCATGATAGCGGGAGCAAGTTCTCCTAATGTCCGGGCTTGCTTAGCCATTTCATTTGTTATTCCATGAATTTCACAAATTTCTTGTGGGATTTCCATTTCTGGATTTACGATTTCATTGTATTCTAATTCGCTACCATCGGGGTTGATTTTGATGATTGCAATTTGCACAATTCTGTCTTTTGTGATTTGGACTCCTGTTGTTTCGAGATCAAAAACACAAAGAGGGCGTTTTAATTGTAGTTTCATGATATAGTGTAATAAAAAAAGTCCCCATGTTAGACAGGGGACTTAATAAAATGCTAGAAGTGATTATTTAATAATAATAAATTCAGTTCTTCTATTTTGAATATGTAATTTATCAGAACAAGACTTACCATCTGTACAGTCATTTAACAATTTTTCTTCACCGTATCCTTTTGCTTCTATCCTATCTGGATTAACAATTTTAGATTTGATGTAAGCTACCGCATTTTTCGCTCTCATTTCGGAAAGCCATTGGTTGTAAACAGCAGGACCTCTGCTATCTGTATGAGAAGCAATTTCTATTTTTAGATTTGGATTATCATTCATTATTTTTATAACCTCCACTAATTTATTTTTAGAATAATCTGTTAAATTAGATTTGTTATACTGATAATTCACAACATAAGGGCCTAAGAATCCACGAGCAGTAGCTTCCAGCATGAAATTCACAGTAATGACAGAATCAAATAAAAGGTCACTTTTCACGTCAATGGATTGAGCTAAATAACCGTCAGCACTCGCCATTATTTGTCCGTTTATTGATGACTCAAATAAATAATCCTTCAAGATTTCGGAAGAATAATTTCCATTTGCAGCTGTAATTTCATTTCCGATATTTCCATCTATTGTTAACATGATAGATGCATTTGCAATGGCATTACCTGATTCTTTATCAGTAGCAATTCCATTGATATGGTATTTAGGAAATGGAACGATTTTTTGATTGTTATCGTCAATTAATACGCGTTTCGTAATTACTTGGTAAGCGACATCACAATTCGTAGAAAACTTATTTCTGTATGGATTTTTTGTAGCTGAGCTATAGAAATAAGCCAATTCATACTCCTTGCATTTTTCTAATTTGCTTACAAATACACCATCCCTCATTCTAGGGGTAATTATTTGTTCTGTATTATCTGAACAATTACTGCATTTCAATGTAATGTAAGAGCCTTCAGGAATTGCTAATCCTTTAGGATTAATAATTCTACCATCAAGAAAAGCAACATTTTCTAATTGGTTCTGTGCATATTCAATGCTGTAGACGTCAAACATTCCAAGTCCACCTTTTCGATTAGACGATACATAGGCCTCTTTTCCGTTTGCTGTATGTGAAAAG
The DNA here is from genome assembly GCA_026391005.1 of Flavobacteriia bacterium. Lineage (GTDB taxonomy): Bacteria > Bacteroidota > Bacteroidia > Flavobacteriales_D > Crocinitomicaceae > UBA952. Next base: position 66,025 of record JAPLEV010000048.1, on the reverse strand, counting down.
AAAATGTCATCAGCAGGGGAATTAAATGGATAGCCAATATTTTTTGCTTTAGACCACATGCCATTTTCATCTCGCATTGACATAAAAATATCGAATCCTCCCATACTAGATGTGTCGTTACTTGCAAAATAAAGAACATTATTATCCAATCCAACAAATGGAGTTTCCTCATCATTAACCGTATTAATCATTCCGCCCATATTTTGTACTTGACCCCATGCGCCATTTTTCTTTTCGATAAAATAGATATCTCGTTTTCCTTTCCCGCCTTGAGCATTAGAAACAAAAAAGGCCATGTTGCCGTCAGGTGAAACAGAATAATGTGTATTCCAAGGAAGCTCCTTATTATTTTTTTCATTTGTTGTTGAAGGAATTTTAACAGAAGTCATTGTTCCGTATGCATTATCTTTAAATTCGGAAGAGAAAATGTAATTCCCTGTATTTGAATAGAAATATGTCATTCGTTCATCGGAAGAAATATTAGTAAGTTCTTCAGCAACTAAAGGTTTCGATAAGGGTAAAACAACTAAAGGCGACCAAACGTTATTCTTATTTCTTGAACTATAATAGATATCGTCAGGATAGGTATTAAACATTACTTCTTTTCCAGCTTCTGAGGATTTGTCTTCCCAAGGTCGTTGAGATGAAAAATACAAAGCATTGCCTTCTAAGGAAACTTGTGGGTTCATATCTGAAAAGGTCGTGTTTATGTTCCCACCCATTGGAGAGGGTACATTTCCAACTGGATTAGCACTTAATCTTTTTGCAACGCCGCATTGTTTGATTCGAATTTTTGCTTCAGCGACTAACTCAGATTGATTCGTAGATTTCTCAATAAACTTATTATAATTCTCAATCGCTTTATCGTATTGCATGTCCATGTGAAGGGCTCTTCCTAAATGATAAAACGCATCAACTGAAGCGTTCTGCTCAGTAGGGGAGTATACATCGTAATTTGCACTTACCTTTTTTACAGCTTTCATTAAATGCGAAATTGCCGCTTCATGATTTAGGTTCATTTCTAATAAAATGTACCCTTTTCTGTAATTATAATTCGCGTTATCCTTGTTGTAAGTCAGCAATTTATCCGCAACTAGATTTGCAAAATGAAAGAAATTCTCTTGCATGAATCTCGAGTTTTCAGCAACTAGGTCCTTTTCGGTTGCCCCATTAATCATGTTTTTAACTTCCGTTTCAGTTAACTGACCTAAACCAAGGAAACTAAACGAAATAAAATAGGATAATATAAATAATTTTTTCATTCTTAATGAATTTAGCGCTAAAGTTAATTAATAATTTTGAGAAATATCAAAATTCTCCAAATAATCCGCTACTCTGCGTACAAATTGCCCTCCTAGTGCACCATCTACTACTCTGTGGTCATAAGAATGAGAGAGAAACATTTTATGACGAATTCCTATAAAATCACCCTGGGGTGTTTCAATTACTGCTGGCATTTTTCGTATTGCTCCAACGGCCATAATAGCCACTTGCGGCTGATTAATTATGGGTGTTCCCATCACATTGCCAAAAGAACCAACATTTGTCATTGTGTAGGTCCCACCGGACGTATCGTCTGGTTTTAACTTGTTATTTCGTGCATTATTTGCTAACTCATTCACTGCTTTTGTTAAGCCTAAAAGATTGAGTCGGTCCGCATTTTTTATAACTGGAACAATTAAATTCCCAGAAGGAAGCGCCGTCGCCATCCCAATATTAATCGTACTTTTCTTTATGATTGTTGTCCCATTTACTGAAACATTTATCATTGGAAAATCTTTGATCGCTTTTACAATCGCTTCAATAAAAATAGGGGTGAAGGTGATGTTTTCGCCATGCGTGTCAAAAAACTTACTTTTCACTTTGTTTCGCCAATTAACAATATTGGTAACATCTGCCTCCACAAAGGAAGTGACATGTGGAGAAACATGTTTCGACATAACCATATGGTCTGCGATCAATTTTCGCATGCGATCCATTTCAATAATTTGGTCTTCTCCACTTGCTATTGAAATAGGGGCATTGATTTTTGTTTCGGTAATTGCAGCAGCAGGAGCAGCAACGGGTAATGTTGTCACTATAGGAGTAGCTGTTTTATTTTCAAGAAATGCTAGTATATCTTTTTTAGTCACTCGACCATCTTGTCCAGTACCGGAAATATTGTTTAATTGCTCAAGACTCACAGCTTCTTTCTGAGCTATACTTTTAACTAAGGGAGAAAAGAATTTAGCCTGTCCTTGTGGCGTGTTTATTTCCTTCGCTTCATTGTTCGAAGGCGCTACTATTGTTTCATCTATTGTAGAAGTAGCTGCTGTATTTGAAGGCGTAATTTCCGCAAGGCTTTCTTTCGCTCCGGTATTAGCCGCATTTTCTGACGGTCCATCGGTTGATATGATGGCAATTACGTCGCCAACTTGCGCTACTTGATCTTTTTCAAAAAAACATTTGATTAAGGTTCCGGCGACTTCTGATGGGAGTTCATTATCCACTTTATCTGTGGCGACTTCAACCAATGGCTCATCCATGGCAATTTTGTCTCCGGGCATCTTTAACCAATTTGTTATAGTTGCCTCGGTAACGCTTTCTCCCATTTTTGGTAGCCTGATTTCTATTTCAGCCATTTTATCGTATTTTAAGACTGCAAAATTAGGCAAAAAATCTAAGTAAATCAAAGTTTATGAAGTTCTTCGATCTAATTTTTTCCAATGTTTAGCAATTAATTTCAGGTCTTTCAAAAGGGTATAATCCCTACAATAGATTAGGTTTACTTTGTCGATATTACTCGCGTCTAGTTTCTCAAAATTATCCATAAAACTTAATACGCCTTTTTTTAATTGCGGTAACTGCACATCATTCATTTTTTCATTTTCACAAAAGCCTACTAATGTTTTCTTTGCAAATAGCACATCCAGTAGGTTAGCGAAGAAATCTTTTTTATTTTTAAACCAAAATGTTATGATTGGATAAGTGATTATTAAGAGCGTTGAAACGACCACATCAACTAATCTTTTTGATCTTAAACTACCTGGATTATTCAAGGCATTTAGGTTAAGAACATACATTTCTCCTCCGGTATCAATGGAATTACTTCCAATAATAAATTCTGCATCAGGTTGTGCTATTTTGTAATCAATATCAATTTTTTTGATGGAGGTCATCAGTTCGATAATTTTTCCCGCCGCGATATTTTTAGCACAAAAAATCACTTCGTCTATTTTATTTTCAGCAATAATTTCTTGAAGTTGTCTAATGTCTCCGATTGAATCTTTAAAAGATTCATTTATTGCTAAAGGATAAATAACATCAATGGAGGTAAAGTTTTGCTCAATAATGCCTTTCACACGATTGTATTCATTTTCATCACCAACCACTAAAAAACGTCGCTTATTTGATCGGTTAAGCGCAAACCCTTTTCCTGAGAATAAGTTTAATAGGGATCTATTAAGTAGATTCCATGAAAAATACCAGAGTGCTCCAATAAGAATATATAGTCGAGAGAACTGTAATTCTTTTGGAAGTAACGCATAAAAAACAAGGATAATTACCGTCCCAATTAAAATTGCTTTAAATTGCTTTAAAAGTTTGATTGGTTCATCAAAGGCACCCAAGATCAGGTAATTTAAAGACCATATTGTGAAATAAATGGGTATTAACAAATAAAATGCATCATTTGGGAAGGTGATATCCCGAATTCGCCATTGGTTGGTTAAAGCAAAAAGACCGCTTAAAATTACCGCTGCATTAAATATTATTGGAAAAAGGAAGGAAATTAAGCGTTTAGAAATCTCAATACTAGCTCTAAGGTAGATGGCGCTGTTTATAGCTAGGGAAAATAAAAATACATTATCTGATCTGAAATGTTTCTTTGCAAAAATGATCATTGCTCGGTAAAAAACAAAAACATAATTAACCGAACTTTTTTTAGTGCTTTCGCCTTTATAATGAATGATCGTTGTATCAGGGAAGTAAAGGTTTTTGTATCCTGATTTAATTATTCGATAGGATAAATCAATGTCTTCGCCATACATGAAAAAGTCTTCGTCTAGCAGTCCAATTTCATCCAGTACTTTTTTGCGCATGCACATAAAAGCGCCACTTAAGATCTCAATTTCATTTTCTTCAAATTCATTTAAATAACTTAAATGATACCGCCCAAATTTCTTTGATTTTTTAAAAAGGGAAGAAAGTCCAAAGATTTTATAAAATGCTACGATAGGTGTAGGTAATCCTCGCTTTGATTCCGGTAGAAAGTTTCCTTTACCGTCCACCATTCTAACACCGAGTCCACCAATAGTATCATCTTTATCCATCCGAGAGACTATCTTTGTTAAGGTCTGCTCTTCGATTACGGTATCCGGATTTAAAAGAAGCAAATACTTTCCTCGGCTAATTTTAATTCCTTGATTGTTGGCTCTTGAGAAACCAACATTTTCTTTGTTTTCGATTAATTGAACGCCTTGAAATTTAAGTTTTAACATTTCGATCGACCCATCCGAACTATTGTTATCCACGACAATTATTTCAGTCTTTAACTGTTGCGTTGCTTGAATTACTGAGTTCAAGCACTGCTCCAAAAAGTACTCTACGTTGTAATTTACGATAACTATGGAAAGGTCCAAATCAGGAATTGTTTTTATACTCATTTTACAGCGACACAGGAAATTTCAATCATGGCATCCAATGGAAGTCTAGCTATTTCTACTGTTTCTCTTGCTGGCGGCATCGCATCAAAATAGGTGGCATAAATTGCATTCATTTTTTGAAAGTCATTGAATTCAAACATAAAAATAGTGCATTTAACCACATTTTCAAAGGTGAAACCCGCTTCTGCTAAAAGAGATTGTATATTTTGCATTACTTGGTGCGTAGCCGCTTCAATGTTTTCTGTTACTAATTCCCCGGAAACTGGGTTAATGGGAACTTGGCCGCTGATATATAGGGTGTCATTCACAAGTATTGCTGGTGAATACGGTCCAATCGGTGGTGGCGCACCCGGAATACTGAATGATTTCTTTGTCATGAGTTTAGAATAAAAAATAATAATTAAGAGCTTTAATCTCTTTCGTATTTTTGCAAAGTAAAAACAAAAGTAGAAGATGCATGTATTATTAGTTGATTTTTATGATTCATTTACCTATAATATTCAACATTATTTGATCAATATTGGATGTAAGGTCGATGTAATTCGCGAAGATGAGCTAGATGTTTCTAGCGTTTATGATTATGATTGCGTGGTATTATCGCCTGGACCAGGATTGCCATCTGAGAAAAAAAACATGTTTTCTATAATTTCATTATGCCGAAATAGCCTACCAATTTTAGGGATATGTTTAGGAATGCAAGCGATTTCTGAAGTCTTGGGAGGTGTTTTGGTAAATCAAAACGAAGTCATGCATGGAAGAAAAGCTCAAGTTGATGTTTTAAAAAAAGGGGTGCTTTTTAAAGATCTTCCAGATAAGATCAATGTGGGACTTTATCATAGTTGGAAGGTGGAAGGTTTGGAGGAGCAATTTATCACTGCTAAGTCTGCCACTGGTGTAATTATGGCGATTGAAAGCATTGATGAAAACCTATTTGGCGTTCAATTTCATCCGGAATCTATTTTAACAGAGCATGGTGAGCTGGTGCTTGCTAATTTTATACAATTTGTAAAAAATATTAAATCTGTTTAATCCACAAGTCACTATTGCTTATCGATTTAGCGTAATTAATTTTTCGCTAGTTGATTTTTGCTCGCTTTCTTTCTGTAAACAAGCAGCATATTATTTATTTTTGTTCTCAATTCTGATCAAGGATTAACTAATTATTCTAAGTTGTTGTGAACAAGATAATTTGTTTTTTGTTGTAATTATTTAAATGTCAATCACATGAAATTTTTTTACACCGTTTTTTTTCTTCTATTAGCGCTCACCTCTTTTTCTCAAAATGGATTAGTGCGCGGGCATGTATATAACGCTGCCAATAATGAAGCAGTCGCTTTAGGAAAGATTACCATTATCGAACTACAAAAAGGTGCAATTACCAAGGAAGATGGTTCGTATGAGATAGTTGGTATTGCACCAGGCATTTATTCTTTTAAAGCAACATGTCCCGGGTTTAAAGATCAAATAATCAATGAAATTACAGTTACCAATGCTCGCTCTATCGAATTGGATTTTAATCTGGATTTCCTTGTTAACGAACAAAAAGAAATCATTGTAAAAGGAAATAGATTTATAAGAAATGTAGAATCTCCTGTTTCATTAAAGACTTTAAATGCCACAGAAATAGAAAGGCTTCCTGGTGCAAATCGCGATGTGAGTCGTGTAATTGCGGCACTTCCTGGAGTAGCATCTCGTGCCACTTTTAGAAATGATATTATTATTCGAGGTGGTTCGCCAGGGGAGAATAAATTTTATTTGGATGGTATTGAAGTTCCTAATATCAATCACTTTGCTACGCAAGGAAGTAGCGGCGGTCCTGTAGGCTTGTTAAATGTGAATTTTATTCGCGAGGTTGATTTTTATGCGGGCGCTTTCCCAGCCAATCGAGCAAATGGGTTGAGTAGTGTGATTGCTTTCAAACAGAAAGACGGAAACAGCGATGGCTTGATAACTAATTTTGCTTTGGGTTCTAGTGATGCTGCTATTACGCTCGATGGACCCTTGGGAAAGAATTCAAATTTCATCTTTTCTGCCCGAAGATCTTATTTACAATTTCTTTTTGCTGCGCTTAAATTGCCCATTTTACCTACCTATAATGACTTTCAATTTAAGTATAATTACAAGATTAACAAGAATAACAAAATAGCTGTGATTGGGCTTGGTGCCATCGATGATTTTAGATTAAATACAAGTGCGAATGATAATTTGACAGATTCTTCTCAAATTGAAGCAAATAATTACATCCTTGGAAATTTACCGTTGCAACAACAATGGAATTACACGCTAGGAATTAATTACATGCACTCAAGTAAAAACGGGATTCAAAACATTGTGGTAAGTAGAAACATGTTGAATAATACAGCATCTCGCTATAAGGATTTTGTAGAAATTCAGGCCAACAAAATATTAGATTATGCTTCTTTTGAAGCGGAAAATAAAGTGCGTGTGGAGCATACCTACAAAAAAGATGGTTGGCGTTGGAATGTCGGGGCCGGTTACGAATACGCCCGTTATTTTAATTCCACTTATAATAAGATTACCGTTCAAGGTCAACCGGTAACGATTGATTATAAATCAGATCTGTTTTTAAGTAAATACAGCGCATTTTCCCAATTAAGTAAGGGGTTTTTTAATGAAAAATTAAACTTATCGCTTGGCTTGCGAGCGGATGGTTCGAATTACTCAAAAAACATGTCCAATTTATTAAAGCAATTATCACCTAGTTTTTCTGTGAATTTTCGGGTAACTCCAAAAATTGCCATCAATGGAAATATTGCTCGTTACCGCCAGCTTCCATCATATACGATACTCGGATACCGCGATGCACAAGGCGTATTGATCAATAAGGCAAATGACTTAAAATATATTCAAGCAGATCACCTTGTACTTGGTGCGGAATACCTAACCGATATTAGTTCTCGATTTACGGTGGAGGGTTTCTATAAAAAATACAACTACTATCCTTTTTCTACCAAAGACTCTTTGTGTTTAGCTAATGTCGGTTCTGATTTCGGAATTGTAGGAAATGAAGCGGTTCGTTCTATATCAATGGGAAGATCTTATGGGTTTGAATTGCTGTATCAACAAAAACTATTTAAAGGGTTTTATGCTGTAATAGCTTATACATTTGTAAAGTCTGAATTTCAAGATAAAAACCTGAATTATGTCCCAACCGCTTGGGATAGCCGAAACATTGTTTCTTTAACCGGTGGAAAACGATTCAATAAAGGATGGGAAATTGGCATGCGATGGCTGTTTTCTGGAGGTTCTCCTTACACACCTTATGACGTTGCTACTTCAAGTTTAAAACAAAATTGGGATATAAATGGTATTGGTTTGTTGGATTATAATAAATTGAACACATTGCGGGAATCAAATTACCATCAATTGAATGTTAGGGTGGATAAAAAATTGTTTTTAGATAAATTCAACTTGAATTTTTACTTGGACATTCAAAATGCATACGCTCGTAAAACGATCTTGGCTCCTACATTGATAGTCGTAACGGATGCTACTGGCGCCCCTGTTACTGATCCAAATGACCCAACTCGCTATCAGACGAAATACATTGAAAATGCTTCGGGAATTGTTCAGCCAACCATTGGGATAATTATTGAATTTGCCGCCAAAAGAAAGGGAAATTAATCCGGCTTTACTTGCAGTGGAAATGCTTTAATAAAAGATAAAAAATCAGGGTCTTTTGAAAAACGTTGTACGCTGAATTCGATGAATTCAGGTGTTTTATTAAAAGCACTTTCCATTCTTCTGCGATAGGAAAAAACAAGTTCGTATTCGTTAACGCGCGTGCTTGGTTTAGCGTCAAATTCATTTCTCCATCCTGTAATAAAGGATGTTTTGCTTAAGGAATATAATTCCATCCATTTTTTATCGGATGAAAAGGTTTGTTCCCAAAGAGCAGGGATTTTGTTGTCACGTATAATTTCTTCATTAGTAAGGGTATCGTTCTTTTTTTCAGTTTTCTCTCGAGGGTTTATTTTTCTCGTTTTTTTTTTGGGTATTTCCTTTGTGATTTCCGCTGAGTCTACTTTATTAATTGGTGGAGTTGTAGTTGTTTCTGTGCTTGGGTCAATTTGCGGTTTTTCCACCTTTTTAGTTTTTGTTTCGCTGCAGCAGCATAATAAAGATGCTGTGAGGATAATAAACATTAATTTAAATGGCGCCATACACTAAATGATTAAAGAAATAAAAGTAAACTTTTTTTTAATTACTTATCTTTGCACTCAAAATTAGAAAAAATGACGACAAATAGAACGTTTACAATGTTAAAGCCAGATGCTATCGAAAATGGACATATGGGAAAAATTATTGACTTGATTATCCAATCAGGTTTTACAATAAAAGCCATGAAATACACGCAATTGACCAAGGAGCAGGCGATGAAGTTTTATGAAGTTCATTCAGAACGTCCATTTTATATGGAATTGGTAGATTACATGACCTCAGGTCCAATTGTAGCTGCTATTTTAGAAAAAGAAAATGCTGTAGCTGATTTCAGAACATTGATTGGTTCTACCGATCCTGCAGATGCTGCAGATGGAACTATTCGTAAGTCTTACGCTGAAAGCAAAGCAAAGAATGCAGTTCATGGTTCAGATTCTGACGAAAATGCTCAAATTGAAGGTGAATTTCATTTCAATTCAAGTGAAATTATTTAAGTTAGCCTTATAGATTTACTATTTAAGAACCGCATTTTGCGGTTTTTTTATACCACTTTAGTGCATGCGTGATCAAGTACAAATTGAGAAGAGAAGAACGTTTGGGATAATTTCCCATCCGGATGCTGGTAAAACAACCTTAACGGAGAAATTACTTCTTTTTGGTGGCGCAATCCAAACAGCTGGAGCGGTTAAGAATAATAAAATCAAAAAAACGGCCACTTCCGATTTTATGGAAATCGAAAAGCAACGCGGTATCTCTGTTGCGACTTCTGTAATGGCTTTTCAATATAAGAATAAGCAAATCAATATCTTAGATACGCCAGGACATAAAGACTTTGCAGAAGATACTTTTCGTACATTAACGGCTGTTGATAGCGTGATTTTAGTAATTGATTGCGCGAATGGTGTAGAAGAGCAAACGAAACGTCTAATGGAAGTTTGTCGAATGCGCAAAACCCCAGTGATTGTATTTATAAATAAAATGGATCGTGATGGGAAGGAGGCTTTTGATTTGTTAGATGAATTAGAACAGACCTTGGCCATCAAAGTCCGCCCACTTACTTGGCCAATCGGAATGGGGGATCGATTTCAGGGTGTGTATAATATTTATCAGCAGAGTTTGAATTTGTTCTCAGCAAACAAAACAAAAATTGAGTCAAAAGTATTGGAAATTGCTTCCCTAGATGACCAAGAATTAGATGCGTATATTGGGGATAAGGCGGCAAATGAATTACGGGAAGAATTGGAAATCGTTGAAAATGTTTATGATCCATTTCAGCGATCTGATTATTTGTCGGGTGACATTGCCCCTGTGTTTTTTGGGTCTGCTGTAAATAATTTTGGGGTGCAGGAGTTACTAGATACCTTCTGCGAAATCTCACCTTCTCCAATTGGAAGGGATACGGATGTTCGTCGCGTTGAACCCAATGAGGAGGGGTTTTCGGGATTTGTATTTAAGATTCATGCTAATCTTGATCCAAAACACCGCGACAGAATTGCTTTTTTGCGTGTTGTTTCAGGGAAATTTGAGCGAAATACGTTTTATTATCACGTTCGATTAGATAAAAAATTAAAGTTTTCCAATCCAACCTCTTTTCTAGCGCAAGATAAGAGTATTATTGATGAAGCATATCCAGGAGACGTAGTGGGTCTTTACGATACTGGGAATTTTAAAATTGGCGATACCCTAAGTTCAGGGGAGAAGTTTAGTTATAAAGGAATCCCTAGTTTTTCCCCAGAGATTTTCCAAGAATTAGAAAACCTGGATCCTATGAAATCTAAGCAATTAGAAAAAGGAATTCGGCAGCTTATTGATGAAGGTGTAGCACAATTATTTATCCAACAGCCGGGAAATCGAAAAATTGTGGGTACAGTGGGTCAACTGCAATTTGAGGTGATTAATTATCGATTGATTCATGAATACGGTGCAAATTGTCGATTTGTGCACCGTAATTTCTTTAAGGCATGTTGGGTTACCTCTGAAAAACCAGATAAGCTTATTGCTTTTCAACGCGCAAAATCCAATAGCATGGCAAGCGATAAAGATGGGTATTTGATTTTTTTAGCCGAAACTCCCTTCTTACTTTCGATGGCTGAGCAAGATTACCCTGACATAACCTTTCACCAGACTTCTGAATTCATGTTGTCGGCAAAGAAGTAACTTACTTAAAAAAGAAATTGCCTTACTTAATACATTCGTTAGTTTTAAGCAAAAAAAAAGCGAGAATTCTCTCGCTTTTCATGGGTTTTAATTTTTTTATTTCACGTATACTCGCTTAGAAACTTTTCCAGCTTCAAATTGTGCGGATATTGTATAAATTCCTGTATTGATTCCTTCAAATTCGATAGTCGTGTTAATATCAGAAATGTTGATTGATTTAACTACTTGACCATTGATAGAAACAACTTGCAATAGACCACCGATTAAATCAGGTGTTACATTGATTGTTGCATTATTTAAGGTAGTTTTGATGCTAACTTTATCTTCTACGTTTACATTTTCTAATCCTACCATTTGACCAGCATTTAAAGCACCATCTGGTGTTCCATTAAAAGCGTAACCATGGATAGTTAATTGGGTAGCTGTTCCATTGGCAGATAATTGTACCCATCCGTAATGCGTATTTGTTCCAACTACAAACTTGGCTCCTAAAAATTTATTAGATGCAGCTAAGAATGCGCCTTGTGAAATAGGAAATGTTCCAGCACCTGGAGCAGTAATTAATGCATTTATTGCAAGTGCAGAAGAACTAGAACCCCCAAAATTCTGCGCTGCAGATATTGGGTCACCTGCGTTAAGAGCAGAAACAGCAAAAGATGAACTGGAAACAGCTCCAATCACTTGATTACCTGCTGGAAAACCAACTGCGCAAGCATCACCAACATAGGTAAATTGAATACCACTTGTTGATCCAGCGCCAACTAGGTGTTGTACTGAAAATACTAGGTCTGGATTAGCATCGTTGTTAAAATCTAGCATGTACGGTGCACTTAAACTATCAAGTACAGCGTCAGGGCTAACATCAGTGTATACAATTTGTGCATTTACATTACTACCAGCAATAAGAGCACCAGCAACTGCTGTGTATTGCGCTAATTTCGACTGTTTAGATGGTGTAGAAGTTTTCATAAGCAAGGATATAAGTTGGTTTGTTGTGTGAAATTACTATTTTTTTTTAAAAGTTCTAATTTATTGATCATTATTTTTCTCCGCCCCGGCGGAAAAAATCGCAGTTTATATTCTTTGGCCTTTTGTCTTGATACTACGGCAAGCTCAGCACAAGTACAAAAGAACGAAAAAATCAAGTCTCGGTTGACTTGTGTACCGTGCCTCTCGGCTCCGCTCGATGCCCTTTAAGTGAATCGAGCGGAGCCGAGAGACACTTAAATAAAAATTACCGAAACGCACAGACATTTCGGTGATTTTTTCCGCCGGGGCGTAGGGCACTAATGTTAATTAATCAAAACTAATAAAGTTCATTAGGATTTCTGATTGCTCTTCCTCTTCCGTTTTTATACTTTCGCTATGAAGAATTAACACGGGTAATGTAGCTTGTGAAGCTATCCAAGTATCAATTTTATCTTGATCGTTTTTTGATTTGTTTAATAATTCAAGTGGAAATTCTTTTTCTTTAAAATCACGTTTGTGTAGCCTTTTTAAGGCTTCAATTACTTGGGCATTATCTTCCTCGAGTACAATTAATTTATAATTTAAATCAACTGGTAATAAGGACAAGCAATGGCAAGGAATATAAATAATCTGATTTCTTTTCGTTTTCAACCAACTTGTGTCTGATGCTAATTTCTTTGCATCATCTATCGATTTATTATCATATTCGGAAGGAATTTCAAGGATCTTGAACCACTTAAACATTTCTTCCATGTTTACGCCGTCAATACTTGTGCAAATTGTTATTTCCCCTTGAATGTTATGCCTAAGAAAATTAGATGTTTTTGATGCTAACGTTTCATTTGGCGCCCATTTTGTATAAATTTCGTGCAACCATTTATGTGCTTTTGTTAAGCCCGGTGACAAGCGAATGGCTACTTCAAATGCATATGCGGCATCATCGTATTGTTCTTTTTTCATCAACGATTCCCCCAAATGGTAATGGGCATTCGGCAAATAAAAATCATTGCTAATGGCTAGTAAGAATTCTTCGATGGCTTGATCAATTAAATTCCTCCTAAGGAATGATACGCCTAATCCATGATGTGCTTTCCCATTTCCCTCGTCAATGGCAAGTGCACAAATAAATTGCTGTTCTGCCGAAGCGTAATTTTTACGTTGGTTATGAATTTGTGCGATATTGAAAGCTACATGGAAATTAGCTGGGTTCTTTTTTTGCACACTTTCTAGTATAGGTAATGCTAAGCGTGGCCGGTTAATGGCTAACAAAATTAATCCTTCTAAATATTGCAGGTACATCGGTTCCTCCATATCATTACTACCAAAAGGGTCATCAGATTTGAGCTTTTTCTCCTTTTTTTGTTGGAGGTGTAATTCTTTTAGTTCTTCTAATAAATCTCTTGCTTTTTGGTAGTGTCTTAACGCTAAATAGGTAAAGGCTAATCGTTGACCATATCGAATAATTTTTGACTCCTGAAATATTTTTTCCAATATAGTCAAGGCTTCAACGATGCGGCCACCATTGATCATGTTTCTTGATAGGTAGTATAAATTTTCACGTTTAGATTTTTCAACTTCCAGTAATTTATCGTCGTCCGGGGCATCTATATATCCCATTTCAACAAGTTGTTGAAGGGCTTCAATGGCATCCCAAGGATTTTCTTGTCTATTTTTATCGTGCATCCCGGAATCACCATCAACACTTTCCCAGCTAGGGATTAATTGAGTATTTTTAGTTTCTTCAAAACAAGCGTGAAGCACCTTCCCTTCCATATCTTCTCCGATGGGTAGGTTTAAATAATGCAGCAAAGTGGGGGTAATATCGAGGATGCTGGCACCGCTCACTTCAACACCGCCCTTTTTTATTCCTGGCCCTGCCATGGCAAAAATTCCATAAGGGCTGTGTTCTACCGCCGGACCTGAAGGTTCTCGAGGGATGTATAACGGTCGCTGATGATCCGAATGAAATCCATGGTCCGAAACAATCAGAAGTGTTGTTTGCTCATCCATCAATTCTAGCACTCTGCCTAGCATTAGATCATGAAAACGGTAAGCAGCCTCCACCACTAATTGATAGTCATCAAATTCTTTTTGTTCAATTTCAGGTCTTTTCGGGGGGTGGTATCGCATGGCAATATGCGAAAAATGATCGATGGCATCGTGGTAGATGGCCATAAAATCCCATGTAGTTTCCTCGTGTAAATAAGTAGAAATAGCGTGAACCGTAGCGGCATTTGCCAAGGTTTTTAAAACACTTAAGGTTCTTTGTTCTTTCCTTAATTCTTTATCCGTATTCAAATTTGGAATAAAAGGCAAGGCCATACTCAAGGTAATTTCATGCGGATGCACACGAAATTTTTCGAGGGTTTCTTCCATTTCTTTTGGATGAACTGATTCAGGAGGAGAAATCCATGGCTCTTCTATGGATTTACTTGCTATCTGAAATAAGTTGGAAACCATTACGCCGTTTATCGGTTCAACGGGATTCGTGGGCCACCAAGCTACGACATTACTTTTATACCCTTCTTGGTTTAGTATATTCCAAATTGCTTTTACTCTTCTTGAGGTGGAAGTTACTGGACGAAGTCTTTCACCATCTGGCGTAGGCTCAATAAATCCAGAAATGCCGTGTTTGTCTGCTCGAACACCCGTTGCAATACTGGTCCATAACATCGGAGAAAGGGGAGGATCTAATGTTTTAATTTTTCCATGAACCCCTTTTTCAAGGAAGATCTTCATATTGGGCATTTTTCCCTGTTCTATTAAAGGGAAAATTACTTTCCAATCTGCGGCATCCCATCCTAAAACGATGACCTTTTGTTTACTTTGCATTTTTAGGATTTTTCTTCGTGCTTTTCGAATTTTCTATTGCTTCCCGCCATTTGATTAGTCCAATATGACCAAGGGCAAGAAGTCCCAGACTTCCTTGTGGTGTAGCAATGTATATTTTTTCTTTATCTTTTTTAATTTTCATTTTTATTTCTATAAAGTGCTGGATTAATCGAAGGAAGTAAGTCATCTAGCTTACTTGGTAAAGATAGAAATTCTATTAGTTTCGTTAATTCAACCGTGGGCTGATGCATCAAATTGTTATAATCTATGGTAATAAAAGGGATGGAATTGCTTTCAAAAAACACTTTTGTTTTTTCGATGTGCATCAGGTATATTTTTTTGAATTTTTCTCGTTCGTCCAATTGGTTTTTTTGCACCATTTTTTCCTGTGATTGCAATACTTCATTTAAGTCTCTTATCATAAAAACCACTTGATACTTTTCTGATAAATCGATAAAAGTAGGAAGAGGAGCAACAATTTTTACCACCTTATTTCTGGCTTCTTGAAGAAAAGAATTGTTTTTAACGATGCCTTTTACGGCATCTAATTCGAAATATCCTTGTGGATTATTGTCATCTTCTTTTCGATTATTATCCGAATGAATGTCCAATCCAGCTCTTTTTAATACTTGCATCATTAAAGAGGTCCCGGACCTTGGTATACCGGTAACTATCGTAATCACATTATTCATTCTACAAATGTAAAATTAATGTTGACTTATTAAGAGTCTTATATTTTCGATTTTAAATAATTTGATTTTGCATTGGCATCAAATTTTATAAAAATATTGGCATATATTATTTTAGATAATGAAAATAACAAGGGGCCTAGAAAAATAATTAATAAGGAGAATATACTTATTTGTGTCCAAACACCCATGGATGGAAAGAACAGATTGCAACTTGCCCAGATACTCAAAAATACAACAACGCCTAAACCATAGGCCACGTACATTGCTCCTTGATAAAATCCAGGTTCTAGCATGTATTTTTTTGCACAAACTGAGCAGTTCTCTAAAATATCACCCGTAAATTTAAAATTATAAGGATGAGAAATGAAAAAATCACCTTCATGACAACAGGGACATTTAAAATTGACTACGCTATATAATTTAGTTCCCTTTTTCATGGGCACAAAGTTAGCTTGTATTTTAACATTCTAAATGTTAACTTCGCTTATAATTTATTAGTATAGGTGTCTTAAAACCATAAATTTTTTCTAATTTTCAAGTATATATATAATAAATATGGTAAAATTTTACATTTTCTCCGTCTTTTTGTGTTTTGTTTTTTTTGCTAAAAGTCAATGCACAACTACGAATGCTACATCATGTGTTTGCGCTGATGGCTCTCAAAATTGTTTATTACTTCCCGATATAACTGCCTCGTGGAAGGGCATTATTAATAATGGCTGGATAGAATATCCCCAAAGTGGCGCAGGTACCAATTATAACGGCCAAGGCCCTGATGATGGCCGCATACGAGTTACTGGTTCCACGCCCAATATTGGTCACGGAAGTTTTACGGTTCGTGGACAAGATGTCAATGGGAAACGCGCTTTTTTATGTGGCAATGATACGGTGTTTAATGTGCCAAGTACCGGGACTTTTACCTGTCCAAACGGTGCGCAAAATCCAAATCAATTATTGATTCAGCGTGTTTACAAAAAGGATCTAGGGGTGATGAGTTTTGTGGATACTTGGACTGGCAGTATGACCTATCATCCTTCCCATGGTCATAATCATGTTAATGATTGGGCGGTCATGACGCTTCGTATTCAAACACTTGATCCCAACCCATTAAATTGGCCCATAGTAGGGGAAGGAGCAAAAATCGGATTTTGTTTAATGGATTATGGCCAATGTGGGACACCCGGTTCTACGTATGATGGTCATTGTCGTGATGACAATACCGTTTATTTGGGTGGTAACAATCTTTTAAATGTGAACTTCCCAAATTGGAATTTAGGAGGAGGGAATTATGATTGTTCTGTTGTTGAGCAAGGGATTTCATCGGGTTGGACGGATGTTTACGGAAAACATTTGGACGGAATGTGGATTAATGTCCCAGCAAATACCTGTAATGGAAATTACTACATCGTAATGGAGGTGGATAAAAATAATAATTTTCAAGAGGAAAATGAGAATAACAATTACACAGCTGTTCCTGTAACACTTATTATGCAAAGTCCTGCGAATTCAAATCTCTTACCAACGATTTCTTCTAATGGCTCGACTAATTTATGCACAGGTGGTTCTATTAACTTAAGCGCAACTGGAGGATCTAGTTTTCTATGGTCAACTGGTGCAACAACTCAATCAATTATAGTAAATCAATCTGGTTCATATACTTGTACCGTTACTAGTTATTGCGGAACAAATACGTCAGTGCCATTTGTAGTAAGTAATGTTTCGCCTTCCATGGCAAGTGGCCAAGGACTTACTATTTGTGCGGAGAATGTGGCTAATCTAACGGCAAGTGGTTCAGGTCAATTAACTTGGTACGATGCGCAGGGAATCCAAGTGGGTGTTGGGGCAACCTACACTACGCCTGTATTAACGAATTCACAAACTTATTATGTCACCAATACACAGTCTTATTCAGATTCGGTGAATGCTGAGCCGCATACAAATGGAATTGGTGGTGGTGGTTATTCTTCGGTTAACCAATACGAGATTTTTAATAGTTATGAATCATTTACCTTGAAATCTGCGAAGGTATATGCCCTCAATGCGGGTAATATTTCGATTGAATTACAAGCTTCAGATGGGTCTATTTTGCAGAGTGCAACTGTTAGCGTTCCTTCTGGCGCAAGCCGTGTAAATCTAAATTTTGCTGTTCCTTTGGATAGTAATTTAAGATTAAAAGCAACTAGTATGCCTTCTGGCGGTTTGTACCGCAACAATAATTCAGCTGTCTATCCTTATGAAATTCCTGGATTAGTTTCTATTACAGGATGTTCTGCTGGTGCTTCTTTCTATTGTTATTTCTACGATTGGGAGATTTTTACACCGAATGGAACGTGTGAGAGTGCTTCTTCACCTATCGATGTCATTGTAAATGGCCCATTAAATCCTATGGTTATTGGGGATACTATTTGCGATGCAGGTTCATTGACGCTCAGTGCAAGTGGTTCAGGAACAATTAATTGGTACGATTCTAATGGTCTACTTGTCGGTACTGGTAATACTTTTATCACCCCGATTTTGACTAGTTCCCAAGTTTATTATGCCCAAGCTGTTGTAGGTTCTTGCTCAAGTGATACGGTGGCTGTTAATGCAATCGTTAATCCGTGTGCAGGAATTGTTGACCCACTTATTTTCTTGAACTCCTTTTTTGTGTTCCCAAATCCTACTGAAGGTCATTTTCAACTTCAAATTAATCCTTTCGTTAAAGGTCGCTTGTCATTTACGCTCACTGATATAAATGGTAAATTACTTTACCGTGAAGCCATTAATGAAATATACGGTCAATCATTAGTGGATGTTGATGCCTCTAATTTGAAAACAGGTTTGTACTTTGTGAACCTAACTTTTGATAATAACACGTACACCAAGCGAATAAGTATAGAATAATGGTGTTTCCTGTTAGGCTTGCTCTTTCGTTTGTTTTATCGCTAGTAAGTGTTCTTTGTTATTCGCAATTGTCCTTTCAAGTGTACAACACATCAAATTCTGCTTTGCCATTCAATACGGTTCGTTGTTTGAAAATAGATACTGTCAACCAGCTCATTTGGGCAGGGACTGATAACGGCTTGGCAAGTTTTGATGGAACAACCTGGACAGTCTACAATTCTAGTAATTCTGCCATGACGGATAATGCTATTCGCTCGCTTCAATTAGATGGCTTGGGTAAGCTTTGGGTAGGAACGACTTACGGAGGCTTGTTTTCTTTTGACGGCTCAAATTGGGTAAATTACACCAATTTTAATAGTGGATTACAAGATAATTATATTCGCGCGATTGAATTCGACACAGAAGCTAATATGTGGTTAGCAACTACCGAAGGTATCAGCCTTTTTAATGGGATTTCTTGGCAGCAATGGAACACTTCGAATAGCAGTATGATGACCAATAATGTAACGTCAATTGCCATGGGAAAAGATGGGGAAAAATACTTCGGTACTATAAATGGAGGAGTCATATATTTCGACCAAGCGAATAATTTAAGCGTGTTTACGATTGCTAATGCTGGTCTTCCTGATAATTCTTCCCGTTCCATCGCAGTGGATTCGTTGGGAAATCCATGGTTTGCTTCCCCAGCAGGTGGACTTTTTTTAGACAATGCCTATGGAGGACCTTGGACTAATTTTAATGTTTCTAATTCAATGTTGCCAAGTAATGGACTGACTTCGGTGGCAATAAGTCAAGATCAAACGGTATTTATAGGATCCGAACAAAATGGATTAATCATCAAGTATGAGAATGATTGGTTCAATTTTGACGTTGGAAATTCCGGGTTGCCAGAGTCTCATTTATTATCCTTAGCGGTTGAGGATAATACTACTTTATGGTTAGGGACTTACAACCAAGGCTTAGTGAAAATGGTGGGTAATTATGCCGAAATTACTAATCAAATTATGTCGAATAAACTCATTGTTTATCCGAATCCAAGCCAAGGAGTTTTACACGTCGATATGGGCGAATTAAATGCTGTAGATTACCAGTTATTCGATTCTTTTGGGAGAGAAATCGGTAATGGAAGTGGCATCGAGAGTGAATTTTCTATCACCATTGAACATTTTGATAGCGGGTATTATTTTATACATTTTTCTAGTGAAATCGCCCCAATAAAATTTGAAAAGATAAACTAATAAAATACGAGTTGCGTAATCATTTGCCTAAGGAGTAAAATCCTTGAAATGATAGTCTGCTGTTAAGGTGCAATAATCATTGGTATACGAATTATCGTCGTTGCGAATGATAAAAGTTTCTTCTTCCAAGCTGTTTTTCTTATTACTACTGAAACATAGAATAGTTCTCGATAACTTTTTTGCTTTACTATATAGGTCTATCTTTTTTGAGACAAAAAGTTTGTTGTTGGAGGCAATTTCGATTACTTGCTCACTTGTTTCGCTTGGCCAGATCACCCAAAACTCCCCTTTTGTTGTTAACAAATCCGCTATTTTATTCAACCATCTTAGAAGCGAATCAGGTGTAATATGCTTGGTTCTTTCATTGGATTCGTTGGAGGAATTATCCGTAAAATAATAAGGTGGATTGCTGATTATAAGGTCGAATTTCTGTTGAAAATCATATTGCGTAAAGTCGGCATGAATGGTAGCTATTCGGTTAAACCAAGGAGAATTATTAACGTTGTGGGTACATTCCTCCGCACTTTTTTGATCTATTTCGATGCAAGTAATTTGAATTGTTGGATTTCTTTGTGCAAGCATCAGTGCCAATACGCCTGTCCCTGCTCCGATATCCAAGGCTGTTTTATGATTGCCCGGATTGATAGATGCGCCCAATAACATGGCGTCGGTTCCAACTTTATGTGTGTTTGCAACTTGTGTTAAAGAAAACTCCTTGAAATGAAACGTGGACAATTGTTAATAAGCTTTAGCAAAAACAACCCTACCTTTCGATGGTGCACCAGTTACCATACATTTTCCTTCCTCATTAACAAAATCCAATGGAATACATCGTATGGTCGCTTGGGTTTCGTTTTTTATTTTTTCTTCGGTTTCATTTGTGCCATCCCAATGTGCCATAAAGAAGCCGCCCGCATCAATTTTTTCTTTGAATTCTTCGTAGGTGTCTACGATGAAGGTGTTATTTGTCCGAAAATCTTTTGATCGCTGTAATAAGTTTTGTTGAATGGCAGCTAATACTTGCTGAATCATACTTTCAATTCCATCAAAAGCCACAATTTCTTTTGTTTTCAAATCGCGTCTCGCTAATTCCACGTTACCATTTTCTAAATCTCTTGGACCCATCGCTAGTCTAATTGGAACACCTTTCGACTCATATTCTGCAAATTTCCATCCTTGTCTTCTGTTGTCGTCATTGTCAAATTTAAAGGATATACCTAGTGATTTCAGTGATTTCCCTAGTGTGATAAATTTATCAGAAATAGCATTTAATTCGTCATCATTTCTATAAATCGGAATACCAACCACTTGAATAGGTGCTAGGGAAGGAGGGAGAACGAGTCCTTCATCATCCGAATGCGTCATAATTAAAGCGCCCATCAACCGTGTGGAAACACCCCAAGAAGTAGCCCAAACGTGATCTAGTTTTCCTTCTTTATCTGCAAATTTAACGTCAAAGGCTTTCGCAAAATTTTGACCTAAAAAATGGGAAGTTCCAGCTTGTAGCGCTTTACCATCTTGCATTAATGCCTCAATACAAAGCGTGTCTTCTGCTCCAGCAAATCGTTCACTTTCCGTTTTTCGTCCTAATAAAACCGGCATAGCCATGTAATTTTCAGCGAAGTCCGCATACACATGAAGCATTTGATCCGCTTCATCCATCGCTTCTTGTTTGGTAGCATGCGCCGTATGTCCTTCTTGCCATAGAAATTCAGTGGTTCTTAGAAACAAGCGTGTTCTCATTTCCCAGCGCACTACATTGGCCCATTGGTTAATTAATATGGGAAGATCGCGATACGATTGAATCCAATTTTTATACGAATTCCAAATGATCGTTTCAGATGTTGGTCTAATAATTAGTTCTTCCTCTAATTTTGCACTTGGGTCAACAACAACGCCGCTGCCATCTGGAGCGTTCATTAATCGGTAGTGGGTTACAACGGCACATTCTTTTGCGAATCCTTCAACATGACTTGCTTCTTTACTGAGGTAAGATTTAGGAATAAATAATGGGAAATAGGCATTTTGGTGACCAGTCTCTTTAAATTTCACATCTAAAACATCCCGCATTTTCTCCCAAATAGCATAGCCATATGGTTTAATAATCATGCAACCCCTTACATCTGAATGTTCTGCTAAGTCTGCTTTATTTACTAATTCATTGTACCACTTGGAATAATCTTCCGAACGGCTTGTTAATTTTTGAGACATGTTGGTAAAATAGGTATGGCAAAGTTAAATGAAACGCTTGTTTTTTGAGTAAGCGTTGCTTAAAATTTAAAATCTTGTTTGTTCGTCTTAAAGCCTTCAATAAAAACCGTTTTAACTGTATCGACAGGGCCAAACTTTAGCAGGTGAACATAGCAATCTACGGTCAAACCACCCGCAGATCCATTTTTTATGTAATCGTTTAAGTTGAATTCTGCTAAACCATTAGCATCTGTAAATTCCGTTAAATCGATAGCAGGAGGGTTAATAGAATTAACACCGTAGATACGAACTTTGGCATTTATTTTAGGTTGACCATTTAGGGAAACGTATACACGATAGAGCGTATCATCTTGTTTGTTACATCCTAATGTAATTGTTAGAAAAACTAATAAGGATAAAATTAGAGTACTTTTCATATTAATCATTGTTAATTCGATTCAAATATACGGAATTGAATTACTTTTGAGAAATTAGTACTATAAATTAATTTAGATTGATAAGCGTATGGATGATATTATACATTGGTTTTCAACGATAAATCCTGTTCTCGCCGCGCTTCTAGCGACTACCTTTACATGGTTAGTCACCGCTGCAGGCGCAGCAATGGTCTTTGGTATTAAATCAATGAATCGTGGCATGTTAGATTGTATGCTCGGATTTACTGGGGGGATTATGGTAGCGGCAAGTTTCTGGAGTTTATTAGCACCATCTATAGAAATGAGTCCGGGGGAAGGATTTGTGAAAGTGTTTCCAGCCGCTATTGGTTTTGCTCTTGGCGCTATTTTTATTTTTGGTTTAGATAAATTACTACCCCACTTACACCTTAATTTTAATGATAATGAAACCGAAGGTGTAAAAACACAGCTGCATAAAACTACATTGTTAGTTCTAGCCATTACACTTCATAACATACCAGAAGGTTTGGCAATTGGCGTTTTGTTTGGTGCGGCAGCGAATGGTATGGAAGGAGCTACCTATGCTGGCGCGATTGCCTTAACAATTGGTATTGCGATCCAAAATTTTCCCGAAGGATTTGCTGTTGCGATGCCTTTGCGCAGAGCAGGAGCGAGTCGCTTTAAGAGTTTTTGGTATGGCCAGCTTTCTGCAATTGTCGAACCAATTGCTGGTGTAATTGGAGCTGTAACCGTTATTTATATGCAATCTATTCTGCCATATGCCTTGGCTTTTGCCGCAGGAGCGATGATTTTTGTGGTCGTGGAGGAAGTAATTCCAGAAACACAGCGTGATAAATACACCGATGTAGCCGTTATGGGATTTATCGGTGGATTTTTAGTCATGATGATATTGGATGTTGGATTAGGATAAAAAAACAATTGTTTTAGCAACTGATTTATAGGTTCAATAATCAACAAACGGGCTATTTATGCAAATGCATCAATTACCTAACATACCACTTTTGAGGGTTTCGTCTGCAGGTATTTTTCCTAACCAAATAGAAAATAGTGCCTTTTTGAATTCGATACCGGGTATTGTAATAAGTTTAATGCTATTTTTTTCGATTAAAACGCCATTATCCTTAGTGTATTTAAAGTTAATGATGTCCCCTTTTTTAAATTCATAAATAAATGCACCAGTGAATTTGCTAATTTCATCTTTAGTAGCCTTTCCATGACTTGCATTTTTAAAGCCTGTATTAACCGACTCAATAAATTTTTCTCTCGTTACACTATTCGAAACCAATTTTATTGTAATTCCCATTGGCTCATCACTATTTATAATTGTCGATGCATCTTTGGTTTTCGTTTTGATATAAAGCGCAGCAACATATAAATCAATAAAATATTTTTCTCGAAGCCCACCACCATTTATGGTTAATTTTTCTCCGCCTAAATACATGTCAGAAAAGAAGGTTACACCTGAAATAACTTTTTGTCCATTTGCATTTTGTGAAACAAAAAGAATGGCAATAAACGTTAAAAAGAATAAGTTACGCATGGTTAAAATAATTTATTGGTTAATATTTAGGTAAATATAACAAATTATTACAAATCGCAATTACTTGCAAATAGTTTCTTCTGTTGCTTTAAGGATTTCTCTTACCTCTGCTAATGTAGGCGCTTCTGCATAGGTTCGAAGTACTGGTTCGGTTCCAGATGGTCTAATCATCACCCATCTTTCGTCGTCGAAGAAGTATTTGAATCCGTCTGTAGTTTTTAAATCGCGCACCGTGTATTTTCCGAAAGATTTATAATTATCAGATTTACAATTTGCTATGATCTTTTGTTTTAGTTCTTCTGTAATATGCAAATCACTTCGTTCGAATTTGAAGGCGCCTACAATCGCATAAACTTCATTAATTAATTCGTCTAATGTTTTGCCAGAAAGGGCCATGAATTCCCAAATGATTAAACCCATCCAGATGCCATCGCGTTCTGGAATATGTCCCTTGACAGCGATTCCTCCAGATTCTTCTCCGCCAAGTAGAACATCCTCTCGAATCATAATCGATGCAATTTCCTTGAAGCCTATTTTGGTTATTTCTACTTCAAGCCCATAATGTTTGCATAGTTGTTCAACACGTGGAGTAACACTAAAAGCAATAGCCACTTTACCTGTCAATTTTTTGTAGTTAACCAAGTAATGAATTAATAATAAGATGATGTGGTGTGAATCAATAAATTCCCCACTTCCATTATATAATCCAATGCGATCAGCATCGCCATCAGTTGCTAAAGCGCAATGAATACCTGGGTTTAACGCAATATATTCTTCTAGTCCTTTTAAGTTTTTTGCTATAGGTTCAGGCGCTTGTCCCATGAAACTTGGGTTGTGTTCGCAATGGAGAAGTTTAACACTTGGTAAAATCCTTGGCATAACACGCTGCCCGGCGCCATACATTGCATCATAGACTAAGTTCAGACCAGAACGATTGATGGCATCCAAATCAAAATTCTTCTTTACATGTTCCACATAGCGTGTTTCGAGATCTACGATTTCAATGTCTCCATGCTTAATTGCGTTTTCGATTGAGATTTTCCCAAGGTCATAGCTGCACGTATCAGGAATAATATCTTCTACTTCTTGCACATTTTCGGGTGATAGTGGTCCTCCAAAAAAGGCCTTTAATTTAAATCCGTTATAGCTAGCAGGGTTATGACTTGCGGTAATAATCACACCGATTTCACATTCAAGTTGAAAAGCGGCTAATGAAATCATTGGGGTAGAAACAAAACCTCGTGCCATTTTAACAGGAATTCCCTGTGTTAAAAATACTTTTGCTACCGTTTCCGTAAATAATTCACCGGCAAAACGACAGTCGTGACCAATTACCACTTTTGGGGATGAATAATTCTTTAGTAACCATAAACCAGTAGCCTCAGCCACACGTGCCACATTTTCTACCGTAAATTGATCTGCGATTATTGCACGCCATCCATCAGTACCAAATTTTATTTTTTCAATAGCCATAGTTAGTTTTTGTTAAAATTTAATAGTGTCTTTTTAATGATTAAAATACAATCTAAAAGTTGTTCTTCCGTCATTGTTAGGGGAGGAGAGAATCGAATAATATTGCCATGCGTTGGTTTAGCGAGTAGGCCGTTCTTCATTAGCGCCATACAAATATCCCAAGCCGTTGAACTTTCAGGGGAGTCATTTACTACAATAGCATTGAGTAAGCCTTTTCCACGGACCAATTTTAAAATGGGCGATTCGTCAATAATCTTTTGAATTTCTACTCGAAATATTTTTCCAAGATGCCTTGCATTTGTGATTAATTTTTCTTCTGAAACGACAGTTAATGCAGCAATTGCTACCTTGGCTGCAATAGGATTACCGCCAAAAGTAGAGCCGTGTTGCCCCGGTTTAATAACCATCATTATATCATCATTTGCTAGTACAGCTGAAACGGGATAAAGGCCACCGGAAAGGGCTTTACCTAAAATTAAAAGATCGGGTCTACTATACGTTGCTTGTCGTTCACACGCATTGGTGCAAGTGCAATTTCCACAAACAGCTAATAAGCTCCCTGTTCGTGCAATTCCAGTTTGAATTTCATCCGCTAATAGTAGTACATTATTTTCTTCGCATAATTTCTTTGCACCTCTTATGTAGTCATCAGAGGGCATATTAACGCCAGCTTCACCTTGAATGGGTTCTACTAAAAACCCTGCTATGTTGGGTAATTGTATGGCAGCTTCTAGCGCCATTAAATCATTAAAAGGAATACGCATAAACCCGGGTCCAAAAGGCCCGAAATTTTTAGAAGAATCCTCATCACTTGAAAATGATACGATTGTGGTGGTACGGCCGTGAAAATTGCCTTCACAAACGATTATTATGGCTTGATTTTCAGGGATATTCTTTTTTTCGTAAGCCCATTTTCTGCAAATTTTGATGGCGGTTTCAACGGCTTCAGCTCCGGTATTCATTGGGAGCATTTTATCGTAATCAAAAAGTGTTGTTATAAACTTTTCATATTCACCAAGACAGTTATTGTAAAATGCCCTTGAGGTAAGAGTGAGTGTTTTAGCTTGTTGAACTAATGCTTCCACAATCTTCGGGTGACAATGTCCTTGATTTACTGCTGAATAAGCGGAAAGAAAATCATAGTAGCGTTTTCCATCAACATCCCAAACAAAAATGCCTTCGCCTTTTGTTAGGACGACCGGAAGCGGATGATAATTGTGAGCGCCGTATCGATCTTCTAGGGCCATATAATTTTCAGCAATATTTTGCATTGATGTTTCATTCATGGGGCAAAGATATAGAATTAAGTACTTTTTATGATTGTCGCCTCATTTTATTCTAATTAAAATTTATTTTTGTATTTCGATGAAAAAATGAAAATGAGAAATAGCTTGCTTTTTGTTCTATTTATTCTGTGTATTTCCTTCTTGGGAATGTCTCAAAAGATAATTTCAGATCAAAATAATGCCTGGGTTTTGTATACTGGAAATCATAAAATAAGTAAGAAATTGGGCGTCCATACGGAGTACCAATGGCGTAGAGCTGATTTTTTTAACGATTGGCAACAATCTTTACTTAGGGTTGGCTTAGATTATTATCATAATCCAAACATCACTTTCACAGCTGGATATGCTTCCATTATTTCTTATCAATACGGCGAACAGCCTATCAATCATCAAACACATGAAAACCGTATTTGGGAGCAGGTTAATTTAAAGTCTAAATATGGTCGTTTTGATTTGCAACATCGCTACCGGATGGAACAACGATTAATTGATAATTGGAGTAATTCTACTGGATCTTTTATTCAGGGAAAAGATAATTATCGAAATCGTGTAAGGTATCGCATGATGGTGAATGTCCCTTTGAGTCGGAAAGAAATGGCAAATAACACCCTATTCTTAAATGTAAACGATGAGGTGTTCTTAGGTTTTGGTAAGGGTATAGCTAAAAATGTATTAGACCAAAATCGATTCATTGCCGCCTTAGGTTGGCGATTCAATCCAAATTTTAATATCCAATTGGGTTATTTAAATCAGATGGTACTAAAATCAGATGGAATTAAAGTGGAGCGCAATCATACGCTTTGGCTTTCTACTGCTTACAACATAGATTTTACAAAATCTAAAAGATGTCATTCATTGCCAACATTCTATAGAAGTTAGAGTTATTTAGTGAATGTTAGCGTTCGCCGAGACGTAAATATTCGGCCTTAAATTTCATGGTTTTTGATACTGAACTAAAACTGTTAATTTTTAAAATTTCTGCAAGAACATTTTTGAAAAATTTCAGTTTCAGAAAGGAGTAAAAATTGTTCGCGACGAGTTTTAAATAGTTTTAAAATTATGATTTGCGAACAAAATAGAAATTTAGAGCCTTGACTTTTTTAGCTTCGCTGCTACTTCGTGGTGTTTCTTTTTTTGTCAAGGAAAAAAGAAAGGCAAATAGATTAATTTCTCAAATTAATATTGATTATCTAGTTATCAATTTGTTTAGGATTTTGATCGGTGATACGAAATAGAAAACTCAAAAATTCTTATTCTTCTCCAAATCGCTCTATAACACCTTGGGTTACGCCAGTGTTTGAAAATCCTCCATCGTGAAATAAATTTTGCATGGTTACGTAGCGTGTTAAATCAGAGAACATAGAAACACAATAGTCAGCACATGCAAGTCCCGATGCGTTTCCTAAAGGTGACATTTGCTCTGAAAAATTAATAAATTCCTTAAAGCCTTTGATCCCTTGACCTGCTGTAGTAACGGTTGGTGATTGTGAGATGGTATTAACACGGACTTTCTTTTTGATACCATAATGATAACCAAAAGATCGAGCGATTGATTCCAGTAAGGACTTGGCATCTGCCATGTCATTGTAATCAGGGAAAATACGCTGTGCGGCAATATAACTAAGTGCTACAACAGATCCCCATTCGTTCATGGCATCTTGCTTATACAAAGAGGCAAGTGTTTTATGAAGTGACATCGCTGACACATCCATGGTTTGATTGTAGTAGCCGTAATTGCTTTCTGTATAATGTTTACCTTTTCTAACATTCGGCGACATTCCAATCGAATGTAAAACGAAATCAATTTTACCGCCTAATATCTCCATTGATTGAGCTACTAAATGATCAATCTCTTCTACATTTGTAGCATCAGCGGGAATAACTTGGCTGTTCGTCTTTGTGGCTAAATTATTTATTTCACCCATTCTCATGGCGATTGGGGCGTTTGTTAAAACAAATACAGCACCTTCTTCATGCGCACGTTCAGCTACTTTCCAAGCAATTGATTGATCGTTTAATGCACCAAAAATAATTCCTCTTTTTCCTTTTAATAGATTGTTAGCCATAATGTCTTTTTTTACAAAGTTAAAAATATGTCCTTATTAGCAAGTGTTAAAATCTCTTTTATTTAATTCAAGATGTTTAGAAAATATTTTGACTATGGTTTATTTTGAAGTCAAAGAAAATATAGTTTATTTGATTCATTTAGTTAAATTTGATGAGCTATGATTTCAGTATATCATTTAAAACCAAAATTTCAGGCCTTATTGATGCCTATTCTCAGGTTTTTGTATAAGCTCGGAATAACAGCTAATATGATTACCATTTTGTCTATTTTGCTTTCAGTGGCTACGGGTGTTTACCTTTTCATTTTTCCAGGATATTGGGCTTTGATAATTATGCCAATTGCTCTTCTGTTGCGCATGGCGCTCAATGCCTTAGATGGCATGATGGCTCGAAATTACCAAATGCAAAGCAAGAAAGGGGAAGTTCTAAATGAGGTAGGCGATGTGTTTTCCGATTTTGTGATGTTCTACCCTTTAGGGGTTTTGTTTATGCTTAAACCCCTTTTATTAGTATTTTTTTTAATGTTATCCATTTTAAACGAATTTGCTGGAATTTTGGGTAAAGCGATTAGTGGGGTTCGGCGTTATGAAGGTCCAATGGGAAAAAGTGACAGGGCTTTGGTTGTTGGGTTATCTTGTATCTTCCTCTCGATTTTTTCAGAACAAAAGTGGATAATGAATTATGTTTTTGTTATAGTTGTACTTCTATTATTACTGAGTACTTTTATTCGAATGAAAAAATCAATTAAGCTCGAATAATATGAATATCCTTGATCAAATTGGTTTCGAACAGCATAAGGAAGTATTTTCTATCATTGGGGTCATTATTGGCATACTCATTCTGTCAACGGTTATATTCTATATTTTAGGGAGATTATACCCCGGCGAGCAAACAACGGAGTTAAAGCGAAGAACGCGTTCTTGGTGGATCATGGCTACCATTTTCATTACCGCTACTGTAGTTCACCCCATCATTTCTTTTATTGCTTTTGGCTTACTTTCTTTTGTTGCTTTGCGGGAACTTGCCAGTATTAGTACAAACATGCGCGTTGAAGATCGCGGTGTGATTATTTGGTGTTATTTGGCCATTCCAGTACAGTATTATTTGGCATATATCGGTTGGTTTAATTTGTTTATCATTTTTATTCCTGTCCTTATGTTCATTTGGATTCCCTTTATACTTGTTATTAGAGGATATACAACTAGGATCTCAAGTTCCATGAGTATTTTACCAACCCAGTTGATGTTTACTGTTTTTTCAATCAGTCACTTAGCTTACCTTTTGTCTTTGCCTGAAATACCAAATTTTAATGCCGGTGGAAGAGGTCTTCTCCTTTACGTTGTATTTCTTACTGAGATGAATGATGTGTTTCAATTTATTTGGGGGAAATTATTTGGAAGGCATAAAATCATTGAAAAAGTAAGTCCAAATAAGACTTGGGAGGGTTTTATAGGCGGCTTAGTAAGCACCATTTTTATGGCTTATTTCCTTAGGTTTTTAACGCCATTCACAGCCATGGAGTCTTGGTTCGTAGGCGCCATTGTTGGATTTGCTGGTTTTATTGGGGACATCATTGTATCGGCAGTTAAGCGAGATATTGGGATCAAAGATACCGGTAGCGCCATTCCTGGCCATGGTGGTATTTTGGATCGTGTGGACTCATTAGCCATTACCGCTCCGGTCTTCTTCTATTTAGTTTATAACCTTCATTACGCGTGATAAAAAAATTCACCCTTCGCATCATTTATTTAGGATGCATGCGGTTTTTTTTGAAATTAATCGTTGGGGTAAAATACATCAACAAAAGGGTTTTAAAGGAGCAGAAGCAATTTATTTTGGTGGGGAATCACAACAGTCATTTAGATGCTATGGCATTAATGGCATCTCTTAATTGGAAGCAATTACCGGATACACATCCAATCGCCGCTGCTGACTATTTCGGGGGGTCTGGTATTAAAGCGCGTATTTCTAAGTTTCTTATTAACGCCATACTTATAAAACGATCAAAGGATGCGGTGGGTGAAAAACCACTTGATCAGATGAGCAAGGCGCTGTCAGAAGGAAAATCATTGATTTTATTTCCTGAAGGGTCGCGCGGAGAACCAGAAAAAATGCAGGAATTTCACAAAGGTATTGGAGTACTTCTCACCTTGCATCCGCATATTCCTTATATTCCTGTTTATATATCGGGTCTAGGAAAAGTATTGCCAAAAGGCGAGCGTTTGTTGGTGCCTTTTGATGCTTATGTTACTTTTGGAGAAGCATCTTGGGTGAAGTACAAAGAAGTGGAATCCATTGTGCAAGAGGTGCATTCTCAGATTATCCAACTAAAAGATAATTTTGACAAACAATACAAACCCAAGAAAAAAGAAAATGCTTGATTCCAAGGAAAATGCCCTTAGGATTCGTTTCGAAAAAGATAAACAATTCAAATTGTTCATCGCCTTGGGTATCGATTTATTAGGAATGTTATCGTACTTAATTCCCGGATGGGCAGAAGCAACTGACCTTATTATAGCTCCTTTGTCTGCTGCATTGGTTTATATTTTCTTTAAAAGAAAATTTAGTTGGGCTGCCTTTACTTTTATAGAAGAACTAATTCCTATGACGGATGTAATTCCATCTGCAACTATTGCATGGTATTCCATTTATGTGACCAATGAGATAGAAACGATCATTGAAATGGATAAACGAGAAAAATTAAAGCAGAAGATGTTTGATAATTTGGATCGTAATTAAGTTCGATTCAAAAATTATTTTTACTATTGTAAGAATTAAAATTATTTATTTATGAAAAAAGTATTATTTTTTGTAGGAATTGCTGTTGTTAGTTTGTCTTCATGTGTGAAAGATTATACGTGTAAGTGCACTGCAACCGATGCTAATGGCAATGCGACGTCTTCTTCTTCAACCATCAATGGGAAAAAGAGTGATGTAAAAGTTTCTTGTGATGAAGGTGATGGATCATTACTTGGAGTTACAGTTGATTGTGAAATTCAATAAATCAATTGAATTGTTAATTTTAAGGGGCGATAGCCCCTTTTTTTGTTTACTATGAATTCAATTGAAATTTTCTTTTCCTCCCTTGGCTTATCTTGGACATTGTCTAAGTTGCTGCCTTATATTCTATTTCTAATAATTGGAATTTCCTTTTCTGTTATTTTTTACAAGAAATTTAAACTTTTAAAGCCTTTAAAGATCATTATTTCTTTGGCAATACTCGTTTTGCCATTCTTACTTTATTTTGTCTATTGTCCTATTTATCAAGGTGATTTTTCAAATTCCGGGTATACTGTTTCAAGTGAGAATCGATTTCCGGATAAAAAACAGTTTACTGTTTACGTCTTGCCAAATTGTAAATATTGTGTTTCTTCAACAGCTACCATTAAGGCCATGCTTCGCAAAAACAATGGGATTAATTTAGTAGTAAGGGTGATGGGACATGCTGTTAATGATAGCATCAAGTATGTCAAATTAATGGATAATTTAGGCCTTGTGTCCATGAATTCTTCGAATAACTCAATAGAAAGAGTCCAAATAAAAGAATTGCTTACGATTACCCAAGGTGAATTCCCCACTTTTGTTTTTTCGAAAAATGGGAAAGCTATAAAAGCATGGCATAACGATAGTTTTGGTGTCAGGGCAATGGATGAAGTAGATCACTATTTCAACTAATTTCTAAGCATAAAAAAAGCCCCTCGAAATTTCGAGAGGCTTGATAATTATTTTTTAAAGCTTATTCGCTTACTACCTCAAATTTGAAGGTTTGTTTAACACCTTTGAACAAAATCGCTTCTGCTTCATAAGATCCTATTTCTTTGATTGGTTCATCTTTTATTTTCAATGATTTACGGTCAATATCAAAACCTTCTTTTTTCAATGCTTCAGCTAACTGCACTGTATTGATTGAACCGAATATTTTTCCGTTCTCACCAGCTTTTGTTAAAATAGTTACTGTTAATTCAGCAATTTTAGCTGCGATTACTTCTGCTTCCGCTACTAATTTGGTCTCTTTGTGAGACTTTTGCTTCATCATATCTTCGTGTGCTTTTTTTGCACTCGCTGTGGCTAAAACCGCATATCCTTGTGGGATTAAAAAATTTCGGCCATATCCTGGTTTTACACTAACAACATCGTTAGCGTATCCAAGTTTATCTACATTTTTCTTTAGAATTACTTCCATGATTCAAAATATTTTTTGTTTACAATCAATTATTTTAACATGTCACCAACATATGGCAAAATGGCCAAGTGACGCGCGCGCTTAATCGCTTTGTTCACTCTTGTTTGATACTTCTGCGAAGTTCCAGTGATACGACGAGGTAAGATTTTACCTTGTTCATTGATCAATTTCAACAAAAAGTTCGGGTCCTTATAATCGATGAACTTGATGCCGCTCTTTTTGAATCGGCAATATTTATCCTTCTTAATGTCTATATTAATCGGGGTAAGGTAACGGATATCGTTTGACATTTTAGTTTTTTATTACTGGGTTAGTACTATGATTGTGCAGTGGCTGATTGGCCAGCTTTAGATCTTCTTCGTTCAGCGTAGGTTACATGGTCAACATCCATCCTCACTGTCAAAAAACGCATGACTCTTTCGTCGCGCTTCATCATCAGTTCGTAATTTGCTACCACTGTACCTTCCGCTTCAAATTCTACTAAATGGTAGAAGCCGGTCGATTTTTTCTGGATTGGGTACGCCAACTTGCGCAAGCCCCAGTTTTCGGAATGCTTGATCTTTCCCCCAAAGGTCTTGATCTCGCTTTCGAATTTCTGCACTGCTTCCTTTGCCTGATCATCAGACAAAACGGGAGTTAAAATGAAAACAGTTTCGTAAGAATTCATAACGTTTAACAATTAATTGGTTAATAATTTAGGGGTGCAAAGATACTCATTTATTTCTTTGAAGCAAATTAAAGCTTTATTTTTCTGCTATTTTAGTAAGTTTGCTCTTAAATAGCATTTATGGCCTTCTTCAATTCGGATTACTTGCTTTTTTTTCAGGAGCTAGCTCAAAATAATCATAAGGAATGGTTCGACCTAAATCGTCCTCGTTATGAAAAGAATGTAAAGGTACCCTTTCGTGATTTTACGCAAGTGGCTATTGACACTATTGCTAAGTCTGACCCGCTTTTTAAGGATCTACTTGCTAAAGATTGTGTGTTTAGGATAAATCGTGATATTCGTTTTTCAAAGGATAAAATTCCTTACAAAACGATGTGTTCAGCCATGATTTCACCGAATGGCAAAAAATCAAAGGCTATCAATGGAATTTATTTCGAATTTACACCAGAGCATGTTCGATTTTATGGTGGAATTTATTCCATAGAAAAAGAAGATTTATATGCAGTTCGAGCGGGAATAGTGGCCAACTTAAAAGAGTTTACTGCTTTACTAGAGGATGCTGAATTTAAAAAAGTGTACGGTCAAATAAGGGGTGAGAAAAATAAAATTATTCCCTCTGAATTTAGAGAAGCGGCCAATGATCAAGCTTTAATTTACAACAAACAATGGTATTTTTTTGTGGAATATCCGGCTGAAGAGATCCTAAGCGATGATGTCTTGAAGAAATTAATTCATGCCTATAACGTGGCGATACCAATTAATCAATTTTTAAATCAATTTATATAAATCATGAAAATTCACTTTTCAATTTTATTCTTATTTGTTAGCGCTAACTTATGTTTTGGTCAAGCTAAAGAATTAACGCTCAAGGATGCTGTTATGCAACAATACAGAACATATGGCCCAGATCGGATAACATCTTTTCTATGGTTACCAAATTCTAGTTCCTATTCCTTTCTGAGTAAAAACATGCAGACCTTATATAAATCTAGTGTAACTGAAGCGTCTTCTGCTATTCTGCCTGAGGCTTGGATGACAATTGCTGAGGTGAATAAAATCCTTTCCACTGAATTGACTTATTTCTCTGGTTTACAATGGATCGATGAATCTCAATGTTATTTAAATGATGGTCAGAAATATTATCATTTAGATCTAAAATTAAAAACAGGTAAAGAGCTATTTCGCTTAGATGATGGAGCTGAAAATATGGATTTTCATGCTGGCACCCAGCAAATGGCGTATACCATAGAAAATAATCTTTACATAAAGAAAGGGACAAATGAAGCGCTTGCCATTACGAGTAATGCGGACAAAAATATCGTTTCGGGTCAAAGTATTGCTCGAAATGAGTTCGGTATTTCAGGTGGTATTTTTTGGTCACATAATGGAAAATTAGTCGCTTTTTATCAAAAAGATGAAAGTAAAGTCCACGATTATCCACTTTTAAATATCAATGATACACCCGGCTCTTTGATGTCAATTAAATACCCGATGGCAGGGCAAGCGTCGGAACAAGCGAAAGTTGGGATTTTTAACATTTCCAAAAACACCACTGTTTATATTTCGCCAAGAGGTGATGTGGATGATTATTTAACAAATGTTTGTTTTACACCTGACGATAATTTTTTGTTAATTGCTGAAGTCAATCGTGGCCAAAATCACATGCACTTGAATCTCTACGATGCAAATACCGGGACTTTTATTAGGACTTTATTTGAAGAGCAAAGCAACACTTGGACGGAACCAGAAAATCCTGCTTTT
Organism: Flavobacteriia bacterium; assembly: GCA_026391005.1. Taxonomy (GTDB): domain Bacteria; phylum Bacteroidota; class Bacteroidia; order Flavobacteriales_D; family Crocinitomicaceae; genus UBA952. Next base: position 30,825 of record JAPLEV010000048.1, on the reverse strand, counting down.
TTTCCGAATGATTTGTCTTCTAATTTTATTTGGATTTCTGAAAGAGATGGATTTAATAACTTGTATTATTATGACTTGACAGGTAAATTAATCAAGCAATTGACAAATAATAAATTTGTTATCAAAAATATTATCAGTGCTAGCAAAGATGGTAACACAATTTATTATTCAGCTACAGGGGAGAATCCATTAAACACCATGGCGTATTCCTATGACATGAAAACAGGAAAAACGGCACTTATTACAAAGGAAGAGGGAACGCACTCGATTGCTATCTCATCGGATGGTAAGTACATTTATGATGCATTTAGCAGTGGCACTGCACCGCATAAAGCATTAATATGGACGTGTAATGGGAAAATGGCAAAATTACTTGTTGCTAGTTCGGAAAAATTAAATGAATTACAAATAGGAAAGGCTGAAATTGGCGTATTGTCCGCAAAAGACGGTTCCAACTTGCATTATCGTATGATAAAACCAAGTAATTTCGATGCGACTAAAAAGTATCCGGTTCTTGTCTATGTTTATGGTGGGCCGCATGCCCAAATGGTTACCAACTCCTGGTTGTATGGTGCCAATCTCTGGATGTTTTGGATGGCAGAACAAGGGTATATCGTTTATACCTTAGACAATCGAGGTTCTGCTGAAAGAGGCGTCGCCTTTGAATCCCAAATACATCGCCAGTTAGGGGAAGTAGAAATGCAGGACCAATTGACAGGGGTTTCTTTTTTAAAGTCCTTGCCTTATGTAGACAGTAATCGTTTGGCAGTTCATGGTTGGTCTTTTGGTGGCTTTATGACTACTTCACTCATGTTACGCCAACCCGGGACATTTAAAGTTGGTGTGGCAGGCGGCCCAGTAACGGATTGGAAGTATTATGAAATAATGTATGGCGAACGCTATATGGATCGTCCGAGTGAGAATGAAAAAGGATATGAAAAAGCATCGCTTCTAACTTATGCAGGTAACCTGAAAGGTGATTTATTACTCATTCATGGAACGGTAGATGATGTAGTTTTGATGCAACATAATTATGCTTTAATTAAGAAATTTGTGGACTTAGGAATACAAATGGATTTCTTTCCCTATCCACTGCACAAGCATAATGTAATTGGAAAAGACAGAGTTCATTTGATGGAAAAGGTGTTAAGCTATATTATTGAAAAGAATTAATTTATTTAGGCTGGTTAATTCGCCTTACGAAAATAAGAATTTCTTTTAGTGTTACCCAAAAAGCATTCTGTCGCCTCTCAAATAAAGCTATATCCCACTTTTTTTTAACTTTGGGGCATGGTATTAAAATTAGTGTTTATTTCATTTTGCTTCATTCCTTTTTTGCTGCAAGCTCAAACGGATGAAGTAGGTGTAAAGAAACGTAAGGTATTCGGTTTTTCTCCATTAAGTGATACCATTGCCAAGGAAAGTAAAGGGGTGTTCGTTCTTCCCCTTCTATATTATACACCAGATACGCGTTGGGCTGCTGGTGCTGCTGGCGTTTATTATTTTAAAAGTCAGCCTAAGTCCGAAGGCCAAGTTGAAACTAGGATGTCTAATGTGCAATTTTTAGCCGATTACACGCAAAATCGTCAATTAGATATATCGTCAAATTGGAATGTTTTTACAGCGAATGAAAATTATTTATTTAAAGGGGATATACGCTTCCGAAATTTCCCGGATAAATTTTATGGTATTGGAAATCAGACCTCTTTGTCGCAAGTCGAAAAATATAGCTATGATTTATTGGTTTTGAGGTCTCTTCAGCTTAAAAAAATAAAACCAGGATTATTTTTAGGATTTGATTATGAATTTGAATACGAATTCAATTTCCAGCTTGAACCTGGAGGTGATTTGGAAAACGGTAGCGTATTAGGCAATCGTGGCTCAGTAGGATCTGCTATTGGTTTGGTTGGGGTCTTAGACACAAGAGACAATGTCATTAATGCATACAAAGGTCGGCTTGCAGAACTTTCTACCTATTTTTTTCTGCCTCAGCTCGGTAGTACTTTCCGATTTATGGTCGTCAATGGTACATATCAGCACTATTGGAGATTGAAAAGCAAGCATATTTTAGCTTGGCAAACCAAAACGCGCTTTACTTTTGGTGACGTTCCTTTTTTAGATTTACCTACTCTTGGAAACGACGATATATTGCGTGGCTATGCCAAAAACAGGTTTCGCGACCAACACTTTATGGGAACTCAATTGGAGTATAGATTTCCTTTAATTTGGCGTTTTGGTGGGGTTGCTTTCGCCGGAGCTGGCGATGTTTTTGGTCCTTCTTCCAACCTTTCTTTGAAAAATTTAAAGTACTCCATTGGCGCAGGTCTTCGGTTTGTAGTGAATCCTTCTGAACGCTTGAATATACGACTAGACTATGGTTATGGTAAAGAGGGGGGGCATTTTTATTTTGTGGTAGCAGAATCATTTTAGTTTGCTTGCCGCACTAATTGAATTGAACCTATTTCTTTCCCTATCCAATGCACAAGCATAATGTAAATGGAAAAGACAGAGTTCATTTGATGGAAAAGGTGTTAAATTATATTATTGAAAAGAATTAATTTTCTGATTAATTGGTAAATAATTAATTACTCTTCATTATTTCGTTTACTTTTAAGCTAAACAAAGCTTCTTTACTTTTATAATTCGTTCCTTATGACATTTGTATCACCAACTAAATTGCTAGCATTCTTGCTGATTCTATCCAGTGGTTATTATGCGCAAAACACGACCCCTTCCAACCTGCATTTTATTGGTGAATTGTATGGTGGTGGAATTGTTTTTCATACCTACCAGGTGAAAGATGGCTCTACTCATGGATTAATCTTAAGCTTAAATGACATTCAGGCAGAAGTAAAATGGGGACCTATTGATATTGATGTTGAAAGTTCTGAAAACTCATGGGATGGGCAATCGAATACTTCGGCTATCATGATGTCTATTCGAGATACAAATTTTGCAGCGGGTGTTTGTGATGTATATAAAATTCAAGAATTTGAAGATTGGTATTTACCATCTATCTTAGAATTGAATACATTATGGGGCAACCTATATGATGTAAATCGTGTTTTAAGTGAAACAAAAGATGCTGCGCTTGTAAATCCTAGTTTATATTGGTCATCTACTGAATCGAACGATAAAAGCGCATGGTTTTTTAGTTTTTTTGATGGTAAGCCAAGTAATTATTATGATAAATCTAGTTTATTGTCAGTAAGGGCTATTCGTGTATTTTAAATTGAACTTAAATTATAGCGTATGAAATTTTTCTTCCTTTTTTTAGCAACTTGTTTTATTAAATTTTCTTCATTTGGACAACTAACAGGTCTCTATGGTTCTGATACCACAACATCCGTAGCGGCAAGAGATTATTTCAATGATTTTGCCTTTGATGCGAATGAAAATTGTTATGCCGTTGGTGGAACAGATAGAACTCTAAGCATGGCTGGTGGAACGATTTATTATTATGGATTATGGATGAAAATAGATCCTTCGGGCAATGTGTTGCAGGCAATGAAATTGAACTTTGAGGAGATAAATAAGATAATTCCAACAAGCGATAATAATTTTATCATCATCGGAAGTGGTACAGGTTTATTGTGCAATGGGGTTTGTAAAAAGGACATGTACATTGCTAAAATTTCTCCAAGTGGAACCATAATTTGGGGGCGCTCCTTTGGAAATGCTATAAATGATGGAAATGATATTGCGTTTGATATTCAACCTGATAATTTAGGAAATTATATTGTTGCTGGGGAAGTGTATAATACCCAGTATAATCTAAAATCATTCATCTGTAAGTTGAATTTAAATGGAGACACCTTATGGACAAGGAGTTTTGGTTCAACAAGCGGCCAACAATTGATTCAAACGTTAAGTGTACGAGCCAATGGCGAAATTTATGTTGGTGGGACGGCATCGAATGGAAGCGGAATGATACTATCGAAATTAACAAGTAATGGGGATCTTTTATGGTCGAAATCGTATGCAAATTATGGAAGAATTTATGGAATGTACGAGCAAGCGGATCAATCCTTAACGCTTGTAGCGAATAATCCGGTCAACAATTATTATGTCTTGACGCTATTAAATGTAGATGGGTTAGGCGCTGTAAATTGGTCAAAACAATTAACCTTGGATCTTCCAGCGAGTGAAATATTTGTGCGCTCTAGCTATCAAGATGCTCAAAAAAATCTTTATATCACAGGATATCATTACAATAAAACTTCTTATACAGGAGATTGGCCCTTTCTTTTAAAAACAAACAACCTTGGAACAGTTTTATGGGCTAAATCATACGATGAGCATTTTGGTACTGGGAAGAGTATCAAGGAACATCCAAGTTTGGGAATTGTTTGGGCCGGAGAACACATTAAGGCATATGGCAATGCGACTCAACCAGACGCTTGGCTTGTTCAAACAGGCACTGATGGATATTCGGATTGTTTTCAAACGATAGGTACTCTTTCACAAAATGTAGCACTTGTTCCGCTTACAAAATTTTATACGCGAATGGGTAGCTATATCACGGCAACTCCAATGCCGAGTACAAGTCCTTTAATAGTGTATTCAGTTGATAAATGCACACAAAACTCCTTGGAGATAACAGAACATACCACCTTTCAATTTATAAATTCGAATGCATCTTTGATTTTTAAAATTCAAGATGAAGAACTATTTGTTCGAGTTACAGATGGTCAAGGAAGGGAATTGGCAAATGTTGTATTGAACAATATTGAAAATACAATAAGTACTCAAAATTGGCATACAGGTGTTTATTTTTTAAGTATCTCATCTGCAACTAAAAGCACAACACAAGCAATCTATGTGCAAAGTTTTGATTAATTAGTGTTTTAAGCGTATGTCCTCTCTTTACTCCCGTACTTGCTCTGCTGCGGATATTTAGTTGATCACCTAATCTTGATTAATGGCTGCAAAAATCCAACATTTTAATTTTTTATTATCTTCACAAAAAGTATTACAAAAGGTAGTTGAAGCTGCCACTTATTAATTTAAATTCTACGTTTATGAAATCACTGATTTTATCAATAATTGTATTTACTTACTTACCCGTATTTTGCCAATTTAATATTCCCTCACCCATAATAAATGTTGGGAATTATATAATCACTGATACCGTTTATATGGATCCTCAAGGCAGTGATGCTAACCTTGGGACATTTTCTTCTCCTTTACAAACATTTGCTGCCGCTGTTCAAATGTTGCCATGGGGAACTGCAGGAATAAATGGGGGGCATGCGTATGGCTTAATTATGTTGAAGCCAGGATTTTATCAGACTACATTAGGATTTCAGCAATATGCTAATAACTGGCAAAATAATGGGGTCTATAAAGATATTAGCGTAGAAGGAATAGGTAGCGTTATCATTGGTGGTACAGCGGCCAATTTATCAACTGGGCACTTACTGCAGTTAAGCGGTGATCATATTTTTGTTAAGAATATCACATTACAATATTCTTCAGGAACTGGGCTTTTAATTTCAAGAATCAATCCCCGTCAACGAAATATATTAATCGATAATGTGGCGGTAGAACATGTTGGGGCTTATTCCATATTAAGCCCATTAGGTGCTTTTTCCATATTAACCAAAGCAGTCGATACGATATCCATCATTAATTCAAAGTCCCTATATGCAAGTAGAATTGGGTTTGAAAATGATACAAGTCCTTGCGAATGGCCCAGTGGAATTAAATTGTTGGACAATTCAAATTGCATTGTAAACAATTGTGAAGTAGCGTATACTCGCGGGGAAGGATTAAACTTTCAAAATAGCACCCTTTGTAATGCATACAGCAATCATTTACATGATAACAATACGAATTTTTACGTTGAAAATTCATACAAAATTATGTTTCATGAAAATATGATCTATAATACCCCTAACATCGGATCGCAATATTGGCGAGGCTGTCTAGGTGATACAACTGCTGTTTGGTCGGGAGATGGAATCTTAATTGCAAATGAAGGGTCCTGTTCAACTGGATCAAATCCAATATTTGAAAATTGTAGTACAAAATGTAGCTTACCAACTGCTTATTTCCCTAATGTCGATAGTATATTTATCTATAATAACATCGTACAGAAAGTTGGCTCAGGGGTTTCGTTTTGGGAGGGGGTAACAACCATTGCAGGAATTAATTGTATAAAAAATGTCTTTGTTTTTAACAATACTTTCATAGAAACAATGGGAATGCCCGGGGCTGGTAATAACGGACATGTAAATTTTTACTTTCCAAGTTACAACCCTATTTTTAATAGCTTTTATGGAAGTATGGAAAACATACAAATTTTTAATAATATTTTCACCTTTGACACATTGACCTATGCTACTATGCAGCCATTTAAAAAAACGCTTAACGCTTTTCATCCAACACCTAATGCTATTTTAAGTTCAAATAATTTATGGATTAAATCTCATACTTCATTGGGACTTGGTGATGAGGTGAGATCAACGATGCCCGTATCAACTTATTCATTATTGGACTCTATCTATTCGATTACCCCGTGTTCTGATCATATGTATTGGGTAAAGTCAGTTCCCGCAACAATGCCTTTTTTAACCAGTGATTATTTGGGGCAAGCTAGAACCAGTCCAACAACCAATGTTGGTGCAATTGAATATAAGCTTAATTGTTCCAATCTTGGACTCAACGATTTGGCTACGACCATTGAGAAACCGCTCTTATTTCCTAATCCTTGCCTTAGTTGTAGTAGCGTTAGGATTTCTAATTTACCACAAGATAAAGTTGTATCGTATGTCGTTTATAATTCCTTGGGATTGGAGATTTCGACCGGCGTGCTAAAAAATAATTCAATTGAAACAAATCTATTGCCCTCAGGTGTTTATTATGTGCAATTGAGAGGAGAAAGTAAATCACCCTTTCAAAAGTTAATTATTCAAAAATAATTTCGTGTGTTTACTGGTAAATGCTTCACTGCATTTCTTCTGTTACAGAAAAGGGTGGGAACTCCTTTTAATACGTACTAAAAAGCATCATTATCCCTTCTAAAAGATCAAATGAGGCTTTTAAGATAAATAGGTAATAAATCGGAAGCATTGCTTTTCTAAGGTAGAGATAGATTACCAAAACGCTGAATGGTATGAATGCTAGAAAAGCAATCATTGGCATTTGACTAGCAATAAGAAGGGCAAGGAGCGAACAAAAGCTTAACCATTCCAGTATTTTTTTCGGACGAATTAGCGCACCAAAAAACACGATTAATAGGAGAAGATGCACCAACTTAAATACATCTGGCCAAAGGGAAGCATTAAAAATTTCTAAGTCTTGTCCATTAATGAATATTTCTAACACGAATGGTTTCGAGGCAATAGCAAAAAGTAGTGCGCTAAGAAAGAGTCCCAAAATAAAGCGTGTTTTACGATCTTCTGCCCAAAAAAGAAAGCGAATACCAACAATGAAAACAATGGAATCAAATAAGGGGAATGGGAGAACTAGGAATCCCTTTTCTATTAGGATGATTATGCCATACAAAAGTATCGTAAGTAAACTTAGAAATACAATTCTGGCTTCTCGTCCCATTTATTTACCTAATTGCTCGTAGATAAAATCAAAGGTGGAAAGTATAACCGGTTGCCCATTTACCACAGCAATATTATGTTCAAAATGTGCGCTTGGCTTCCCATCTGCCGTAACGATGGTCCATTGATCCTCTAATGTGACTACTTTTTCTGTGCCCATATTAATCATTGGTTCAATCGCAATGGTTAATCCATTTTGAATCCGCTTTCCTCTTCCACGTCTTCCATAATTAGGAACTTGTGGCTCTTCATGTAGTGCTTTTCCTAGTCCATGTCCAACAAGATCACGCACTACACCATAGCCATGTGCTTCCGCGTGCTGTTGAATTGCAAAGCCAATATCTTCTAGTCTATTTGCTGTTGTACATTGCTCAATTCCCAAATACAAGCATTCTTTTGTTACGTCAAGTAATTTCTTTATCTCTGGCTTTACTTCCCCAATTTCAAAGGTGTAAGCGTGATCTCCATAATATCCTTTGTAAAGAGAACCACAATCAACAGAAACGATGTCGCCTTCTTGAAAGGGTCGGTCAGTTGGTAAGCCATGCACTACTTGTTCATTTACTGAAATTAGTAAGGTACTAGGACAACCATACAAACCTAAAAATCCAGGAATGGCATTTTGCGAACGTATGTATGCTTCCGCCATTTTATCTAGACTGATTGGAGTGGTTCCCGGATGCATGTGTTTTGTAATGAGCCCTAAGGTTCTACTCACAATTTGAGCTGCTTCGCGCATGATGTTTATCTCATCAGCGGTTTTGTATTTGATTGAATTGTTAGCTAGAAATGACATAGTTGCAAAGGTAATGAAACTAATTGTATCCTAGATTATGTAGCCAATCCATCGTGTTTAAGTTGTCTGCATAATCATCGATCTGAGGTTGTTGGGAACTACCGAAAGCTTGATAATCATTTCCTATGAGGCATTGGATTTCTTCCTTATGAATTTCTAGGTAGCTTGTTATTTCTGCTGGATCTTCGTAATAATGATAATAGATCATACCGATAGGTGCGTGCAGCGTTTCACTTTCTTTCAATAGTACAAAGTTATTATCAAGGAAATTCTCCAAATTCATTAAGTGAATCGTTTTGTGGTAGTCGTAATTGTTCCCGTATTTTTTGTTGTTTATCACATCTGAATAGGAAATAATTTGTTCAAAGAAGGTATTTAATAAAAATCCTTTTGGAAGCAGTAAATGACTCACATTCCTGCAACCTCGTCCGAAATATAAAAATATATCTTCACCGAGTGCGCATAGTTCTTCATTTGTTTCTTTACCAGTAAGTATAGCAACCGAGCTTCTATTTCCTCTGAAGAGGTGAGGAACGTTTGAAAAATACGATTTGAAATGTACTATGGAAGAACTTCCTCCGGTAGCAATAACGGCATCAAAGGAGCTTAGTTTACCATCGGCTAGTTGGATCTTATTTCCAAATCGAGGATCAATATCAAGCAATGCTTGGTAGATAAAACGGAAAAGTCTATTGTCATCAGAGCTCAATTTTACTTGAATTTTATAACCAGCGAATAGCACACAGATAAAATCATGAAATCCAACCAATGGTATATTTCCGGCCATTATTACAGCGATGGTTTTATTCGTTTCCGCCGAAGGGTAGTTACTTAGCCAGTTCTCCAGTGTTTTTTCGTTGAGCCAATTCGCCAGGTTGCAAAGAGAAAGGCGCACTAATTCTTCAGTAAACCAACCATTGTGAAAAATTTCTCTCTCAATGGCTAAATTAAACTGCTCATAACTTGAATTATCACAGGGAAGACCAAGCGAATGTGGCTTGTTTTCACCAAGCGAGTTCATTAATTCACCAAGGCGGCTAAAACTGTTAATCAATTCATGTTTATTCATTTGGTAAAGTTAATCTCTTTTTTTTCATGAACTTCAAACGGCATTTTCGTTTAAGCTCCTTATATTTGTAAAAAAAAGTCAAAAATGGCAATTACGATTACTGATGAGTGTATAAATTGTGGGGCTTGTGAACCAGAATGTCCAAACAATGCAATTTATGAAGGAGGAGCTGAATGGAAATATGCTGATGGCACTTCTCTTAAAGGAATACTTTCTACGTTAGATGGTAATTCTGTAGATGCTGATCATGCATTTGCGCCAGTTAATATGGACGTTTATTACATCACGCACGATAAATGTACCGAATGTGTTGGATTTCATGACGAACCTCAGTGTGCTGCTGTTTGTCCTGTTGATTGTTGCGTAGACGACCCTGATTACCGCGAGTCAGAAGAAGAATTATTAGCCAAAAAGAATTTCATGCATCTTTAAATAAATAAAAATGAAAAAGTTTTCTGCAATTTGTCTACTAAGTTCATTTTTTTTTATCGGGTTTTTTTATAGCCAAGATTCTGATTCGATTTTATTTTCCTCAAGTAATTTTAGGCAGGTTACGGTTAATATTCATTTAATTACAACACAAAAAAATCAAAAGGTCCCAAAGCAGGTACTTAATGAGATATCTACTGCTTTTTATGATTCCAAGATTGTCTTCAATTATATTTTGCAAGATTATTCTAAAAGTAATTTTCCGACTGTACTTTCTTCGCCATCGGGCAATAAAATTACCTTCACTCGTCAAATGCGTTCGATGCGAGATGCTTTTTTTAAAGACGCACAAGATAAAAATGATAATGATTATTACATTTTTTTTGTAGGTTCATTTTCTGATGCTAATACCTTGAAGTATGCTCTGCCAAATAAGCATATTCTGTTCGTAAAATATAGTGACTCACTCAATTTTAGTAAGACAATTTCTTCTGGTCTAATGCGATGTAGAGGAGTTTCTGTTTTATCAGATACTTCTTCAGCGGCCATAACTAATATTTCAGAATTATTAACATGGAAAGAACGCCTTGAACTTAGGCAATCAATATCTTTTTTTCAGATATATGACGATTATGAGTTTATCCCAACAAGTAATGGTCTTGTTGCTTATTATTTGTGGTCGGAAGATAAAGATGGCCGTATTTTAACAGCATCAACTAACGATTTTTTAAAAGATCTAGTTCGGCCTTTTAAACGTAATAATACGCTCATTTACTTGAAGATAGAAAACCCTCTTTTTTGGCCAATTTACAGGGGAGATAATTGGGTTTTTAGTCCAATGCACATCATTGTTTTACTACTAGTTATCATTTTACTATTGATTTTAAGGAAAAAGGTAAATAACCGGATTCTTGAAAGTCGTTGGTATAAGAGATGGATGTTTCGAATTTTTAAAGTAACCATGTTTTTGGTTTCTATTGGAATTGTTTATGGTTCTTTTTTGCTAGTAAATAAATATTATTCTTATCGATTTCTCGAAAGCTATAATTATACGATGTTTAATAAATACACTTCAGAACAAGTAGTTAAAGGCCTAGATTCGACACCTGAATTAATTAAAGTTTCACAGAAATCGAATAAGACCGAGGCGTTTATTAATCGAGGAGGGAAATGGGTTTCAGAACTTGAAAAACCCGTAATGTATTTCGAACTTATAGAGGGTAAGAACGGTAAAGCTGCTCTGTATTTTCGGAAATCATCTAACACTATTTCAATTAACGGCAAATCATACACTGCATTTAATCATTATATAGTAGTTAATCGGAAATCAGAAGCTGGGGCATTAATTTCCCAAAGTGTGTATGATTATCAGGGTAAGAAATTGAGCACAAAAAATTTAAGTCAAAATCCAACCAAGCGGATCTTATTATTTGTAAACGGCTATCGTCCAGTTACAACATCGAGTGATTTAGAAAAAACATTTGCCGCAATTCAATCGAAAGGATTAGAAATGCCAGCGACTAGTAATTATATTTATGATAATGATCGTTTTGCTTACTGGACTCCCTGGAAAAATATTAATTCTTTGTTTGAAAATCGAATACATCCTGACGATATATATTATGCAGATGGTCATCATTCTATTGCGACCTCCAATTATTTAAATGTACTTTCTTTTACAAATTCCATATCATTTTTTCCTAAGCGATGTAAAAATTTAAAAAACCATACTTGCTCTGATGTAATAAATATCACTAAAAATAAAGTTAAAAGCATAAGTTTATTGCCAACGAAGGCCAATACAAATGGTTTTAATGTGCGAAGAATGAACGGTAAGATAGCAGGATATAATCTACTACAACTTTTAAATAATGTACCGAATGCATCTAAAAATGATACATTGTACATTGTTGCTCATAGCATGGGATATGCTTATTCATTAGGTATATCTGATGTTTTGTCTAAGAACATAAATTTTGGTGGGTTTTATATTTTGGCACCAGAAAATGCATGTTCTGGAAAGGTTAAATTAAATCAATGGGCTGAGGTTAGGCAATATGGTGCGAAGCTTACAGGAGATAATGTTGATCCGATGTGTTTACAGGATGGTATTGCACCACAGTCAAATGCCAAAGGTTTACTTCCTAATAATATTATTCATTTCCCTAAGGAATTAGATGCTTTTCGAGGTTTCTCAGGCAGTCATTTTGTTGGAAATTATACTTGGATTTTTGATATTCCCCAAGGGAAAAAGGGTGCTGTAAGTGCAAATTAATTTTTTGTAATTCTAAAATTCTTTAGCAATAGATAATTTTATTTCAATGTAAGATGCACCTACCCCACGTGCTGAATAGTTAGCATCGTGAATGCTAAAACCCTCTTTTGCATGAACTAGAAATCTTATTTCTTGAATTAATTTCCCTTCTCCAACTCCATGAATAACAATGAATCGAGGGGTCTTTTTTAGGATCATTTGGTTGGTAAAGCGTTTGAAGGTGTTTATTTGCAGCAAAAATTTATCATGAGCACTTAACAAGGAATCTGTTTCAATAAGATGTTCGATGTGTAAGTCAATTTCTGGAATTTTTTCCGTTTTCCCTTTCGTTATATTTTCAGATTTTTGGTAGTCCTTTTTGGGGATATTTCCATGTAAAGGAATCTCTTGTCTTTTTACCAATTCACTTCTTAGGACCTTTCGTTCAAATGAAAATTCATCGAGAACAATGGCTACATTCGTTTGAATTTCAACAATAATGTAGACACCACTTTCTTTTAAAAGGGATACTTTTTCGCCAATTTCGAATAACATAGATAAATTTAACGAATGAATTTATTCGATGGGATTTTTTCTTATTCTTCTTCCTTCATTTCCACTTTAAACATGCGTGGGTCATAGCCGAGATTGTCAACTAATTCAAGTATGCGTGCTTCACTTAGGACATTGCTCTGCTCACAATAAAATAGTAAGGTCAGCTCTTTGGTTTTTACCACGGATTTCCCCCCATTTTTTTCAATCGAACTCATTAGTTTCGGCGATAAAAAGGGGCACATTAAAGCGTTAGCTTCCGCTGTAATAATATAATTGGTTTTCTTCTGGCCGTGGCAAACTAAAGAGCTTAATACAATACTTAAAATCAGTAATAATTTCATTTTTTTTTTATTTAATTATGGTTAAGTGTCCAACTTTTTCTTGGGAGTCTGCACGAATAATATAAAAATATACCCCTTCGGATAAACTCGAGCCATCTAAATCATTACCGATGAAAGTATCTCCAAATTGCTTGCTTTCAAATACTTTATTGCCCCACCTGTTTAGGATAATAATCTCATATTCTAGGCAGACATCAATTAATAAATCTAGCTTAAATTCATCATTGATTTGGTCGCCGTTCGCTGTTATAACATTCGGAATAGGCTGGTCAATTAGTAGTTCATTGTTTAAAATTTCCAGTGGTATGCTAATAGAATAGGTACAATTATTAATATCAACCACATTAAAGGATGCCAAATAATTCCCTGCACTTTCATAGATATATTCTATCGATAAATTGGAATTATTTAATTGATTTCCATCACCAAAAACCCAATTTATATAGCTTATCGCAAGGTTATTGGGGTTTACACTTCCAGAAAAAAGTGCTTTTCTATCGCAATCTAGTGCCACGGTACCATCTACGGTAGGTATTATTGGAACAGTAATTGTTTGTGTAATTTCGTCTGTACATCCACCCTCAGAAGAGTTTGTCGTTAATGTAACATCGTAATTACCGTTTGAGGAATAAAGGTGTTGAGGATTACTTAAATTACTATTTGCTGAATTGTCACCAAAATCCCAATTGTTACTGAGGATGGCTGTAGGATTAAGATTACTGCTACCCTGGGTTGTATTATTAAATGTAATGGTGTGAGAATAGCAATCGATTGTGTAGGTAAATGTCGGAATAGGGACATTGTAGACTGTAGCGACGAGTGTATCTAAATTAAAACAGCCGAATCCATCGGTTCCTGTTACCACATAGTTAGTTATTCCGCTCGGCGGAATAAACGGGTTGTTATTTGTTTGACCATTATTCCAAGTATAATTCTGTGCCCCATTTCCCGACAAGACGAGTTGATCTCCTGTGCAAATTATTGTATCGCTTCCAGCTGTCACGTTTGGTAGTAAGTTCATGGTTACCGTCATTGAATCACTATTAAAGCAATTAAAGACATTGTTTCCAATAACGGTATAAGTTACACTATTTGAATTTTGATTAAATGGCGTATTATTGACTACTCCATTGTTCCAATTATAAGAAACCCCACCAGTCCCGTTTAGGGTAATCGGGTCAAATTGACAAATTGAAATGTCTGGACCAGCACCAATATTAGGTAATGGGTTAATTACTACCATCATTGTATCACTATTGTCACAGCCTATTCCATTTAATGTTTCTGTCCCGCTTAGAATATATGACACATTTAAAGGAGTGGAATTGCTTAAATTAGTAAGGTTCAAGGTCGGATTTGAAACGTTAATCGCACTAAGTCCATTGGCATTATTCCATGCATAACTAATCGCATTATTAGTGGGTATCCCAATCATACTATCCAAAGAAAAGCACACACTTATATTAGGCCCGGCATCAATAATTGGCAATGCATTGATAATGATCGTGTCTAACACAATACACAATTGTGGAATTGTATAAGTAATTATTTGCGAACCTGCTCCAATCGCAGGATTAAAACTACCAAAAATGGGGTTAGTAATCCCATTTCCAGACCAAGATCCACCTGGAATATTAGAACTTAATTGTATCGTGTTTTGGTCGATGCACATTGCTGGTGGAGCATTAATAATGGGCTCATACACATGAATATTTAGGGTGTGTGTATCGGAGAGAGCACCGCAAGTGGAGTATAAGTAAATAGTGTAATCGCCCGGCGAATTAAAAACATAACCCGGATTTGAACTACCACTAAAATTTTGATTTTCTATTTCCCATTCTTGAAAACAGGTTAATCCAACCGTAGTTGTATTAGTAAAAAAAACAGAATCGCCAGTACAAACCATCGTATCGCTTGGTGTGAAAATAGGGATGGTACTGCATGCTTGACAAAGGTATGAATCGCTAGGTGTATAATTAATAACACCGTATGCTGGAATGGTCGCTGTAATATTACCATTTGAAACGCTGCCTGTATTTGTTGCTGTTAAGGCAATATTGACTATACTTAGCGGTGGGCTATAAACTTGACAAGAAACTAATCCTACACTATCTGTTTTAATGAATAAAGGGTCCATACTAGCATCATTGTTTCCAAAGAAAGGAGATGTGGTAAATGCCGACATGGTGAAGCCATTATCTAAATTAAAACGAACGCCAACGCCTTTATCACGATCGTTTCCACCATACGTTCTTGCCCATTGAAGATTTCCGGCATCCGACAATGAAAATAAAAGAATATCTTTCTCCGCCAATGCTTCAGTAATACCTGGAAGTATGTTTGCTGCAACGGGATAAGAATCAGAGTGACCTAAAATTGCGTATCCATTAGGATATTTAACAATATCCCTCGATTGATCTCGGTTCGCACCACCTAACGCTTTCGCCCAAATGACATTGCCATTATTGATATTTAATTTGGCTGCTAAAATATTTTCACCTCCTAATCCACCAAGTAGAGTGGGTGAGGTGACTACCATTTCACCAGCAACTTCATTTATTGCCGCTTTACACGACCATGTGGTATGGTCTGAATCAGGATAGCCTGTTCCTCCATAACTTTTGATCCAGATGGAATTCCCTAAACCGTCAAAACGTCCAACAACGATATCAGTTCCTAAATTTGCTTTAATGCTGGTTACTATAATATCTCCATTAGTCAAGTTTTTCAGATACAAGCCCATATCGCCCATGTTTGATAATGCTTTACTCCAAAGTAGATTCCCTTGATTGTCAAGTTTCATCAGGTATAAAACATTGGTGTTTCTGCCAATACAAGTAAATTCACCGGTGGACGTTTCCTCCGCATACATCATCCATTCACACGTATATTTTTTTAGCCACTGCACATTTCCATTGGCGTCAATTTTCATGTTAAACCCTCTGTTATTCCCTGATCCTGAATAAAGTCCAGATACTAAAAAACCACCATCATTGGTTTGAATGATACTTTTTCCTCCCTCTTGTGAGGGTGTCCCATATAATTTAAACCATAGGATATTACCACATACGTCCAAACGATATATATAAATATCACATTCACCATGTCCGCTGCCTTGCGCGCTACTTTCGTGTTGGCCTGTTGCAGCAAAGCCACCGTCCAGGGTTGCCGCAATTTGTAAGGCGCCTTGCATGCCAGGGAGATTGTATTTTCTGTAAAATGTATTGTTCTGAGCATTGATGGACAAGAAGTTAACCAATAAAGAAAAGAGTAGTAAAGTTTTTTTCATTTATTAATCATGGTATTTAGTAGATAATAATATATTTAACTAATAAACAAATTCAAATAGTAGCAAACTAAGTTACGCTTTATTTACATATTTCTACGATATTGACCTCCAACGCTAAATAAGCAATCCGTAATTTGGCCAAGCGAGGCAAACTTTGCTGTTTCCATTAATACTTCAAAGATATTGGTGTTATTGATAGCAGCATCTTGAATGTCGGTTATTTTATTATTAAATTCTTCTTTGTTAATGTTATGTAAATTTTGAAGCATAGTAATTTGGTAGGCCTTTTCTTCTTCCGTTGCCCTAATAATTTCTTTAGGAAGTACGGTAGGAGATCCTTTTGAGCTCAAAAAAGTATTCACACCAATGATTGGAAATTCACCTGTGTGTTTTAGCGTTTCATAATACAATGATTCTTCTTGAATCTTGGAGCGTTGGTACATAGTTTCCATGGCACCCAACACACCGCCACGTTCTGTAATCCGATCGAATTCAGTTAAAACTGCTTCTTCAACAAGATCTGTTAACTCTTCGATTATGAAGGAGCCTTGTAATGGATTTTCATTTTTCGCTAATCCAAGTTCTTTATTTATTATCAACTGAATCGCCATTGCTCTCCGAACAGACTCTTCAGTTGGAGTAGTAATTGCCTCATCATACGCATTCGTATGTAATGAATTGCAATTGTCGTAGATCGCATAAAGCGCTTGCAAGGAGGTGCGAATATCATTAAAATCTATTTCTTGCGCATGCAACGATCGCCCTGAAGTTTGAATATGATATTTCAACATTTGTGCACGGGGATTCGCATGGTATTTATTCGCTAACGCCTTGGCCCAAATTCTTCTTGCTACGCGACCAATTACAGCGTATTCTGGATCGATTCCATTGGAGAAAAAGAAAGAAAGATTGGGTCCGAAATCATTGATATCCATTCCTCGACTCAAGTAATACTCCACATAAGTAAATCCATTTGCTAAGGTAAAGGCTAATTGTGTGATAGGATTCGCACCGGCTTCAGCAATGTGATAACCAGAAATTGAAACTGAATAGAAATTACGAATTTGATTATCAATAAAATATTGTTGGACATCGCCCATCAATCGCAGCGCAAATTCAGTTGAAAAAATACAGGTGTTTTGTGCCTGGTCTTCCTTAAGAATGTCTGCTTGAACGGTTCCCCGAACTTGGGCTAGGGTTTCTTTTTTAACTTGATCATATACGGCAGAAGGAAGAACCTGGTCTCCAGTAACTCCTAATAATAAGAGTCCTAAGCCATTATTTCCTTCCGGTAATTCACCGTTGTATGTTGGACGTTCGGTTCCCTTTTTTTTATAAATAGCTACAATCTTTTGTTCTATTTCTTCTTCAAGACCATGCGCCTTAATGTATTTCTCACAATTTTGATCAATTGCCGCATTCATAAAAAAGGCCAAAAGCATCGGTGCTGGGCCGTTAATAGTCATGGAAACGGAGGTGGTAGGATGACTTAAATCAAAACCCGAATAGAGTTTTTTCGCGTCATCTAAACAGCAAATTGACACCCCAGAATTACCTATTTTACCGTAAATATCAGGTCGAATTGCGGGATCATTGCCATATAATGTAACTGAATCAAATGCAGTAGAAAGACGCTTAGCTGGAAGTCCTAAACTTACGTAGTGAAAACGTTTATTGGTTCTTTCGGGACCTCCTTCTCCTGCAAACATGCGGGTAGGATCTTCGCCTTCTCGTTTGAAAGGAAATAATCCTGCCGTGTACGGAAATTCACCTGGAAAATTTTCTTGTAAGCCCCATCTTAATAGATCTCCCCAACTTCTGTATTTTGGGCTAGCTACTTTTGGTACTTGCGATTGGGAAAGTGAGGTGGTATGTGTTTGAATACTTAATTCTTTGTCTCTTACTTTAAATTTATAAATTGGATCTTTAAATGTTTGCTTCTTAGCTTCCCACTCTTGTAAAAATGCCCAATTTTTTGGATCGAAATTTAATTTTTCTTTTTCGAAGGCTTCCTGCAAACTTTTTATCAATCGATCTTTATCTTCCATTGCGGAATTTTTAATCGATTTTATAGATAGACTTAGACCGTATAAATTTTCGGCGACTTCCACCTGCTTATTTACCCAAGAATCATACGCGCGATTATTCTCCGAAATTTCAGATAAATAACGTGTTCTCTCTGGGGGAATAACAAAGATTTTTTCAGACATTTCTTTTGTTATTTCGAATTGAGAGGCAAGTGGAGCAGCTGTTATGGCAACAATTTTATCCATGATAACCTTGTAAATGGAATTCATGCCAGGATCGTTAAATTGTGAGGCGATGGTACCATAAACCGGCATGTCATCCACACTTTCGTCCCATAAATTATGATTCCGTTGGTATTGCTTTCTTACATCCCTTAAGGCATCAAGGGCACCTCTTTTATCGAATTTGTTCAGTGCGATCACATTGGCAAAATCCAACATGTCAATTTTTTCTAATTGTGTTGCCGCGCCATATTCAGGTGTCATTACGTATAAAGAAACATCTGAATGTTCTAGGATTTCTGTGTCCGATTGTCCTATACCAGATGTTTCAATGATAATTAGGTCATATTTGGCAACTTTTAGGATGCTAATCGCTTCCGCCACATGCTTTGATAGTGCTAAGTTGGATTGTCGAGTAGCGAGTGAGCGCATGTAAACCCGGCTGTTTTTGATGGAATTCATGCGAATTCGATCCCCCAATAGTGCGCCTCCTGTTTTTCGTTTAGAAGGATCTACAGAAACAACCGCTATTTTTTTATCAGTAAAATCAACAAGAAAGCGACGGACTAATTCATCGACTAAGGATGATTTACCAGCGCCACCCGTGCCTGTAATTCCCAACACTGGAATTTTTGAGGCGTTGGCAATCGAATCAATCTCATTTAATTGTGAAGTGTAGGCTGCCGGATAATTTTCAGCAGCAGAAATCGCTCTTGCAATAGAGGGAATGTGCTGCACCTTAATTTTTTCAAATTCGTCGCTTATTTTGTCGCCAAGAGGAAAATCACATTGTTTCACTAAATCGTTAATCATACCCTGCAGTCCCATTTTTCTTCCATCATCAGGGTGGTAAATTTTAGTGATCCCATAATCCATTAGATGCTTGATTTCAGATGGTAAAATGGTACCGCCTCCACCACCAAATATTTTGATATGTGGAGCTCCTTTTTCTTTTAGCAAATCATACATGAATTTGAAGTACTCCAAATGTCCTCCTTGGTATGATGTCATTGCAATTGCTTGCACATCCTCTTGAATGGCGCAATCTACCACTTCTTCTACCGATCTGTCATGACCTAAATGAATTACTTCACAACCAGTTGACTGAATGATTCGGCGCATGATATTGATAGCAGCATCGTGGCCATCAAAGAGGGAAGCGGCCGTAACAATTCGGATTTTATGGAGTGGTTGATAAGGACTTTCTTGTTTCATAAATTAAGTAAAATAATACTTCGTTAACAAATTTACAAAAAGCCGATCATTCTATGCGATCAATTTTTTCCTTTTCTGCTAGAAATGTTGATTGGTCTATTTTTTCAAAGGAAATTTCGTCAGTTAAAATCTCCTTAACACGGATTTTTTCAAAGTAGGAAATTGCTCGAATATGGAACATAAATCGATGTTCATTTATTAGTTGAATTTCATAGAATTCATTTTCTGAGATAATTTCGTAAATTGATTTTCCATTTTTCAGTTTTCTATAGGTAGGAAAAGTTTCTTTATCCATTTACTCGATACTAATTGCCATATCCTTTGCTTCTGTGAACTTCCCAATTTCGAACAATGGTATTTTCTCCATTTCAAAAAGGGCGATAATCTCGTTTTTTTTCGTTGGGTCTACTGAAAAAAGTAGCCCACCATTGGTTTGAGGGTCACACATTGTCAGTAATGTAGCGCCTTCTATGCCACTGACTTTTTCGCCGTACATTTTCCAATTTCGCATCGTGTTGTCTGGATATACCCATGCTTCTGAGAGTTCTTTCACTCCTTTTAACAATGGAACGTTTTGGTAATTAATTGTGGCGCTAATTCGTCCTTTGTCTGTCATTTCAATTAAATGCCCTAACAAACCAAATCCGGTGACATCCGTCATGGCGGAAATGGCTTCTATCGCACCTAATTTTTCTCCAATAAGATTTAAAGCACAGCTGCTAGTAATAAAATCATCCATGAAATGTGTGCTTTCTAATCCGCGTTTTAGGGCCGTTGCCAAAATGCCTGATCCAATGGGTTTTGTAAGAAAGATAAGGTCATTTTCATGCGCCGTATTATTCCGTTTGATTTTATTTTTGTCAACAATTCCATTTACCGCTAGACCAAAAATGGGTTCTTTATTTTCGATGGAATGTCCACCTGCTAGGGTGATTCCAGCTAATTTGCAGATTTCTGTGGCTCCTTTTAACACTTCAGAAGCAATATGTATTGGTAATACGGAGGTTGGCCAAGCAAGAATACTAAGCGCAAGAATAGGTTTCCCCCCCATCGCATAGACATCGCTGATAGCATTTGCTGCGGCAATTCTCCCGAAATTATAAGGTGAATCAACGATAGGGGTAAAAAAATCGCAGGTGCTAATCAAGCAAAGGGAATCATTTAGCGCGTAAACTGCGGCATCGTCTGTTTTGGAATTCCCAACTAGAAGAAGTTCTGAATCCATAACTACGATATCTTTCAGTAATTCTTTTAATTCTCCCGGTGGAATCTTGCATCCACAGCCACCTCCTTTAGTGAATTCTGTTAATTTTATTTCGTTATTTTCCATTTTTAATATTGAGTAAAAAATTGGTGGTTTCCGTGTAGTTTTTTGTTGGTTTTAGATCTTTCCTCCCCCTTTGTCCCCCTCTAGAGGGGGAAGTATATGTTTTTTTTTTCGTTGGTACTATTTGAAATCTTTTTTAATATTGACTAAGAAATTGGCTATTTCTGTGTAGTTTTTTGCAGGAGATTCTATTTTTATTTTTTCACCCAGGGGATTTATTTCTTTATGGTAAGAATAGGCTTTGTCGTAATAGCTAAGTGCAATCGAAAAGGCATTTCTCACTTCGTTATTGTCAAGATATTCTATTGCTTTCTTGGCATGTTGCGGCCCGAGGCGTTTGGCAATTCGAAGGGTACAAACCTTTAGCTCGTCAATCGAAAAAACGCCGTAATCTGCCATGATTTGATCGAGCCGCTCCTCAAAGGATCTGTCTAGAAAATAATGGGGAGCTTTCCTCATTTGATTCCAAATTCCTTCGGGAATAATTCTTGCACCAATTGTTCTACTTTCATCTTCTAGCCAAACAGTATTCTTTCCTGTTGTGATAAGTTGCTGCGCTAATTCGTTTTCAAATTGTTCTTGACTAGGTTGGTCTTCCATTCCTAATGCGCCATACGAGGAACCTCTGTGATGGGCTAATTTTTCTAAATCAATGCAAAATGCACTTGTTTTTACTAGTTCGTCAAGAATATGCGTTTTTCCACTCCCTGTCATACCGCCAAGAATCGAAAAATTATAAGTTAAATCAAATGTTTTCCGGACATGTTGTCGGTAGGATTTATACCCTCCAATTAGCACGGACACTTTAATTCCAAAAAACTCCATTAGGTACGTGAAGAAGCCGCTTCTCATTCCTCCGCGCCAACAATGAATTACAATTTCATCGTGTTTCTCCACTAATTTTAAGGCTGTCTTAATTCGGGTGTATAAATGGGGTCCGGTTAATTCTAAGCCTTTAAGTATGGCCTGTTTTTGCCCATGATTTTTATAGATTGTCCCTACTATTTTGCGTTCTTCCGAGTTCAGTATGGGGATGTTTATTGCACCTGGAATGTGCCCCATGTTATATTCTAGTTCACTACGAACATCTATAATCAAACTTTTTGAAACTAATTCCCAAGAAAATAGAATCTTGCCCATCCTTAGGTAAATATTAGGCTAATTTTCGGATAAAATTGAGTGAGATCTCATTGAATTGTTCCGCTTGTTCAATATTTACTACGTGTCCGCAATTGGGTACAATGTTTAAAAGAATTCGTGGATTTAATTCAACGATCGATTTCACAGGTGCTAAAAACATGTGGTCTTCGCTCCCCATTATGTAAATAGTTGGTTTGTCGTTGTTCTCGTGTTCCACTCTATTGAGGTAGGCAGTTAATCGCGCTGTTAATTTAAACCAACGATTAAATTCTTTGGCCATTACTTTTTTTGCCTCGTTAATAAATAGTAGGCGCGAAGTTTTGTGGTTTTTTTTCGGCATAATTATCCTAGCTAGCAAGGCATACAAGGTCATGTAAGGAAGGAGTGGATTTAGTACCCGTCCAATTCTTAAAAGTACGCGCGACTTGATATTTAACCTAGTTATAGCACCGGAAAAAATCATTGATTTTACAATGCTAGGTTTCAGCGCATAAATTTGATAGATGATAATTGTCCCGAGGGAAACGCCAATAAAATGGGCTTCTTTTATTTTATTGAATTCTACGACTTCAATAACATCTTCAGCGATCATTTGAAAGCTGTAGTTTTTTGTTGTTTTTATTTCTTTTGATTTACCATGACCTCTTAAATCAATTAATAATACATTAAAGTTTTCGGCATATGCTTTAACCTGCTTATGCCAAATAGCGGAGCTTCCACCAGCACCGTGGATGAACACACACCATTCTTTGCTTATTGTATTAAGTATTTTTTTAAAATAAAGCATCTACAATGTTAATAAAAAAAAGGACACGAATTCCGTGTCCTTTCCTTGTGAGATTTGTTTACTTACTATTTTTTGTCATTTACTTCTTCAAAGTCAACATCGGTAACTTCATCTTGTGGATTGGATTCATCCGATGATGTTGCACCTTGTCCTTCTCCTCCTTCAGATCCACCTCCATTCGCTGCACTATACATTTCTTGAGATGCTGCTTGAAAAACAGTGTTTAGTTTTTCCATAGCTGGCTCTAAATTTTCAACGTTTTTAGCTTCATATTCTTTCTTTAGTTCAGCTAATGCATCTTCAATCGGTTGTTTTTTATCTGCTGGAATTTTATCTCCGTATTCTTTTAATTGACGTTCCGTTTGAAAAATTGTGGAATCTGCTTTATTAACAATTTCCACTTCTTCTCTTAGTTTTTTGTCTGATTCAGCATTTGCTTCTGCTTCTGCTTTCATGCGTTGGATTTCTTCATCTGATAATCCTGAAGCAGATTCAATTTTTATGGATTGCTGCTTACCTGTTCCTTTGTCTTTCGCAGAAATGTTCATGATTCCGTTCGCATCAATATCAAAAGTAACTTCAATTTGAGGAACACCTCTTTGTGCTGATGGAATATCTGTCAATTGAAATCTACCTAAAGTTTTATTATCGTTTGCCATAGAGCGTTCCCCTTGCAATACATGAATATCAACGGATGGTTGATTATCTGATGCTGTTGAAAAAACCTCCGATTTTTTTGTTGGAATGGTTGTATTGGCATCAATTAATTTAGTGAAAACACCTCCCATTGTTTCAATTCCTAATGATAATGGAATAACATCCAACAACAATACATCTTTAACTTCTCCGGATAAAACACCTCCTTGAATGGCAGCTCCTAATGCAACTACTTCGTCTGGATTAACTCCTTTTGAAGGCGCCTTGCCAAAGAAATGCTCAACAGCAGCTTGTATAATCGGAATTCTTGTCGATCCTCCAACTAAAATAACTTCGTCGATATCTTTCACAGTTAATCCAGCATTTTTCAATGCTTTTTTACACGGTGCAATGGTACGTTCAACTATGGTGGAAATTAATTGTTCGAATTTAGCTTTTGTTAAGGTCCTAACTAAGTGTTTTGGAATACCATTAACAGGCATAATGTAAGGCAAATTAATTTCTGAAGAGTTAGTAGAAGAAAGTTCGATTTTCGCTTTCTCTGCCGCTTCCTTCAATCGTTGTAATGCCATTGGATCTTGACGTAAATCTAATCCTTCTTCCGTTTTAAATTCTTCTGCCAACCACACGATAATTGCCTCATCAACGTCGTCTCCACCTAGGTGGGTATCTCCATCTGTTGCTAATACTTCAAATACACCATCACCTAACTCTAAAATGGATACATCATGTGTTCCACCGCCAAAATCGAAAACAACTATCTTTTGATCAATTCCTTTTTTGTCTAGTCCGTACGCAAGTGCTGCAGCAGTAGGCTCATTGATAATTCTTTTTATGGTTAATCCTGCAATTTCGCCTGCTTCTTTTGTCGCTTGACGTTGAGCATCATTAAAGTATGCTGGAACAGTTACAACCGCTTCTGTTATTTCTTGTCCTAAATAATCTTCTGCTGTTTTCTTCATTTTTTGAAGAATCATTGCAGAGATCTCTTGAGGTGAATATTTTCGATCATCTATTTCTACACGTGGTGTATTATTGTCGCCTTTTACGACCTTGTAAGGTACGCGCGCAATTTCTTTTTTTACTTCGTCGAAACTTGAACCCATAAATCTCTTAATCGAAGAGATTGTTTTTGTTGGATTTGTAATCGCTTGTCGTTTTGCTGGATCACCAACTTTTCTTTCGCCGCCTTCTACGAAACCTACAACGGAAGGTGTTGTTCTTTTACCTTCTGAATTAGGTATGATTACTGGTTCGCTTCCTTCCATAACCGCCACACATGAATTTGTTGTGCCTAAGTCAATTCCAATTATTTTTCCCATTTTGTTTTAAATTTTATATTATTGAACATCACCCCAAAGTCAATTAATATGCCATGAGAATTTTTAGGTTTGTAAGTGACAAATTATTAGTGATTAGGCAATGAAAGGGTGACTATTTGTCATAAATTATGACAAAATTATAGTTTTACAAAGCGCTTGGTTTCAAGAAAGTCTTGGTCGTTGGTTATGCGTATTAAATACAAAGCAGCTTTGAAGTTAGAAATATTAATTTGGGTTTGCTTACTTGCTGGGTCAAGTTTTCCCGTGCTAATGATTCTTCCATTCAGATCGTAAATTTCAAATCTAATATTTTTCGCTAGTGTGGGGTTGTTGTGCGCAAGGGTAATGCTTGTTGAACTTGGGGATGGAAAAAGTGTAAATTCAATGGTTGGACCATCGGGCGGGGGAGGAATCAACATAAAGACTGCTGTAAAGCGTGTGGAATCAAGATTTACGTTGCTTTCAAAAGTGGGATTCAGTGTATCGCTGATAAATGGATTCGGCATCCATTTTACAAAGGAGTAACCGGTTTCAGCTATTGCTGTGAGTTGAATGGGTACTCCATCAAAATACAATCCTTGCCAAGGGTAGTTTTTCGGTTGAATGCTGTTTAATTTTATGGTGCCTGCGCTATCCGGAAATATGGCTAATTCAACTTTAACTTCTTTCGTTAACTGAAATTCATTCCGTAAATTTTCCATTACTATTTCATTTCTGCAAGCCAATTGTTGCCTAAAGATTAAATGGTTGTTGATGTAGTTGTCCATTTGACCTGGTATATTATTAGGGTCTCCCCATCGCTGGTATTCCTTTGGCATCTCAAGCACCATTTTATTGAAAAAGGATTGTTCTGTTGCGAGTAAAGTATCTGTTAGGTAACTTGTATTCATTAAATCAGCATATCGATTGATAAATGAATTTCTATACGTTAAATTTTGAATGCTTTGCAGCCAAATATTGATATATGGATTGTCTGTACTTTGGTCTAGCATATAGCGTATGCCATTATCCGTGCAAGAGGTCCAGCCATTTGGTTGCATGGATAACTCTAAATCTATTAGGGCGAAACGCCAACGGTAATTGGTTTTATTGGAACGGTAGATTTTTATATTATTTTGAGGCCAATCAACATTTCCCATCCATGATTCTCCAATAATATAATCGGAATAATGCGCTAAGTCAAAGTATTGGTCTGCTTCTGTGAGGTAAGTTGGAGAAGTTGGATCCAAGGCATTAAAGGCAGTATAATCAGTCGTAAAATCCTCTACTTTCCCTTCAACGGCTCTTAAAACCAAATTGTAAAAAGCAGACATTGACAATATGGCTATGGAGTCTTTGTTGATGTTTTCTCGTTCGTCAAAATACTCCGTATTGAACTTTTCCCTGAGCTCATAAAGACCAAAATACTGCCCATTGATATACACGGATACGGGCTCCATGGCTGAATAATAATTATTGGTCCCTTTACTCATCATGCTAACTTGACATGCGTCTTTCTGTGGTAAGGTTAGCCATTGATTACTGCCATTTCTCAAATAAACATCGCTGTATTTATTTCGAAATGGGATGGCGGGAATTAAGGGTAAGTTCACTGTTTTTTCGCCTAGAGCAGCGTGATTAAACGACAAGCGAAAAGAGCGCTGTGCATTTGTTCGACTTCCACCCCAGCCACCGTCCATACGAATGGCAGTTCTAGTTTGAAATAAAGTTGGATGGTCGCCCTCTTTATCCAACCAGACTACGTGGGCAGCTCTTAGCCAGTCTGATGTAGGGTTGTCAAAAATCCCTTGTCCACCATATAGATTGGAGTTTTGTGTGGTGACTAATAATATAGGCGTGGAATGGTCAATATTGAATAAATAGGTTCCATAAGTATCATGACTTGCTAAATAATTGTTCATTGTTAATGGAAAAGCTTTTGCTCGAACTACGCAGGCTTGAAAAATAAAAATGGAATCGCCGATATATTCTGTGGAGTTTATGGTTGGATCGCTTCCGTCTAAGGTGTAAACAACTTTAGTTGGTATTGAATCGGCATTTGGATTGGTAATTTTTAAATAAATTACATTGTTTAGAATGCCAGTCGGAACAGATAAAACAGGTGCTTTCAATGAATCTGTGTAAACAATTGCTGCATTATTACTCGAACCTGGGCTTGGTTCCATCCACTGATTATTGGAGGAGGCATCAGGGGAACGTCCTATGCTCACATCTGTTTGAGGAGAATTAATAAATAAGGAACTAATTGTTGTCAAACTTGGATCAGATAAAAATACAGATTCTCCGTTAGATTCAATTTTAAAATTGCTGTGGTTCGAATACCCATTCAGCGGAATAAAAGTGTTGGACAACTCATTTAGTAAGGTGGCACTTATGGAAACATCAATGTACGTGTAGGTTATGGTATTCGTAGAAACCACTTCAAATCCTATCGAATTAATTGGCCCTGCCGTAAGTCCTGCTGCGATAAGCTCAGCGCCATGCACCAATATTTGATGCCTGGCACTCCAATACCAATTTCCATAAGGAGCTGGGTAATCGGTGTTGGAATTTTGTAGCGTTCCAAAATCCAATGTAATCCCGTTAATTTTTAAATTTGGCCTTCTGTTGTATATGAATCCATTTACAGCTGAACATGATGCGTCACTTCCGTCGTTCCAGTTAGCAGTGGTAGAGGTGTAAGGTGTTTCCGTTTGTAAGAAAATTGAATTTTCAGTATACCCGTTGTTTTCATACGAACAAATATTTAGAAGGATATTGCTTTGGCCATCCCAGTTAAATGTATTGGTGAAATTGTGGGTATTCCAACCAACAATAGGGCTATAACTTAGGTCAGTGACAGCTGGTGAGAAGGGGCTTGACTCGTATCGATCTTTTCCACTGCAATAGACCAACTTAAACTCATTGGGAGCTAAACTTAGCCCTGCTAAGGGCCATTGGAGTGGCTGCAATAAATTATCACTCAAATGATAACCTGTGAGATCAACAAGGCTGTTACCGGCATTATAAAGTTCTATCCAATCCGGCTTATCCCCATCTTCATCAGTTGCGGAAATATAATTTCTGTTACATCCCTCGTTGATTACGACCTGCGTAAAAGCATGCTGAAAAGAACCAATAAATAGAAACAGAAATACTACTAGTCGTCTATTCATATTTTAAAGGTGAATTACTTCGCCATATGCTGCTGCTGCTGCCTCCATAATAGCTTCAGACATAGTAGGGTGGGGGTGAACGGTTTTAATTAATTCTTCGCCAGTAGTTTCTAGTTTACGAACAGCCACTAATTCAGCTACCATTTCAGTAACGTTTGCACCGATCATGTGACCTCCTAATAATTCACCGTATTTAGCATCGAAAATTAATTTAACAAAGCCATCTTTCGTTCCAGCTGCACTTGCTTTACCTGAGGCAGAAAACGGAAATTTCCCAATTTTTACTTCAAATCCAGCTTCCTTTGCCGCTTTTTCTGTCATTCCTACCGATGCCACTTCTGGCGAACAATAGGTACATCCGGGGATATTTCCATAATTTAATGGAGCAGGATGATGACCAGCAATTTTCTCAACACAAATAATTCCTTCTGCTGAGGCAACGTGTGCTAAGGCAGGTCCTGGAACGATATCGCCAATGGCATAATAGCCAGGTATATTTGTTTGGTAGTAGTCATCAACTAGTATTCGTCCTTTATCAACAACAATTCCGACATCTTCTAATCCTATATTTTCGATGTTAGATTGAATTCCAACCGCGGAAAGGACTACGTCACATGAAATTTTCTCTTCACCCTTTTCTGTTTTTATAGTCACAACACAATCATTACTGCTCGTATCTACGTGCTCAACAGAAGAATTAGTCATAATCTTAATTCCTGCTTTTTTGAATGATTTTTCTAATTGCTTAGATATATCTTCGTCTTCTACCGGAACAATATTAGGTAAATATTCAACAACAGTAACCTCAGTACCGATCGCATTATAAAAATAGGCAAATTCAACACCTATTGCCCCAGATCCTACAACAACTAAACGTTTCGGTTGAGTGGCCAATGTCATCGCTTGACGATAACCGATTATTTTTTTGCCATCTTGAGGCAAATTGGGTAATTCACGTGAACGAGATCCGGTAGCAATAATAAGCCCTTTTCCAGCCACATACGTTGTTGAAACGCCAGCATCATCCGTAACGATAACTGATTTTCCCGCTGCGATTTTCCCTGTTCCTTTTAAGACGTCAATTTTATTCTTTTTCATCAAGAATTGGATACCGTTGCTCATTCCATCGGCCACATCCCGGCTTCGTTTTACCATCGCGGTAAAATCCGCTTTCACGTCTTTCACCGATATACCATAGTCACTTGCATGGTTTAGGTATTCGAACACATTAGCGCTTTTTATCAAGGCTTTTGTTGGGATACATCCCCAATTCAAGCATACTCCACCAAGCGATTCGCGTTCAACAATGGCAGTTTTAAGCCCTAATTGAGAAGCTCGAATAGCCGTAACGTATCCCCCTGGGCCACTTCCAACTACAATGATATCATAATTCATATTGCTTTGTTTTAAGGAAGCAAATTTAATTAAAAAAGATGAAGGTGCAATTGATAAGTAGGAATCACTTTTAAAATCGTTTTCGCTAGCCTCGTCCGCCTAGGCGGACATTCCTCCTCCGCACATGCGGAGCGGAACACTCGGCTAGCTTTCATTCAGCTTATCGAGCGCATCTCGACTCCGCTCGATGTGCTCTTGTTAGTGAATCGAGCGGAGTCGAGAGACACGGATTATGTATTAACAAGTTGCAGCGTCATCCCCCTTTATCCCCCTTCGAAGGGGGACAAATGTCTGTCAGTGCTTTCCTAACTGATATTATATAAAATGTATTGATTTGAGAATTCAGGAATTCCTTACGCCATAATTACACAGTCTGGACAAATTCCAGAAACTGTTAAAAAAACTTCAGCTACTTGATAGTTTGAAGGGATATTTAGCTCGATGTGATTATCTGCAATACAAGTGAGTTTTTTGCAAGTGGTGCAGCTAAAATGCAGATGGTCATGGTGCACGTGTTGTTCATGCGAGCAAGCGTCGCATGGCGCGTAGTTTATCACCCCGTTGATGTTGACAATTTTATGAATTTTTACTTCTTTTACTAAACGCTCTAAAATTCGATACACTGTTACTCGGTCGCATATGTTGTTTACCTTAGCAAAAATTTCAGTTTGGCTCATGGCTGTCTTATTGCCCTGTATTATTTCAAAAACTGCTTTTTTTGCTAAGGTATTCCTAATTATTGCCATTATTTTTTTTATTAACGCAACAATGTTGCATAATTGTAGTATATTTGTAATCGCATCAAAGTTGCAAATAAAAATTAGTACAAAAAAATGAAATTTATATTCTTGCTTTTTTTAAGTTTAGTGTCCTGTTTATCTTTCGCTCAACGGGTAGAAATTACCTTATTGGATGAAAAGACGAAAGAACCGATAATAGGCGCTCAACTTTTTATTTTGGAGACCGATCAAAGTTTCAAAACCAATGATTTTGGTAAAATAACCATTTTTGAAAATGACATGAAATCGTGTCAAATTCGAATTTTAGCCACAGGGTATAAAAGTATTTTGCAAAAAATAGTGCTTACGCCATCTCTTGTTATTACGCTAAGCCCAATGCATTTAGATTTGCAAGAAGTTACGGTGTCAAGTGGTTCTACTGTAACCCAAAACAAAAATCCTTTCCACATTGAATCGCGAAAAATTAACGATTTAAACCAAATTCCTGCCTTAAACCTTGGCGAATTAATCGGTCGAATTCCAGGTGTTTATTCATCTTCATTGGGAAAT
>JAPLEV010000009.1 GCA_026391005.1 Flavobacteriia bacterium | reverse complement strand
AAGCTCAATTAATGATTTTGCTGTAGCTTTTATTGCTTCTTTTGATGGAATTGGTGTAATATTCAAGTCTTTTTTCATTTTTTCATTGTTTACATCATAAAGTAAACCCAACTCATCTTTTACCATACGTATCGTTTTATCAAACAAAGAAGCAATCTTTACCAACCAATTAGGCAATTCCCTTGCTTTTAATTTGTTTTTGTATTCAGGACAAGCCTCGAGTACTGCAAGAGCAACATCCTTCATCCATAAGGATTCATTCACAATGGCATAGCGTTGTCCAATGGAAATTTCGTTTTCTAAGGCATTGAAATGAGCAGCGGCGACATCCCTCACATCGACAATTGGGAAACCCATTTTTGGCGTGCCTGGAAATTCTCCTTTCATCATCTTTACTATAATATCTGCACTCGTCCCAATTTCTTTATTCAAAATCGGTCCTAGTACAAAACCCGGATTCATCACCGTTATTTTTAAGGCCGGATTTTCTTTTGCATAGATCCACATATCTTGTTCAGCAAGCGTCTTACTTTTTGCATAGGCACTTACTAAGACTCCACTGTTTAGATTTGTGAAATCACCTTCATCGAAATTTATTTTTCCTTTCTCATGGCCATACAAAATAGCCGCAATCGAAGAAGTTTGGACAATCCGTGAAATGTTATTGGCCAGTGCTGCATCCATTACGTGCTTAACACCATTCCGAGCTGGCTTAATAATATCGTCTTCGTGTTTTGGAATTCCCAATGGAAAAGGGGAGGCGACGTGTAATATCGCATCGCATCCCTTCATTGCTTCTTGCCAATTATCGGGACTATTTAAATCGCAATGAACAACTTTTAAGGACTTGAGCGCCTCCACACCGAGCACTTTTTCAATGGTTCTTTTTACCTCATCTTCCTTTTGTTGATTCCGAGTTGTACCTGTAATCTGATATCCTCTCTTAATTCCTTCTATGGTAATGTGCGTTCCGATAAAACCAGAGATGCCACTAATAAAAATGTTTTTCATACTTTGTTACTTAATATATGATTACTGCAAAATAGCCCAATAAATCTCACCTTCAATCTTGAAGAAAAATCATCTTGAATTGAATGATACCCTTTCTTTTTCTTGTAGATGCACAAAGTTACATTTTTACATAAATATGTCAAGCAAAAAAAATCGTACAAGCTACCATAGTAATCTGAATAAATTAATTTAAGCAAGCTGAAATTTTAACAACTACACGTATTTTTTTATACTTTTGTTTTGTACAATTAAATACCATATCATGAGTTTTGAACTACCTAAATTGGCTTACGCATACGATGCACTTGAGCCACATATTGATGCACGGACAATGGAAATTCACCATAGCAAGCACCACCAAGCCTACACTACTAATTTAAACAATGCAATTGCAGGAACTGAATTAGAAGGAATGTCAATAGAAGAGATGTTGAAAGTATGCAAAGACAAACCGGCCGTGAGAAATAATGGCGGTGGATTTTGGAATCATAATTTATTCTGGGAATGTATGGCACCAAATGGTGGGGGGCTTCCAAGTGGAGAATTGGCCGGTGCGATCAATGAAGCCTTCGGCTCCTTTGAAAACTTTCAGTCAGAATTTGCAAAAGCGGCAACAACCCGTTTTGGTTCAGGTTGGGCATGGTTGTGTGTTAGCAGCGGAAAATTAGAAATTTGTTCTACAGCAAATCAGGACAATCCATTGATGGGAGAAGGTTGTTCGGGGACACCTATTCTTGCTTTAGATGTTTGGGAACATGCTTACTATTTAAACTACCAAAATAGAAGACCTGATTACATCACTGCTTTTTTCAATGTCGTTAATTGGGAATTCGTTGCTGGAAAGTATGCTGAAATAGCATAAAATGCGATGGGATAATTGGTACGCTAATTAAGATTCGATATATCAAAATTTATAAATTAAAACTATTGGATTTCTGAGTTTCTAATGTTATGTTTACATTATCAAGCATTAGTAGTCTTTGCTTGACAGAAACAAGACTATACATTTGTTAAAAAAATAATAATATGGCTGGGATTTTAAGTTACTTTTTACCAAAAGACAGGGTTTTTTATTCGCTTTTTGAAGAAGCAGGAGATAATTTAGTGAGCATATCACAGAAACTCTTACAAGTGGTGCAAGAACCGGATTTTAATAAGCGCGCGGTACTTATTAAAGACATGTCTGATTTAGAACATGCTAACGATAATGTCACCCATAGAATTTTCGTGGAATTAGGGCGAAATTTCATCACTCCTTTTGATAGGGAAGATATCCATGCCTTGGCATCTGCATTAGATGACATTGCCGATTATATCTTTTCAGCGGGAAAAAAAATTAATTTCTATCACATCGACCCTATTTCAGATATAGGAATTCAGAAAACAGCTGAGGCTATTCACGATTCAACCATTGCAGTTAAACAAGCAGTAATGGAACTTAGAAATTTAAAAAATACTCAGAAAATAATTGAGTGTGTGATAAAAATTAACAGCTTAGAGAACGAAGCTGATACTCTTTTTGATATGAATATTGAGAAATTATTTGCTTCAGATGTTGATGCCAAAGAGCTAATCAAGCGTCGTGAATTATATCAAGTCATGGAGACAGCAACCGACAAATGCGAGGATGCAGGAAATGTGATTGAATCTATTGTTGTAAAATACACCTAATTTTTACTTAGAAAAACACGTTTATGTTTACTTTACTAATTGTGGTAATTGTACTGGCACTCATTTTTGACTTAGTTAATGGTTTTCATGATGCTGCAAATTCTATTGCAACTGTTGTCTCTACAAAAGTATTAACTCCTTTACAAGCTGTTATTTGGGCCGCCGCCTTTAATGTGATTGCCTTTTGGGTTTTTGATATGAGTGTTGGAAATACTGTGGCAAAAACAGTTGACAATAATGCCATCGATCTCTGGGTAATTCTAGCTGGATTATTAGCTGCTACTTTTTGGAATTTATTAACTTGGCGTTTGGGAATCCCCTCTTCTTCTTCGCACACGCTAATTGGCGGATTTGCAGGCGCAGCAGTAGCACATGCAGGATTCGACGTTATCCAAACCGGCCAAATTTTAACCGTTATTTTGTTCATTTTTCTTGCCCCACTTATTGGAGGATTCATCGCCTACATCATTGCTGTGGTTACCATGAGTCGTTCCTTCTGGAAAAAAATGTTGGTTATTTTGGGTTTATCGACTTTAACCGTTTTAGTGATGCAATACATGGTTGATCACATAGATATGAAGCCCATCATGCTCTACATCGTTATTGGAATACTCGTTGCCTTTATTATTGTTTACATTTGGTTTGAAATTGCACACGGCAAAAAGCCTTCTGCATTGAAGGAAGGCAATATGCATAAAAAACTACAGCTCTTATCTTCAGCAGCATTTTCCTTAGGACATGGTGGAGCAGATTCTCAAAAAGTAATGGGAATTATTTGTGCGGCTCTTTTAGTTTATGGTAATATGGAACGACAAGGAAAATTGGATGAATCAGTTCCAAAAAGCCTTCAAATTACCGAATTAATGCAAGTTGAATACCATACTGCTGATGATAAATTAGAAAAATTTAATCCTGAAGTTGCCAAATTTGATTCGGCAATTTATTACCTAGAGAAAAAAGAAATTGTAGAGGCTAAGTCAGGTAAAATTGTTTATGATAAACAAGGAATTATAACCCCTGCTTTTGCAAATGCAAGCGTCCCGAGTTACAAAGAGATTGATGATAAATTAGAAAAAATTGAGGTCTTTACACTTGGGAAAGCTTTATGTGATTCGAAAACACATGAAACCATATTTAACGATAAAACATTGAATCGCAAGTATGTTTATGCTGGCATTTTTTCTAATTATGTGGATGAAAAGACCCATGAGTTAAAAAATGGGTTTAAAATAAAAACAAAAGTTCATTCGGAGACAATGCCATTTTGGATTGCATTTGGTTGTTACTTAATGATCGGATTAGGAACTTTGATGGGTGGGATGAGAATCGTTAAAACGATGGGTACCAAGATTACAAAAGTAACGCCTTTGGAAGGTGTTTGCGCCGAAACAGCCGGTGCTTTAACCCTATTCACCGTTTCTCAATTCGGTATTCCTGTATCAACAACACACACTATTACCGGTTCTATTATTGGAGTTGGTGCGACAAAACGACTCAGTGCAGTACGTTGGGGAGTTACCATCAATTTACTGTGGGCGTGGATACTAACCATCCCTGTAAGTGCGGCTTTGGCTGCCTTAATCTATTACTTTATCCTCTTGGTTCGATAAAAAAAAAAATTTTTTCTTTAAATAAATTAATTTTGTGTTAAATTAGCAACTCACAAAACTTAATTAACATGAAAAAACTTTTACTTTCTATTGCTACAATTGCGCTTACTTTTTGGTCGGGTGCACAAGTAATATGCGCAGGTGTTTCACCTATGCCTATTCAAGGTAATTACGCATTCACATGGGCTGATCCAGCCGGAGGTTGGGGAACACCTGATTTTTTAATTCCTGGAACATTTGTTCAAGACACCTTAATGATGACTGACGATGGTTCGCCGGGCTTAAACGCACAAGGCAATCCAATCTCAGCGGAAGGCTGTAACCCATTAATCAATAATTTAACAGGGAAAATCGCCGTAATTTACAGAAACACATGTGAATTTGGTGCAAAAGCATTAAATGCTCAAAATGCAGGTGCTGTAGCTGTTCTAATTATTAATAGAGAGCCCGGAGTAGTTGCTATGGGCGCTGGAGCTTCTGGTGCAAACGTAACAATTCCAGTTGTAATGATCCAAGATACAGATGGCGCTTTGATTACTGCAGCTATGGCTGGAGGACCTGTTGTCATGCTACTTGGAAATAAAACAGGTTTGTTTGCCAATGACGGTGGTTTAACACGCGGAACTACTTTGGTTTCTAAGCAAGGAGCTGTTCCTGCATTACTTGCTCAAAATGGATCTGAATTTAACTTTGAAGTTGGAACTCGTGTTTACAATTACGGTAACCAACCTCAATCAAACATGACCTTGACTGCAACAGTAACTGACCCAGCTGGGGCGACTGTTTATTCAAACTCTGTAAATACTATCACACTTGCTTCTGGAGATTCCTTAGATGTATATCCTGGTGGAGCTTCAACACTACCTCAATTTTCTTTGGCAACTTATGCGCCAGGAAGATACACCTTAACCTATACACTTTCTTTAGCTGGTGCTGATGATTATGCAGCTGATAATAGCTTGTCTTCTGATTTTGTTATTCAAGACTCTATGTATAGCTACGCACAATTGGATGTTGTATCGGGCATGCCTAATGCAGGAAACTATTACCGTCCGGGAACAAACAATCAAACTTATTCTACATGTGCTGTAATTAACGATCCGAACGCTAGTAGATTAGGTGTTTCTGGTATCCATTTTTCAGCAACAACAAGTGCTGCTTCTATGGTTGAATTAACTGGTGAAGAAATGGCATTATACCTTTACAAGTGGGAAGATGCATTTACTGATTTAAACGATGCTAACCTAGCATTTAATACACTTACAGTTGTTGCTAGTGGATACTATTATTATCCGTCAGATTTACAAGGTGATGTAGTTTTCGGTGAATTTAGTACCCCTGTTGTATTGACAGATAATGACCGTTATTTAGCTTGTGTACAAACAGTAAATCTTAACTTATACATGGGACATGAATCAAATACCGACTATACTTGGAATGCTAATCAATATTTACAGCCAATGACACCTAACGAAAGTGATGGTACTTATTATGCTGCAGGTTTTGGTTATGAGCTTCCTAGTTCATTGGTTGTTCATGTATTTGACGCAAATAACATCGGAATCAATGAGTCCGCGACAATTGATGGAATGGCTTATCCAAACCCAGCGACTGATAATGTTACTATTTCATTGGATGGTGAAGGAGTTGCAAGTTTACGTGTAACTGATATTTCAGGAAAAGAGGTGGCAAATCAATCATTAAACCTAATCAACGGGAAAGCAGCTGTTTCTATAGAAAATTTAGAGTCAGGTGTATATATTTTCAATGTTGTTTTAGAAAATGGTAAAACCGCTCAATTCAATGTGGTAAAAAGATAATTTATCTTCTATAAAAAAAAAGGGTTGGGTTTCCAACCCTTTTTTTGATTATAATGGAAATGAATTAATAGTTTTTTTTAAAATAAATATAAAATGAGTTATCTATATTATTTAAAGAAAGAAAATGGCAAAAAAATGGGTCCATTTACTGTAGTAGAATTATCAAAATATAATGTTCATGGGGACACTTGGATTTGGCGAGAAGGCATGAAAGATTGGACTACAATTTATGAATTGCCTGAAGCGGATTCACTTCTCAGTAAAATGCCGCCTCCTGATGTTCAAAAGTCTGATGGATGCGGAATGTCGATAGCTATTTTAATTTTAGCTATTCTAAGTGCTATTTTTATTCCCGCTTTATGGATATTGGTTGCTTGTGTTATTATTTATTTAATTAGCAAAACTGTAAACTCATGACGGTAAATTTTTAATTACTAAGGTAGCCAAAATTCATACTTTGTAAATCAATGCTACTTTGAAAATTAACTTTAAAACTTTCCTATTGTATTTTAAAAAGAAATTAAAAAAGCCTTATGCCAACACTGGGCAAAAGTGCAATAAGAGCTTTATAGCTTTTCTGTCTTTTTTTTCTTTTTTTCTTAGCTTCAGCGGAGTATCTTTGCTAACTTAAAATGGAGAAAAAAGCCTATACCGTTACAGCAGCGTTGCCCTATGCAAATGGCCCCTTGCACCTAGGGCATGTCGCAGGAGTTTACTTGCCTGCAGATATATTTGTGCGCTTTCTAAAACTTAATGGCCATGACGTAGCCTTTATTTGTGGTAGCGACGAACATGGCGCCGCAATTACACTTAGGGCAAAAAAAGAGGGCATAAAGCCACAAGAAATCGTCGATAAGTATCATCAAATCATCAAGGATTCTTTTGAAACATTTCAAATTTCATTTGATATCTTTCACCGGACATCGTCAGCGCTGCATCATGAAGTTGCTTCTGAATTCTTTAAAAAACTCCATGATAAAGACACTTTCAAAGAAGAGCGATCGCTTCAGTATTACGATAACGACTATGAACAATTTTTAGCGGATCGATACATTACAGGAACCTGCCCAAAATGCCAGTATGAAAATGCCTACGGAGATCAGTGTGAAAAATGTGGAGCCGACTTAAGCCCCAACGACCTAATCAATCCAATTTCAACATTATCCGGAAAAACACCCCAGCTAAAAGAAACGGCTCATTGGTATTTACCCATGAACGAACATGAAGATTGGTTGCGGGAGTGGATACAAAAAGGCTCGATTGATGAGGAAGTTCTTCACGATCCGAAAACATGGAAAAACCAAGTTATTGGTCAATGCATGTCTTGGATTAATGGAGGATTACGTGCACGCGCCATGACCAGAGATTTAGATTGGGGAATTCCCGTTCCCTTGCCCAACGCGGAAGGAAAAGTGCTTTATGTATGGTTAGATGCTCCCATTGGCTATATTTCTGCTACGCAGCAATGGGCCTTAGATAATGGAAAAAATTGGAAAGATTATTGGTGTAAAGAAGAAGCAAAAGACCGAAAGTTAGTCCATTTCATTGGAAAGGACAATATCGTTTTTCATGCCATCATATTTCCTATTTTACTTAAAGCGCACGGAGATTTTATACTTCCAGAAAATGTTCCCGCCTATGAATTCTTAAATTTAGAAGGCGATAAATTCTCTACTTCAAGGAACTGGGCCGTTTGGCTGCATGAATATTTGGAGAACTATCCAACTAAAGTGGATGAGTTAAAATATGTGCTCACTTCAATTGCTCCCGAAAACAAAGACTCAGAATTTACTTGGTTAGATTTTCAAACAAGGATTAACTCAGAACTAGCAGATATTTATGGCAATTTTGTGAATCGCGTTAACGTACTTATCCATAAATATTACGAAGGTGTAATACCGTCAGCTCACGAACTGAGGACCTATGACCAAAAAGTACTTTCAGAGATAGCAACGATTCCCGGTAAAATTTCAGACTTGTTATATCAATACAAGATTAGAGAGGCACAACAAGAGATGATGAACTTGGCAAGAATTGGAAATAAATATCTTGCCGATGAAGAGCCATGGAAAGTAATCAAAAATGACCCTTTACGAGTAGAAACTATCCTCAACATTGCACTTCAAATTACTGAAAAGCTTGCCTTATGTTCACGTGTGTTTTTACCAAATACAGCACAATTACTACTTGAAATACTAGGTGTCAACTCTACTACGTGGGACAACACAACACAACTAATTTCAAGTGGCAACACAATTGGAACACCCACTATATTATTTGAAAAAATCACCGATGAATGGGTCGAGCAGGAGAAAAGTAAATTAATCACTCCCCCCATCACTAATGCTAAATACCCCGTCATGAAAGAATTAATCTCCTTCGAAGATTTCACTAAAATGGACCTTCGCATTGGTCACGTGATAGCGGCCGATAAAATGGAAAATGCCGACAAATTGCTCGTTTTGAAGGTTGACACAGGAATTGATGAACGAACCATCGTTTCTGGAATCGCCAAGCATTACGATACAGCGGCTATCCTAGGGAAAAAAGTCGTTGTGCTTATGAATCTTGCGCCAAGAAAAATTAGGGGCGTTGAATCGCATGGAATGCTACTTATGGCCGAAAACAGCGAAGGTGAATTAAGCGCTTTAGTTAGTGAAAAAGATTTTGGTGCCGGCCCTATGATTTCGTGACCTAAGACCAATTCAATAGGTTCAGGACAATTCAATTCCCGCGTAATGTTTTCTAATTTTCTTTAAGTGAAGGTGTTAACATAAATGAACTTTATTTAATTGATTTTGTTTTAAACAAAATTATTTAAAGTTCCTTCTTATGTTTTTTACAAAATTTCTTTCTTTTTTCCAGAAATTTCTTACCCCAAAAGCAAAAAAAAAGAGTGAGGGAATCATATTGACGATTGCGATAGCGAGTTTTCTGATTCACCTGGCGCTTATTTTTCTAGTTGATTTCGATATTATTCATCTTGATGCCCCTTCCGACTTACTTGCCAATCCAATTTGTGCAATTTACACTCCCTTTTCATTTATTCTTCTTTACGAAGTCTATTTACTAATCTATTACCTTCCCAAATCATTTACCACTTACATTAGCAAACAATATGAAATAATGACGTTAATTGTCATAAGACGTTTGTTTAAAGATTTTTCGGGTTTATCGCTTACTCCAGAATGGTTTAGCAGCAAATATGATCTGCAGTTCACCTATGATTTGGCAAGTTCGATAATTCTATTTTTTCTTATTTATCTATTCTACATTCAAAGCAAAAAACAATTTCCGGAACCCGCGTTAAATTCGACACAAGAGGCTTCAATAAACCGCTTTATTGCCATTAAAAAAATTATCGCTACCTGCCTAATTCCAATATTCCTTATTCTCGCAATATATTCACTAACAAGTTGGATATTTAGTGTTTTAAGTCCTGGTGAAGGCGGAGTTAGCTCATTTGTTAATATTAACAACATCTTCTTTGAGCACTTTTTTACTGTTTTGATCTTTGCTGATGTCCTTATATTATTGTTTTCTTTCTTTATTACCGATGATTTTCATAAAGTAATAAGGAACTCAGGATTCATTATCTCAACGATTTTAATTCGCTTGTCATTTTCTAGTAGCGGCTTACTAAATAATCTCTTAATTCTTTGCGCAATTTTATTTGGGCTGTTTATTCTTGTAATTCACAACAAATTTGAAAAAATTGCATCTAAGGATAGTGTTTAAAGTACTAAAAGTTAATTCGTTTTTTAATTCATTTATTATTTACCGGTTTTCAATTATTATTGCCCGATAGTTAACTTTTCAAAAATGAAATTAACATGAACAATTTCTTATTAATATTGTTTTTATAATAATTAAACATAGGCGGTATCCGAAAAGCCAAAACAATAGAGTAGGAAATAATTAAATTAAACGAATTATGAATTTATTAACTATGTTACCGATTGAAACTAACAACTATGTTGCCTTTACGTTCTTTATTGGAACAATGGCGATGATGGCTGCATCCGTTTTTTTCTTTTTTGAATTAAGTAATACAGCAGCAGAATGGAGGACTTCGATCCTTGTTTCTGGTTTAATCACTTTTATTGCTGCAGTCCATTACTACTACATGAGAGATTATAATCTTAGCACTGGACAATCACCTATCTTCTTCCGTTATGTGGATTGGATTCTAACCGTTCCGTTAATGTGTGTTGAATTTTATTTAATTACCAAAAAAGCAGGTGCTAAAATCGGCTTGTTATGGAAATTAATTTTCGCTTCAGTAATTATGTTAGTTACTGGTTATTTTGGAGAGGCGGTAGACAAAAGTCACGCTGCAATCTGGGGCTTACTTTCAGGCTTAGCTTATTTCTACATTGTATATGAAGTATGGATGGGTGATGTTGCTAAATTGTCTAAAGGCAGTACACCTGCAGTTCAAAAAGCAGTTGGTTCATTATTGAAGTTTGTTGTTATCGGATGGGCTATTTACCCAATCGGTTACATGATTGGAACTGCTGATGGACAGTGGTATTCTTTCATGAAAGGAATGGGAAGTATGGATATCGTTTACAACATCGGTGATGCAGTAAATAAAATTGGTTTTGGTTTAGTAATCTATTCTTTATCAAGATCTAAAGACTAGTCTAAAACGTCAGAATTTAAAAGTGGGAATTCATAAGGTTCCCA
Organism: Flavobacteriia bacterium; assembly: GCA_026391005.1. Lineage (GTDB taxonomy): Bacteria > Bacteroidota > Bacteroidia > Flavobacteriales_D > Crocinitomicaceae > UBA952. The sequence continues at coordinate 10,979 of JAPLEV010000009.1, read as the reverse complement.
CTTTTTTTTTGCCTTTACTATTTAAAAAATCTTTAACCGATACTACCCATAATGCCTAATTCTGCAATAGCCAATCCTTATACATCAGCAAAAGAATATGACTTCATATTTGCCGGTTATGGAGCAGCGGCATCATTGGTTTTACTTCAACTACATCGTAAAAATGCGCTAGATAAAGTTTCTATTTTAATTATAGATCCCGAGAAAAAAAATAAAAATGATAAAACATTTTGTTTTTGGGCAAATAATGATGACTCCATTGTAAAGGATCTGAAACATTTAATTAAACACACCTGGTCAAGTGTCTTGATTAAGAATGCTGGACATAGTCCGTTAGCTCCACTAAGCTACCACCACATATCAAGTATCGATTTATATCGCGAGGTACAACAAATAGAGAAGCCAAACTGGGACAGATTACTTTATCCTGTATCACAAATAGAAAGGGATCAAATTAGCGCTTACGTTGTTGTGAATAATGAAATAATAAGAGGGAAGAAAATCTTTGATTCGCGCACACCTAGCTATGAAAAAGTGAGCAAGGGAGAAACACATATTTTTCAAAGCTTTGTGGGATGGGAAATTGAGACCAGCAAAACAATTGAAAACCCTACTACTTGTCGATTAATGGATTTTGAGATTGCGCAAAATAATTTTACGCAATTTATGTATGTACTTCCTTTTTCTTCCAATAAGGCACTTGTAGAACTTACGCGTTTTGGTTCGGAAATACTCAAGGAAAATAATGCAGAGACTCAACTTAAGGATTATATTCAAACACATTTCGGTGATTTTAAGCGAGAAGCAATAGAAATTGGATGTATCCCGATGAGTAATGCGAAAATAATAAATGATCAAATTAAAGATGTTGTCTCCCTAGGCGCACGTAATTATAAAGTTAAGCCAAGTACCGGTTACGCCTTTAAAAACATGTATTTTCAGGCCTGTGAACTTGTAGATTCTTTGACAAATTCAAAAAAAACAGAGGAGAATGTACAACATGAAAAAGCATCGAGAGGGCGCTTTGCCTTTTATGACGCCTTGCTATTACGAATTCTGCAACATAATCCCCAATGGGGTAAAACAATTTTCCAGTCCTTATTTAAAGGGGTGGAAATTAATCGAGTATTGCGTTTTCTAGATCAAAAAACAAGCTTCTATGAAGAACTTACGGTTTTCATGAAGCTACCCTGGAAGCCATTTATTTCTGCATTACTTCATAATATAATTACATCGAATTGGTTTAGATCGTTCTTGTTACTACTAATAAGCGTACTCCTATTAGCGCTAGGAAATGAAACAATCATTCAAAATATTATTGGTTATGGCCTATTTTTAATCGGTTTTATTACGGTTGGAATTCCACATGGGGCGGTCGACCATCTTCTTGAAACTGGTCATTGGGATTCCAAAAAAACGCCTCGTTTCATTTTTAGCTATTTACTTCAAGCTGCTGCGATGGGTTTTCTATGGTATTTATTCCCTGAATTGGCACTCATTATTTTTCTGCTCTATTCAGCCTGGCATTTTGGTCAGGCAGATGGGAAACAATGGGGATTTGGTCCCGCACTGTCTTTGATTTGGGGAGCCTTTGTTCTGTTTTATATCTTAGGGACACATTTACTAGAAAGCAACACCATCACCTCGATTATTGGAAATCTTAGTCTGCCAATCGCCTGTCCTATATGGGCTGTTATTCCGTGGTTAATTTGGTCATTATTTCAAAAAAAAGTAGCCTTTACTTTTACACTTATTTGGTTATTGTTGTCAAGTCAACTGCCGCTACTTTTTGCTTTTGGGCTCTATTTTATTGGTCAACACAGCATTACCAGCTGGCAACATATCTCAACGCACCTAAAGCTTAAACATCAGAAAATTTGGTTACAAGCACTTCCATTTCATGCTGGAGCATGGTTAATCCTATTATTGTTCCTGTATTTTTATCCGAGTAATGATCGTTTTACTTCGACTGACAAGAGTCAATGGGGTATATTTTTTATTTTTATCGCATGTATCAGCTTACCCCATGTCATTTCTATGCAGAGCGTTTATTCAAAAAAAAAATAGATTGCCGTTTTATCGACTTCAGTAATAACAAATTCGCATTATTACATACAACTAAACATAGCCCTTATCTTTTGCCCAACTGCTTAACTGAGCAGCATTTGGCAATCCTAGTTTCTTTAAGATATTATGACGGTGTGTTTCAATCGTTCGCGGAGAAACAAAAAGTTTATCGGCAATGTCTTTCGATGTGTATCCTTGTGAAATCAATTTCACAATTTCGATTTCCTTTAAGGTTAATTCTTTTTTGTTTTCCGTGTTATTAACATTTAACAAAGAGGTAAAATAGCGATCTTTAATATCTGAAGCAATAAAAATTTCACCACCGTAAACAGCATGAATGGCGCTAATTAACTCCCCTTTATTTGTGTTTTTTGTTAAATATCCCTTTGCACCCACCGATAAAAACTTTTTGACATAGGTAATGTCGTCATGTAACGAAAGTCCAATAATAAAACATTTCGGTAATGTATTATTGATTTTGATGGCCGCTTCTATACCACTTCCACTTCCTAAGTTGATATCCATTAAGATAATATCTGGTCTTAAACTTACCGCTGTATTATATGCACTCTCTTCTGTATCTGCTATACCAACAACTGTTATAGAGGGAGCATCATTTAACAAGGCCGACCATGCCTGACTAATTAGCTTATGATCATCAACAATAAGTACCCTAATGATTTTTTCCATAATTTGCTGTTTAAGCTAAATTATGCATTTAATGCTTCTGCACCACCTACAATTTCTAAAATTTCGTTGGTGATTGCTGCTTGTCTCGCTTTATTGTAGGATAACTTCAAGCTTTTCTTTAAATCACTTGCGTTATCAGTAGCTTTATGCATAGCGGTCATTCTTGCTCCGTGCTCAGATGCGTTTGAATCTAATAAAGCTTTAAACAATTGGATTTTTAATGATTTCGGTATCAACACCTGAACCAAATCTTGCTTATCCGGTTCAAATAAATAGTCCTGAGAAGACCCTCCCGAAACTGGACTTGGTGTAACCACAGGAAGAAACTGCTCGGTTTCTATCGCTTGTGTTGCCGCATTAACAAAACGATTATAAATAATAATAATCTTGCTAAATTGCTGTTGTTGATAGAGTGCCATTAATATCTCTACAATAGAAGCGGTGCGATCAAATGTTAAATTTGAAAAAATGTCCTCTAAAGCGATTAGTTCATCATTAATAAAATAATTAGGCGTGCGTTTCATCACATCCTTCACTTTTTTACCAAGGCATAATACTTTCACGTCGTTATCCTTAAAGTCCTCACGCATTAAATATTGCACTCTTTTAATAACGTTGTTATTAAATCCGCCACATAATCCACGGTTAGAGGTAATCGCTACAACTAGTATACTTTTATTGTCGTTTGGTTTCGCTAATTTATTTTCTGAAGCATCAGTTACTGCACTGATATTTTCTAGTATATCTTTAAGCTTACTTGCATAAGGCCTAAGCTTAGTAACTGCATCTTGCGCGCGCTTCAGCTTTGCAGCAGATACCATTTTCATAGCAGAGGTAATTTGCATAGTAGAACCAACCGATGTAATTCTATTCCGTATTTCCTTTAAATTCGCCATAGTATTAATTTACAAATTGCCCAAGGGCACTATAAATTTAATTAGTACTTCTGTGCTATTTCCTTAGCACATTTGGTAAGTACATCTGTTATTTCATCCGTATATTTTCCTGCTTTCAATGCAACAAGTACATCTGCATGTTTTGCATCTAAAAAATTCAAGTACTCTGTTTCAAAAGCTTTTACTTGATTAATTGGTACATTTTGAATTAACCCTTTGGTACCAACAAAAATAATAGCAATTTGCTTTTCTACTGAATATGGATCTCCCTCACGTTGCTTCAAAATCTCGACATTTCGAGATCCTTTGTCCAAAACAGACTTGGTTGCAGCATCTAGATCAGAACCAAATTTAGCAAATGCCTCTAATTCGCGATATTGTGCTTGGTCTAACTTCAAGGTACCAGCGACTTTTTTCATTGATTTAATTTGAGCTGATCCACCAACGCGAGATACAGAAATACCTACGTTAATTGCTGGACGAACACCTGCATTAAACAAATCAGACTCCAAGAAAATTTGACCATCAGTAATGGAAATAACATTCGTTGGAATGTAAGCAGATACATCGCCTGCTTGTGTTTCAATGATAGGCAGTGCCGTTAGTGATCCTCCTCCTTTAACCAAAGGTCTTAGGGATTCCGGTAAATCATTCATTTGGCAAGCAATGGTATCATCGCCAATAATTTTTGCTGCACGCTCCAATAAACGAGAGTGAAGGTAGAAAACATCACCAGGATATGCCTCGCGACCTGGAGGACGACGAAGTAAAAGGGAAACCTCTCGATAAGCTACCGCTTGCTTTGATAAATCATCAAAAACGATAAGGGCTGGTCTTCCAGAATCTCTAAAAAACTCCCCGATTGCTGCACCTGTCATTGGCGCATAAAACTGCATTGGAGCAGGATCAGAAGCGTTTGAAGCAACCACAGTTGTGTATGCCATTGCTCCAGCATCCTCAAACTTTTTAACGATACCTGCAACCGTTGATCCTTTTTGACCAATAGCCACATAAATACAATAAACGGGTTCGCCACGATCGTAAAATTCTCGCTGATTGATAATTGTATCAATAGCAACTGTTGTTTTACCAGTCTGACGGTCACCGATAATCAATTCTCTTTGTCCTCGTCCGATTGGTATCATGGAATCGATCGCTTTTATTCCCGTTTGTAGAGGCTCTGTAACTGGTTGACGAAAAATAACACCTGGCGCTTTACGCTCGATTGGCATTTCATATAATTCGCCTGTAATTGGTCCTTTTCCATCGATAGGTATACCAAGAGTATCCACAACACGACCAACAATACCTTCTCCGATTTTAACAGAGGCAATTCTTCCCAATCTTTTTACAGTATCGCCTTCCTTTACCAAAGATGATCGACCAAGAAGCACGGCTCCTACGTTATCCTCCTCTAAGTTTAATGCAATACCTTGCAATCCGCCGTCAAATTCTATCAGCTCACCGTATTGAACACCATTTAGGCCGTAAATACGAGCAATACCATCTCCAATTTGAAGAACAGTTCCTACTTCTTGTAATTCAGCTTCCGATCTGAAACCTGATAATTGTTCCCTTAAAATTGCCGAAACTTCTGCTGGGTTAATGTCTGCCATTTTATTTATTTTTTAGTGTTAGGTTATCGACCTACTTTGTTAATTCTTGTCTTAATTTTTTTAATTTACTTGCAACAGATGAGTCAATTTGTTGATTTCCAATCTTAACGATAAAACCACCGATTAATGAAGCGTCAACCTTTTCCGTTAATTGCAATTGCCCCTCAAACTTGTTTGATAATTTAAGCATTAATTTTTTACGGCTATCCTCATCTAATGCGACAGCACTTGTAATCGTCCCGGAAACAATTCCACGATGAGTCTCGAGCAAAGAACAAAACCCAGCCGCAATGTAAGGTAACATATCCGCCCTGCCGTTTTTAACGATTAAAGCGATAAATCCAGCTGTAAGCGGTTGTAAATCAGTAAATAATTTATCGATAATCGCTATTTTTTTATCGTTCTTAATGATTGGGGAATTGAGAAAAGATACAAATTCGCTAGATACGTCAGCTGTTCCCTTTACTCTTGACATATCAAACAAAACTGAATCAACCATCTTTTGCTCGATGGCCATTTCCAACAATGCTTTTGAGTACCGTATAGCAGATTTTGTTGATTTCATGAATTAGTTCATATTAATATCATCCGCCAACTTTTCAGCTAACGCTTTTTGTTTTGAATCTGTTGATAGTTCTGTCCTGACAATCTTTTCAGCTATGTCTATAGAAAACCCAGCCAACTGATTTTTTAAATCGCGAATAGCAGCCGACTTTTCAGAAGCGATGATTGCTTTGGCGCTTTCAACGATTTTATTTGCCTCTTCCTTTGCTTTATTTTTTGCTGCTTCTACCATACCAAGTGCCGTTTCCTTCGCATCATTCATAATAGCATCACGTTCAGCTCTTGCTTCTTTTAAGATCTTTTCATTTTCTGCTTGAAGCAAAAGCATTTCTGCTCTTGTTTTATCTGCTAATTCTAATGCTTCGTGGATTTTTTGCTCCCTAGCATTCACCGCATTTAAGATCGGTTTCCACGCAAATTTTGCCAATAAAAACAACAAAAGACAAAAAACTAATCCTGTCCAAAACAACAAACCGTAATCAGGTAATATCAAGTCCATATTTCAGTATTTTATTTTTAATTTTTAACCTAAAAATATGAACCGCAACCAACCGTTGCGGTTCATATTGTTTTTTTTTATTACTTGCCTCCTAAGAATCCAACTACTACTCCAAAAAGAGCAATACCTTCAACTAATGCTGCAGCAATAAGCATTGCTGTTTGAATTTTTCCAGAAGCTTCCGGGTTACGGGCAATTGCCTCAACTGCAGAACCACCGATTCTACCGATTCCCAATCCCGCTCCTAATACTGCTATTCCTGCTCCAATAGCGGCAATACTTCCAAACATTCCTGTCATTACTATCATTGTATATGGTTTAAAAATTACAAATTAATGATGCGCCTCTTCCACGGCAGCACCTATAAACAATGCGGAAAGCATTGTAAAAAGATACGCCTGTAAAAACGCAACTAACAATTCCAAAATCGAAATAAACAAAGCCATTGGCACCGACAAGGCGCTCCAAGCAACACTTTTGTTTATAAAAACTAAGGAAACTAGCGCTAAAATGATAATGTGTCCTGCCGTAATATTGGCAAAAAGTCGAATCATTAAAGCAATGGGCTTGGTGAAAATTCCAATAATCTCTATTGGCACCATAATAATTAATATAGGAATTGGAACCCCTGGTGTTGCAAATATATGTCTCCAATAATTTTTATTCCCTGAAAAAACGGTTATTAATAATGTAGAGAGAGCCAGAAAAAGGGTAACACTGATGTTTCCAGTTAAATTAGCCCCACCTGGCAATATAGGTACCATGCCTAATAAATTATTCAATAAAATAAAAAAGAAGGCCGTCAGTAAATAAGGAACGAATTTTTTGTATTTGTGTTCTCCAATATTTGCTTTGGCGATATCATCTTGCACTAGAAGAACTAAAGGTTCTAGGAACTTAGCAATTCCTTTGGGGGCAACAGCTCCATTTTTCTTATAGAACCTCGCCATGCTAAACATAATTAATATAATCAGAAAAGCGCCAATAAAAAGAGAAGTGACATTTTTGGTTATCGACAAATCCAATGGCATAGCATTGTGAGGATGCCCCTCTTTAAAATGCAATTTTCCATCCGACAAAGAATAAATTTTCTCGTGGAATAGTGCGTAGCCTTCTGCAGGACCTTCACCTAATAAATAACTAAGTTTTTCGCCTGTTTTTGGGTCTTTCTCCACCACATTTAACCCATGATAAAAATGACTTGCATTAAAAACCTTAAATCCATTGTCGTATAAAATAACAGGTAAATGTAAAGAAACTCCATCATGCTCACTGCCCCACAAATGCCATTCATGTGCATCTTTAACGTGATGCATGATCATTTCATTGACATCGAACTCATCTTCAACCGTATCAACAGCAGCAGTCTGATTAGAAATTATTGATGTGGCCTTTTGTGCGGAAATCATTGATGGGATTAGCACCAAAAAAAGCATAAAAACAACCTGTGTAAAAAGCTTTGTGAATGTCATTTAATCTTATTTTAGAGAGATAAACGCTCATAAATTTGGTGCAAAGGTAACAAATCTTTTAAAAGTAAAGTGCATTAATTATTAACTTTTTTCTCCCTATTTTCTCGTATTGTTTTATATAACTTTATAGCAAGGGCTAATGATACCCCTATTCCCAAAAAGCCAATAACCCCATATATCCAATTCATTGTGCTTTTCATTTCTACAAGAAAAATAATAACAACTAAAAAGAGTGTGGCGACCTCGTTCCAGATTCGCAGACCAAATGAAGTCCAAACTGCCTTGTTCTTTATTAAATCATTCATTATTTTCTGACAAGCAAAATGATAAATAATTAATAGTACAACAAATGAAATTTTAATATACATCCAAGGCTGATTGTATGCTTGACCATTCAGCCAAAGAATCCATACGCCAAACAAAACAGTAAGATACATCGATGGTGTTGTTATATACCACCATAATCTCCTCTCCATTAAGGTATATTGTTTTGTCAATATATTGCGCTCAACATCTTCTTTATTTAGGGCTTCTGTGTGATAAATAAAGAGGCGGACGATGTAAAATAAGCCTGCGAACCAACAGACCACAAAAATTATATGTAACGCTTTGATAACATCAATACTCATGGGACAAAAATAGTTATTTTGAAATCAAATGTGCATTTGCATATTACATAAATTGCTCCTAATATTGTATAATTCAATTTCTATGACTTTTCGCCTGGTGCTCTATCTTATTTGTTCTGCAACTTTTGCTTACTCACAAAGTGCCAATTTATCAATTGATGGCTATTATCAAGGACTAAATCTTTATGTTTCGAATCCCTACCAAAGCGATGGCTTTGGTTTTTGCGTCAGTAAAGTACTCGTTAATGGCGATGTTTTGCCTGCTACGATTCAAACTGAACACTTTCAAATCGATTTAAGTCTATTTGGTCTCACGAAAGGAGATGAACTTTTTGTGGAGTTGGAACATTATGAAGGATGCACACCAAGGTTCCTCAACCCCGAAGTATTATTACCCAACAGCACTTTTGTTTTAGTGTCTCTTGCCGCAAATTCAGCAGGTACAATTACTTGGTCAACAAAAAATGAAGCAGGGCGGCTACCTTTTCACGTAGAACAATTTAAGTGGGGCAAATGGGTCGATGCAGGAGAAATTCAAGGAAATGGAACTGTTGGAATCAATCAATATCGCCTAGATATTACACCGCATAGTGGTTATAATAAAGTTAGAATTGTGCAAATAGACAATACACAAAAAAAACGCACATCAACGGAAGTGGGATTTAATTCGCTGATAAGCAAAGTAATTAAAACCCCAGCTAAAGTAAAAGACTTTATTTATTTTAGTTCTAATTCAAAATCCGTTAGAACAAAGTATGAGTTGCATGATGCCTTTGGGAATTTGATTAAAAGAGGTTTTGATAACCAAATTGATTGTAAGCAACTTTTAAACGGTATTTACTTTATCAATTTTGACAACTCCTCCGAAAAATTCATTAAATACTAACATGATAAAGCACATTGAACATATTGGTATTGCGGTGGAAAACATCGAGGTGGCCTTGAAAACATACGAAAATTTATTAGGCGTAAGCTGCTATAAAACAGAAATTGTTGAATCGGAATTGGTTCGCACTGCTTTTTTGAAAGTGGGCAATACTAAAATCGAGCTACTTGAGGCGATGGATCCTGTATCACCCATCGGAAAGTTTTTAGCAAATAAAGGCGAAGGTTTTCACCACATCGCTTTTGAAGTGGATGATATTCATGCAGAAATAAAACGCCTTAGTTCCTTGGGCTTTGAGATGATCCACGAAACGCCAAAACCCGGAGCAGACAACAAACTCATTGCTTTTCTTCACCCAAAATCGACACAAAAATTGTTGGTGGAAATTTGTCAAGAAATCCTTTAAAATCAGCCCTTTTTTTCTTGTTGTAATTTAAATCAACTATAAATAAGACTTCATGACATTCTTATGACAATTGAACGGGTTTCACTTGCGAAATTTGTACCCAAACAGAATAAATTTGCTCTCCGAACTTCATACTATCGCTTTTACGCACCGACGATTTGAAGCAAGTAAAATTGGTGTCTTACACATTGAAGAAGCAGATCAAGCCGTTCGTTTACTTGCCTTAAAAGCAAGGTTTGATATCACAGAACTTTTATTTATTTCTACCTGCAATCGTGTTGAAATAAGTTTTTTTGCGCCTAATGAGATTACTAATTCGTGGCTGTTTGATTTTCTGCAAGCACTTTACCCCCAACTTGCTTCATCAACAATAACGGATTACCTTATTAACCTAGAAATTTATAAAGAAGAAAAGGCAATTGAACATGCTTTCTCAGTAGCGTCCTCCATAGACTCCATGATTATTGGTGAACGTGAGATCATCACACAAGTTCGCACAGCCTATGAACATTGCCGCAAAGTTGGTTTAACTGGCGATCGTTTTCGACTTTTGATGAAGCACGTTATCGAAACCGCCAAAAAAGTGTACACAGAAACGAGCATTGCTACCAAGCCAGTCTCCGTTGTTTCTCTGGCTTATCAGCACTTAAAACGATTAAACATTCGCTTAGATGCACGCATTTTAGTAATTGGGGCCGGCGTTACAAATACCACCATGAGTCATTATTTAAAAAAACATGGCTACAAAAATTTCGCAGTGTTTAACCGCACATTGGCCAACGCAGAAGTTTTAGCAACGGAACTAAAATGTTCCGCATATCGCCTGGATGATTTAATGACTTATCGAGAAGGTTTTGACGTTATCATTTCGTGCACAGGCGCTGATCACCACGTTATTTCGCCAGAAATTTATGCTGCTATACTAAATGGAGAGCAAGATAAAAAAATTGTCATCGACATTGCTATTCCACAAGATCTAAATCCTTCGATTAGTGAAAATTATTCCCTGACGCACATTTCAGTGGATCTGCTTCAAAAAATTTCCAATCAAAACCTAAAAGAAAGAACGAAAGAAGTAGACCATGTGCTCCAAATCATTGACTTAGCCATTCTTGAATTTCGGACAAAAGTAAAAGAGCGCTACGTGGAATTAGCCATGAAATCAGTGCCTAAACAAGTGAAAGAAATTAAAGCTTCTGCCCTAAACAATGTTTTTAAATCAGAAATTGAAAACATGGATGAACAATCTCGGGA
>JAPLEV010000050.1 GCA_026391005.1 Flavobacteriia bacterium | reverse complement strand
TGCGAAATTGGGTCTCCATAAAAACTTTTACAGATATTAAATTTGAGTTTTTTGAAGGTATTGCAAAAATAACCATCAACCGTCCGCAAGTTTACAATGCATTCCGACCGGAAACAAATATGGAAATGTTAGAAGCCATGCCTATTTGTAGAGAAAGAAACGATATTAATGTGGTCGTACTCACAGGCGCTGGAGACAAAGCATTTTGTTCCGGTGGAGACCAAAATGTAAAGGGAATTGGTGGTTACATTTCAGAAAATGGGGTTCCACGGCTTAATGTCCTCGATCTACATAAAGCAATTCGCTCCCTACCTAAACCAGTAATTGCCATGGTAAATGGTTACGCAATTGGTGGTGGACATGTACTACACGTGGTTTGTGACTTAACAATTGCTTCCGATAATGCTAAATTCGGTCAAACTGGTCCTAAAGTGGGCAGTTTTGATGGCGGATTCGGTTCGTCTTTCCTTGCCCGACATGTGGGACAGAAAAAAGCACGAGAAATTTGGTTTCTATGCAATCAATATACGGCTGATGAAGCAGAAAAAATGGGCATGGTCAATAAAGTAGTTCCCTTTGAACAATTAGAAAATACGGTTGTTGATTGGTGTAATATCATTATGAAAAGAAGTCCACTAGCATTACGAATGATTAAAAGATCTATGAATGCCGAATTGGATGGACAACATGGTTTGATGGAATTGGCTGGTGATGCCACCCTACTCTATTACTTAACCCAAGAAGCACAAGAAGGAAAAAACGCCTTTTTAGAAAAAAGAGATCCTGATTTTCAACAATTCCCAAAATTCCCATAAACATGAGTAAATTAACACATCTTGAGCCTATGGCTCTATGGAAGTATTTCGAACAATTAAACGCTGTACCACGCCCCTCCAAAAAAGAAGAAAGGGTTAGGCAATTTATGGTGGATTTCGGAAATAAGCACGGACTAGAAACAATGGTAGATGCCATCGGAAATGTAATTATAAAAAAAGAAGCCAGTTCGGGCATGGAGAAAGCAAAAACTGTAATTCTTCAATCTCATTTAGACATGGTTCATCAAAAGAACAATGCGACCATTTTTGATTTCGAACAACAAGGAATTGACATGATCGTTGAAGGCGACTGGATTCGTGCCAATGGCACTACGCTAGGAGCTGATAACGGAATTGGAGTGGCCGCAATAATGGCCGTTTTGGCTTCAGATAATATAAAACATCCAGCCCTTGAAGCACTTTTTACCATTGATGAAGAAACTGGAATGACCGGTGCAAAAGAATTAGACGGTAGTTTATTCAGCGGAGAAATATTACTGAATCTTGACACTGAAGATGATGATGAGTTATCGGTAGGTTGCGCGGGAGGAATTGATACAAATACTTTTTACGCTTACCAAGAAATCGCTGTTAAAAATGGGTCACACATCGTTGAAATTACAATAAATGGTTTACTCGGAGGACACTCAGGAATGGATATCGATAAAGGCAGAGGAAATGCCAATAAATTGATGGCTAGATTAATCTGGAAATTAGCGAAACAAGTACCGCTACAATTAATTTCGTTTGATGGTGGAAGTCTAAGAAATGCAATACCTAGAGAAGCAGTGGCAGTAATTGCTGTCGCTGAAGGACAAGAAACGTTGGCAAAAGATGCAATTCATAAAGAAATAGCAATCTTTTTAGAAGAATATAAAGCCATTGAAAGCTTCTTTAAAATAAGCGTAAATACAATAAAAACTGATGAGAAAGCTATGTTAGATAGTGATTTCAATAATGTCATTAATTGCCTATGTTCTATTCAAAATGGTGTTTTCAGAATGAGTCCTGACATCATTGGATTAGTGGAAGCATCGTCTAGTCTTGCACGCGTAATTATAAAGAATGGCTCATTTACCACCCAATCATTACAGCGAAGTAGCGTAGAAAGTACAAAAGATGAAGTTGCTATGAGTATCCGTGCAAATTTTGAGCTTATTGGAGCAACGGTTACTCAAGGCGGAGATTATCCTGGATGGAAACCAAATACCGATTCAAAAATACTTCAGTTAATGCGAGAAATATACCTTGAATTATTCCACGAAGAACCCAAAGTTAAAGCGTGTCATGCAGGATTGGAATGTGGGATTTTAGGTTTACATTTACCAGCGGTCGATATGATTTCATTCGGGCCAAATATTCGGGCAGCACACTCGCCTGACGAAAAGGTGCAACTATCTTCCGTACAAAAATTTTGGGGCTTTTATCTAAAAACATTGGCTCAAATACCAGAAAAAGCATAATATGAATATTGAATTGAATAGTATCGAAGAGGCAATCACAGCAATTAAAAACGGAGAAGTAATAATTGTTGTTGATGATGAAGATAGAGAAAATGAAGGTGATTTTTTGACCGCAGCAAGAAATGCAACGCCTGAAGTTATCAACTTTATGGCAACACATGGCCGTGGATTAATCTGTGCGCCAATAAGTGAAGAAAGATGCGATAAATTAGGACTAGAAATGATGGTGAGCAACAATTCTGCTGCTTATGAAACACCATTTACTGTAAGCATCGACCTAATTGGACACGGATGTACAACGGGTATTTCTGCAAGCGATCGTGCTAAAACAGTTTTAGCTATGATTGATCCTACAACACGACCAGAAGAATTAGGAAAACCTGGACATATATTTCCGCTAAGAGCAAGAAATGGTGGCGTACTTAGACGTGCCGGACATACAGAAGCAGCAGTTGATTTATCGCGGATGGCTGGTTTTGAAGAGGCAGGAATTATCGTTGAAATTCTCAATGAAGATGGTAGCATGGCGCGCCTTCCAGAATTAATTTTAATCGCAAAAAAGTTCGATCTTAAACTTATTTCAATCGAAGAATTGATTAAGTATAGAATTGCTCATGAATCGTTGGTAGAAAAAGTAGTCGACGTTCATATGCCAACCGAATGGGGCGAATTTCAATTACATGCTTTTAAAGATAAAAGTAATGACATGGATCACCTAGCTTTGGTGAAAGGAACTTGGGAAAAGGATGAAGCTATATTAGTGCGCGTGCATTCCTCTTGCTTAACTGGAGATATCTTCGGTTCATGTCGCTGTGATTGTGGATCACAACTTCATAGCGCTATGGAACAAATTGAAAAAGAAGGAAAGGGTGTAATCGTTTATATGAATCAGGAAGGAAGAGGAATTGGGTTAGTAAACAAATTAAAAGCATACAAACTTCAAGAAGGTGGCATGGATACCATGGAGGCAAATATTGAATTAGGTTTCAAGGCAGACGGACGGGACTATGGAATTGGCGCACAAATTTTGCGCGAATTGAAGGTGAATAAAATGAAACTAATGTCAAATAATCCCCAAAAAAGGACCGGGTTAATTGGTTATGGACTTGAAATTGTTGAAAATATCTCCCTGGAAATTCCAAGTAATGTTCACAATGCAAATTACCTGAGAACCAAAAGAGATAAAATGGGACACAGTTTAAAAATTGATAAATAATGCTAATTGCAACAGGAATACATAAGAATTATGGCGAGTTACAAATCCTAAAAGGAGTTGATCTGCACGTCAAAGAAAGTGAAATTGTATCCATTGTTGGCTCCTCAGGTGCAGGAAAAACAACACTATTACAAATACTGGGAACCTTAGACAATCCTGACAATGGGACGCTTACCATAAATAATATTGATCCATTCTCCCTATCTAGCAACAAAATGGCTGCTTTTAGGAACAAGCAAATTGGATTTATTTTTCAATTTCATCAACTTTTACCTGAATTTAATGCCTACGAAAATGTTATGTTACCTGCATTAATAATGGGTTTAAGTAAAAAAGAAGCCGCTGATAAAGCCAAAGAAATCTTAGCGAAAATTGGACTTGAATCGCGCTTTAATCATCGACCATCAGAATTATCAGGTGGAGAACAGCAAAGGGTTGCCGTTTGCAGATCCTTGATTAATAATCCTGCCATTATCTTCGCCGATGAACCTTCTGGAAATCTAGACTCAAAAAATGCAGCAGAATTACATGATTTATTTTTTCAGTTAAGAGAAGACTTTAAACAAACTTTTGTTATTGTCACACACAACGAAAAGTTAGCACAAATGGCGGATAGAAA
The DNA here is from genome assembly GCA_026391005.1 of Flavobacteriia bacterium. GTDB lineage: Bacteria > Bacteroidota > Bacteroidia > Flavobacteriales_D > Crocinitomicaceae > UBA952. The sequence continues at coordinate 65,695 of JAPLEV010000050.1, read as the reverse complement.
ACTTGTTATGCAGGATGGTAATTTCCTTTAAAAGCTATGGTAATTTATTAGAATGGCGATGCAATAATAGCCACTTGCCTTTCTTCTTTACGTAAATTTCAGAATACATTAATGGTATTTCTAATTTTTGATTCTCAAGTATAACTGAAAATAGCCCTTTACCACTAACAATAGCAACATGATGCGTGAGGTTTACTTTTGTCTCACTTACCGTAACTTGCTTGTATACTAACTTATCACTTTTTAAATTAGCAAGTAAGTCCTCTTTTGATTCCACCCAACCGTTCGAATGAATGTACTTAAGGTCAGCATCTAATAGCAATGCCAATGAATCAAACTGCTTCGAAATCATGAAATCGAATTTCTTTAGATGTAAAGCGATGATTTGATGGGCTATTTTATCTTTCTTCGTTTGTGAAAAAAAGGGTAGGGAAATTAAAAGGAATAAAACTAAAATATTTTTTTTCATTGTAATTTTTGGAATCAAGCAAAACAAAGTTAACGCTTAATGATGACCAATTTCCTCTATGGTTACTAATTCTCTATTAAGATGAATTTTAAACGGATCACCTGGATTTCCTTCAATCGTATAAAAATTAGCTAATTTATTACCCACTGCTGATTTAAATTTAGCACGTATTCTTGAAAGAACTTGATTGATATTGCCTTCAGTAGGGTCTAATAATAAATTTATCGCCTGCCCAATTTGAACAGTTTCATAGCTATTTGTAAATGTTTCATAAAAGTGAGATATTTCAGTCTTATGGTCTATTAAATCAACAATTCTAACTCCTTCAGGATGATTTAGAAAAAATAAGTAAATTGTTTTTTCTTTTGGATTGAGTTGTATTTCTAAATCCCCTAAATCTTTTAAAAAAATACGCTTCATAAATCCTCTGATTTCCATTTTACTAGGACTATTCAAGAACTCTGAGCGCTCCCTGAACATCATGTGTTGACGAATGCCATCCATTGAATCAAGAACTTGCCTCGCAAAAGGTCTATCAACCTCTCTATTTTGAATTACCGCCAAGCAATCATTACAGATATCTGCTGTTCGCATCTTTAATACAATATCTTTTTTGTTTTCGCAGAAATCCATCATGCAACCAGTAGATCCTTTATGAACGCCATCCATAATTTCTTGTCTGTTTTGAAACATTTGACTGCGTAACAACCAAACTACAATTTCATAGGCAATAGGAAAACGTGAATCAATAGAATTTCCAAGAAAGTGATGCCAATTTGATGTTTGTATGAAGTAATTTTTCATCGTTGAATCAATTCCTGCAAACCAATTTTGTTCATTGGAAAAATCTGTTAACAGTATGACAAGATCTTTTTCTGGAATATTATGCTTCCTACGATAATCAATGCAAGCGGCAAAAAACGTATCCCATGAAAGTGATGGCACCTCTACAGGAAAGACAATACTTTTCATAGGTTTTGATTCAAACATAGAATAATTAGGACTAATTTGATCTCGGTTAGCAGAAAATTGTGGGGTGTTTTTCTTTTCAAACTCCAATTTTGACATCCATGAAAGTACTGGAGGAGTAGATTGTAAATAATTTGTTTCCGCTGAAATAAATTCAATCGGACCGTTAAATTGCTTTAATAAATTAACTACTTGAGAAAAATCTTCCTCTATGAATTCGTCTGAGCGAATTAAATGAACCTTGGAATTAAACATGCTTTTCTAGAAAAATTGGGGTTAAAATGATAAGTTGAAATTACTTAAAAAAAATTAATAAAAAGTATGGACAAGTAGCAACTTATCCATACTCATTTTAAAATTTAAAAATACCTTAAGACTCTTTATTTCTTATATCTTTATTTTTAAAGATATCAAAAATATCTTTTTTTGTAGTTCCTTCTGCCTTGGTTTTGGAATATTCTCTCATAGATTCACTAACATTATTCATCATCCCAGCATAATTTTCTTTACTGAATGACATCACGTTTTCATTTCTAATGTTTAGCATTTTTGAGGTATGGATGGCGTCTAAGTCAGCGCCTAGAAAACTAAAGGTCCACCTTTCTGTCGCATCTAATTCTTTAATCATACGCGCAATATCATGATAAGTATAGAAGCGCGAAGCATTTTCATGGCCATCGGTAATAATTATTAAAACAACAGATGCTAAATCCTGATCGATTTCTGGACCGTAAATAGATTTTATATCGTAAATAGATTTTCCTATTGCATCCAACAAGGCAGTGCTTCCGTTAGGAATGTATGAGATTGGGCTCAAAAAGTTAACGGATGATGCTTTTGAATTTTGAATAATCGGTGCTACCTGATCATTTTTAAATTCGTGTTGAAACCTGCAATTGTTTGCGTTTCACTCCCGTGCATAGAACCACTCTTATCAATGATAAAGTGATAAATTGTTTTTTTGTTTTTCATAGCTTTTAAGTTTTAAAGTTGATACAAAATTAGCTCCCTAATACTCCTTAATATATTCCTTGCAAGGTTGCAATGCCGAAGTCAACATTCAATTCTTCCGTCTTAGAGAAGAAACCAATTTATCCATATGAAAAACAAAAAAACAATGACCGTGAAAATAAAAGAGTGCATAAGAAGCAATTGCATAACATTCAACCAAGAAAATATATGGCAACAAAAACGAATAATTATAAACAATAACTAAAAATCCAACAATGAAAAGAAACAAAAAAATTTACACCTATTACACACCTAAACAAGTGTGCACGGATAATATAAAGGACTTGTCTTTCTCACAATCGCCCTTAAAGCCAAAATTGCTAATGGAGCGAATTGACACCTTAGGCTTTTCTGAAATGCTCGATCTAAAAAGCGATTTCAAACCTTTAAATAAAAAGGATTTCAAGATAGCGCATACCAATCAATATGTTGAAAATGTATTTAATAAAACGGGGAATTACAAGTCCAACAGCCTACCATGGTCAAAAAATTTGGTCAATAGTCTTGGCTACACAAATGCATCCTTATATCATGCAAAACGACATGCTATCCTGCATCCAGAAAGTGTGTCGTTTGCGCCAATATCAGGAATGCACCACGCAAGACCAAGTAGCGGATCTGGATTTTGTACCTTTTCAGGGCAAGTTATTTCTGCGATTAAAATATATGAGGAATTCGGTCTCTCTGGTGCATATTTCGATTTAGATGGGCATTTTGGAAATAGTATTGAAGATACGAGAGAATTTAATCCCCTGTTAAATAAAGCTATTCCTAAAGGATGCAATGTAAATCCATTTGGAAATAACGAAGAATACACAGCTGATTTCGCAAGAAAATTAGTTTTGATTGGCAATCTAATTAAATCAGGAAAAATACATTATGTTGTATTTGCACATGGTGCTGACAGCCACATGGATGACGATCTGGGATGGAATTGTGATACCTATCATTGGGTGAAATGTGCAGAAATGTTTGCAAACTGGGTGAACGAAATCTCTAATGAAATTGGAAAGCCCTTACCTGTCACACTGGCTTTATTCGGAGGATACCGGAAAAACAATTACACCGCAGTGCTAGATTTACACATTAAATCGATACTAAAAATCAGTAATATCGTGTGTGGAACAAGTTTCAAGGATAACTTAGAGATTCCTGAAAAATATCCAATCCTAACGAAATAAAATTTTTCTTCAGATTAAGATATCCACTCATTCACATTGTTCTATTTTTACCGCATGGAATTAAATGAACTAAAGGAATTTCTTGATTTCAAAGCAGATCAATATGAGCACCCTTCATTTTTGGAACACGATCCGATTCAACTTCCGCATAAATTTTCACGAAAGGAAGACATTGAAATCATAGGTTTTTTAATGGCTACAATCGCCTGGGGAAATCGAAAAAGCATCATCAATAGTGGAAATAAACTAATGGAGATAATGGGAAATTCACCCCATGACTTTATCATGGAATATACAAAAAAGAAGCCTTTTCATTTTGTGCATAGGACATTTAACACCGATGATTTAGATTTCTTTTTTCGTTCCCTGCACCATATTTATAAATCGAGTAATTTGGAATGTGCTTTTTGTGGAGGAGATCAAAACAAGGACGTAAAAACTGCTATAAATCAATTTCGAACGGAATTTCTTTCAATAGAGCATCTTTCACGGTCAGACAAACACGTATCGAATCCTCATACTCAATCTGCCTGTAAACGACTAATTATGTACTTACGTTGGATGATCCGTGATTCAAAAAAAGGTGTAGATTTTGGAATTTGGAAAGGAATGCAACCCTCCGAACTTTATATTCCACTGGATGTCCATACGGGAAACATCGCTAGGAAATTAGGGATGCTAAAAAGAACTCAAAATGATTGGGCTACCAATGAGGAGCTGATAACGATTTGCAGACAATTTGATGATAAGGATCCAGCAAAGTACGATTTCGCACTTTTTGGACTGGGCGCTTTCGAAAAATTTTAATTCGTAAAACCCTCTGCTATGAGCTTTTTATTCACCTCGATGGAAACAGAATCCATGAGTTCTTGTTTTACTTTTCCTTTGCAATAATCAGAAAATAATTCCTCACACCTAACGAATTCGTACCTACCTTTTTTCCATTGATATAAGCAGTGATAGGCCTCATTGTACTTTGTTTGGCGAAAGCGAATTATCAAGTCCTTATAATCCGAATTTTTACTTGCCCGCATTTCGATAATATCCCCTTTCATTTTATTGACACTAACCAAATAGCCACCTTCTCGTTCATAGATTAAAACTCGCCTTGATGCAAATACAGTATTGGGCTCTCTATAAAGATCTGAATTGATAACGACAATAAAGCCATCTTTTAAACTCCTTTTTTGATTGAGCTTAAAAAACTTAAATAAATTCGGAGAACACGGATATAAGTTAGGATTTTGTTCCAGACTATCACAAATTCCGATTTCTTGTAATAAAGAGGTCTCAGTGCCTTCTGTGAAAGTGTTCACCTTAAAATCGGTAGATATTACCTCCTTGGCAATAATTTTAGGCGGGACATGTATTTTTTTCTTCGGATTGGAAGTAAAATAATACAAAAGACCTACCCCAATTAAACTTATCAAAAAGATAATTCCTCTACGATAGAGTAGCTTAGGTGACTTAACTTTTTCCATTTCTTTATTTTGTGTCATAAAATAATCGCATTAATTCATCTCAAACAATCGCCTTGCTTCTGTTTCAGCCAATGAGAATGCATTCTTATCAAGCATAGTATCGATTTTATTTAGTGCCATCCAAAGCAGTAATTCTTCCGTGCCTAAATTCCCTGTTAAGTCATCGTTGGCCATTGGACAACCTCCCATTCCCTTAAAAGCAACATCAAATCTTCTGCAGCCCGCTCCAAATGCAGCATCTAACAACGAATAAGACTGATTAGGTTTCACATGGAAGTGAGCACCTAATTCTGTGGAAGGTAATTCTTTACTGAAAAGCTCAAATAATCCACGAACATTATCAGCACTTGCACAACCAATGGTGTCGGAAAGTGCCAAAGTATTTATTCCTAACTTATTTACAAGTTTTTCCGCCCAAGTAAGTGCCAACTTAGGACTCCATTCTTCACCATATGGATTGCCGAAACCCATTGATAAATAAATAACCAACTCTTTTCCATTCTGAGAGCATAATTCTTTTATCCGAGAAACCGAATCAAATGCATCTGATATTGAGCTATTGGTATTGCGTTGCTGAAATTGCTCAGAGATGGAAAATGGAAATCCTAAACAATTAATCTCATCAAACTCAAGGGCATCCTTGGCCCCTCTTTCGTTGGCAACAATAGCCAATAATTTTGTCTTTTCGGTCAATTCTAAGCCTTTTAAGACAAGCGCAGTATCTCGCAGTTGAGGAATTGCCTTAGGAGAAACAAAGCTTCCAAAATCAATGGTGTCAAAACCACATTTAAGTAAGCTATTTATGTACGAGATTTTATCCGCGGTCGGAATAAAAGTTGTTATCCCTTGCATAGCATCTCGAGGGCATTCAATAATTTTAATTGAATTGTTCATCCAGTTTCTTGGTTAAAATAGCTTTATTGATTCGCTTGTTCAAGAAAGGGCCTTCGTAAATAAATCCGGTATAAATTTGCAGTAAACTTGCTCCAGCAGCTAATTTCTCCAATGCATCTTCCACAGAATGAATTCCCCCAACACCGATAATAGGAAAAGCACCTTTTGATTTTTCGTGAATATAGCGAATAACCTCCGTAGATCTTTTTTCCAATGGCTTTCCTGATAAACCACCCGCTCCAATATTTTCAACCATTGCTGAGCTAGCCTTCAAGTCAGAACGATCTGTTGTGGTATTCGTAGCTACTAAACCATCTAACTTAATACTGAGCATTATTTCAACAATATCATCCAATTGCTCATTAGATAAATCCGGAGCTATTTTTAATAATAGTGGCTTTTGTACAGGAAAGGTAGCATTGACTTCCTGCAAGGCAACTAATAATTTTTTCAATGGTTCTTTTTCTTGTAAAGCTCGCAAATCCTTAGTATTTGGAGAAGATACATTGACTACAAAATAATCAACATAATCAAATAACACCTTGAAGGAAGCAATATAGTCTGATGTTGCATCTTCATTTAAGGTCGTTTTATTTTTACCAATATTACCTCCTATAATGAGTTTTGAATTTGGCCATTTCATTTTCAAATTTTCTACAGCAGCATGCATTCCGTTATTGTTGAAACCCATTCGATTAATAATCGCCTCATCTTTTTTCAATCGAAATAAACGTGGCTGCTCATTACCTGGCTGCGCCAACGGGGTTACAGTTCCAATTTCGACAAATCCAAAACCGCAGTATTCCATTTCATTAAAGCAATTTGCATTTTTATCAAAACCAGCAGCTAATCCAATAGGATTTGGAAAAGTTAATCCAAAAATGGTTTGCTCGATAAGAGGGGACTCAACACAAAAAAGTTTCTTGAAAATTAACTTAGAAAATGGTAGCTTCAATGTAATTTTTAACAGGCCTACCGTAAAATAATGCGCTTTTTCAGCGGGGAGTAAAAAAACAAAGGATCTAAATACGTTATATAAAATCATATAACTTTAACGAAGAAATAAAATTAGAACCTTAAACTTTATATTTACCCGAAGACTTTGAAATAGACTTTGATCGCTGACGGCCATAATCTTTGTAAGTAATATTTCGAGTAATTACGAAGTTAAGATGATAATAGGCATCCTTTTGTTTATTATCACCGCGCTGGTATGAAGCACCAAACCAATTAAAAACAATAGGATTACCTGGGGTGCTCTGTGTTACACTGTAATCTGATGGATTTGCCACAAGAGCGTGTTCGGCAGTAAATGATGAAGGATCAGCATAAACAGTGGAAACATCATCTATATAATCAGAAAATGTTTTAACGTAAGATGCCTCTATACCAAATCTCCAAGAAGTTCCAAGTCCAAAACGAACACCAACTCCCATAGGAATAGTCAAAGTAATTGGGGAATACGATACACCTTCCGTTTTTATTTCGCGTAGGTTATATACTATTCCGTTATATTCTGCTTTAGGATTAAAATAAGCAGCACCTAGACCAGTAAATAAATAATATTGCTGATTTTTATTTTTTCCTTTGGATTTACCGGGAAGTGTATACGTTGGAGAAAATTTCTCTACAGAAAAAGCAATCCATTCAATTCGTTGCTGAAGTTCAAAAACACCTGATTTAAAATTTAAATTTCGAGCTCTACGTATAGCTTCACCCGATAACTTATCATCTCCTTTAAGTGTAAAGTAACTCAGTGTAGTAGTCGTTGCAAAAGACGGGTGAAAACGATATCGGTATCCAATCATACCCTTGAAACCTGTTGAAGGCCAATCAATATCTTTCATGCTATAATCAATACCCTCCGTTGGGCCACCGCCTAAATCGCCATTGAATTGAGTCGCACCAAATCCAAGAAGAAGTTCTTTTTTATTTAAAGACCAATTCTTTTGAGAATTAAAATTAACGTGCTGAGAAAACAAGGTTGAAACCAGAAAAACGGATAGAAATAAGGTGGAAAACTTCATACTTATCTAAATTAACCCTCAAATGTAATAATAAAAAACCAAATTAATTCCAAAACAAATAAAATTTGCTTTAGAAAAAGTTAATTCTTCATTAAAAAATTTATATCAACAAAAAATACAAAGAAATAGCACCAATTACTGAGGATAAACCAACGGCACCATAAAACCAAGGATTAATCCAACTTTTCTTTTCCGGTAACGATTTTAAAATTTTATTAAAATCTTGTCGAGCATTGATTTCAGCTGATGTTACCTCTTTTTTGTCGATATAAATTTTTATCATATTCGTTTATTTAGATTTGTTAAAACATTCTTTTAATTTTACTATGGCCCTAAACGTTTTCACTTTAGCATTATTCTCTGTCAATCCTATAATTTCACCAATTTCTTTAAATGATCGCTTCTCGAAAAATCGCATTTCAATTAATTGCAGTTGATTTTCTTTTAACATAGGTAGACATTTAAGCAATTTAGCTTTATTTTCTTCAGAGTAATCTTCGATGAAATCCTCAATTATTTGAGCAACCTGAACCGTCTCCAACTTTACCGTTCGCTGCGCTTTTTTGTCGCGAAAAGATTGGTATAATTCACTTTTAGCAATTCTGAATAACCATGAAGAAAAAGGGACTCCACGAAATTCATAGCGGCAAAGATTAGTTAATGCTTTAACAAAAACACAAGATGTAATGTCATAAGCCACCTCCTCTTCGTCTACTCTTTTATTGATGTACCTAAATATAGATTCATAATATTTTTTGTACAAGGGAGCAAAATGAGAAGGATTCAGCTTTGCTTTTTCAATAATCTGGTGTTCCTCTTCGAGACGTAAACTGTCTTGGAAATACATCATGTTCATAGCCATAGTTACTTAGTTTTAATTTGTTAAACCTGGAGAAAGTAAAGCTTGCAGTCTTTACAAAACGGATAACGCTACTAGTTCAAAAATGTAACAAAGAAAAATACTTTTTTAAGAAAAAAATAGTTGAATTTTATTTAATAGCTTGATTTACAATGTATTAAATACTGTTTTATTTTGCTTATAAAAGTAAAAAAATAAAAAAATCTACAAGGTAATCCGTAATTGCACGATAAGATCTGTCTTCCGACTACCTAAAATACCCTCCGAACCGGAGCTAATTGATGTACGATTGTTATATAAAAACACACCATATCTTACCCATAAATCACAATGGCGCAAAAATGAGTAACGAATTAATAGGTAAGCCCTACTTCCCTGATAATAATATGCTGGAACGGCAAAAGCGTACAATGCATTATTTTCAAATGCATATAAACGAGTATCGTAATCTTCCGTATCGAACAAGGCATAACGCAATGAAAAATCGAAGGGAAAACTCTTCGGTTTATACAATAGATCTTGCGCTATTAACATTCCTGTTTTCTTTCCAGAACTGTTTCGGTGTAAGCTTACTAATTCGATCCTAGATTTAAAAGTAAAAGATTCGTTAATGACATAGGAAAGGTTAAATCGATAATTTCGCTGTAAAACATCTTCCAAAGGTGTAACATTACCATCATAAGACCGACTATTTTTCTCGCGTAATTGCTGCCTATATCTGACGTATATCTCAAAAATTTTATTCGGTTTATAGCTAGATTGGACAAGAAACTCGTGACCTTTTGAAGAGGCATCTACGCCATATTTCATCCAAGGAAACTTAAATATATCGACATACCCAACCAAAGACCAAGCGGTAGCTGGTTTAAGCTTAATACCTGCATAAAGCCCTTGTTCATTTTGGGTATTACTTCCCTCTGAGAATCCTGCATTATAGAATGTTTGGTAATCTTTTTGATAATCTCTATATAATAAACCAATACTTGCTTTTGGATCAAGGGCTATCATCGCACCATGAACCATTGCCCAACCAGATTTAAATTGATTAACATCCGTATTCCAAACTTTTGATACTTCGCCAAAAACATTAATATTTTTAATATTATAGGAATAATCAGCGCTATATGAAAAATTATGCTGACCCCGAAAATCGAATTGATTGTATAGCTGAACGGATTTGTTAAAAGGTTTATCATATCCTTGATAAACGCCAGCAAGTCCAATTCTTAAACCGGCTTTTGAATATTTAAAATTTAGCCCAGCGATATTTTCGCGAAGTGCATTCATTTTATCGATTTCCCTATTTGTACGATGTAAACCAGATAAATCAATCGTTGAAATGAACTCTAAATCATCAAAAGTTGAATCTGGGATGGAAGATGCATCAACTCGTTTTGAAGATGCGAAAGCTAGCAAAGAAAAATTTCTATATCCACAATCAACGGCAATACCGCGCATAAAACGTGCTTCATCTACAGATGTGTAAGGGCGAATAGGGATAGCTGTCCTTTTCATTGTTGCAAAATCTGACGTTTTGCCAAAGGCATAACTCGACCAAAGATTCAAACCTTGTCCAATCTGAATCTGATAATCACCTATAACCGCAGAGCGAAGGTATTTGCCTCCTTTAAAAAAAGCATGTGCTGAATAAAAATCAAAACCATTCTTCTGAGTACCCTTGAAAAATTGTTCCCCAGCATCTTTTTCGGCTGTTACACCAACACTGATATTAGTTTTATACGTATATCGAAATCTAGTGTAGTATCGATCACCATTTCCCTTATAATAATTATTAGAATTTGCCAAGACAGAGTCTGAAACGTTGACATAACCACCTTTTTGCTCAACCATTGGCTGGTAGCGCAGGAAGGTCTCGTATTTACCGCCTTTAAGTGCTTCTTTAAACGAAATATGAAGATTATCTAATTTATCTTCAATTCGTATAAAAGGCAATATTAATTGAATTGTCGATAAATCCCAATAAGTCAAACTTTGTAGCTCATAAACCGATATAAATTTACCGAATAGCTTACGATGCAGAAGTAAATCATTAATCTGAATACTGGTCAAGAGACCCAATTCTTCCAAATCTTCTCCATTGGTTTCATTTAGATTGATTGGATGATCAAAAAAATAATTGAACTGTTCAATGTAGTTAGTCAAATCAATGGACTCAGATTGCAACTGTTCTGAAATAAATTCTATTCTCTGCTGTATCACCTCGCTTTTAACCTGACCAAAGACAGAAAAAAAAGAAAGAAAAATAAAGAATAAGCCAAGTAACCTCTTATGCATAATTATTTCACCTGATAAATAAATGAAAAATTAGGCGACCAACCTAAGACTTGATGATAAGCACTTCCCATGTCAATTTGAAATTGTTCCTTAAAGCGATAACCCAAACCAGCTGTCAACTCAATGGGCTGAGTAGCTATACCTCCCCTTAAAAATAGTTTTTTCATTGGGTTATACTCAATACCCGACTTTATTCTTAATGGGTATTCGATATTTTTTTCAACTTCGGCAACAACAAAAACCTTATCGGAAAAATTAAACTGGGTGCCTATTCGCATTACGGTGGTTAATCTATCCTCACCATATTCGGATAACATTGCGCGGCCAATATTTAATACACTAAAAGCGACTTTCCAATTTTCCGTAATCCTTGCCTTTAATCCAACTTCAGCTGTAATGGAATTTTTGCGGCCATATGGTTCAGTTAATCTGATTTGATGATAGTTTAGCTGCACACCTCCTGATAAAAATTCAGATAATTTCATGCAATAACCTAGACCAAGTCTGTTGGTTCGAAAATTTTTAAAGCCAAAAGTTTGAACACCAAAAGATAATACACCTCTTTTTAATGGCGAGACAACGACTAATCCTTGCGATTGAAGTTCTTTAAGCAAAAATCTATTTTCATAGGATAGCCCAATAGAAAATTTAGAAATGGAAGCTAAATTAGCGGGATTATGATGATATGCCCAAACATCCTCAATCGCTACACTTGCATTTCCTAAAGCATTCGAACGACTTCCCATGGGCAACCATCCTTGTGCATGAATACCTTGAACAAAAAAGAAAATTATTAAAAAGGACTTGTTCTTAAGAACAGCTAAGAATGATGATAAAATTGGTGACATGAAAAATTTCAATATATAATTAAAAATAAAATTACATTTTTTAATTATCAAAAAGTCAAATAATAATTAGATAACACATAAATAATGACGTTTATTTGAAAATGACAACTAAAATTATGCTTACGCTTCTTAATTAGATAAGGTTCGCCCAAGATTAAAGCAACTATCGTATATTTGAAAAATAAAATAAAATCATGTCTGCCACTGACTCACACCCTTTAACTAATGACCAATCTGTTTGGAAAGCTAAGGTTCTTGATGAACTGAAAAAGCAGGGCCTTGCTGAACATTTTGAAGACAAAATTGAAAACATAATTATTTCAATTGAAGATGGCTTGAGTTACTTAAATACGCCAATATCTGCCGCATCCAATACAAGTAACAATGATTGGAACATAAGTACTGCAGTTGATGTGCAAGAGGAAAAAGAAAGCAATACAATTATCTTGCAAGAATTAATGAACGGTTCAGACAGCCTATTTATAATGCCACAGAAAGCGAGTCAAAACTGGAGTGAACTATTTAAGGGAATTGAGTTCAAGTATATCACGACACACATTCAAATTACCAGTTTAGTTGCATCATATTCCTTGAATGATTGGTATACAGACGAGCCAAATTTTTTCATTGTAGTTGATTTTGCAAGTATTAATAACACAGCCGATACCTTAAAAATCATTACTAACTCAAAAATACCCGTAAAAATCAAAATAGATGGTTTTGCTTTACAGCAATGCGGCGCCAATTCAGAGCAAGAACTTGCTTACGTGATCGACCAACTTCATGAAATATTGCTATTACTAGAAGGGAAAACAAATGCCAAATTCCAATTAAACATAGGTGTTGGAAATAATTTCATGATAGAAATTGCGAAATTCAGAGCACTAAAAGAACTCGTAAAAACACTTTTAACTTCTTATGATTTTCCTATTAATTCGTTTGAAATTATTAGCGAAATTGGCTGGACAAATAAATCATTAAAAGACCCTAATACGAATCAACTACGACAAACCACTGAAGCACTTTCTGCAGTAATTGGCGGAATTGATTACCTTTTAATACATCCATACGACAAAAAAAGTAAGAAAGGATCGAGCAGTTTATCACGAAGAATGGCACTTAATATATCCTCGATACTAAAAGAAGAAAGTTACCTTAAACTAGTGAAAGATGCCTACCGTGGTTCATTCTATATCGAAAACTTAAGCGATAAAATCGGAAATGGCGCTTGGAGTATTTTCAAACAATTGGAAAGTAAACAACAACTCCAGTCACCTGAAAAAACGATACTTATTAACAGAATGATCCTTAAAACCGTAGAAATAAGAATAAACGAATTCAAAGTAAAGAAATGTAAATTAATTGGCATGAATGCGTTTCAAAGTGCAAATACCGAGGATAACAATTGGGAAAAAGAGACCTTATTCCTTGGTATGGAAACTTTTCGATATGAAAAAATACTAGACAATGAAAAGGCTTGATTTTGAAAATATAAACTGGAGAGGTAGCGAGATTAACTCGGCCACTGTTGAACAATTAACCGTTGAGATAACAGATGGAATTTTGGTGCCAAATCTATTTGAACATCTGCAAGAAAAGCACCCATCTAATGATAATTTATCCGGTCAATATCCATTTACGAGAGGACCGTACGCCTCTATGTTTTTATCAAAACCTTGGACAATCAGACAATATGCAGGATTTTCAACAGCAGAAGATTCGAATGCCTTTTATAAGAAAAATCTCAAGGGAGGCCAAAAAGGATTATCTGTTGCATTCGATCTAGCTACTCACCGTGGTTATGATTCTGATCATCCACGCGTAATTGGGGATGTTGGGAAAGCCGGAGTTGCAATTGATACAATCGAAGACATGAAAATTCTTTTCAAGGATATCCCTCTTGAAGAAATGTCAGTTTCAATGACTATGAATGGTGCTGTTCTACCTATTTTATCCTTCTATATTGGCGCAGCAATAGAACAAGGAGCCGATCTAAAAAATCTTGCAGGTACCATACAAAATGACATACTAAAAGAATTCATGGTTCGCAATACCTATATCTATCCGCCCAAGCCATCAATGAAAATAATTGCAGATATTTTCGCTTATTCGTCCAAAAATATGCCGAAGTTCAATTCAATTTCGATTTCTGGTTACCACATGCATGAGGCAGGGGCTACCGCAGCGATTGAACTCGCATATACTTTAGCCGATGGTTTAGAATACGTTAGGACCGGATTAAAAACAGGTCTAACTATTGACGAATTCGCTCCAAGACTCAGTTTTTTCTGGGCGATTGGCATGAATTTTCAGGTCGAAATTGCAAAACTCAGAGCAGGACGTAAACTTTGGGCAAAATTAATTGAATCATTTGAGCCCTCGAATAGCAAATCCCTAATTTTACGTGCACACTGCCAAACATCTGGATGGTCCTTGACAGAACAAGATCCTTTTAACAACATAACGCGCACCTGCATTGAAGCTTTAGCGGCAGTTCTTGGTGGAACCCAATCTTTACATACGAATGCCCTGGATGAAGCAATTGCATTACCCACTGATTTCTCTGCTCGTATTGCGCGAAACACCCAATTGTTTTTACAGCATGAAATTGGCATTACACAATTTATAGACCCAACTGGTGGTAGTTTATACATTGAATATCTTACGGAGGAGCTTATCCAAAAGGCAGAAGTCTTAATTCAAGAGGTAGAGGATTTAGGCGGAATGGCAAATGCAATAGAAACGGGAATTCCAAAAATGAGAATTGAGGAATCTTCAGCAAAAAAACAAGCTAGAATTGACTCAGACCTAGATGTAATTATCGGTGTAAATCGATTTACAAATTTCGAAGAATCCACCCTCGAATTGCGTGATGTGGATAATACTGAAGTACTTAAGCAGCAACTTAAAAAGCTGAAAGAAATAAAAGCTAAGAGAGACCCTAAAAAAGTAACTGAATTACTTGCAAGTTTAACGGCTGCAGCAAAAAATGGTAACGAAAATTTGTTGGACATTGCTGTAAAATGTGCTTTGGCTAGGTGTACTCTTGGTGAAATATCAGATGCACTTGAAAGCGTATTTGGTAGATACCATGCTAAAATAAATACGATTAGCGGCGTTTATGAAAAACAAGTTATGAAAAATGAAAAATTTGTAAAAGCAAAGGAATTATGCAATGAATTTGCCGTATTGGAAGGTAGAAGGCCAAGGATTTTAATTGCGAAAATGGGACAAGATGGGCATGATCGAGGGGCAAAAATAATAGCTACTGCATTTGCTGATATCGGCTTTGATGTTGACATGGGGCCCTTGTTTCAAACACCCGATGAAGTAGCAAAACAAGCCATAGAAAATGATGTGCATATTGTTGGCGTTTCGTCTTTGGCAGCAGGACATAAAACCCTAGTACCCGCTTTAATTCAATCATTAAAAGAAATGAAGAGGAATGATATTTTAGTGGTTGTTGGTGGCGTTATTCCTAAACAGGATTATTCGTTTCTAAAAGAACAAGGAGTATTTGGGATATATGGTCCTGGAACCGTTTTAGCTGAAGCTGCACAAGAAATATTATCCCTCTTATTATCAAGTCATAATTAATTCGTAAATTCGGCATGGAATTTGAAACTTTTGCCACAAATTTTTAGATATGAAAAAAATAATTTTATTCGCCATCATAGCACTAATTAATTGCTTATCACTAAGTGCTCAAACGATAGAAATAACCGCTGCAAAAAGATTAGTTGAGCCGGTTTATGAAAGAAACGTAAAGCCAGAAAATATAGTGGAATTAAAAAGTGTTTTAAAAAACACTAAAGGTAAACCTAGTTATTTATGGGCAATTAGTGGTAGCAAGGGAAAAGATTGGGATTATGAAAAAGGATTTAGCGAAACCAACGATAAAATCAAAGTTACCTTTAATAGATTAGGGAATTATACAATAACGGTAACAGTAGTTTTCGATAAAAATTCAGATAATGAAACTGAGATTGAAACCGAAGTGGAGGATTATATTACGGTGCGTAGTGTATTTCCAGAATTAGCTGCACTTTATGCAGAAAAACCTAAACCGAATTATGAAAAACTAACGCTCAGAGCTTCCGATTTTATAGCAAAACCAAAATATGCTAATGATCCAACGCCTCATTTATTCTTAGCGAAAGGATTATTTGGCCTAGTAAAAGAAGGAAATTCCGAACCGGAATTTGAAGATGCTTTGGAGGAATCTATAGCTAGTTTGCAATCAGCTATCGAACTCGATAAAAATGGGGTTCTAAACGATGTTGAACATCAAAATTTTGTTAACGCGCTTGAGTCTTATATTTTGAAAGAATATATTGAGGTTCATTTGGATGGAAAACTACCAGATTTATCGGAAGCCATTGATTTATATAAGCAAACCACACTTAATCCAATTGCAATAAACTTTCTTGACGCCTACCTAAAATATAAAACTAAAAATGTAAAAGCAGCCAACCTCATTTGGTCTACTGAAATTCCAAAATTAATGAAATATGTGCGTCAAGAGTTTGACGGGAAATATACTAATGTCTTTACAAATGAGCTAGGAAATAGTGTTCAGTTAACAGAAACTGATGTTGCAGTTTTGAAATATGGTATAATGTATTCAGCAAACTTGCTATTCGAGCGCGATAAAAATTTAAATAATGCCTGCGGAATCCTACGCGCGGTTGATCCTTGGTTCCAATTCGAGAAAGACTTTAGGGATCTAATTGAAGGGGATCCTTTTTCGAGCTGTGTAAAAAGATAAACAAGTTCTATTTAATAACTTTATTCCAAACAATTTAAAAATAGAATAAGCTATAGTAACTTTGAACTATGGCTAAAATTCCCGTTTTTCTTAAAAACAAATACACCATCACTATTTTTATATTTGTAATTTACATGCTGTTTTTAGATGATACAGATGTTTTCTCATTGGTTCATAATTTAAATAAGCGAAGTGAAATAAGTTCGCAGAATAAAATGATGCATGAACAGTTAACCAAAACGCAGTACACTTTAAAAAGACTTTCCGATTTAAACTATTTGGAATCGTATGCCCGATCAAAAAAGTTCTTTAAAAAAGAAAATGAAGAAATCTTTGTAATTACTTACAAGTAACTTTCGATATCAAAAAATCTGGAAAATAGTATTCAATAATTTGATCAAAAGTGTAGCCATTTTTTGCCATCTTCATTGCTCCCTCCTGACACAAACCTACACCATGTCCGAATCCACGACCCTTGAGCACCATAAATTCCCCTTCTTTTTTAGCACTGAAAAAAGTTGATTTTAATTTAAATCTCTCTCTTAAATCACGCAAAGGAATCCCATATCCAGGATGAAGATAGAAAGCCTGGCGTTCTCCCTGCGAAAAATTATAAAGTAATTGTAGACTTAAACTGTCATCGATTGGAAAGTTATATTTATCGACCACGAAACTAATCCAATCAGAAATTGGTACTGATTTGGTCCATTTTGCCTGTTTAGTGTAGATACAAAAGGTATCTTGAAAAGCATTTAGACCTTCAATTTTTTCATCCCAAACTTGCTCGGGACTACACGTTTGTCCTCCACAATTAGCAGAAAAAAAAGTGGGTGCAAAATCTCCATTTAATAACAATAAAACCTGACCTCTTGTGTGACAAACAGCCGAATCAATTGAAGTGTTGCTAGTCCTTTTGTGATGGTAAACCTGACAATGAACCTTATCGCACAATTGATATCCTTCCGAAATATGTTTACGATTATTTTTTTCCGCATAAGTTCTACTAACAATCGCCTGAGCTTTATAGTATTCATATTTCTGAGAAACACCACACTCTGATTCAATTACTCCCTCAAGATAGGTTTCCATATCAACTAAATTAATAACACATAGAGCTGATTTCATAGCATTAATTTCAAAATCACCCTCATATTGGCGAGCTGTAAACGTTGGGGATATACCAGTAAACTGAATAGATTGCTCCTCAAACAAAGGGGAAATCGTAACTTTCTTTATGGAAATATATTTTTTTCCTTTGAAATTGATGCTCATATTTCCGGAAGAAATAAACATGACCTCCATGATGTCATTAACGCATACTAAACCTAAATAAACCGAATCGGCCATCACATGATAGTTCCCAACAGCTTTATTGATTTTGATCTTTTTTAGTTCAAAATTAGTAAATAGCCCAATTTTCATGGTTTGAGTAAAACCAGCAGAAAAGAAAGAAAAAACTAAAAATAAGAATAGATAGCGCAAGGTAATTTTAAAATTTTAAGCGTATTAATTACCTTTATTTTGAAAAAAAGTTTCAATTATATCTGTTGCAATTCTTTTACTTGCACCATTTTCTCCTAACATGGACGATAAGGATTTATAATCATTAATCATAGCAGTTCGTTTTGGCTGATTCGTTTCCAAAAGCAGTAATTCATTTTTCATGTTTTCAACAGCACAGGCATCTTGAATAAGTTCGGTGACGACTTCTTTATTCATAATTAAGTTTACTAATGAAATATATTTTATTTTGACCAATGATTTAGCAATTCGGTAAGATATAGCTGAACTTTTGTAGCAAACTACTTGAGGGACCTGGAAAAGAGCAGCTTCTAATGTAGCTGTTCCTGAAGTTACAAGCGCCATACTCGCCTCGTTTAAAATTTCATACGTTTTCCCTACCACCAATAAAACAGAATCATCTGCCCAACTGCGGTAAAAAGATTGGTCAATAGTTGAGGAACATGCAACAACCACCTGATAATCAGGAAAAGCTTTAGATGCCTCAATCATTAATGGAAGTTTTCTTTTTACCTCTTGCATACGACTGCCAGGAAGTAAAGCTAAAATAGGTTTCTCCGTAGACAGAGCAAAGCTAGATGCCTTAGACTTAAAATTAATAATTTCATCTAATAGAGGATGGCCTAAATAGCTAACCTCAAAATCAAATGATGAATAAAATTTCTTTTCAAAAGGTAAAATACAATACATCTTAGTAATATCTCGCTTGATCAATTTAATTCTAGATTGTTTCCAAGCCCATATTTGTGGTGAAATATAATAAATAACAGGTATGTTGTTTTGTTTTGCCCACTTTGCAATACGTAAATTAAAACCAGGAAAATCAATAAGAACTATCGCATCTGGCTGAAAAGATTGTATTTGATTTTTACAAATTTTAATATTTCTAAGAATTGTCTTAAGATTTAATAAAACCTCAAGAAAACCCATGAAGGAAAGATCCCTTATATGCTTATGAATAGTTGTTCCTTCTTTTTCCATTCTATCACCACCCCATCCAGAAAACAAGGTTCCAGGAAGCAATATTTTCCATTCTTTTATAAGATTTGAAGCATGTAAATCACCAGATGCCTCACCTGCAATAATAAAGATTTTCTTTTCAGACATTAAAATAAATTGACATAAATCATAAAAGGAATAAAGCATAACATTGCTAATATAATTCCTCTTGTCACATCATAACTCTCGCGATTTAAGAACAAATAAAACCAAAGTAAATTTGAAATTAAGGCCAACGAAATATATTTACTCATATAGACGGGATAGTCAAGGAACTGATGCCACAAAACACTATAATTAACGTGTTGAATTAGCCCGATTATAAATAATACAATTGGCAGGAAAATAAAAGGAGAAATAATACCGATTCCAAAACCTATAAAATGATTTTTTTTAATGTTGATTTTCATAATTTCCAGTCTTCAATAGCTTTAATGGATTCATAATTTGTTAAATCAAAATGAGTTGGTACAATGCTGACATAACCATTTTTCAATGCCTCTAAATCAGTATTCTCTTTTGGGTTAGCTTCAGCGAAATCGCCTGTTAACCAAAAGTAAGGGTTGCCAAATTGATCCAATCGTTTATCAAAACGATCCGCCCAAAATGCATGTGCTTGGGTACAAACACGGATTCCTTTTATCTTAGCTGAACTTAATTTCGGAATATTTACATTTAAACAAGTATTTGCAGATAAGCCACTCATTAAGGTTTGATGAATAATTTTTTTAAGGTAAAATTCACAATGCGAAAAATCTGCATCTGAGGCATAATCAGCCAATGAAAATCCAATAGAGGGAATGCCTTCCATAGCGCCTTCAATTGCTGCCGACATGGTGCCTGAATACAATACATTAGTTGATGTGTTTTCACCATGATTTATACCTGAAAGCAATAAATCAGGTTTGCATTTAAGTACTTCATATATCGCTAATTTTACGCAATCAACAGGCGTTCCTGAACAGGCATAGGATTCAATACCATCGAATAAATCAACTCGGTGTAATCGTAAAGGATGATTGATTGTTATGGCATGTCCCATACCCGATTGAGCTTTATCAGGAGCAACTACCACTACTCTACCAAATTGTTTTGCAGTTTGTATTAATGAACGAATCCCTTTAGCGTTAACACTATCATCATTCGTAATTAAAATTAATTTTTCTGACATAAAAAAAGCTATTCTACAAATTTACTCAATATTAAAAGACTTTGTTTATATTTGGTTACCACAATTAATAAATGAAATTTCAAGCCCTCGATCAAAAACATGCCTTTTGTTTGGTTAGCGTTAGTCCGTTAAGAAAAGAACCAAAAGATAGTGCCGAAATGATAAGCCAGCTGCTTTTTGGCGAAATTGTAAAAATACATTCAATTTTAGGTCCTTGGGTTGAAGTAACAACCTTAGTAGATGATTACAAGGGATTTGTTGATAGTAAACATTTACTTCCTCTGTCTGATGAAGACACACTAAATTGGCAGGAAACGTATATAAATCAACAAAATATTAATAAACAAATCACCACACCTTGGGGGAATCAAACCATCAGTTGCGGAAGTTTTATTGGTCCTTCTCCATCATTTAAAATTGGCGATTACTCATTTGATTGTCCAGCTGATGCTAAAGAATTAAATCGTGATATTGTTTTATTAAATTTAATCAACACCCCTTATTTATGGGGAGGAAAGTCATCTTTCGGTATAGATTGTTCAGGATTATCACAATTATTTTTTAGGCTAAGCGGAATAAATCTACCAAGGGATGCCTACCAACAAGCAGAAATTGGTACGGCAATAACGTTTGGAAATCATCAAAAAAATGATCTTGCCTTTTTTGAAAATAAAGACGGTAAAATTATTCACGTAGGCATCATTCAAGAAAATAATAAAATTATTCATGCATCAGGAAGAGTAAGAATAGATGGATTGGATGAAACAGGTATTTTTAATACTGAAATAAACCAATACACACATTTTTTGTCTTTCATTAAGAAAATTAATTGAATCGAGTAGCACCCGTTATTTGATATCAATTTTTATTAAGATATTTGTAGAATCTAAATTATATCCAATGAAAATTTTGGTAACAGGAGGTGCAGGATTTATCGGAAGCAACTTAGTCAAAAGACTGCTTGAACAAGGTCATCAAATAAATGTACTTGATAACCTTTTACGCGGAAATAAGCTCGATAAAAAATCATTCAAAAATATTACCTTTTTCAAAGGGGATGTAAGGAATGCTGACTTAGTGCTTAATGCATCTAAAGATTGCGACGCAATTTACCACTTCGCTGCGGTTTTGGGTGTTGATATTGTGGCAGACCAACCTATAGAAACAATGGATGTAGAGGTAATAGGGACAAGAAATGTTGTAGAAGCCGCATCCATTAATAACATTAAATATTTGCTTTACGCCTCAACAAGTGGGATTTACAGTCATAGTGCGATTTTAAAAAGTGCACTTTCGGAAGATGTATTAGTTGACCCAAGAACTTCATACGCAATGGCTAAGCGCTACAATGAAATTTACCTTGCGGCCCATCATGAGGAGCGAGGATTAAATGTTATTTCACTTCGTTTTTTTAATGTATACGGTCATAACCAAGACAATAGAATGGTAGTTCCTCGTTTTTTTGAACAAGCGATCAATAACGAACCCATTACAGTATATGGAAATGGAGCGCAAACAAGGGATTTTACCTATATCGATGACACCGTAGATGCTTGCGTGAACTTATTGGGCATTAATGGCTCGCATATTATAAATATAGCCAACGAAAAAGAGTGGTCAATCAAAGATTTAGCAGAAAACATCAAAAAAATAACGGATTCAACATCCGCTATAAATTATATTGATGCCCCGAAAAAGAGATACGACTACGAGGTGGAAAGAAGAGTTGGTAGCTCGTCCCAATTAATGAAAATAGCAGGCTCAAAACCAGAAGTAAATTTAGTGGAAGGCCTGCATAAAATATATTACATAAATCATTCATCGCACGTATTAAAATAAAACATGAAAGACAAAATAATATTCGACTTAATTAATGAAGAAAATAAACGTCAACTCAATGGGATTGAACTCATTGCATCAGAAAACTTTGTGAGTAATCAAGTAATGCAAGCCATGGGTAGCGTACTCACGAACAAATACGCAGAAGGGTTGCCGGGGAAGCGTTATTATGGTGGTTGTGAAGTAGTCGATAAAGTAGAGCAACTCGCTATTGATCGCCTTTGCGAATTATTTGGTGCTACATGGGCGAATGTACAACCACACTCTGGAGCACAAGCAAATGCTGCCGTATTTCTTGCGTGTCTAAATCCTGGCGATAAGATTTTAGGCTTTGATTTATCGCATGGTGGACATCTTACGCATGGTTCTCCCGTTAATTTTTCGGGTAAACTCTATCAACCACACTTTTACGGCGTATCAAAAGAAACTGGGCTTATTGATTATGACGCCCTAGAAGAAACCGCGTTTCGCGTTAAACCGAAAATGATTATTTGTGGTGCCTCAGCTTATTCAAGAGATTGGGATTATGCCAAAATACGAAAAGTAGCAGATGAAGTAGGCGCGCTTGTTTTAGCTGATATTTCCCATCCTGCAGGATTAATTGCAGCAAAATTATTAAATGATCCATTAAGTCATTGTCATATAGTGACCAGCACCACTCACAAAACATTACGCGGTCCAAGAGGTGGTATTATCATGATGCGAACTAATTTTGATAATCCATTTGGATTAAAATGGAACAATGGCAATCCAAAATCAATGGCAGCTTTACTAGATGCTGCGGTTTTTCCAGGAATTCAAGGCGGCCCATTAGAACACGTGATTGCTGCAAAAGCAGTTGCTTTTGGCGAAGCGTTGGCACCTGAATTTACCACGTACATGAAGCAAGTCCAACTCAATGCGAGTGTAATGGCAAATTCATTTATTCAAAAAGGGTATACCATTATTTCCGGAGGTACCGATAACCACAGTATGCTCATTGATCTACGCAGCAAAGGCATTAACGGAAAAGATGCTGAGAATAGCCTGGTAAAAGCAGATATTACAGTCAACAAAAACATGGTGCCTTTTGACACTGAATCACCATTTATCACTTCGGGAATAAGGCTTGGAACTGCAGCGCTTACATCAAGAGGTGTTAATGAAACTGAAATTGAAAAAATGGTTCAGTTAATCGACGAAGCATTAATCCATAGGAATGATGATGCCCAATTGATAAGAATTAAAGGCGCTGTTAATTTATTAATGCAAGATCGACCATTATTTGCTTGGTGATAAGGTATTCATCAA
Organism: Flavobacteriia bacterium; assembly: GCA_026391005.1. Taxonomy (GTDB): domain Bacteria; phylum Bacteroidota; class Bacteroidia; order Flavobacteriales_D; family Crocinitomicaceae; genus UBA952. The sequence goes on along the minus strand of JAPLEV010000050.1, from coordinate 42,073 downwards.
AAGTAGATTGGGTTTACAAAGCTAGCTTAATCCTTATTGCTTCATTAGACCTGCTAATTTCGCTAACAACATTTCATCAAGAAGGCGTTTATGCTGCCCTCGTTATTTCAAGTATCTTAACCTTGACATTAGCCTATTTGATATCCTTGTACTACACCACAAGCTACCTTCTTCACAACGATTATTTGCGATGTTCAAGCGGGTGGATAGTTAAGAAAATTGCTTACCAAACTATTAAAAAAATTGAAAAAAATAAAGGATTGTATATCGGTTGGAAATTAAGTTTAGCACTTGATGGCCTTATCATATATTACCATAACGGGAATGAATTGTTTATTTCACCAGAAAATCTCGATCAATTTATTGACGACCTTGAACAAAGGATTTCAACATCAAATGATCATTCATAACCAATTAAAGCAAATACAGAAAAAGTAGAAAGCCAGTGATCAATATCATAATTTCCTTTTCCGATACTTTCCTGTGCATAATCCCACATTCCATTCATTGCACTAACCCATTCTGATTTTGCCTCCTTGCTTAAAGCATCCGCTGGAAGGGTTTTAAGAATGCCATTTAAGCACCAAATTCGATTTAAATGAAACCCATCCCAATGCGATTCATAACCATCGTGTTTATCTACTCGATCTAACTTGAGAGGGATACTTACTTTTCCTGGAATAAATAATTCAGGAGAAAAGCTCTTTAACCAACTAACATAAGCTTTAGGAGCTAAGACCTTTCGCATCAAATCTGTTACCAATAAACCAGCAGACATAAAATCATAGTTGAATGGCTCATCATTTAAAGGAGCATTGGCGATATCACCATAAAAACGAATAGCTGCCTTTGAAACGATTTCCTTTAATTTTTTATTCTTTGAACTTACCGCATAATCATAGGCAAAAGAAAGTCCCATTGCAGGACTGTCATGACTTCCTGACATTTTAACAGAATTAATAGACGGCCATACCTTTGTATGCACCATGACAATATAATCAGCCAGAGGCTGTAAATTTTTTAGCCATTTTTTTGCAGTAGGATCATCCCACTTAATTAATTCATCTGCCACTTTTAACAACCAAGATTGGCCATAAGGAAATTCAAAAAAACCCTCTTCGTGGGACATCAGATACGCTAATTCTTCCTTGATATTTTCTGCATTAAAACTTAATTCTAACTTATCGCGTAAAGCATTGGCCTCAGGAATGGTAGGATAAAGCTTAAGTAATTTTACCATTGCCCAATGATTGTGAACGGCTGAGTGCCAATCGAAACAACCATAGAAAGATGGCCAATAATCCTTTGGACCTTTTTCCTCACCTTTTAAGCGCAAAGCCTTATAAAAATAATGAGGAGCTGGTTTATTGGTACAGTCCAAGGATAACTTTGCAAAGTAAGAGGCACCCTCCTTGGAAAGCATGTAGCGACCGTCTTCAAGCGAGACAACCAAAGAAGCCTCAGATTGGGCTGATACTAAAAAATTTAAGGACAATACAAATAACGTAATTAATAGTTTCATTTTTTGAGATTTGATAAAAATTTAAATTAAGCCGATTTCCTAAAACCGTTTTTAACAATAGACATTGTTTCTTTTCCTATCCCAACGATAGAAACCATGTTCAAAGGAAATTCTAAAAGAACATGCGTAAAACTTAGGAAGAATAAAAAGCTTAAACCTAATGCATAGTTGTACGCATATAAACCACAAGCCGCAAGCCAAATAAGAAGTACCGCTGCAAAACGAATCTTGGGCACCTTATGCCAACGAATCACCTCCGTTTTACTAAACCAATTTAGGTAATGGTACATGTACGCAAAAGCAATAAAACGCATGAGCATGATGCCGATAGTTGAATTATAGATAATCGAAGCATATTTTTCCAAGGAGAAACCGGTAAATAATTTTGCGGGGATTGGTTTCATTTGGTATTCACTTAGCATTCCGTTTTGATCAAAAAGTAACAGAATATTATCCACTTGAAATTTTGAATCCAAGGGCTGTTTATTAATCAAGTACGGTTTATTCGGAATTTTAGAAAGACTATCCACTAACAAATTCAAGTTCGCTTGCGTAATGACATTGTTTTTTTCTAACTCATTCTTGATATCCTTTTTCTTTACAAATGCAACAAAATCTTTGTTCGTATAAACTGGCGATTTTATTAAATTAAAATGGTCCAAAATAGATGCATTTGTACTAAAGAAACCATCCCCATCGGCATAGTATGCCTCTTTTCCGTATGCAGAAATATAATTTGTTTTTGGTTTAACAGGAATAACAAAAATTAAAATAATCGGCAAAATAATAAAAGCGCCAACAGACATAAGTCCCGTTTTACTTCTGGACTTCAAGGCACCAAATAACATGAATAATCCGGTAAATACATACACATGAATTAATGTTGGAAGCAAAGATGTCAGGGCAAATACAGTCGTGCTACTTTGGTTCATCTCTTTATTATCCTCACTAAACCATCCGGAAATAAATATAAATAAGAATAGAATACTAAATATTTTGACTGGTAAATTTTTAACGAAAGCAAAGAGTAAAGAACTAAACAGCGCAAGAACTAGTAATTTATCGAATAAGCCTAATTCAACAAACGTATTATAAAATTCCATGTCAAAGCCGGCATCTTTTGCAAAAGCGGCATAAGACAGGGCAATTCCAATGAGTAAAAGCGGAATGAAATCATATTTTCCCTTGGTAAAATATTGACGATCATGCAGCCAACTAATCTCCGTTAAGTAATGTAAAGGACCGAGAAAAGCATAAGCTAATAAGAACGTTTCAAAAGGAAAATAGTAGGCCAAAACCATGGTGACCAACATTAAACCAATATTCAGATAATTAATTTTATCGTCCTTAACCATAACAACAATTTAAACAAAGTTATCAAAAAAACATTCCTTATTCATTATAGTTCACAGAATAATGACTTATTCGAATCCTTTTTCTTTTCCTTTTTCTTTAATGCTTTTACTCATGGCTGAACCGAAATCATCTTTTGTACCAGATTCGCTTAATTTAGCTTTCTCTTTGGCAATAAAATCATCCCTAAGTAATGCTAATTGTACAATTTCTGCTTGAATGTTGCTTCTTTCAATTGTTTTATCCGCAATATATTTTTTAATATCTTCATCAGACTTACCTTTTAATTCAGCAGGCATTGCTCGTTCTTCTAAGTCTAAGATACTGGTAGAATCAGCTCGATAGGCATCGACTATATCCCAAGAAGCATTGTTGTAACTGCCTTTAGATTTTACAATCGCCCTTTCTGAAGCGACACTAATATTTTGATTCAAGGCATTGTTATCTTCTTTTAATTGGCTTTCCTTTTTGAGATTACCTGAAAAGCCATAGCTAATGTAAGTGCCATTCAGTGATTGGTTTAAACGAAAAATTTCATCATCATAAGGTGTCGCGATGGAAGTAATTTTATCATTCGAATTAATATTAAAATATGCTCCATTTGAACATGTTGCGCCATCTTTCCAAAATTCTCTAATACCTTGTTGATAATCGCCACAATAGATAGTATTTACGATCACGTCTTTTTTAAGGATTTCATTACAAACTTCCTTGTAGCTAATGGGACCTTGATTGAAGGGTTCATTACCCGCAATATAGATAAGTTTTAAGTCCTTAGGATCATTTGACCAATTCAATTGTTGCAATGATTTTTGAATAACCGCGCCGCAATATTCTTCACCACCATTGGTTCTAATACCAAAAAGCTTAGCGGAAATAAGATCTAAATCTGTCGTGAAATTAGTTTGCATTCGCACATAATTATCAACAGATGAGATGCCCGAATTTCCATAATCATACATGGCAATCTCAAGTACTGGGGTTGTTCCTTGGTATCGTAAGCCACCTGCATCATTCACGATGGCCCATATTTTTGATTTTGCTTGATCTAACAAACCATCCATGCTATTTGAAGCATCAAAAAGAATAACTAATTGAATTTTTCTATTTTGCTGAGCTTGTGCAACAAAAGAAAAGGAAATTAATCCGATAAAAAGGGCTAGATTTTTCATAAACGAACGATTAAAGGTTTTACTTCCTTACAGGTAAGCCCTAAAAAAGTTCAATCGCTAAAAATACTTATCGAAAATACGACAAGGCCATCTCGTAACCTTTTAGTCCAAAGCCAAAAACACAGCCCACACAAACGGGTGTTAACAGCGAATTATGGCGAAACGATTCTCTACTAGAAATGTCAGAAATATGAACCTCAACCACAGGAATTCCTATTGCAGCAATGCAATCACGAATAGCAATACTTGTATGCGTATAGGCGCCAGCATTTAGAATCACACCATCGACACGCGCTTCTTGGAGAAAATTGATCAACTCACCTTCAACATTTGATTGCAAGTAGTGTAACTCAAGATCAGATGTTGATTTTAAGGTAAGAAAATAATCATCAAATGATTGATTTCCGTAGATTGATGTTTCACGCGTTCCAATTAAATTTAAATTTGGACCATTAATAATTAAAATTTTCATCCTTGTCAAGTTGGAATCGCTACATTAAAGAATTTGTATCATACCTAAAAATCGAAAAAGGATTAGCAGAAAATTCGATTTTCGCCTACCAAAACGATGTGGCTAAATTACATGATTTTAGTGTTTCAATAGATAAAAATGCAGAACAAATAAGCTATCAAGACTTAAAATTATTTATTGCTGCACTTTATGATTTGGGATTGAGTGCGCGTACACAAGCACGAATTATTTCAGGAATCAAGCAATTTTATGGCTATCTGCTCTTAGAAAACTACATCACCGTTGACCCAAGCGAATTATTAGACCAACCAAAAGTTGGGAGAAAACTTCCTGAAGTACTCACGATTGAGGAGATTGATCGACTAATTGATGCCCTAGACATGAGTAAAAACGAATCTCATCGCAACAAGGCAATTATTGAAACCTTGTATAGTTGCGGACTACGTGTTTCAGAATTAGTGAACCTTCGCTTTTCCGATCTATTCTTTGAAGAAGGATTCATTCGTGTAATTGGTAAAGGAAATAAAGAACGATTAGTACCTGTTTCAGCAAGTGTTGAAAAAGAAATATCAATTTACAATGACCATATTCGTCGGCATCAAAATATTAAAAAAGGAGATGAAAATGTCGTTTTTTTGAATCGTAGAGGGGGAAAACTGACCCGAGTTATGATTTTTACCATCATCAAAGATTTAGCTGAACGAATTGGACTTCAAAAAACGATTTCGCCACATACCTTTAGACATTCCTTTGCTACCCATTTATTAGAAGGCGGAGCTAATCTAAGAGCCATACAAGAAATGCTTGGCCATGAATCAATTACAACCACTGAAATTTACACCCACTTAGACCAACGTTATTTAAAAGAAGCGATACTTTCTTTTCATCCAAGAAATGCAGTGAATTAATACGCCAAAATAGCTTCAATCGCTTTAAGAAAACGTTCTTGAGGCAAGAATTGCTTTTCGAGATCTGCAGCGAAGGGAACCGGTGTATCCATTGAACCAATTCGACTAACAGGAGCATCTAAAAATTCGAAGCAATTTTCCATAATTAGCGCTGAGATTTCACCTCCAATTCCACCCATCAAGCAATCCTCGTGTAAAACGATCACCCTACCCGTTTTCTTAGCAGCCTTATAAATAGTTTCAGTATCCAAGGGTAACAAGGTTCTTAAATCAACAATTTCAGCCGAATTTTCAGGAAAAGATTCCATGGCTTCAAGCGCCCAATTAACTCCTGCACCGTAGCTTATTATCGTTATATCCTTCCCTTCATTCACCACATTTGCCTTACCGATTTCTAGTGTATAATAATCCGTTGGAACATTTCCTTTTACGCTTCGATAGAGCATTTTATGTTCAAAAAACAAGACAGGATTTGGATCTTCAATCGCGGCATTTAATAATCCTTTTGCATCAAAGGGATTAGATGGATAAACAATTTTTAATCCAGGAGTATGAAAAAACCACGCTTCGTTGCTTTGAGAATGAAAAGGACCTGCAGCTGCCCCTGCTCCCGTTGGCATGCGAACCACAACATCAGCATTTTGTCCCCACCTCCAATGAATCTTTGCTAGATTATTAATGATTTGATTGAATCCACAAGTTACGAAATCAGCAAATTGCATTTCAACAACTGCTTTCATTCCAGCGATTGACAAACCAAGTCCGGCACCTAAAATAGCTGATTCACACAAGGGCGTATTTCGAATTCGTTCCTTTCCAAATTCATCTACAAAACCTTCCGTAACTTTAAAAGCGCCACCATATTCAGCAATGTCTTGCCCCATAATAATTAATGAGGGAAAACGCTCTAAGGATTGCCTTAATCCATTTTGTATTGCATCAATAAACCTAATTTCTTCTGTCGTTTCGCTGGCGTTCGTTGGTGTAAAAAGATGTGGGGCGTATACATCCGTTAACTCGTTAGCGACATTAGGGATAATATCGCTCTGATCATTTGCATGATCGAAAGCGACTTGAATATCATTTTTAATTTGACTTTTCAATGATTCATCATACTCATCCGTCAAAATTCCTTTTGATTTCAGAAATACTTCAAAATTAACAACCGGGTCACGTTTTTCCCATTCGTCTTGAAGTCCTTCGGGATAATACTTTGTTCCAGATGCTTCCTCATGTCCACGCATTCTAAACGTCATTAATTCCAATAGAACCGGTTTCGGGTCTACCCTGATTTCCTCGTTAATCGAACGGACAGCGCGGATAACATCCAATATATTATTTCCATCGACTTGAATTGCTTTCATTCCATAGCCAATGCCTTTATCGATAAATTGCTTGCATCTAAATTGCTCACTAGAGGGAGTAGATAAACCCCAGGCATTGTTTTCCACACAGAAAATAACAGGAAGGTCCCAGACAGAAGCGACATTCAAGGCCTCATGAAAATCACCTTCAGAAGCACCACCATCGCCAGTAAATACGAGAGTTGCTTTTTTTTCTCCGCGAATTTTATGTGCAAGTGCTATCCCATCTGCGATGCCTAATTGAGGTCCTAAATGAGAAATCATTCCAACAATCTTGTATTCTTGAGTTCCAAAATGAAAAGATCGATCTCTTCCTTTAGTGAATCCGTCCGCTTTTCCTTGAAATTGCGCAAATAACCTTGATAATGGAATATCTCGTGTTGTGAAAACCCCCAAATTTCTATGCATGGGAAGAATATACTCGTCCGTATCCATCGCATAACAAGTTCCAACAGAAATTCCTTCTTGCCCCCAACCAGAAAACCATTTTGAAATCTTCCCTTGACGAAGAAGAATTAGCATTTTTTCTTCAATCAATCGGGGGGTGATTAGTTTTTGATATATCGCTAGAAGCTCAGCGTTATCGAATCCAACGGCATCAAATTCTATAGTATATTCTTTCAAGTTTTATCAAGATTAATCTAGCGCAAAATTATCGAAAATAGTGCAATTAATTCATGGAACTACCATAAATTAATTGCTGAAAAAAGATGAGTAATAAATGGCCTTTTTTTTACGTTCTTATATTGAAGAAATACTTTTTGCTTTCAACGATTTTACTAATAAAATATTAATAAATACTAATCCAATAATACAACCGTAGAAAATTGTAATCCCAGGGATGCTATTAGGAAGTAAAAAAGTAATATTAAACCCATTAAACCATTCTGCTTGTCTTAATGGAATATTGTTTGGGTTGAATTCAGAAATGATTGATAAAACTAATGCCATATTAGTAACTACTGCGCCGGAAATAAATGCTAACTTTTTCATGGCTTAATTTTTAAATGGTTAATTATACTATGTCATAAGAACTATTAACATAATATCAAACCTGTATACTAATAAAGGTTACTTTTTTTATTACTATTTATAGGAAAGAAGCTAAATATGAACCTAGCTAGAATTTTAATGGAATACATGATTCGATTTAGAACCAAGATTATGAAACTAATAAATTAATAAAAAAAAGCCCAATAAAATTGAGCTTTTTTAAAATTTGAAGGTTTATCAATATTAAACCAAGCCTTGATCAATCATTGAATCAGCCACTTTTACAAATCCTGCAATGTTGGCTCCTTTAACATAGTCAACATAACCATCGCTATCTGTTCCATACTCAACACATGCCTTGTGAATTGAAACCATGATACCATGTAATTTTTGATCCACTTCTTCAGCAGGCCAAGACATACGCAACGAATTTTGAGACATTTCTAATCCTGAAGTTGCTACCCCACCAGCATTGGATGCTTTACCTGGAGCAAATAAAATTTTAGCAGAAAGAAATGCTGTAACTGCTTCTGGCGTTGATGGCATGTTTGCTCCCTCAGCTACACAAATTACACCATTTGAAAGTAATACCTTAGCCTCTTCACCATTCAATTCATTTTGGGTAGCACAAGGTAGAGCAATGTCTGCCTTAACTTCCCAAGGACGTTTCCCAGCGATAAATTTAGCGTTTGGATAATGAGTTAAATATTCAGAAATCCTTCCTCGTTTAACGTTTTTCAATTCCATAACAAACGCAAGTTTAGCTGCGTCAATTCCATCAGTATCATAAATATAGCCCTCAGAATCTGAAAGCGTTACTACTTTTGCTCCTAATTGTGTTGCTTTTTCGCAAGCATATTGCGCCACATTACCAGATCCAGAAACAGACACAGTTTTACCTTTAAAAGAATCGTTCTTTCTTGCTAACATTTCTTGGGCAAAATACACCGTACCGTAACCCGTAGCTTCTGGACGAATCAACGAACCTCCCCAATTTCTTGCTTTACCCGTTAAAACCCCTGTAAACTCATTTCTGATTCTTTTGTATTGTCCAAACATGTATCCTATCTCACGACCACCTACTCCAATATCTCCAGCCGGAACATCCGTATCAGGACCAATATGACGAGACAATTCAGTCATAAATGACTGACAAAATTTCATTACTTCATTATCTGATTTACCTTTAGGATCAAAATCAGACCCACCTTTACCACCGCCCATAGGAAGCGTTGTTAGTGAATTTTTGAATACTTGTTCGAAACCTAAAAACTTCAAAATTGATAAGTTAACAGAAGGATGAAAACGCAAGCCACCTTTATAGGGTCCTATTGCAGAATTAAATTCTACACGATAACCACGGTTAACTTGAATTTCTCCTTTATCATCCAACCAAGGCACACGGAATAGTATTGTTCTTTCTGGCTCCACGATTCGCTCTAAGATCTTAGCCAATTTATACTTAGGGTGCTCTTCCATAAAAGGAATAACTGCCTCAGCTACTTCATGAACAGCTTGAAGAAATTCTGTTTCATGAGAATTCTTTGCCTTAACAGCCGTCATGAAATCTTCGATTTGTTTTTGATACATAATATTAAACTTATTGGTTAGTTATTATAATTTTTTAAACAAATGTAATAAGTTTTTTAGCCCAACGACCAATAATTATGAACAAAATAAATTTTTGGAAGGTATGTTATGAGTAAGAATTACTAATGAAATCATAATAAGGTATTATTTTAGCTATTTTTAATTAACTTTGAGTAGTTCTTTCGGCAACTAATAAGTAAGAAAGTCGTATAGAACCTGAATTTAGAATTTATTATATGATCAGAACTTTTTTTACCAAAACTCACACTTTATTTTTTCTTGTACTAACTGTTTTTTCTTTTACAACTAATGCTCAACTCCAATTGTGCCTTGGTCAAGATGCTACAGTATGTCCAGGTCAATCGGTGGTTATTACTAATTGTAATGCTGGTGGTGGTAACCCAGTTGCAGGTTTATACTTAAACGCACCTTCGCAAGTAAATTTATCAGATGATTCATGGTCAGGGTCAGTGAACATTGGCTTCCCATTTAGTTTTTATGGTAGCAATTATTCAAATTGTGTTATTGGTTCAAATGGTTTAATTTCTTTTAATCTAGCTAATGCAAATGGTTATTGTCCTTGGTCTTTAGGTGGCATTGGCCCTTTGCCAAATGCAGGATTTGCTGCTGCAAAGAACACGATTATGTTAACTTACCAAGATATTAACCCATCCTTAGGAGGACAGATACAATATCAAACAATCGGTACCGCTCCCAACAGACGCTTCGTTGTTCTATACAAAAACATATTTATGTTTAGTTGTACCTCACAATGTAACTACATGGCTATTATTTTATACGAAACGACCAACGTATTTGAACTTCATATCGGAAACAAGCCCCAATGTAACGGTTGGAACGGTGGATTAGCGATACAAGGATCTGAAAATAACCCTGGGAATTTAGCACACATTACACCAGGCAGAAACAACTCTCAATGGGGGGCAAACCAAGATGGAAGACGCTTTACGCCTACTGCTCCAAATAATACCGCTTCTTACACCATGGGGCAAATTCCTTACATAACTGTAACCAGTCCTGGCACTAATTTTTTATGGGCTAATACACTTGGACAAACATTTCCTTATAATAACGGCGTGTTAAATGTCCCAGTCGTTCCACCCGGAACAACAGGATATTTTTTATCCGCTTCCGCGTGCAACACTAACATAGGTTCAATTACCCTAGATACAACATGGCTTACAAGTGCCAATGGTGTTGTGACAGCAACTGCGCTTCCTGACGTATGTACCCAAGGAATTGGATCGGTTACTGCTACACCTGGTCCAAATTCTCCTGGACCATACACCTTCAATTGGACGCCTATAAACGCCAATACCCAAACCGTAGGGAATCTACTTGCTGGAAACTACACGGTTAATATGATTGATGGAAATGGATGTACAGCAACTGCAACCGTTGCGGTTGGCGATACACCGGCAGCTTATAATAGTTCTTCCACATTAGTCTCCTGCGCGGGTGGAAACAATGGCACAGCAACAGCCAATATGGTTCCAGCATCGGGTAACATTACTTATTTATGGAACAATGGCCAAACAACACAAACGGCAGTTGGACTTACTGCTGGATCCTATACTTGTCAAGTAAGTTCCTCCTCGGGGTGTTCCGGAACAACAACAGTAGTTGTTACAGAAATACCAGGAATGATATTATCCATTCAAAACCAAGTGGATGCTAGTTGTAATTCAGTTAACAACGGATCTGCAACTATAGGAGTTCAACAAGGAACTGGTCCCTTCTTCTTTGATTGGGATAATTCAATTTCTACCATCAACACTGCAAATGATTTAGGAGCAGGCTTATCTTCCATTACAGTAACAGACGCAAATGGTTGTATAGATACTATTTCCGTGTTTATCAACGAACCTTCCCCATTAAGTATTGCGGTTATTACACCTGATACCATGATTTGCCCAGAAGCCTCCATTAATTTGAGCGCTATAGGTACAGGAGGATCATCTCCTTATATTTATACTTGGACAGAAAATGGAACGTATAATAATGTAGGATCTTCGATTACGGTAGATCCCGCAAATACAAATACCACCTATTGTTTAACGCTTTCCGAGCAATGTGGTTCACCAACGACACAAGCTTGTCTCCTAGTTACTTTTCCTACGCCAATTCAACCTAATGTCGTTCCTGACATTCCAATTGCTTGTATGCCAGGCGCGTTTACATTTATGAATACCTCTGTGAATGGAAATGAAATAGCATCGACACAATATGATTTTTCGAATGGAGACAGTTTTAATGTTCCAGACTTACAAGATGTGACGAATACATTCCCCATGCCAGGACTTTACAGCGTAACTATGACTACTACCTCAATTTATGGCTGTGTTTATACCGGTACCGTTTCAAATATTGTGGAAGTAACTCCATTACCTACTGCAGATTTCATGCTTTCTAAAAATCCAGCAACATGGTTTGAAACAGCGATTCAAGTAAACGATAATTCATTAGGAAATATCGTAACATGGGAGTGGGAAAGTTTAGGTTCTAACTCCATTATAGCAAGTGGTCCAAATGCAATAATTACTTATCCAGAGGGTGTTGTTGGAGAGTATGACATCATGTTAACAGTAACAACTGCCCAAGGGTGTTCAGATTCTATTATTTTAGAATTACAAATTATTCCAGATATTGTGTTTTATGCACCGAATACGTTTACTCCTGACGACGACGAACACAATCAGACATGGTATTTTTACGTAGAAGGGATTGATCAACAAAGCTTTTCATTATCGGTGTATAATCGATGGGGAGAAGTAGTTTGGGAGACACATGATACCAAAGCAGAATGGGACGGAACGTATGGGGGCAAGTTAATACAACCAGGTGTTTACAGTTGGGTAGCTATGTACAAGCAGCGTGATAATGATGGTAGAAAAACGCTAAATGGTTTCGTTCAAGTTTTACGATAATACTAAATAACATACAACAATGAAATTCTTCCTTTTTTTCACATGTGCCTTAATTACTTACTCTTGTAATGTTCTTTCTCAGATTCCAAAATTACCAAAAGTAACAGGTAACTTACCAATCAACGTACCACTAGCAAATGAGTTAACAAACGACGAAGTCATTTCGGGATTAAAAGAAGCGTTGAGTGTTGGAATAAAAAATTCAGTATCATTAACCTCAGTTACTGATGGATTTTTAGGTAACGTAGAAATTCGTTTACCTTTTCCTCCAGATGCTATCAAAGTAAAAGAAAAAGCATTAAATCTTGGCTTAAGTGGTCAAGTTGAAAAATTTGAAACCACCTTAAACCGTGCAGCAGAAGAAGCAACAAAAGAGGCTATGACCATTTTTATTGATGTTATAAAAAACATGAGTGTTCAAGATGGTTTCGCTATTTTAAAAGGAGGTAATGGTGCTGCTACTAAATTTCTTAAGGATCAAACGATTTCGAAATTAGTCATTGCCTTTACCCCTAAGGTGAAAGAAGCAACATCAAAGGTAAAGCTTACCGAATATTGGAATCCGATCATTACTAAATACAACGCCATCACTATGGGTGAAGATCTAAATCCCGATTTAGATGCGTATATCACTCAAAAAGCAATTGAAGGATTATTCATCATGGTTGCAAAAGAAGAGGATAAAATTAGACTAGATCCTGCTGCAAGAGTTTCCGATCTTTTATCTAAAGTATTTGGAAGTTTAAAATAACATTGTGAAATACTTTCCACCCACAGAATTAGCTTTAAATGCAAAAGGAGAAGTTTACCATTTAGGTTTACTTCCGGAGCAACTTGCTGAAAAAATTATATTAGTAGGAGATCAAGATCGTGTAGCCCTCGTTACATCATTTTTTGATAATATCGAATTTACAAGCAGACACCGGGAATTTGTTTGTCAAACGGGAACATATAAAGGCAAAAGAATTACTGTATTATCTACGGGGATTGGAACGGACAATATCGATATAACAATTAACGAGTTAGATGCTTTAGTTAATATAGATTTAAAATCGCGAACGGAAAAAACGGAGAAGGTTCAATTAGAACTTGTTCGCATTGGCACCTGTGGAATTTTACAATCAAGTATTCCATTACATTCTCATATCATCAGTGACTATGCATTTGGTTTGGATAACGTAGCTCATTTTTACGAAATTGAATTTAGCGAAAAAGAACAGTTTTTAGCTTCTGAATTGAGTTCTTTTATTGGTTTGCCAAAAACAATACAACCCTATGCAGTTGCGGCGGATGAGACACTAAGTTTTCGATTACAAACCCCGCAAACATTTTCTGGTATTACGGTAACAAGTTCAGGATTTTATGGTCCCCAAGGACGTCAATTAAGAATCCCGACACGTACAGCAGATATTCAATTGAAATTCGGGGAATTTAATATGAACGGTTTGATGGTTTGTAATTTTGAAATGGAAAGCTCTGCGTTATTTTCGTTAGGAAAAGCTCTTGGACATCGCTGCGCGACCATCTGTTTAGGTGTAGCCAACCGTCCTAACCAAATCTTTTCCCAGGGATACAACACCGAAATGCTTGGATTGATTGAAAATGTCTTAAACCAAGTTTAAGTCCTTACTTTTTGAGGTAGCGATCAAGCGTAATGTGGAGATTTAATCCACGTAATTCTTGTCCTTTAGCAATAATATTACCATCGCCATCAATTAAAAAGGCAGAGGGAATAGAATTCACTCCATAACTTTCAGACGCTTTTCCTTCACTATCAATACCATGTGTACTCCAATCCAAATGATCTATTTTAATGGCATTCTTCCAAGCTTCAACTTCTCGATCTAACGAAACACTAAAGACTTCGAACCCTTTTCCATTTTTAAATTTACCCTTCCTGTATTTTTTGTATGCTTCAACGACATTAGGATTTTCAACTCTGCACGGCCCGCACCAAGAAGCCCAAAAATCAATTAATACAAACTTACCTTTTAAATCGGATAACTTTATTTTCTTACCTTTTGGGGATACAAGTTCGATTTCAGGAGCATTACCATTTTTAGTATTATCCTCATTATTTTCAAAAGTAAATGAGAAATAAAATAAAGCGGCAAGTAAACCAATAAATAAGAAACTACTTGATTTCATTATCCTATTCTAGTAATATCAGCACCAATATTTCGTAAACGAATTTCGATATCTTGGTAACCCCGATCGATTTGCTCAATGTTATGAATGGTACTCTTCCCTTTTGCTGAGAGTGCAGCAATTAATAAAGATACACCTGCACGAATATCCGGTGATGTCATACTAATACCTTTCAAAGAATGCTCTCTATTCATTCCAATAACAGTTGCTCTATGGGGATCACAAAGAATAATTTGCGCTCCCATATCAATTAATTTATCGACAAAAAACAATCTTGATTCAAACATTTTCTGATGAATAAGAACCGAACCCTTTGCCTGAGTAGCTACTACTAAAATAATAGATAATAAATCGGGCGTAAACCCGGGCCAAGGCGCATCATAAATTGTTAATATAGAACCGTCAATGAAGGTGTCAATTTCATAATTTTTTTGAGCTGGCACGAATATATCATCTCCACGTCTTTCTAGTTTGATTCCTAATCTTCTAAAAACATTAGGAATGATTCCCAAGTTTTCCCAGCTAACATCTTTAATCGTAATTTCAGACTGAGTCATCGCAGCAAGGCCAATAAAGCTACCTATTTCAATCATATCAGGTAGCACTCTATGAAAGCAACCTCCTAATTCTTTAACACCTTCAATATGCAACATATTGGAAGCAATCCCAGAAATCTTAGCTCCCATTGAATTCAACATTTTGCACAATTGCTGAATATAGGGCTCACAAGCTGCATTGTAAAAAGTTGTTTTTCCTTCAGCAAGTACAGCTGCCATCAAGATATTAGCAGTTCCAGTAACAGACGCTTCATCTAGATGAATAAAAGTCCCTTTCAATTTTTTAGCTTCAACCGAATAAAAATGTTCCCCAGCATCATAATTAAACTTAGCACCAAGCAAGGTAAATCCTTCGAAGTGCGTATCTAACCTTCTGCGGCCAATTTTATCACCACCCGGCTTTGGAATAAATCCCCTGCCATAGCGCGCCAATAGTGGCCCCACAATCATAATTGAACCCCTTAAAGATGATGCGCGCGTTTTAAAATCTTCACTTCCTAGATAGTCAAAATCAATTTCTTTTGCCTGAAAAATATACGTGCCTTTTTCCACCTTTTCTACCTTCACTCCCATTGCTTGAAGTAAGGAAATAAGTTTGTTCACATCAATGATATCAGGAACATTGGAAATGGTTACTTTTTCAGAAGTCAGTAATGGTGCGCATAACACTTGAAGCGCTTCATTTTTTGCTCCTTGAGGCGTTAGCTCACCTTTAAGTGCCTTACCACCGATAATTTCAAATGATGCCATGCTTTATTTTTTTATAAATTTCTTTTTTTGTTTATGCTTAAAGTTGGATGGTTTATTGAATTTTTTATTCATCCCCATTTCCCTCAATAATGTACTCGTGCTAACTAATTCATCCGGATTTTCAAGAACAAGTTCCCCTTTCGATAAGTCTTTCAAATGATCCGCAATTACGTTATTCTCAACCGCATCATTATTATGAGCTAGGTAAAGCTTTTTCATGAAATTAGCCATTGAATTCTTTAGATATTCTTTTTCCTTCGGATCTGTAATTAAAGCAGAATCAGTCAAAATTTGTTGTGTATATTTTCCGTAATGGCCAAATCGTATTTCTCCTTTTGGATAAACCATAATTTGAGGTTTTTCCATCAAAGCTTCGGGAAGCGGAATTTCATAAGGAGAATCAACATCTAATTTAAAATCAGACATCACAAAAAGATGCGTCCACAGTTTATGACGATAATCATCAACATCTCTTAAATGTGGGTTTAACTGACCCATAACTTCAATAATTGCAATTGACGCACGATTCCGTTCTTTTCTATCTACAATTTCCATGGCATGAGAAATCATGTTTTGCACATTTCTACCATATTCGGGAAGAATTAATTTCCCTCTTGTTGTGTTATATTCCATAATCAATTTTTATCATCTAACATATTACCTAAGGCATTTTGAAAGATTGCTTTTGCTTCACTTATAAATCCAAAATGTTCTTCATCAACTTGCATTTTACCTTTAGTCACATGTCCTAAAAGTGTAATATTAACATTCATTTTCATCATAAATTCAATAAAATAACTTTCCATTTCTTCGGTTAAGGTTACCACTACTCTACCCTGTCCTTCTCCAAATAAGAAAGAATCTTCTCTAATTTCAGCATCAGTTACGATATCAAAACCAAGATCCTGAGGAATTGCCATTTCAACTAAGGTAACGTATAAGCCACCATCAGAAACATCATGTGCAGCGTTAATTAATTTACTTTCGATGAGCCCCTGCACTGCTTTTTGCATTTTAAATTCCTTTTCCAAATTAAAATAAGGTGCGGGTGATTCCTTAATACCAAGGTAAGTCGCTAGATATTCTGAAGAAGAAATATCGTTTGTATAATCCCCTACTAAGAAAATAAGATCTCCCTTCTTTTTAAAGTCTAAGGTCATCACATTATCGATATTAGGCACAATTCCAATCATTCCAATGGTAGGAGTTGGAAAAACGGGTACCTCTTTTCCTTTAATATTTGACTGATTGTAGAATGAAACATTTCCACCTGTAACTGGTGTTTCAAATTTTAAGCAAGCAGCACTCATTCCTTTTATAGCACCAACAAACTGCCAATAGCATTCTGGATTGTAAGGATTTCCAAAATTCAGGCAATTGGTGACAGCAGATGGTATACCGCCAGAACAGACAATATTCCTTGCCGCTTCAGAAACGGCAATCATTGTACCAATTTCCGGATCAGCATTTACAAATCTAGCATTACAATCAACCGTCAAGCTCAATCCTTTTTCTGTCCCTTTTATAAAAACAATTCCAGCATCCGAAGGTCTGTTAGTGGTCATAGTTGCCGTTCCTACCATCGAATCATACTGTTCATAGATCCATTTTTTAGAGGCAATATTTGGAAGGCCTAACAATGCAAAACCAACTTCTTTAAGATCTTTTGGTTTTTGAACCTTATTTATATTGAATTTCTTAAATTCTTTGTAGTATGCAGGTTCAGAAAACTCACGTTTATATTGTGGTGCACCGCCACCGAGCACTAGCGATTCAGCAGGCACATCACCAACCAATTCGCCGTTCATATAATAGCAAATTCGTCCCGAATCTGTTACATGGCCAATTTCTTCCGCATGTAAATCCCATTTATCAAAAATTGCTTTAACGGTTTCCTCTTCTCCTTTTTTAACAACAACAAGCATTCTTTCCTGCGATTCAGAGAGCAAGATTTCATAAGGAAGCATATTTTCTTGGCGAGTTGGTACTTTATCGAGATAAATCTCCATTCCGACATTTCCAGCTGCTGACATTTCACAAGTAGAACAAGTTATACCTGCGGCCCCCATATCTTGCATCCCAACAATAGCATTGGTATTAGCGAGTTCCATAGTTGCTTCAAGCAATAGTTTTTCCATAAACGGATCACCCACTTGCACAGAAGGCAAATCATTAGCCGAATCTTCGGTAATATCTTTTGAAGCAAATGCCGCTCCTGCGATACCATCTTTGCCAGTAGAAGAACCAACAATAAACACAGGATTCCCCGGACCTTTTGCTGTAGCAGAAATTATTTTTTTAGTATCAATGATTCCAGCAGAGAATGCATTGACAAGAGGATTGGTATTATAACATTCATCAAAGAATACCTCACCACCAACAATTGGAATACCAAAGGCATTTCCATAATCCCCAATTCCTTTTACAACGCCTTTTACCAACCATTTAGTTCTTGCCTCTTTTATATCGCCAAAACGCAGTGAATTAAGCTGAGCGATTGGTCGTGCTCCCATCGTAAAAATATCCCTATTAATTCCACCTACTCCCGTTGCAGCACCTTGGTATGGTTCTAAAGCACTGGGATGATTATGAGATTCTATTTTAAAAACACATCCTAATCCACCACCAATATCCACTAAACCAGCATTTTCTTCGCCCGCTTTAATTAACATATGTGGACCATCTTTAGGCAAGGTTTTGAGCCAAAGTATTGAATTTTTATATGAACAATGCTCTGACCACATCACAGAATAAATTGCTGTTTCGGTAAAATTTGGTGTACGTCCAAGGATTTCCTTAATCATTTCAAACTCATCAGCACGCAATCCTAGTTCGATTGCTTGATCAATGGTAGCTTCTATTTGTAAAGTTTGTTTCATAAATACTATTAACTCGGTAAAAATAGGTAATAAAATGTAAAATCTGAGAATAACAAAGAGCGTTTCATAATGAATTTATAAAAGCGTAATGTTACGATTGAAGGTAAATTTAAGCATAAAATAAACATAAATAAAAAGAATTTACGCTAAACACTGACATAGTCGCTTAAATAGCTAAAATCAGGCATCAATTCGCCGAGTTTATTCGTTTCCGATGCTCGCTCAAGAATGTTTTCAGGATCGTCTCCAAGTAATATTGGCACGACTATCTTAATCAACTCATCGCCAAAATGTTCTGATGCATCTCGAGGTAATTCACAGGGTAAATTATCAACAGCCATAACAGCAATAGCATTTTCATCCATAAAATCAAGCTCTAGACCAGTTGCAGGATCGTAACCATAAATTGGCGATGATATTTTTGAAGAGCGAATGGTACTGGCAATTGGTCCCGCTGTATCGCAGGAAATATCAGCGATCACCTTTATTCGTCGATTTGGCATATTTAAATCAGCTTGCTCTATGATTTTAGGAGAACGGCTATCCCAAAAATGACAAGGAATATACATGTCGCAAAGTGGTAAATACTTACTAAAAGTGGAAATATAATGTTCTGGATGCTTGTAAAAATGCTTTTTATCGAAGGGTTCATTCAGCGTGTTAGCATAATAATCTCCGCTTTCCAATTGAGTAAAAACAGGATAATTAAAGGTTTGCGCTAAAAATTCCGCTGCTGTAATTTCTTTTATGGGCAATAAACGTATGATTTCGGCTGCACCATGACCCACCCTACCAAAACCAGTTAAAACCACTCGAAAATCATTCGGCAGGGTTACTTTTTTCAATTCTGCCTCCACCTCTTTACGATCATGGCATTTGTGTGCTGGTTTTAAGCTATAACGACCACTTTTTAAACCATAGGTAAGAAAAGCATTGTAACAGCCAACAATTCCTGCATAACGTCCAAAACCAATTAATCGACTGTGCTTTGCATCGCGAATTAATTCATAATCCACAAGTTGAATTTTCTTCGCTAGAATACTTTTAAGAAGCAGTCGATTGAAGGGTTGTTTTTTTATGGTGTGTGAAAAAAAGAAAAAAACCTTATTTGGAATCAAGTTTTCAATTGGAACTTCCTTTATGCCAAATATCACATCACAATCCGATAAATTTTCAACAATCTCAATACCAAGTGATGCATATTCCTCGTCATTGTAGGCTCGAATTGGGCTAGTTTGAACCACAATTTTTAGATTCGGATGCATTTTCTGCACAGCAAGGCATTGCATTGGTGTAAGAGCAACTCTATAATCTTGCGGTATTTTTCCTTCTCGGATAATCCCTATGCGCATTGACTTCATACTAAAATTTGATAATTAAGAGATTGGTTCGTTTAGTAGAAAGGCATCAATAAATTCACGGATACACCCATGACCACCTTTTTTAGCTAGAATTATATGAGCAGCCGACTTTACCAATACAACAGCATCAGAAGGACAAGCAGCAATCCCTACTTTTTTCAGGATAGGAAGATCATTAATATCATCACCAATAAAGGCAACTTCATCCAGCTTAATAGCTTGTTCATCGCACCATTTTGTCAGTATTTCTATTTTAGAATCTCGTCCAACGTAACACTTCTGTATTCCTAATAATTCAGCTCGTTTTTGAACCATAGAATCTGTAAAACCTGAGGAAATAATTCCCACCTGAAAACCACTTTTGGTTAAATGGAGAATCCCCATTCCATCTTTGGTATTGTATTTTTTTAGTTGGTCACCATTTTCAGACATGAACATACCGCCATCCGTCATTACGCCATCAACATCAAGCACTAAAAACTTAATCTTATCGAGTTTCTTTTGTAAAACAGCCGTTTTATAGAGGGGTTTAAAGAGTAGAGAAAATAAATCGACCTCATATTCTTCGCATATTGCTTCTAAATCAAAGATGGATAATTCCTCAACAGCATCCACTTCAAGATCCCCCAAAAAACTATTAAAATCGATACCATGTTTAGAGCAAAGCCCTTTAATATTTTGTTCTAATTGCATACTAAACCATTTTATAACCTACACTTTCCGCAACTTTTTGAAGATCACGGTACAACTGCTCAAATTGCAGATAATTTAATTGCTGAGAAGCGTCTGACAAGGCCACTTTAGGATTCGGATGAGTTTCGATGAGTAAGCCATCAATTCCCATAGCAACACAAGCTTTCGCGAGGGAAGGCACTCCATAAGCATACCCAATTGCATGCGATGGATCTAGGATTATTGGCAAATTGGTATACTCTTGAAGCCATGCTACACCACATAAATCTAAGGTAAAGCGAGTTCCAGTTTCAAAGGTTCGAATTCCCCTTTCGCACAAGACCACATTTTCATTTCCACCAGAAAGAACAAATTCAGCCGCCTGCACAAATTCCTGCAAAGTCGTTCCAAAACCACGTTTTATTAAAACCGGTTTATTCGTTTTTGAACAAGCGCGTAAAATCCCTTGATCATACATTGCTTTTGCACCGACCTGAATAATATCAGTATACTCAATTATTTCATCAATATGGGTGGCATCACGTGCTTCAGTGATGACATTCAACCCAAATTCCTCCCGCATTTTAGCTAATAACTTCAAGCCTTCCAAGCCTAAACCTTGAAAAGAATACGGACTTGTTCTAGGTTTATAACATCCGCCTCTCAAGGTACTTAATCCCAGATTAACTAACAATTCAGCTGAAGACCGAATTTGCTCTTCCGATTCAACAGAACAGGGTCCACCAATTAATACCGTTTGATTCGTAGTACCACCGATGGTAACATTACCAAATTTAACACTTCGTTTATCCGCTTGATAAGCTTTGGATGCTAATTGCATATCATTGGCAAAAACCCAAGTTTTCTCAGCAAAGCCTTCCAAGCAGTTGGGTAATTCTTTAATTCCTGAGCCCGTAATTAAAACCTGGTATTCATTGGAGATATGAAAAGCATTGGATTCGCTGGCAAGCGCCGCTGCTTTCTCTCTCGAAACATTATTTTTAAGTTGTATTATCATAATTCTCCTTTAATAAGGTGTGCAAAGTTAACAATTCCAAGCACCTCACGATTAGCGCCAATAACAGGGAGATACATAATTGGAAAAGGACATTTTTTAATATATTGAAGCATTTCCACTACACTAAAATCGGCGTCTAGCGTTTTTGGACTGCGATTAATAAAATCGCTTGTAGTAATGCATTGAGGCTGATCAATTTTTCGCAGTAAAGCTTTACGAATATCCGCACTCGAAACAATTCCTACCAATCTTTTATCCTCATCGATTACTAAACAAAATCCCAAATTACCCGTCTCAACAGTTTCTAGAATTAATTTCGTAGAACAATTCTGTAACATCACAAAAGGAGCTTCAGCGATGGGAGTCATAAAATCTGACACCTTGAATTGCGACTCCATTTCTCTTTTGGTCAAATTCATTAAAGCATGTCCAATACTTGGGGCATTAAATAAATAAGATCCAGAAACCGAGGTGCTCACTCCCATATTACGCAGAATAAAAGACACTTCTCCATTTACACCCCCATCAACATGAATCGACTTACTAGGATATTGATTTCTAAATGATCTTATTTTACTAAAATTGTGCTTATCAAATAATCCCCCACTTTGACCAGGAATTGTTGCCATTATAAGGATAAAATCAAACTTTGGATACGAATTAAAAGCGTTTATGGAAGTATGAGTTGTAATAGCAATTCCTTTTTTTCCTGTAATTTCCTTTGGTATTTTAAGAGGTTCAACAAGGTTTTCAAATTGAAAGGTTAAGTATTCTACAGGTGTCTCTAATAAAAGTGGAAAGAACTTACTTGGCTTATCGGTAATAATATGCAAGTCTATCGGAATAGTACACCAATTACGAATGCGCTTAATATCCTCAAAAACGGCTACATCATCATTACAATCTACGTGAAGTAATTCGACTTGATGAGCCGCTAAATCAGCAATTACAGCCTCTAAATTTCGATTTTTATCACTGTAAATTGACGCGGATATTTTCATGCTTGACTTTTTCCAAAATTACATAGAACTTTCAAGTCAGCAAGTTAATTTAATTAGCAGATTATTAATTTTCACTTAAGCAACTAATGAAAATCGTCGGCCCCACCATACAAATACTTGCCATTCCCTTCTCTTCATAGCTAACGTTCACCTTCTTACCCTCCATCAAAAAATCAACATTAAAGTCATTGATATTAATTGGCTCATAGATGGACCCATTGATTTCAATAACCCATCCGCAACCATCTAAACCAGCATAATTATGCATAACGCCATTCACAGAACCAGGACAGGCTCGATCCTTATTGCATGAAATAAAAAGAAGCATTAGAAAGGAAAGAAAAAAAATGGATTTCATGATTTTCAATACTTTAAGAAAAAAAAAAGAGGGGTAAGCTACTTCCATCGCACCGCTACAACCTCATACCTTTGCTTCGTTCCCGACCTGGAGGATTAAGAGGGAGCTGGTCGTAAAAGACTTACCCCAATGCAAAAGTAGGTTTTTTTAACTAAATCAAACGATGATTTAAAATAAATACTCCAATTATTGTTTCACAAAGGGCATTGTATAAGCACCAGCTGCAGATTTCACATGCACATGGTAGACACCCTTTGACCACTGATCAATTGACAAGCAAATAAGGTTGCCACTTGTAAAATCAAGTTTACTAACTAATTGACCATCGATCGAATAAATTCTAATTTCAATCGGGTCATTTTCAACTAATCTGCTGATATAAAGTTGTTCAGTTGCAGGATTTGGGTACATCGATATTTTACTTGAGATGCCATTTTCATTCAAGCCTACTTGCGAACCAACTTGAACTTGTGTGGATTCAGTACATCCGTTAGCATCGGTTACATTTAAGTTATATGTCCCTGCAGAGAGTCCATTTGCATTCGCGCCAGTTTGACCGCTTGGTGTCCAAAGATACGAATACGGAACTGTACCACCCGATGCAGTTACTGATGCTGTACCATCATTTCCCAATATTTCATCGGTAGAATTAGCAGATAGTGAAATTGCTGTAGGCTCAGTAACTATTAGCATAATCGAAGATGTACAGCCGGTATTATCAACAACTGTGAAAGGATGTACGCCCGAAGTAACATTAAAAGAACCTGTACCTGTGTAAGGCAAAGTTCCACCTGTCCCGGCGACCATAACAAGCGCAGTATCACCATTACATAAAATTGGGTTTACAATCGTTGCAATTGCTGAAAAGATAGGAGCTTGAGTAATACACGCTGTTTGAGATACAACACATCCATTAGCATCAGTAATTGTCACGGTGTAGCAGCCCGCGATTAAATTAGATACAGTTTGGGTAGTTGCTCCACTTGGAGACCACAAATAAGTGTAAGGCGCTGTTCCTCCCGTGATAGCTGCAGTAGCAGAACCTGAGGCCGAGCCAAAACAATCTATGTTAATAGTTGAAGTACTAGCAGATAAATTACAAACCGGAACTGGTACACAGCCATTGGCAGGCGCTTGTGTGTAATTAAAGACTAAACTTGGACAAGGAAATAAGTATGGGATTCCACCATTCATAACGAGATTCACACCAGGTTCATGATAGATTCGATGGATTCCACCATTCATGATAATTGTGGAACCAGTTTTCGCAAAAATACTATCGATTCCACCACCCGTAATCATGGTTGCGCCGGATTCTAGGTAAATATTCATAATTCCACCATCAGTATAAAGGGTCTCATTAGGACAAACCCATTGTGGGGTAAATCCTCCGTTCACTACTTGATAACTACTTACCACATTAGAATTAGACAGCACCGTTGGACCAGCTAAATTAATTAAGTTTGCGGCGGCAGTATCTGCACATCCATTGGCATCCGTTACAATCACACTATATGCTCCAGGTGTAAGGTTGTTCAAACTGGAAGTAGTTTGACCAGTACTCCACGAATAAGAAAAAGGATATGTTCCATTTAATACGGTGGTGTTAATACTTCCGTTATTTCCTCCTCCGATTGTATTTCCGACACTTAAAGCAACTGCGAGGTTACATGTCAATACAGGAGTGCAACCACCAGCAGGCGCTAGGGAATAATTGAACACCAAACTTGGACAAGGATAAAGAGTAGGAATTCCTCCATTCATATTTAAGGTAACACCAGGTTCATGGTAAATGACATGAATCCCTCCCGTCATGGTAATCGTGGAGCCAGTTTTAGCGTATACAGTATCTATCCCACCACCGGTAATCATAGTCGCACCTGATTCCAAATAAATCTTCATAATTCCCCCATCGGTTTGAAGCGTTTGGTTAGCACACACCCATTGAGGAGTAAAACCTCCGTTTACAACCGTGAAAGAACTCACTGGATTAGAATTTGAAAATAAGATAGGTCCGATTTGATTCACAAAACAGGCAGAAGACATAGCCAAGCAGCCAGCTGCATCCGTAATTGTAACTGAGTAACAACCTGGAGGGAGTAAATTAATATTCTGAGTAGTTTGCCCACTACTCCACATGTAGGTATAAGGGGGTGTTCCGCCAGAAACAGATAATGTAACACTGCCATTTGCTCCACCACCCATTGCATTGTTGGCAACTGTGGTTGCCATCAGATTACATTGTGAATAAACGCAACTATTAAAAAGTAAATAAGCGAAAGCAAGTACGATTTTGATTTTCATAATGGTAGAGTTAGTATACCAAAAATAAGAAATATTATCAGTATTTCTCGATAAAAATCAGACTTTATTTTGTTTGTCCTTTTGTCTTGTTACTACGGCAAGCTCAGCACAAGTACAAAAGGATGAAAATCTAACTAAAAGAAATTACTTCAAATACCTAAAGTCTTGTCCTTGCTTTATGGTCTTCAGTGATTCAAAAATGAGATGAATACAATTTTCTACATCCTCCTTATGAATCGTTTCAACCTTGGTGTGCATGTACCTTTATGTTAATGAAATCGATTGCCGACAATTAATAGTTTAAAGAACATATTTGTATTCATGAAACCAACATAAAAAAGAAATGAAAAGTAAATTAGATATTTAGTCTGTAACAACCAGAATACCTTGAGCTGGAACAGCAGATTTAACTCCGTTTTGGGTATAAAACATCTCAACAGCAACCTTTTTTCCTGTTGCTACATTTTCAAACAAACTTCCTGGAACTAACTTTCCTGAAAATGGCACACCATCAATGGTTCCTCCTTCAACCTGAAAATTAATACCTGTGAAAGGTGAATCAGCACCAAGACTGACATTTGCGACAAATCCTGTAGACTTTGAAATAGTTGATCCGGAAACTTGAGCAGTTGGAAATGGTACTACTTTATACATATGGGTTCCCAAATTATGCCGTTTCCCTTTAAAATCTTTTCCCATCAAGGTAATGGAAACCCGTTCAGTGCCTTCCGCCACATTAACATAATATCCTTCACGGTCTAGGCCATTTTGATCAGTCCAACTTGCGGGAGTTACTGTCCCCCCTGCAACAGAAATTGAACAAGACTTCATGCCAGTGGCCCCGAATACCACTTTATTTTGCCAGAAAGTATACATAATAGATAAATCAGGTAAGCTAATTGCACCTTGTGCACTAGCGATCATATTTAAACTTAAAAATGCTAAGCAGAATATTTTTTTCATGGTTTACTGGTTTAAGATTATAGTTTTTCTAATAGATATTAATTATTTGAAAGTTGTTCCAAAAAATACGCTTTAATACTAAATGAAAGTAATTTCAATAGTAACAAATTATTTGGCAATAAATACAAAAATGATGTTTAAATCTATCATATCCTAAAATTATTTTAGGGCAAGCGTATCTATCAATTTTATTAGTTTGGTAAGAAATAATCTAGGACTATGAAAAAGCGCCTATTAATACTTATAGAAATTTATTATAGAAATAAATAATATCCTTTTGTTGAAGATTATAAAAAGAAAATTTACTTCAAATACCTAAAGTCTTGTCCTTGCTTTATGGTCTTCAAGGATTCAAAAATGAGACGGATACAATTTTCCACATCCTCCTTGTGTACTGTTTCAACCGTAGTGTGCATGTAACGCAATGGTAAGGATATCAATGCACTGGTAACTCCTTCATTGGAATAAGCAAAAGCATCCGTATCCGTTCCCGTAGAGCGAGAAACAGCTGCCCGTTGAAAAGGTATTTTATTTTTATCTGCAGCTTTAATTATTAACTTCAAGAAATTATTCTGTACAGCTGGGCCATACGTTAATACCGGACCATATCCCGACTTTTGATCGCCATTTTCTATTTTATCTACCATCGGCGTAGCGGTATCATGACAAACATCCGTAATCAATGCCACATCCGGTTTTATTCTATGCGCAATCATTTCAGCACCACGCAGACCAATCTCTTCTTGGACCGCATTAACCACATACAAGGTAAATGGAAGAGCCGTTTTCGTTTCTTTTAATAAGCGAGCTACTTCAGCAATCATAAAGCCACCTACTCTATTATCTAAGGCACGTCCAACGTATTTATTTTTATTCAGAATCATGAATTCATCCTCAAAAGTTGCCACGCAACCCACATGAACGCCCAATTTTTCAACCTCCTCTTTTGTAGCGCAGCCGCAATCTAAAAAGATGTTTTTCATACTTGGCGTTTCTTCTTTAGCATGTCTCATATGGATCGCAGGCCAACCAAAAATAGCTTTCACTATGCCTTTATCTGTATGAATGTTTACCCGTTTTGAAGGCGCGATCATGTGATCCGAACCACCATTTCGCTTTAAATAGATAAAACCATCCTTAGTGATATAGTGGACAAACCATGAAATTTCATCGGCATGCGCTTCGATAACCACTTTATAATCCATTCCTGGATTAATTATACCAGCAACGGAACCATAATTATCGACAAAATAATCATCAATATATGGTTTGATATATTCTAACCATAATTTTTGTCCTTCCGACTCAAACCCTGTTGGACTCGCATTATTTAAATATTTTTCGAGGAATTTCTCTGAATTCGAAGTGATAATTTTTTTCATAGTTTATTTCATTAATGTTACGTTCCCTTTACTAATTGATTTCAACCCACCGATACAAGTTACATCTAGGTAATAGTCAAATACATCCGGCGCTAATTTCCTTCCTTGGAAGGTGCCATCCCAACCATTTGCAATTTGATCGGATTCAAAGACTAGCTCTCCCCATCTGTCAAATACACGGAAAATCACTTTTTCAACCCATAGACCTCTTACATACAAGACATCATTATTCCCATCACCGTTGGGTGAAAATGCATTTGGGACAAAGACATACGGATCATCACAAATTATTTCATACACCTTCACTTCTGTTGTATCACTAACAAAACAAACCCCATCAGAAACAGTTAGCGTAAAAATGGTCGTTTGTTGAACCGTTGCAAAAGTGTTCTGCAGAGTTGGTGTATTAAGTCCCGCGATAGGCGTCCAAGAATACGTTGTCATCCCACCAGGTAATCCGCTCAGCAAAACTTGCGAACCTGGAACTACCAATGTTGGTTGAGCAGACGCAACGACAGAGCTAGGATCGAGGTAAAATACGCTTACAAAAACCGAATCATTTACCACACAATTAGTGGCCGAAGTGGCCTCCACATAAATGTATTGAGAAGACAAAGGCTGCACATAGACTTGATTGGAAGGATTTGGATTTAGAATAACCGATAAAGGAGACCAAACGTAGGTAAAAGATTCCGTTCCTGAATTCGTTACCGTAGCCAATAAACTATCCCCTAAACAAAGCGTATTGGAGGCTGTTAAATTCAGATCATTACTAAAAATTACAATTAATACACTATCCATTATGGAGCAATCATTGTTTCCCGCTTGAAAATAATAGTAACCAGATTGAGGATCAATTAAGAAGAGCGTTGTATCTGACACACTCGCATTTAAGGTGTCACTAAATTGATTATTGGAAGACCATATAAAATAATTTGCACCACCGCTCACCGTTGGAACCAAGCTAATTGGGCTACTCGTACAAATATTCACAACATCTGTTAAGGAAACTGAAATGGAAGGAGAGACATTAATGGTAAATGAGGCAGAATCTACTCCTGCGCAGGCTGTATCTAAAATGAAAAGAGTGACTAAATAGGTGCCAGGTTGAGAATAGGTGATCGACGGGGAGTAATTGATGGAATCCACCACACCATTTCCAAAATTCCAATAAAAATTACTGGTTACACTGGATGAATTGTCAAAATCAACCGTAATTGGAGTACATCCTCCAACAACCGAAGGTGAAAAATTAGCTGAAATTGGGACATCAAAATTCACAAAAACACTATCTAATCGACTACAAAGCCCATTCCCTACCTCTACATAATACATTCCAGCACTTGAAACAATTATCGATGAATCCATTGGATTGTTTAGTGGATTAGAAAGATTACTATTTAGTGACCAAATTACCGAATTAGAAAGCCCATTTGGATTTACTGATAACAAATAAGGAACATTGGAGCATAAGTTAATAGTATCTAATACTGTAAACGAAATAGAATCTAAGACCGTAATTGTAATTTGTGCTGTGTCTGTCAAAGCGCAAACGCTATCTGTAACATACAGAAATACATTGTAGACCCCTTCTTCTGTATAGGTAACAACAGGGTTGTAAACAGTAGAGGTGGTATTATTATTACCAAAATCCCATAAATACTCATCCTGCAGCGATGATGAATTATTGAAGTAAACGACAAAGTCCTCGCAACCAATATTGGTACTGGTCGAAAATTGAGCATTGGGGATTATTTGAAAATCAAATTTAAAAAGTAGGTTATTGCAATTAGAACTATTATTTGATGGAGACCAAGCCCCAGGACTAGTTGGAAAATCACTATATCCACCGCAACCACCGCATACCGATTGATACACAACGCCATTTTTATCAAACCTTGAGGTTCCACCATCAACATGCTCACTAGCATTGGGGCCACCGATGTAACTTCCATACAGTAAACCAAGAAAATCTCGCTCTAAGACCATCAAATAAAAATCGAAACCAGTTGTAAAGGGCTGAAAAGCGTTAGGAGAAATAGGCATTCCACTTAATGGCGTGTTTTGCAAAATATTCGCACCCCAACCAGAGATGTAAATATTCCCGCAGATATCGACTAAAAATGCAGATGGTGAGATATTGATGGTGCCGTTTCCATTGCCTATAACCGTAGAAGCCAGATTAAGCGTCAAGCTGTTATTTAACTTAATTATGAACTGACTACTATTGGGATTTGAATAAGAAGCATTGAAAACTGGAAATGTTCCACTTTGCGTTTGACCCAAAACAAACACATTGTTGTTTCGGTCTATTTCGACAAAAAATGCTTGGTCGTAGTCGAATTTCCCTAAATAACTAGCGTTGATAATACTGTTTCCTGAGGAAGTGATTTTTGCGACATACCCATCCGTTTTACCACCTTGGTAGGTAGGTGTAAATCCACCGGTGGTGCCAGGTAAATTACTTGAGCAAGTCCCACCAGCAAAAACCACGTTATTTAGCGTGTCAATTTTAATGGAATAACAGGCATCATTTAGAGATCCTCCGTAAAACGAAGAAAATAAAAGATTGGAAAAATTGGAAGAAAGTTTAAAAACAACTGCATCTTGCCCTCCTGATTTAATAGCTTGAAAAGCGTTGGAGACTGGAAAATTAGAAGAGCGCGAACAAGAACCAATTAAGATGTTATTCGATTCATCCAACATAATTTCTCCACGAAACTGATCGCCATAATTGGTCGTTAATGAATCATATAGGAATGTGCCATTGTATGGCAATCCTGAAATTTTATAATTTACACCGTCATTACTTGAACCACCAACGTACGTGGAACCAAGTAAATTTTGACCATTCGCACTTAATTTCGAAACATAGATATCTGTTCCTTGGTTCGAAAAATACACCCCATTGTATAAAAAGTTAGCGCCCACATTCCCCCCATTATGATTACCTTGATAAGCACCTGGTGTCGTAGGGAAATCAAGACTTGATGTTGCTCCAAAAACATACAAATTGTTACTAGAATCACAAATTAAGCTGTGAGCAGTTTCAGTACCATCCACCATATTACCGCCACCTAAAAAAGTGGACCAGATCATGTACGTTCCATTCGCTGTATACTTAGAAATAAAAACATCTGTAATTCCATAGTTCCCTGCAACCGCGGTGAAATTAGATGCCACATCAAAAGCATTTGGGTTCGGTAAAGGATAATTATTTCCATATACCGTACCACCCGAATAGGCAGTTCCATCATACCCATATGTAGCTGTCATGCCAAAATTATCAGAAATGGCTCCATTATACGTTGCGAAAACCAATACAGGATCTATAATTAATTCAACACTCGAATTATAACTACCTAGCTTAAAAGAAACGATACTGTCCTTTATCTCAAATTCACATTTTATCTCGCGTCTCTTTCCGTCAATAACTTGATATGCGATTGGTTTTTGCTCTACGATTTTCCCTAAAGAAGTAAGCAAACTTAGATTCCCATTTCTCTCAATTTTCATTTTCTCTTGTCCTACATAATTCAAGGCAATTTGAGAAGGGTCAACGCTTGGTTTTACCAAAAATTCATATTTAGTCAAGTCCTTAGAAGTAGCAAATTTCAAATCAATTCCATCATACAAATTAGGGAGAGTAACCTCTTCGAAACCATGCACATCAGAAGCCCATTTCGTGCTATCTTTTCCCACAAAATAATTATAGTAAAAAGGCAATGGTTTACTTTTTTCACTAGACTGAACGAAATTTGAACCAAGAAAATTCAAATGCACCACCGTTTCTTTCAGAACGGGATCCCCTGTTACTTCGCCATCGAAGTGTGCTTTATGTAATTGAGAAAAATCTTGTAGATGAAAAACTAACTTTTTTTGTTGCACCCAGATATTACCACCAGAAATTTGGGTTTTAAACAATACCCCTTCTGGCCATTGACCTTTGTTTTCAAAAAACCCTCCCGAATGAGTGCCGTGTGAAGCACCCGTTTCTAATTTTGATGCCTGCCCCCAAGAATATTGGAAGAGAAATACAAAACAGAAAAAGACAACAAAACAACGCATGAATAAAATTTGCTCCTAAATTAATTAAAAATGATGGGAAAATCATGTTTAGTATAGGTATTCCTGCCAAATTGGAATAAATATCCAAAAAAGTAAGTCATTGCGCTTACATCAAATAATGAAAGATTATACTTACTTTTAATATGCTTGATTAAATCAACGATCGCTATTCGACTATTTACGTAATTTTGCGGAAGAAGAAAAGTTAAAGAAATGAGTGAAAATCGTATTTGTGCATTATTTGGTATAGAAATCCCTTTAATTCAGGCAGGAATGATCTGGTGTTCAGGATGGGAATTAGCATCCGCCGTTTCAAATGCTGGAGGATTAGGAATAATTGGTTCAGGATCCATGTATCCTGAAATTCTAGAACAACAAATTATCCAATGTAAAGCGGCCACCAATAAGCCTTTTGCAGTTAACCTTCCGATGCTATATCCCGATAGCGATAAACACATTGCAACCATCATAAAATATAAAGTTCCTATCGTTTTCACCTCAGCAGGTAACCCAAGTACATGGACAAGTCATTTGAAATCACATGGAATAATTGTCGTGCATGTGGTATCTAGCCTAAAATTTGCGCTAAAAGCACAAGATGCCGGCGTCGATGCTATTGTTGCAGAAGGATTTGAAGCTGGTGGTCATAATGGGCGTGATGAAACCACTACCATGTGTTTAATTCCAATGGTATCAAAGAAAGTCAATGTCCCATTAATTGCTGCAGGCGGAATTGGAACTGGAAAGGCCATGTTAGCCGCCATGAATTTAGGAGCCGACGGGGTACAAGTTGGAAGTAGATTTGTCGCTTCTGTTGAAGCAAGTGCTCATATTAACTTTAAAAATGCCGTTATTAATTCGAATGAAGGCGATACTTTATTAACTTTAAAGGAATTAACCCCAGTTAGACTGCTCAAAAATAAATTCGCCGAATTGGTGAGTAGCGCATACGAAAACGGAGCCGATACCGATGAATTGAAAGAACTGTTAGGAAAAGGACGCGCTAAGAAAGGAATGTTTGAGGGAGATTTAGAAAATGGTGAATTAGAAATTGGACAAGTTTCCGCCATCTTGGACACGATATTACCAGCGGCTGACATCATTAGTGAAATGCTCTCCGAATACAGAGAAGCAATAAAAGAACAAACAACGACAAAATTCCAATTTTAACTATGATACAATTTGAACGATTCGAATTAAAAAATGGACTAAAAGTTATCTTCCATAAAGATCTTTCGACACCAATGGCTGTTGTGAACACCTTGTATGATGTTGGTGCACGCGATGAATCCGAAACACAAACAGGATTTGCGCACTTATTTGAGCATTTAATGTTCGGTGGATCCATTAATATCCCAGCTTTTGATTCCCCCCTTCAAAATGCAGGAGGCGAAAGCAATGCATTTACTTCCAATGATATTACGAATTACTATAATGTACTTCCCGCTCAAAATATTGAAACAGCGCTTTGGTTAGAAAGTGACCGAATGCTTTCATTGGCATTCTCTGAAAAAAGCCTGGAAGTTCAACAAAGTGTGGTAATCGAAGAGTTCAAACAAAATTATTTAAACCAGCCCTATGGGGATGCATGGCTTGAACTACGTCCACTTGCCTATGAGGTTCATCCATACAAATGGGCCACCATTGGTAAAGAAATAAAACACATTGAAGACGCCACACTCGAAGATGTAAAAGCCTTTTTTCACAAGTATTATAACCCTGCAAATGCTATACTTTGTATTGCAGGAAATTTTGAACTCGATTACATAAAAACAATCGTTAATAAGTGGTTTGGCGATATTCCCAAACAAAAAAAACCGGTACGTATTTTGCCTGCCGAACCCAAGCAATTGGCTTTTCGGAAGAAAAGAATTGAAAGAGATGTGCCAGCAGATTGTTTTTATTATGCCTTTAAAATGGCAGAACGTAAATCAGAAGAATATTACATGGCAGATGTCTTATCCGATGAATTATCCAAAGAAAAATCGAGTAAATTATATTTAAAACTAAAAAAGGAATTACAACTAGTCACCGAGATAAACACCTATATCCTCGGATCAATCGATCACGGATTGTTCATTATTACAGGTAAAATTGCTCCCGATAGTTCCTTGGAAGAATTAGACAAAGCACTATGGTTGGTGTTAGAAGAATACAAAACAATTCCCATCAATGACGAGGAATTAAAACGGTTAAAGTTAAAAATTAGAACTTCCAGAGAATTCCAAGAACAGGCCTTATTAAACCGAGCCATGAATTTGTGTTTTTACGAATTATTGGGCGATGCCAATGGGATGAATGAAGAAGCACAAATATACCAAGCAATTGAATCTTCTCACCTGCTAGCACTTGCTCAATCGTTATTATTGAAAGAGAACTGTTCTTTACTTGAGATTAAATCCATTACTAAATGATTGATAGAAAACAAAATCCTCCGTTGGTGGATGTGAATGAGATTCATTTCATTCACCCAAAAAAAGTGTTAATTGCGGATAAATTCCCTTTTTACTCCTTAGTAAATTCAGGAAGTGATGCCGTTCGTTTGGATCTTTATTTTTCAGCAGGAACCATCATTAGCGATCCAATAATTGCTTCCATCACTGCAGGACTATTATTAGCCGGTTCAGCAACGAAATCGTCAACAGAAATTCATAATCAAATTGATGATTTAGGGGGATTTTTTGATATCAATGTAAGTCATGAATATGCTATAATGTCTTTATATTCATTAAATGACCAAGTTCTCAATCTTCTAAAAGTAGTTATTGACGCGCTAGAAAACGCCTCTTTTCCGCAACATGAAGTAGCTGAATTATTAAAAGATAGAAAGCAAAAACTAAAAGTTAGCTTCGAAAAAGTAAACTATTTAGGGCAGCGGGAATTACAGAAGCGGCTATTTGTAGGAACACTTTACGGAAAAACGATAGAATTATATGACTATGACACCGTTAATCGGGAAGATATATTATCCTTTTTCAATTCAAATTACCAAAAAGGCATCTTAAAAGTAAGCTTAGTTGGCAATGTCAACGAGCAGGATACAAAAGCAATACATTCCATTCTTTCACCTTGGTATAAAGAAAAAAACATCATTAAACCCATGCATTTTACTCCCGAAAAAGGAAGCTTTCATATTGAAAAATCAGGTGCCTTGCAAACAGGAATTCGCGTGGGCAGAATGATGTTCGATAAACACCACCCAGATTATCATCGTTTTAATGTCATGAATACCATTTTAGGTGATTACTTCGGGAGCCGATTAATGAAAAATATCCGCGAAGACAAAGGATACACCTATGGAATTGGGAGTATGTTGGCGGAAATCTATCAAAATGGCTATTTTGCCATAATGACACAAGTAGGCAAAGACTTTGTTGAGCAGACACTTGAAGAGATCAAAAAAGAAATTGAATTATTACGCACTGAATTAGTCGGAGAAGAAGAACTAACGATGGTTCGGAATTACATCATGGGGCAATCTTTAAAAGCCGCTGATGGGCCTTTTGCTATGATGGATTTATTTATCCAAGTAGAGACAGCCAACTTAGATTATTCGTTTTACAACGATGCCATTCATGTGTTAAAAACCATAAGCGCGGAAGAAATAAGATCAATGGCCCAAAAATACTTAGTTTGGGATGAAATGCTTGTAATTACGGCAGGACAGCAACTTAATTGACATAAAAGCGTTATGGTTGAATGATTATTGTTTTTTAATAGTTCCATGCTAAAATTTCTATCACTATTTTTCTTTCTAATAATCAGTGCAAGCAGCTTCGCATCACATGTAATGGGAGGAGAAATCACCTGGAAATGCGATGGGAACAACAAGTACATTTTTGAGCTCGTTTTTTACCGCGATTGCAATGGCGCAGAAGTAAATACACTTTCCGAAAACCTTCGGGTATGGAACCACCCAACCCTAACTGTAATCCTTTTACCCTTTGTTTCTCGCATCGATATTTCACCTACGTGCACAGCAGTTTCAGGAGGTCCCACGCCGTTAATTTGCGGTTCGGGGACATCAGGGGGAAACGGAATTGGTGCCATTGAGAAGATTACTTACCGTAGTTTACCCATCGATATAATTGGTGTTCCACCAAGTCAAGGCTGGGTTTTTACCTATGAAAATTTTGCACGAAGCAACGCATTAACCAATATCACTTCCCCTGCTACCTATGGAATAACCCTTACAGCAAAAATGTTTGCTCACGGCAACGGAGTTGGTTGTACGGATAATTCCCCTTCCTTTTTACAAGCCCCCTATTTTGTAAGTTGCGCAGGAACCCCATTCAGTTACAATATGAATGCTGTGGATAATGACTTAGATTCCTTACATATTGATTTTGGAATTCCTTATAACAATTTCCCTACCGGTGCCTACAACCCACCATTAAATCCTATTCCCATTCCATTTGAACCCGGATTCTCCTTTACATCACCTACCCCAAACAGTAGTGTTAATCCTTCGAATATTCCAGCAACCATCAACCCTTCGAATGGAGAAATCACATTTAATTCCTTCACCGTAGGGAATTTTGTCGTTAAAGTATTGGTTAAATCCTATCGTCAAGGCGTATTAATTGCCGAAGTAGAGCGGGAAATGCAGTTAGTAATCGTTCCTTGTTCAGCGGCCAACAATGCACCGATTTTCACCCCACCGTTTGCCGGAGGACAATTTACAACAACCGTAAATGCGGGTGATTTGGTCAATTTTACTATTTCAGTGGTTGACAACGAATTTCTTCAAGATGGCAGCCCACAAAATGTAACACTAAGCGCAACTGGCCCACTATTTGGGACAAATTTCACCTCTCCTATTGGCTGCCAAATTTCACCCTGTGCCACACTTGACTTAGCATTACCCGTTTCTGGGACGCAACAAGCGAATGTACAGTTTTCATGGCAAACAAGCTGTGACCATTTGGTAAATCAATACGGCGTTGTGGCAGAAAGCATCCCCTATACATTTGTATTTAGAGCACAAGATGATTATTGTCAAATTCCAAAGGTTAATTATGCGACTATTCAAATCAACGTACTGAATCCTGGCATTCTTCAAGCGCCAAAAATAGACTGTATTCAAAGTGATAATGCTGGAAATGTTATCCTAAATTGGGCCCCAATCAATGACCCAATTGGGACTTTTGTATCCTACCAACTTTATTCTGTACAAGGTGGATTGTTGGCCACTATTCCAACGCTTGCAACTAATCAATTCTCTTTAAGTGGAATAAATACGATGCAATCTTTTTACATAGGCGTTGTTTCTGGCTGCAATGGAAATGTCACCAAATACAGCGACACCATTTCCAACATTCATTTAAACCTCATAAATCCTGGAAATGGAACTGCTGTTCTTCAGTGGAATAAACCAGCGCCAACGCCCTTACCAACCTTTGGAAACTATTACCACATTTATCAAGAATATCCTGCGGGAAATTTCACCCTAATCGATTCTGTTCCTTACAATACCACACAATATAAGGATACCATTACCATTTGTAATGCAACGATTGGCTACCAAATAGTTTTACCTAACATTCCCTGTGATTTTCAATCAAACATCGGTAGTGATGATTTTGAAGACATGCTAACGCCCTCTATTCCAACTATTCAAAGTGTTGGGTTCGATCCAACAAACAACAATAACTTACTATTGACTTGGAATCAAAACAACCAAGCTGACACCTATGGTTACGTTGTTTACACCTTTAATTCGTTGGGAGTCTTATTTGAACTTGATACCGTTTGGGGTATTGGAAACACCTCCTATTCCTATGCCATTGATCCAAGTCAAGGCCCTTACTCCTATTCGGTGGCAGCATTCGATTCTTGCTACACCAATGCCCTGCCGATAACCTTTCAAACCTCAGCGAAAAGCCCCATTAATAAAACCATTCAACTTAATGGAGCGATAAACATGTGCCAACAAAAAATTGATTTAAGTTGGAGTGCTTACCAAGGGTGGACGAGTACATCTTATGGCATTTACAGCTTTGAGTCGGGGACATTGGTCCTGCTGGGAACAGCTAATGGTAATTCAGCAAGCGTTAATGTAGTGGGCGGAAATCACTACGACATTTACATTGGGGCCAATCTATCTAATGGACAAATTGCCTATTCCAATCCATTTGGTTTTGATGTCCCGATTCCCCAACAACCCACATTTCATTACCTTAAATTAGCTAGCGTAGCAGCAAACAACGTTGATTTATTTGCTTATATTGATGGTAATGTAGGGGTAAAAGAAGTCATCTTTGAACGCTTGAACAGCTCCAGCGTTTTCGAAGAAATAGGAAGATCAAACGTACAAGGCGACATAGCTGTATTTACCGATACAGATGCCGATGTTAATTTACAAGCTTATACCTATCGCACACAATACGTTGATAGTTGCAATTCCGCTGGAACTTATGCCAATGAAGCAACCACTGTATTTGTACAAGGGATCGCCGATGAAATACAACAAATTAACTACGTCTATTGGTCGCCATACGTAGGTTTCGATGGTGGAATCGATCACTACGACGTATTCAGGTACAACAAACTAAGTGGCATTAGTCAATTGATAGCAAATGTAAACCCCAACCAACTAAGCTTTGAAGACACTTTAATCAGCAATGATTTCCCGGGAGAAATTTGTTATTATGTTGAAGGAAGTGAAAATATCAATAGCTATGGTTTCGCAGAAGTGTCCCGATCCAACGTTTTTTGTTTAGTATATGAACCTATTATTTATATCCCTAATTCATTTTGCCCAAGCGGAGTGAACACCGTATTTTTACCCATTTTAACCAATATTGACCCAAAAAATTACAGCATGTACATCATGAATCGATGGAGTAATATCATTTTCGAAAGCAATGATCTTAATTTGGGTTGGGACGGAACAATTAACGGAGGAAAAGATGATGCACCAAACGATAATTACCTTTATGTAGTAACGGTTCAAGATGCCGGCGGCAGACAAATAACCAAACGTGGATTTGTTACTTTAATAAGATAGATGAAAAAGATCCTGCTAATTCAGACCGCATTCATTGGCGATGTCATCTTATCAACCCCGCTTATCGCTAACTTACACAAGCAATTTCCCAACATACAGATAGACTATTTGGTAAAAAAAGGAAATGAGGAATTGCTAAGCGGGCACCCAACTGTGAACAAGGTATTTATCTTCGACAAAGGGAATAAATGGGTAAGTCTAAGAGAAAATATCCGTCTTATCCGTCAAGAGAAATACGATACAATCGTTAATTTACATCGATACGCAAGTTCAGGATTAATTTGCGCTTTATCAGGTGCGAAGCAAAAAATAGGATTCAAGAAAAATCCATTTTCATTTCTGTATTCAAAATCATACAAGCATGCGATTGGAAATGGAGAACATGAAGTAGATCGAAACCTATGCTTAATCGCTTCCTTTTGCGACATCACCATTAGAAAACCAAGTCTTTATCCATCCAGTGATGATTATTCTTTCGTTTCAAAATTCCAAGGCACCGCTTATTCTTGCTTAGCGCCTGCATCAATATGGTTCACCAAACAAGCACCCATTGCTACTTGGTTAAAATTAATTGAGAAATTAAGTGACTCAGATCACGCTATTTTTTTGATGGGAGGTCCCAACGACAAAGCACTTTGCGACCAAATCATCTCAGAATCGACCAAAGAAGTAAGATCATTAGCAGGCGAGTTAAGCATTATGCAATCCGTTGCCTTCATGAAAAATGCAAAAAGAAACTTTGTGAATGATTCAGGCCCGCTTCATTTCGCAAGCGCCGTGAACGCCCCAGTAACTGCCTTTTTCTGTTCCACCATACCCGCATTTGGCTTTGGTCCATTATCCGAGGATTCAAAAATTATTGAAGTAGCCGGATTACCTTGCCGACCCTGTGGG
This sequence comes from Flavobacteriia bacterium, assembly GCA_026391005.1. Lineage (GTDB taxonomy): Bacteria > Bacteroidota > Bacteroidia > Flavobacteriales_D > Crocinitomicaceae > UBA952. The sequence goes on along the minus strand of JAPLEV010000050.1, from coordinate 2,387 downwards.
CTTCACGGACACAAAACATGTCCGGAAGGTCATTTTAAGTGTGGTGAATTAGCATTAGAGGATTAGTAATTATTTCCCGCTGACCTCGTCCGCCGCGGCGGATATTCCGACAATCGAGTGATCGCCATGGGCGATTGTATCGAGAGGGCGGAATCACTCGGCCAACGGGTTGTTTATTACTCCATCTCCACTACTCGTTCCACGGTGCCATCTTCGTAAATGAAGAGCATAACAACGTTTTTTCGGCGTGGGATGGTTTATTTATTACTCTGATTTCTCAAATGCTTCTGGTAGAAACTTACCACCGACTGCAAAAACGACTGCTGTCATAACCACAAAATGAACATACCATCCCCATTTTAGTGCTACGTTAGGAGAAAAGGTAAAGCCCAAAAAGCCGCAAATTAAGATTAGTATATAAATGCCAAATGTTGCCATCAATAATTTTTTAGGATTGATTATAGCAACAAATACCAAAACTGGACCAGATAAAAACATGAAGGAAAGGTGATAATTATCATTTACAATTGTTGACATTGGGTCTAACAAAGAGTAGCCGCTACTGACTCCAGGTATTTCTAAACACCAAATAGGCAGACTAATTGTTATAAACCATGCTAATAATACTGCTGCCGAAAATATAATTTTATTTATCATTTTTATGTATTAAATTTTCCTACTCATATGGCTTTTCAGAATACGCCCCGTTTTTTTTTAGTGAGTTCTAGTTAGATTGAATAAAAAACAGAATAAGTCATAAATATTTACTTAATCTTAACGGCAACTCCTTTCAAGTTCATCAAATTTCTCGCTGACAGATGGATTTTGAGACATATTTACTGTCAACCAATTTTCCACACCAATTTCTTTACTAATTGCTTCATCACAGGCGGTTTTGTTTATTTGATTCCACTCCGAATTACCAGGTTCTGTTAAACATTTACAGATATCAACATTTTTTGAATTGCATCTTGAACATGCTAGCACAAACAATACTAAAAGAAGTAAACCGCTAATTTTGAATAAATTTTTCATGTAATTTGATTTTAAATTTTATTGTCTAATGTATTTAGCTATTTCCATTGTAATTTTATTTAGCCCAATTAACCTAACACCAAAAATTTAAATTTGATAAAATTTAAGTTGCTGCAATTGTCTAGAAATTGAATTTACCTCATCATCGCTCAGTTGACTATTCCTATCATTATTGCGAAATTCATCTCCGTTTATAACTAGTGTTATAATTTTCGGGTCCCAAAACTGAAAACGTAGCCCTTTAAAGTCTCCTGATGTTACCCAAATATCATCTGAAGATTGTTGATTAATTTGTCCTTTATAATATTTTAACTCATTTTTATCGTCTGCAATAACCATTTCAAAAGAACTATTTGAATAAAAATTAAGTGTTGCAACTCCATCATTACTTGTCCAAGTATCCAAAAATGATTTAGTCGACTTTAAAATAGATTGTTTTATAAAGCTCCCAATTTGAAATTGGAGTATTCCCTTAGAAACATTTTTTAAATCAATATAATTAGTCCCAGATTTAATCTTTCCACTCGCAACCACCTTACTTTTTGAATTAATAATTTTATAAGTACTGCCAACAAAAACATTGTCAAAATAACCTTCTAAATTAGTACTATCTCCTGCTGACCAATTTAAATTAACCAAATAGTTTTGCTTAATTTGGTTTAATCGCATTGGTTGAACTGATTGAATTGATTTATTTTTTTTATAAAATGCTACATTCTTTGAGGAATGAACATAATTTTTTAAATTATTTCTATTTGAAATTATTAAGTCTTCAAAGAAGCCGATAATCTCTCTATCCTCAGGATAGCCTTGAGTAAGCATTAGGTATTCATTCTTAACCTTCACAAGATAAAATGGACTCCAATAGTAGGATGTTCTAGAATAATTACCAATCGTATGTTGAAAATTTGCTTCGGACTTGTTTACCCCGTTTTCATAATCCACCATATCCTCGCCGGAAATTCCCATATCGTTAAAAGAATTTCCCTTTACAGTGTTTTTTCTTAAAGCCCAAACTACTAAAATTGGATATTCCATGTTTACAGAATTAAAAAATTCTTCAGCGTAATCACGATTAATAAACAAATGATCCGTCTCCCAAGCGGTTTGACCAATTTTTCCTTTTTTATGCAGGTCAATATAGTGCTCAATATCGGTCGAAGGAGGAAAGCCAATGACTTGAATATAAGCAGAATCTACATGCCATTTTTTCAACTGTTGAATAATTCCTTCATTATCTTCGATATGATCAACTAAATTGAAACTATCTTTATCTATACCTGATCCGCAAGAATTAAATAAAATCAATAATGAGCATAAAATATTAATTCGATAAAACAACATCATAACTT
>JAPLEV010000040.1 GCA_026391005.1 Flavobacteriia bacterium | reverse complement strand
AGGATCTAGCATTTCTATGATGGATTGATTTTGATTGACTCTCGAAGTTACAATCGCAATGTTGCCATTCGATAGGACGGTTATGTCTTTTATTTCTGAATCAACTCCACCAAAATTCGTGGTGTTTGTCCAAAGCATGTTCCCGTTATGATCCACTAAGGTAACTAGGCTTTCCCAATAGGGAGGGGAACTAAGTTCCATTAATTTTCTTCCTCCAATTAAAAAATCAGTGTCTGAATATTTTTCAATGATGCTTAATTGATTAAAACTCGATAGTGCGGAAGCTTGAACATATCGAACTGATGTTAAATTACCTGCTGCGTTGTATTTAGATAAAAATCCCTGGTTTTGTGTCGTTTTTCCGACCACAAATAATTCACCATTCGCATGATGGTACGAATCTTTTGCAATTAGTTCATTTAACACACTATAATTACGATGCACATAATCCTGTGCAGTAACTTTTAATACCATCAAAAAAAAGAAACACAGAACGATTTTTCGCATATGACTGAAATTAGTAATTGACTATAATTTGCTTAATTCTGATTTTATGAAACTAATGAGCGATGCTAAGTGATTGGAGGAAAAGTCAAATTTAATATTGGCCGTTTTGTATATTTCCGGAATTGACTTCGAATACCCCAGGGATAAAGCCGCTTTGTAGTCTCGAATTGTTTTCGGATAATTTTCAATGCTATTCTTCCAAATCCCCAAAGCACCTAATTGTGCTATTCCGTATTCAATGTAGTAGAAAGGAACTTCAAATAAATGAAGCTGGCGTTGCCATGATGTATTGATTTGATCTTCATAACCTGACCAATCCGTAAGCCCTGTTCCATATTCTGTTGAAAGTTTTGCCCAGTAAGCGTGTCTTTCGGCAATGCTGTGATTGACATTTTCATAAATCCAATGCTGAAAGGCATCAATTTGTGCTATCCAGGGAAGTACTTTTAAAACGGATTCTAATTGGTCATTTTTTGCCCGCTTTAATTCTTCTTTATTCGGATAAAACTCCTCCCAATAAGGCATTGTTAACAGCTCCATCGACATGGAGGCTAATTCTGCGACTTCTGAAGGTAAATTTTTGAATCCAGTTAATTCAAGGTCTCTGCTTAAAAAGGAATGCACGGCGTGTCCTCCCTCATGGATCATGGTAACTAAATCTCTTTGTGCACCCACTGCATTCATAAAAATAAAAGGCACCCCTATTTCATACAAGGGATAATTATAGCCGCCTGGCGCTTTTCCTGTTTTTGATTCTAAATCTAAATGTCCTAATTGTTCCATTGTTTTGAGACAATCAGAAAAGTATGGGTCAATTTTAGCAAACATCCTTTTTGTTCCTTCGAGCATTTCTTGTCCTGTTTCGAAAGGTTTTAAAGGGGCATTTCCCGCAGGATCAAAATCTAAATCCCAGGGTTTAAATTTTTCTTTGCCTAATTGGCTGAGTTTTTTTTGTTGTATTTCTTTAACGACAGGAACAATTAGCGTTTTTATGGCGTTGTGAAAATCAAAACAATCCTCTTTTGTGTAATCAAATCGACCTAAGGCTTCAAATTTATAATCACGAAAATTATCAAATCCTGCATTCGTTGCAAGTAGGTGTCTTTTTTGGATTAACTCAGTAAATAATTCATCCAGTTTTTCGGTGTCTATTCTTCTTCGCTCCACCATTTTTGTAAAGACTTCCTTTCGAATGGCTTCATCTTGTTCTTTAAGATATTGCGCCGCTTTTTGCATGGTGATTTCATTGCCTTCCATCTCAATCGTTTGAGCGGCTGAAATAACGCCATATTTTTGCGCGAGTTCATTTAATTCTGCTTCTAATGGAATGTTTTCTTCCCTGAATAATTGCAGTTGAACATCGTATGATTTAAAATAAATGCGATAGGCTTCATCGTCCATCAACGCATCTTTGTAGGGACTTTTATTTTGAATTTTATTCAAGGCATCATCTAATGGAGATAATTTAGGCTGAATTTCTGTAATAAATAGATTGTAATCTTTCGAATACGCTTCATTGGTGGTATCAATGGTCATTTTTATGTACCTCCAAGCAGCGTCTTCTTCCAGTACGGCATCCAACTCACTGCGATGTTTCAACCAATTAATAAATTCTTCCAAGGAAGTTATTTCTCTATTTATCAGGTCATCATAATATACGGAAACGGATTCAAATGAATCGATTTTTAAGTTATCTGCTAGAAAAATGCGAGGATTTTTTGTTACGTTCATTTTTGTTATTAAGAGTATAAAAATAGATTTATTTATCGAAAAAAGGTCAAAAAAAAAGCACCCGAAGGTGCTTTCCACAAGGTTTGTCTTATTATTCCTTTATGAACTTTACTACACACGCTTTATTGTTATTATAAATACCTAAGAAGTAAGGTCCGGCAGCCAATTTTTTACTCATTTCAATAGTGTTTTTGGCACTGCCATTTTGTGCACCAAGTTTGAATTCAGAAACAACTTGTCCTTGCATATTAAATAATTTGCAGTTGACCACATCTCCAATTACTCCGTCAATTTGTAAGTCAAATGTTCCATTGTTTGGATTGGGGTAAAGTAAGTTAACTTGAAGACTAGAATTATTATTTTCTTCAATTCCTTGAATCGCCTCAATTACTATGGTGGTAGTAGAAATACACCCATTGTTATCTTGAATGTAGCAGGTATAGGTGCCTGAAAAAAGCATTGAGAATAATGACCCTGAATAGTAATTTGTTCCGTTGATGCTATACGTATATGGTGCAAGTCCTCCTGAACCAGTTAAGGTAATTGTTCCATTGTTCCATGAAGCTGGGGTAGATACCGCTGCAACTGATAAAGCAGATGGTTCTACCACTGTCGTCGTGTAGGTGTATTGACAACCATTAACATCTTGCACGGTGACGGTGTAAGGCCCAGGTGCTAAACCTGTAAATTGAGTGTTTGACGAAAAGTTAGTCCCATCAATACTATAGGTATACGGTGCGGTACCACCAGACGCTAAGGCTGTAACCATTCCATCATTCATTCCGAAACAAGAAACGGTGCTTGGTGATGCTGTTGCAACTAAAGCTGTTGGTTGGTTAATGGTAATTGATGTGCTACCAATACATCCTGCGGCATCTTTTGCATAAAAAACATAGGTGCCTGCAGCTAAGTTGGTAAACGTTCCTGATGCCACATAGGTAATTCCATTTTGTGAATAAGTATAAGCACTTTGGCCACCACTTGCTGTAAGTTGAATGGCTGCATTTTGCTGCCCGTTACATAATACGTTACTTATTTGATTGGACGTTACAGCAATTTGCGTAATAGTGGATAATTGTATGCTGCCTGTTCCTGCACATCCTGCATTATCCGTTACCGAATAGGTAATTAATCCTGGCGCTAAACTTGAAAATACACCACTTCCTTGATTAGCACCACCATTAATAGCGTATACATAAGGTGAAACACCACCACTAACACTGATCGTAATTTGACCATTATTCACGGTACAGCCCGGTGCCGTATTAATGACCGTACTAACTAACAAGGTAGAAGTGCCCGCAGTAATTGTAGCAACTTTTGCGTCGTTACATGTGTTTTCATCGGGGGTAGAGGCATTCACTGAAATGGAAGTTGCAGTAATAGTATTGGGACCTGCAACTAAGCCTGAAACAGTTATAAAAATGGTATCCTTTGCGCCAACAGTTGTTAATTGATTGGATGAATAATTAACATTGGTAACTGCTCCAGCACCAACTTGCCAACTAAAACTTCCTGTTGTAATAGGATTCGTTCCTCTATTTTCAATGACAACACCAACTTGAGCTGTAGAACCACAAATAGCAGCAGCATTTACAGGATAAACAGCAACAATCATTGCATCCGTTGCCTCAGGGTTCATTCTAATAGCTGAAACATTTGATTTTGTTGCAGCGCTATAATAAACGCCTGTGAAATAAAATGTTTCTCCATCAAAATCATCGATTGACATGTGGTGATAATCACCCCACCTTGTATTACCTGTTTTGGATCCTGTTCCAGCAATAATGGTAGTTTCAGTCATGGTCATTTGTCCAAGTGGGTCACACGGCTTTCTACCGGTCATTTTTAGACTTGGGAAATCACCAGCTGTATTGCTAGAGGTTGAATATGCCATAATGATATTGCCATATTTATCAATGTTAATTGCCGGCATCCATCGAGCGGTAGTTGTGCCTGGCGCATAAGTACCTTCTTGGTAAAGACTCCAAGTGCCAAGACTTCCAGTTGCTCTTCTTATTTCAATCCATCGCACTCCAGCACGATCAGCACCATTAACATCTGTTGATAAACAAAGCACCATTGATTGGTGGGTATCAAAAATTCGCATGGGCGCTTTAAACATAACCGTTTCCCTTAATGGATCTAATTTTACAGTAGTCCCTGGTTGAGGGACGCACGTAAAGCTTGTTAAACCACATAATTTAGAATCGATTTCAGCTATTGAGATATCTTGTGTCTTCGCAACTGTTGCTGTACTTGCCACCCAGTTAATTGTCATTTCCCATAATTCAATCCAATCATTTGTGCCACTGTCGGGTGAACCATTTGAATGCGATTCATCATCTCTATGTCGAACAAATAGTGGTTTCATACCAACTGGTGCTGCAATATCTCCTTCTATATCAACAGGGGTAATTGATTGAAAACCAAAGCCATTCAGTGAGTATCCTATATCAACTCCAATAAATGGAGAAGCTGTTCCCGCTAATAAATTGCTAAGTTTCATAGCATAAATGGTAGGTGGTCCTCCTTCGTTTGTAGAGACAAGAAAAGCATCTGAGGTTGGGCAAAAACTCCACTTTGGATAATCAGGAAAACCCGGACAGGTAAATTGGTAGGTAAAATAGGCACCTTGAGGATTACTTGTTTGTGAAACATGCAGCAGTAACTTATTTCCAGAAGATGAAAACTCCATTAAAAACCATCTTTTTGCAGGTTTATAATATAATACAATTGGATCACCTAAGCCTGTAGGTCCTCCTAATGATTGCATTGTTAACGAACTTGCTACGATAGCTCCGGTTGATTTATTGAAAATTCGAAATACTGCACCACCACCTGAGTTAGTAGATTGTATGGTCACCGTACTATCGGCATCTACGGTTGGGTCTGGAGGTGATAAATTTTGACCAAGACCGGTACCTTGCCAAAGAACAGTTGCGCTGGTTGTTTTTTGTAAATTTTCGTGTTGTTGCCATACCCAATCAATGTTGTGGCTAGGTGATTGGTCCACTTGAATAAGGTCCCGTCCTTTAAAATTTGGTTTAATAACGATGTTTTTAGGTGTCACTTCTTCTTCATTTGCAGGAACCAAATAACTTGTTGTTGGCGTGAAATTTCCGTAAAATGTGGATGTTTGAGATTTCGCAAAGTGAAATATAAACAGGAGAATAGAGGAGAGTAATAATTTATTCATAGAGACAAATTTTAGATTTCAAATATAAAACAATTTATAGTATGGTATGTTTAGGAAAGCTATATTATTAATTTTACTAAAAATTTAATTTGAAAATAATTCTATCACCAACAAAGACCTTACAATTTCACCCTTCATTTAAAGGGGAAACAACTAGTGAATTATTGTTTTTTCCGGAGGCTTCTAAAATAATGAAGTCATTGCATAAATTAAAAATGGATGAAATTAAGGACTTGATGGGGGTATCTTCAAAAATTGCCGGAGAATGTTACAGTTGGAATAAAGAGTGGCTCCACAATCATGAAAATAATAGTAATTTATTTCCTGCTATTTCTATGTTTTCAGGGGAGGTCTATCGTTCTTTTGATTATGCCACGTTGACGCTAAAGGAATTATCGCTTGCCAATGATAGAATTCTTATATTGTCTGGACTTTATGGAGTTTTGCGTCCATTAGATTTGGTTTCTCCCTACCGTTTAGAAATGAAAACCAAGTATAATTGGAAAAAGGATTGTTCTACTCTCTATCAATTTTGGGCAGATCGCCCAAGCAATCTTCTTAAAGAAAGTCCCATTATTGTGAATTTGGCATCGCAAGAATATTTCGCTGCACTGGATGTAAAGAAAATTAAGGGACGCATAATAACGCCTGTATTTAAAGAGAAACAAAACGGAACATTAAAAATGGTCATGATGTATGCCAAGAATGCGCGCGGTAAAATGGCTCGTTTTCTAATTCAAAATGAATTAAGTGACATCGATGAACTAAAGAAATATAATGTAGATGGTTATTCCTACGATTCCATCCATTCAACGGAAGACGAATGGTGTTTTGTGCGTTAATGAACGTTCAAATTAATCAATAAGCTCACTTAATTGCTGACCAACAGCCGCACCAATAGCTACACCCATTCCACCCATTCTTACACCTGCATAAACATTTGGACTAATTTTTTTGATTATAGGTTGTTTAGATGCACCAATTCCCATGATTCCAGACCAAGCGTAATCTATTTCGAATGATTGGTTGGGCAGTATGACTTCCTTTAAGAGCGTTTTAAGCACGGCTTGAATATTTTCAGTAGTTTCAATTGCTGTAGTAGTTTCACCCGTAATATCAGTATTTCTGCCGCCACCAAGTAAAATTCGATTGTTTATAGTTCTAAAATAATAATATCCTTTATCCATGTGGAAGGTACTTTCTAGCTGAAGATTAGCAATGGGCTTTGTAATAAGAACTTGTGCTCGCGCAGGAACAACGTCCTCATCGATGAGCTGAGATGCAAAACCATTGGAACAAATGATTAATCGGTCTGCTTTCATTTCGCCAATATTTAGAGCAAGTAAAAGTCCAAGTTCTGAAGATTCATAGCCTTGACATTCAATGCCAAATAAAATGGTAATTCCCAATTGAATCGCTTTTTGGTGAAGTTGTTCGATAAGTTTTCCCGTATGTAAACTTCCCTCAAGAGAATTAAAATAAGCACATTTGATACCATTAAAGCCAAACTTTTCACCTGGATTATTTTCAATTAAAAACGTATTGTTTTTGTGTGTAATTTTTTTGCTTTCTGAATTAAGATAATTTATAAAGTCTAGATTGATTTCTTCCTCATTTAACTTTATTAGATCGTATGATCCGCAGGGTAGGTAATCAATTTTTTGAGGATCAATTAGTTGAAATAAGGTTTTTAAACCCTCATAACGCAAATTAAATGTTTCCCAAACTTGATTTTCTGAATTATTTTTTAAGTCATCAAATAATTCTGAGGGGCTGCCAAAACAAGCGAATCCCGCATTTTTGGTGCTTGCACCACTGGGTAAATAGCCCTTTTCAAGGATTAAAATTCTCCAATTAGGATGACGCTTTTTAATAGCTATTGCAGTGCTTAATCCAACGATTCCCGCTCCAATTATTACCGCATCAAAACCATCAAAATAGGTGGTCTTTTCCCAATAGCTTAGCTGATCAATTTGTAACATTTTTTTTATTAATGAATTATCCTCATTTTTGCAAGTGTACAAAGTTAATAGAATGAAATTCTTTAGACTTTGAAGCTTGAATTATTTTGAATTATGCGAAATAAAATTTTATTATTTTTTGTAATTGTTTTCAGTGCTCAATTGAGGGCTCAATTGGTTGAAATAATTATTCCTGGTTCCGTAAATAACTATTATTCTAAGGATAAGTTATTTGGAGCAACGCTTTATCTTGTTCAAGATGGGATTACTTTATCAAAATCGATTACTTCTAATACTGGCGAATATAACATTGTCGCCAAAGTAAATAAAAGTGTGTTCTTTGAGCTGATAGTATCAAAACCTAATTACATTACTAAAAAAGTTTATTTTGACTTTAAAGCTTTAACTACTAGAGGGCCTGGGAGTGTTGTTCAGGCAGTTGACGAATTAATTGTTGAGCTTTTTGCAATTAACAAGGGAGTTTCAATTTCGATTGGAGCAAATGACTACGCTGAAAAATTTACGTGGGATAATGACCAAAAAATATCGGTTCCTGATGAAGGGTACAAAAAGGAATCAGAGGATAAAATAATTAATGCATTTAAGTCGGCAGAAATGGATGCCTTGGTTTCCATCTATATGTCGAAAGCTGATGCAAGTGCTCGTGCTCAGAACCTTCAAAATGCGATCATATATGCAGATTCTGCTTTAACTGTAAAACAAAACGACAGTATCATTCTGTTGAAGAAGGCTGATTATCAAAAAGGATGGGATGCTTTGCTTGCCGATGAAAAAAAAGTGGCAGATATTGCCGCACTAATTCAGGAAGGGGGGGAACTCATTAAACTTGAAAAATTCCCTGAAGCCACGACAAAATTTAATGAGGTCATTAAAAAAGACCCTTCAAATTCAGAAGCTAAAAAGCAACTCGATATTATTAAAGGATTGATTGCCGCTAAAACAAGTCAAACTAAGGATGCCCAGGAATTAATAAAATTAAAAAGTAATGCCGATAAATTAATCGCAAACAAGAAATATAGTGATGCTATACTTGAGTTAAATAAAGCGTTAAAACTTTCTATTCCTGCTAACGACAAATCAAAAATTGAGACAGACATTGCCGATTTGAAATTAAAAATAAAAGCAGCAGACATTGAAAAACAAATCACGGAAGAATTAAAAACGGCAAAAAAATTCGATGATGCAAAGGAGTACTTGAAATCCAAAGATAATTACACAAAAATTATTGGATTAATTGGTTTATTGGATGCAAATAGTAAAAAAAATCAAGAGGAAATTGTAAATAATCAGTTAGACGCAAGTTTAGGGCAAGCTTTAAAAATTGCCAATGAATTAAACTCTAAGTCTGAATATGATAAGGCCCTAAACGCATACAAGTTAGCAGAGGTATTGATTTATTCAATAATGGACAAGAACCAGCAAAAAGCTAAACTTGAAGAGGTAAAAATTCATATTGCTGAAGTTCAAGAAAAAAGAAATACTGATTTAAAAAATTATAATGACGCTATTGCTAAAGTCAATTCAGCGATAGATAAAGTTCCGTCAGACCTTGCTGAAGCAACCGATCTTTTATCGAAGCCCCCTCTTAAAAATAAAGGTAGTGACAATGAAATTATTGCATTAAAAGCACGCGTTGAGCTTCTTAAGAAATATTATAATATTAAGACTGCTAAATTAAAATTAGTATGGTTAAAAGATTCGTTAATAGCAAATCAAGCAATAAAGGAAATTTATGCTGAAGCACTCATTGCTAAGGTTTCAAATGGTGAATTGACCGCTGTTAAATTTTCGGTAGATTCGTTAAATACTATTGTTAATAAAAACAAGGGTCAACTAAAATCAAACTCGTCTGGCATTACGCTTACGGCTCCGGGAATATTATTGGATACTTCTAATGCAAGCGCATCATTTAAACAATTGGAATTTACTCGCATCTCAGCTGAAAAAGAGAATGATGATTATCTGACTGATTTAAAAAATCATATTGATTTAGAAAATTATTTTAAAAACACGGTTCAAGATGTTAAGCGCGAAGAGTCTGCGAAGGAAATCACAAAAATTAAAAATGAAATTGACGTGTTAAATAACGATAAAGTCAAAGATAGCGATGAACTTGCTGCATCTACAAGGAAGATTATTCTAGAAAATGAACTGACGATTAAACAACGCGAATTAGCTGCGCTCGAGATTCAGGAAAAGGCAGCTGAAAAAATTCAAAAAGATAAGAATATATTAGATGATTATCTTTCAAAGCAACAGAAGGAGCAAGATAGCATTCATACTAGTGCTGAGAAGAATATTCTAAATAGAAAAAATGAAATTGATATTGAAAAAGCCAAATCAGCGGCAATGAATGATTCGATGGCGTATCAACTACAGCAAATTAAAAATCAAGTTGAAATTGATAATTTTAAAAGAGATTCTTTAGCGAAGGCGCAACAGGAACTTGCGGCAAAAGCCATTGTTAAACAATCGAATTATATAGAATCAACGGTAAAGACGCCAAATTATATTCGCGACGAAAAGGGTAATTGTTTTGCTTGGAACGCTTTAACGGAGCGCGTGTATGAAATTAAAAATCCGGCAGGATTCGTCGTAACCGTTATTGTAAGAAGAGTTGTTGTGGATCAATATGGTTATGGTGTCGTTTTTGAACATACGAGAAACGAAAAAGGTATTTCCTCTTTTACCCTCAATGGTTCTATGATAACGGAGTCTATTTGGTTTAATAATTCAAGTGGCGCTGGTGTCATTATTCCAAACCTTGTTGTTAAAACCGATTGCTAGATCTTCTTTTTTTATCGTTAATTTCTCAGGTTTATCTTTTACTTTTATATTTACATTTTAAAGTAATATATGCAAGTACATTTCATTGCTATCGGCGGAAGTGCCATGCACAACTTAGCAATTGCCCTGAGTCGAAAAGGTTATAAAGTTACCGGTTCTGATGATGAGATTGTTGAACCGTCAAAATCTCGCTTGGATAATGAGGGTATTCTTCCGGATATAATTGGATGGAATGACGCAAATATTCATTCAGAATTAGGTGCTGTGATTCTAGGGATGCACGCTAGGGAGGATAATGTTGAATTATTAAAGGCAAAGGAATTAGGAATACCTATTTTTTCGTACCCCGAATATTTATATGAGCAGAGTAAAAATAAAATTAGGATAGTAATTGGAGGAAGTCATGGTAAAACTACCATTACTTCAATGCTTTTACACGCTACAAAAAAAATAGGGATCAATGTTGATTACATGGTTGGTGCTCAACTAGACGGCTATGATTGCATGGTAAAACTTACAGATGATGCAAAATTCATGGTCTTGGAAGGCGATGAGTACCTTAGCTCTCCGATTGATCGCCGCCCCAAATTTCATTTGTATAATCCTAATGTTGCTTTAATCAGCGGTATTGCTTGGGATCATATTAATGTATTTCCAACATTTGAAAATTATTGTGAACAATTTGATATTTTTTGCTCCTTAATTTTACCAAATGGAATTTTAATTTACAATGAGGAAGATGTCAATGTGCAACTGTTAGGAAATAAGTATGCTAGTTCCTTGCAAACAATTCCATATAAAACGCCAATTTTCACGCCCACATTGAGCGGTACAATGATGGAATTTAATGGGCAATCATTTCCTTTGAAAATTTTTGGATCACATAATTTGCAAAATATGGTTGGTGCTATGTTTTTAGCAGAGTCGATGGGAATAGCTAATCAGGATTTTTTAACTGCTATGCATGATTTTACTGGTGCCGGTAAGCGTTTGCAGAAAGTTGTGGAAGATAAAGACTTTACTTTTTTTAAGGATTTTGCTCATTCACCCTCAAAATTAAAAGCCACTACATCCGCAATAAAACAACAATACCCAACTCGAAAAGTAATCGCATGCATGGAATTACATACGTTTTCTTCTTTAAATAAAGAATTTCTGAGCCATTACAAGGATACCATGTTAGCAGCTGACGATGCAATAGTTTATTTTAATCCTGAGGTCGTGGCGCATAAAAAATTAACTCCAATTTCTGCTGAAGATGTATTAAATGGTTTTGGCGGAAATATTACTGTTTTTGATGATAGCGCTAATTTTATATCTTATCTTTATTCTGAAGACTGGAACAATGCAATTCTTTTGCTTATGTCATCGGGCAATTTTGATGGGATTGATTATAAAATACTGGGGGATAAACTCATTGAAAAGTTAGGATAATGGTAAAATTTATTTGCATTTTCATATTAATTTTGACGCATTCGTTCGTGTTTTCGCAATTCAATTCCAGAAAAGCAGCGTTACTTGATTTATCATCTTTTGAGAGTAATGATTACGATTTTTCGATGCTTGTATATGACTTAGACCAAAACAGCTATTTATATTATAATGACTCATTAATTAAAAAGAATTATACTCCAGCATCGACATTTAAGATTGTAAATACGATAATAGGGCTGGAGAATGGAATCATCGATAGCGCTAATTATTTAATGAAATGGGATGGTATAAAACGGGAAAATACCAAATGGAACGCTGATCAAACCTTGGGTGAGGCCTTCAGAAATTCTACTATTTGGTATTTTCAGCGACTTGCGAAACAAATTGGACAGGATAAAATGCAAGCGGGACTTGAACTATTGAATTATGGAAACAAAACTATTGGGGATTCGATAGACCAATTTTGGCTAGATGGAACGCTAAAAATATCTATGCAAGACCAAGTTGAATTTCTTACCAATATCATTAAAAGAAAATACAAGCTAAAGGCAAATACCTATGATTGTCTTTTCCAAATAATGAAATATAACCTTTCTTATCAATACGTAGTCTATTGTAAATCGGGTTGGGGGCAAGATAGCGGGCAAGATGTAGCTTGGTTGGTAGGTATGCTTATTAAAAATGGGAAGCAATATGCTTTCGCCACTTTAATTACTACAAATGACTATAAGAAAATGGACTTAGCTACTTTAAGATATAAAGTAGCAATGGCTTGTTTTGCTACTTTGAAATAGGTTTAAATACCACTCTTCGATAGATTATTGCAATTATGATGCTGTTAAAAGTGGAATACATCAATAAGGCCAATAAAGAAACGATCATGGTAAATTTAGGGCTTGTCCATTGTCTAGTTTGATTCACGCCTTCATTTAATAATTCTTGATCTGTCTTATTTTCTAGTGCTGGATTTGATTTTCGTAATTCAGATAAAAATGTTTTATCCATTAACGATTTTTTTGTTTGTTCTATCTGATGCTGGTTATATTCAGGTTGAATATAGCTGTAAAATAGAAATAGAAAGCAACTGACAATTACTGTATGCGGCATTGCTGCTGTCATACCTGTTTTTATGTCGAGCAGTAAATTTGTATCCTCTTGCTGATTTTTCTTGAAAATGAAAAGTCCAATAGAGACTGCACTGGTTAAAAGAAACATATTTAGAAAAACAAACATTTTTGGATTTCCAAAAGTAAAAAAACCTAAAGCATAAGCGAGGTAACGAATTAAAATCCAAATAATCGCAGTGGAAATTCCAATTAGGACTGGTGCTTTCATTTTAGCTATTCATTGAAATAAGGAATTCTTCGTTTGATATGGTATTTTCCATGTGAGATTTCAAGAATTCCATCGCTTCCACTGGATTCATATCTGCAATGAATTTACGCATCACCCATACGCGTTGCAAAATATCTTTACTTACGAGTAAATCCTCTCTTCGAGTTCCTGATGCGGTAATGTCAATCGCCGGGTAGATTCTTCGATTAGAAATTTTTCTATCCAGTTGTAATTCCATATTTCCTGTTCCTTTGAATTCTTCAAAAATTACTTCATCCATTTTGGAACCTGTTTCTGTCAAGGCAGTTGCAATTATCGTTAAGGAACCACCATTTTCTATTTTTCGAGCCGATCCAAAGAATCTTTTTGGTTTGTGCAAAGCATTTGCATCCACACCACCAGATAATACTTTTCCCGAAGCAGGAGAAACTGTATTGTATGCTCTGGCTAAACGCGTAATTGAATCGAGAAGAATACAAACGTCATGGCCACATTCTACCATCCGTTTTGCTTTTTCTAATACCATGTTAGCAACTTTCACATGTCTTTCTGCAGGTTCGTCAAAAGTTGAGGCAATTACCTCTGCTTTAACACTTCTTGCCATATCAGTTACCTCCTCAGGGCGCTCGTCAATCAGTAAAACGATTAAATAGGTTTCAGGATGATTCGCTGCAATTGCGTTTGCAACATCTTTCAATAACATGGTTTTACCAGTTTTTGGCTGCGCTACAATCATTCCACGCTGACCTTTCCCAATTGGAGCAAACAAATCCATCACTCTTGTGGATAAAGTTTCCTGCGCATGTCCCGTTAATTTAAACTTTTCATCCGGAAATAGGGGAGTTAAGTATTGAAAAGGAACCCTATCGCGAATGTAGGATGGGTGACGGCCATTTATTGATTCTACTTTAACCAATGGAAAAAACTTTTCGCCTTCGCGAGGAGGTCGGATTGTTCCTTTTACGGTATCTCCCGTTTTTAAACCAAAAAGTTTAATTTGATTTTGAGAAACATAAATATCGTCTGGTGATGGCAAATAATTATAATCGGAAGATCTTAAAAATCCGTATCCATCTTGTATGACTTCGAGCACTCCTTCCGCAGAAACAATTCCAACTAAATCATAATTTTCATCCATTCTTCTTTGTTGCTCACGATCCTGCTGCGATGGCGCTGATGAATCTTGATTGGGATTAGAGGCTTGGTTGTTTGGCTGCCGTTGATTTGGATTGTCTTGTTGGTTGTGACCTTGTTTCTGATTTGGGTTTCTATGCGGGCGAGGAGAATTTGTATCTTTTTCAGAGGAAGATTCTAAGGGTGGAACTTTCTCATCTACTTTTTCTTCTTGAATTTCTGGCTCAGTGATTTCTTCAATAGCTTGAACCTTAATTGAATTAAAGGTTTCCTCTACTTCGGTTTCAAATGAAAGCATCGCTTGGCCACTTTCATGCAATTTCTTTTCTATTTGCTTTTCCATTTTTGGCATCGCAGGAATGGAAGAGGTAGTGTTTTCAGGCGCTACTTTTCTTGGCCGTTTTTCTCTTCCGCTAGGAATAGATTCTTTTGGCTCCGTTTTTATTTTATCGTCTTGATCACCTGTTGCGTTTGAGCTAGTAATTATAGCGGTAATTAAAGCTGATTTTTTTAAGGATTCTGCATTTTTAAGGCCTAAAGTAGTAGCGATAATGCGCAAATCGTTTAATGTTTTATTCTCTAATTCTTTTTGATCCATGAAATTGATTTGAGATTTAAATAGGGAATGGAGTAAGGGAAATTTTCGCAGAATTAAAGAGAGTTTCTTTAATTGATTGCAAGTATAAGCATTATTTTTTTAAATAAAATACTTTAATGTAATTATGTTTTACGTTTTTTCTTTTTAGCTGCAGGAAATAATATATTATTTAAAATTAGGCGATAACCGGGTGAATTAGGATGAAGATTCAAATCGGTTTCTGGATCGTTCACAAAATGTTGATAATCTTCGGGATCATGGCCGCCATAAAATGTCCATGTTCCTTGTCCCATCTCGCCATGAATATAGCGCGCAGTGTTATTTGCTTTGTTTTCACCTAGTATAAGTACGTTTGATTTTATGTATTCTTTTCTGAAATCTGTTGTTTGTCCCATAAAACCTTTAATGATATTTGTGTGGCATTGTGTAAGCATCGTAGGAACAACATCCCATTTCGCAGAAAAATCAAAAAGTGAAAATACATCTAACTGTTCAGAAATAATTCTATTATTCCTTAGATCTGATGCATCGATATCTGAATATTCATATACCATTGGGTCTTTGATTAAATGAAATTTTTCAAAAGCGAATGTTTTGGAGAAATCAAGTTTATTTTGAGCGCTCGGGTCAGAATTATCCCCATCAAAAATAGATTCGCATATATCTGTTTCTTCAGCTGCCAAGGCAATATCAAAGCTATCTGTACCGCTGCACATGGTAAAGAGAAAGCCACCACCTATAACGAAATTCTTTAAGTTTTTGGCGACTGCTAATTTCAGTTCTGATACTTTTTTAAACCCGAGTAATTTTGCATTTTTTTCTGCCAATATAACTTGCTCTTGGTACCACCGTTGACCATTTGCTGAGCTGTAAAATTTGCCATACTGACCGGTAAAATCCTCATGATGTAAATGAAGCCAATCATATTTTGGAAGCATACCCATTACAATGGCAGAATCATAAATTTTTTCGTATTTTATTTCGGCGTATTCTAAAACCATTGTTACCGCATCATCCCAAGGTTGATGGCCAGGCGGCGAATACACGGCTATTTTAGGAGCTTTTTCCAATTGTACAACTTCCATATTAACTTCCGGATTGCCAATTTCACTCTTTATTTGATTGACTTGCCCATCCGCTAAAATCTGGTATTTTACGCCTCGAATAATTAATTCCTCTTCAATTGTTTTTAGATGCGGCATTAAAAAAGATCCTCCTCGATAGTTTAATAACCACTCTATTGTTAAACCATTTTCTAGTGTCCAAAATGCAATGCCATAAGCTTTAAGATGATTGCTTTGACTGTCATCCATTGGTATAAGTAATTGCGTGGAATAGCAGGTAGAGATGGAAAATGAAAGTAAAAGCAGTACAAGATATTTTCTCATCTTCATTTAATATGGCGCCTCATCTTTTTTGTCATCCATAAAATCACTAATGTTACTTTGACTTGACATTTTACTTGGCAAAGTGTATGAATTATTTTCAGTTTCAAAGTTATTCGCAAAAGCATCCTCAGTATCCGAGTAGGCTTGGGTTAGATTTTCAAAACGCGCGTACTCTGGAACGAAGCGTAAACGAACTCGATCTGTTTTTCCATTTCTATGTTTTGCAATAATAATTTCACCAATTCCATTGTTTGAATTTCCATCATCATCTTTCACAATACCATAATAATCCGGCCGATAGATAAAAGATACAATATCAGCATCCTGTTCAATTGCGCCAGATTCTCTTAAATCTGATAAAATTGGTTTTTTATCACCACCTCTTTGCTCGACTGACCGGCTTAATTGTGCTAAAGCTATAATAGGAATATTAAGTTCTTTGGCAATTTCTTTAATAGACCTTGATATAGTAGAAATCTCTTGTTCGCGATTTCCAGAACCTTTACCGTCTTTCGCGGTCATCAATTGAAGGTAGTCAATGATGACCAACTGAATATCGTGTTGGGCTTTCAATCTTCTACATTTCGCCCTAAAATCAAAGATACTGATAGCGGCAGTATCGTCAATAAATATTGGTGCTGCAGAAAGTGCGGTAATTCTACTGTGTAACTGTTGGAATTCATGTTCCGCTAAATTACCCTTTCTTAGTTTTTCTGAATCTATCCTAGCTTCACCAGCAATTAATCTTTTTACTAATTGAACGGCTGACATTTCTAAAGAAAAGACAGCAACTCCCATATTATAATCCACCGCAGTATTTCGTGCCATCGATAGTACAAGAGCAGTTTTTCCCATACCAGGTCGGGCAGCAATAACAATCATATCGGATTTCTGCCATCCCGATGTTATTTTATCCAATTCATGAAAACCACTTGGGGTGCCCGATATGCCATCAGGATTATTCCTTGCTTTTTCAATTTCTGAAATGGCTTGACCAACGATATTTTGCATCGTGGAAGCCTGCTTTGTCATATTTGATTCTGCAATCTGAAATAAATTCGATTCAGCTTTATTCATTAATTCAAAAACATCTATCGTCTCGTCGTATGCGTCGCGAATAATTTCACTACTCACTTTAATGAGTTCACGCTTGATGAATTTTTCAGCGATAATTCTTGAGTGAAATTCAATATGTGCAGAGGATGCTACACGATTCGTAAGTTGCGCGATATAAGCAACACCTCCAGCAGCCTCTAGCTCTCCATTTTTTTGAAGTCTATCAGTTACCGTGATTAAATCTACGGGCATTGTATTGGCAAATAAATCATGCATTGCGCCATAAATAAACTGATGTCTGGGATCATAAAAACTTTCCTTTGTAATAATATTTATGGTATCGTTTAGCGCTTCTTTTTCAAGCATCATTGCGCCAAGTACAACTTGTTCAATATCTATTGCTTGTGGTGGTATTTTTCCAATATCACCAGTTAAAACGGAGGGGTTTTTTATACGTACATTTGGTTTACGATTGTTTTCTACATTATCCATAACGCAAATTTAATGAATTGTATTCAGCGGTAATTATCAGAATATCAAACTTAGTTAAAAGTTATCATTTTTTTTTATTAACAGTTGTTTATATTTTATTTTAATTCGCGCAGGGCAATCTTTGTTCCAATGATTGATGTTATATAATCAAATTCTTTTTTTGCACCTCTAGCCGGAGAAAATTCTCTCCCGTAAAAAATGATTTGTAAATGAAGTGAATTCCATTTTTCAATTGGGAAATATTTTTTTGCTTGTTGCTCGGTTTCTGTAACGTTTTTTCCACTTGCTATTCCCCAACGGGTAAGTAATCGATGTATGTGAGTATCAACAGGGAAAGCAGGAACTCCAAATGCCTGCGACATAACAACAGATGCCGTTTTATGTCCAACGCCTGGCAAGGCTTCTAGCGCTTCAAATGACACCGGGACTTGACCTTGATGTTTATCGATTAGAATACCCGATAATTCGAAAATAGCACTTGATTTTTTGGGTGAAAGGCCACAGGGTCGGATGATCTCTCGAATTTCATTTACCGATAGTTTAATCATTTCATGCGGGCTTGCTGCTTTTGCAAATAAAATTGGTGTAATTAGGTTAACCCGAGCATCAGTGCATTGTGCTGATAGCAACACAGCTATCAGTAGGGTATAGGGATCGTTATGTATTAATGGAATAGGTATTACTGGGTATTGCTTTTCCAATGCTTCAATAATATAACGCGCTTTTTCTTTTTTCGTCATTTAATAGTATCCTATGGTTAAGAGATGAATAATTTTTAAATCATTTAATAAAAAAAACAAGAGTAGGGCAGTGGACAAAGCAATCGTCATGTAGCTGCCAAGGACAAAGAAAACGTTATTTTTTTTATAAAAAGATAATACGATGGGCAAAATAGAAAATACGATAATAACCAACTGTGCCCAATAAAAAGTGAAATGAACCTCTGCTTTAATTTTATCCGTAGGATTAATAGCATAAACGGGTTGGTGCAAAATTCTTGTTTTTTTTAGGTAAAGTTGTGGGTGATTTTCTAGCGAATGATTTTCGTTATAATTAAGCCAAAGCCAAGGCCCATTTTTAAGTTTTGCATTATAAACATAATTATTTCCAAGACTATGTCTTGGTGCCGGTATGTATTCTTCTACGGTTTCTATTGAGGATCTTAGGGGTAAAAAATCATCAGCCAATATCACCATTAAACAAATACATCCTATAATAGCGTTTATGTTTACAATTCTTTTCTTCCATCCGATTCGAAATGACTTATAAAAAAGCAATAAGTCCGCTGCTTGTTGTTTTTTTTGTTGTTCAGCTCTTTTCCAAGCATTTTCATGAAATTTCTCTTCATTTGTTTTTTCTCTCGGATGATTACTGTTTTTTTCTTTACTAAAATCTTTATTAATAATGTTTTCGTAAGCTGCTTTTATCTCTTGAAATTTACGTGTTGAATTTTCATCTTTATTTTTATCCGGATGATGTTTTTTAGCCAGCTCTCTATATTTTCTCTTTACTTCGGCATCATTTTCTGTGCCGGTAAGCCCTAGAATTTTATAGTATTTTTCGCCAAGCATTGTTTCTTGTTTTTTGCTGTGTTAAAGTACGACTAATTTTTCCGCTTGGGGTACTTATAAAATTTTCTAGTACTTGAAAATATTTTGGGATTTCGAATGGGTTAAGCAGATCGTTAAAATCATTTTTAGTAAATTCTAATGGTATATTTGATTGAATAATCATTACCACTGCTTGACCTAAATGCTCATCGGGCATACTTGAAATGAAGTAGGGATGGGAAATGAATCGACCTAATCGCTGCTCTAGTTCCTCCGGGAATAGTTTTATGCCTCCTGAATTGATGCAAAAATCTGAGCGACCTATCCATTTAAATGATTGATAATCAATTATTTCAACAACATCATTTGTAGTAATTGGTAATTCACTTATTTCTGGAAAAGAAATGATTAATTCGTTGTTTATATTGGTTGAAAACGAAATTCCAGGAAGGGCATGGTATGTATTATTTATGTTGTTTGAAAGTGCCTTAAGTGCCACATGAGATATGGTTTCTGTCATTCCAAAGGTATGGAAAATAGCAGCTTTGCTCTTGGCTGCTTTTTGCGCTAAATCAGAACCGATTGCTGCACCTCCAACAAGGATGGTTTCAATAGGTAACGATGAATTTTCTTGAAGATACTTTTCAAGTTGAAGTGGAACCATTGCTGTGAAATGGATTGGTTTCTTTATTTTATCAAAGGTCTTAGTGCTAACCTCTGAAACGATCAGTTCTGCTTCGTTTACAAGCGCTCTAACAAGCATCATTTTTCCTGCAATTGTTTGAGTGGAAAGTCCTAAATGAAACGTTGATAAAGGTGGAATTTTTAGGTAGGATAAAGTTTTTCTAGCACTAATCAGCATGTGATCTTTACGCAGTTGAATTGTCTTTGGCACTCCTGTTGAACCCGATGTATTAACGCTTATATAATCAGTACTATTTTCCCATTCTTTTAAAAAGGCAGTTATTGATTTTTTTCTTGAAGTGTCTGCGAAGTGTAGTCTCAAAAATTAACTTTTTAATCGTGATACAAGGTATTTGCTAAAAATCAATATCCAAATTGAAGGTGTTTTTAAGTAATATTAGGTTTGGATTTTTTTTTGCTAAGGAATTAAATTTATCCTGACCTGTAAAAACTTTGACTTTTTCAACTTGTTCACTTGTTATACTTAGCTCAACCTCAATGTATTCATTGCGAAGTGTTTTGCGTAAAAAGTCAATAAATTCATTCAAAATTGGACGGATATATTCTAATTGTATAGTGTTTTCAACGGTTAGTGTGATTTTTTCCATAACAGAGAAACTCGGTTCTCTTTTGGTAAGAGCGTGAAAAAATGTGTCTTTTCCCGCCTCTTTCATTATGAATGCATATTGCTTCCATGCTATGATTAACTGATCATTGGTGAAAATTTCTTTCGGTTTTTCATCGAACGATTTAGCTTGTTTCTCATGGTACTCCGTTAATGTATTTTTTATGCTGATTACTTTTGGGGTAACTTTAGGGATGCTATTGGAAGGCGTTTGAATGGTTGAATTCGCGTATTGTTCAGGCTTAGGTTCATTTACGCTTGCTTGAATCACTTTTTTAGGTGTTTCTTTACGTAAGGATTGGTTGGGGAATGGAAGAATATGAATTCTTTCAGTTAGTCCTTTTTTTTTTCGAGCTCTTGTTGTAAAGAACACATTTGCATGAGAACAATTTCTATCAGTAAGCGGTGATTTTTGGACTGTTTGTATTCTACATCAGCTTTACTTAATACATGAAGTGAGCGCATGATTTGCATGGCCTCCCATGGTTTTGCTTGTTCGTTAAATCGTTCTTTTACGCTTTCGGGAACCTCTAACAAGGAAATGGTACGAGGGTCTTTACACATCAATAAACTTCGCAAATGATCCGAAAGTCCATTTAAAAATAACTGACCATCAAAACCTTTTTCTAGGATTTCATTAAACAAGAGCAGAGATGAAGAAATATCTTCTGCCATAAAAAAATCTAAAAGCTTAAAGTAATAGTCATAATCTAATACATGAAGGTTATGGATTACATCTTGAAATGTTAAATTATTCCCACAAAAACTAACCACTTGATCAAATATCGATAAAGCATCGCGCAAGGCGCCATCGGCTTTCATTGCAATGAGGTGAAGCGCTTCTGGATCAGCTGTCACACCCTCTTTTGAGGCAATAACAGCCAAGTGGTCCGCAATATCATTTACTCGGATACGTTCAAAATCAAAAATCTGACATCGCGATAAAATGGTTGGAATTACTTTATGTTTTTCTGTTGTTGCTAAGATAAAAATAGCGTGTTTGGGCGGTTCTTCAAGCGTTTTTAGAAAGGCATTAAATGCTGCAGTGGATAAACCATGAACCTCATCGAGAATATATACTTTATATTTTCCAATTTGTGGGGCGATTCTAACTTGTTCTATTAAAACGCGCACATCATCGATTCCACTATTCGATGCCGCATCTAACTCAAATATCCCTAATGAATTTCCGCTGTTAAACGATATGCATGAATCACATGTATCGCAAGCTTCAATGTTTTCTGTTGGATTAAAGCAATTAATTGTCTTTGCAAGAATTCGCGCGATAGTTGTTTTTCCTACTCCTCGGGAACCACAAAATAAAAATGCTTGTGCTAAATGATTGTTTTTAATGGCACTTTTTAAGGTAGCAGAAATTGTTTTTTGTCCTACAACTGAATCAAAAGTCTGCGGTCGATATTTTCGAGCTGAAACAACAAAATCACCCATGCAACAAAAATAGTAATTTTTGCACAATGTTAGCTATTAAGCCAAGGATTGTTTATAAAAATAATAGTTATTATTTTCTTGGAAATAATTCAATTAAGGTACCATTTTTTGGACCAAATAATTCTAAACCACTTGGGATGGTAAATCTATTTTCATAGGTTAAATCAATTATTTTATCCTCATTTTCATACAAAACAGTTCGAAGTTCTATTTTTTCTGATGAAACGAAAATCCAATTAAATTGATTAACGGCTCCAGCATCTCGTGTCCAAGGTTTTTGATCGTCAGCAGCTCTCAAAGGAGCACCCCAACATCCTTCACCTGCATAAACAATTCCATTTTTATCATCCCTAATAAATCCTTCTGATGATCCAGCAGCTTTACTACTTACTATCGGCCATGTTACTTTGCAAGTATGAGAGTCGTTTTCTAAACAAAGGGGTAGGTTTTTATATTTCTCGAAAAGGGGAACGAAATTTTTATATTGGGTTTCCATTTCTTTTTTTTCTTTGACATGCGCTCTAATTGGGCGATGGTATTGTGCTATTTGCCATTTGTAATCTTTATGTTTGGCTAAGGCAAGGCGCAAAAACAACTTTTGGCGTCCAATTTTTAAGATTTCTGAATTCAGGGATACAATGTGTAATAAATCGCCTCCAAAGGTGGTGGAGTAAAATAACTTGCGATTCGGAACATCAAATAATTGGTAGATGACTTTATTACTTAACTCATGGTTTCCTCGAGTGACCATCATTGGAGTGATTCTTCCATCTGCAGCAATGGTATTTTCCCAATCAGTAAACCATTCTACCCATTGTTTTTCTATATCTAAATTTATAAAATCACCATTAAATAAAACAGCATTGACCTGTAATTTAGGCACTAATTTATTCGCTTTAATTCGAACCGGTCTATTATCTCTTGAATCACCTCCAGCGATAAAAGAGATGGGCGTCTCTGGTCGATTTGGGGCTGTTCTAAAGTGATACAATTTACTTAAGCCCTGACTGTCCTTTATTAAAAAGTAGTAAATTGTATTTGGAATCAAATCATTTACTCGGACGATCATATTTTTCATGCCTCGCATTGTATTCGATGAGTATAGAGGGTAACGATTAACGAATCGATTGTAACTTGGATCAATTGTATCCATGTAAAATCCCGTAAATTCTCCTTCTTCCTGATCCCAAATGATACTTGCTTCAAGTGCTGCATTGCCATTAAATACAACTCTAACAAATCTCGCCTTGGCATAGGATTTTAACGAAAATAAAAAAATAAACAAAAACTTAATTAAAATTTTAGGTGTCATTTTGTTTCATTTAATTCTGTTACAAAAGTAAGCTAGATTATTTATAATTGGACATAAATTGGTAGTATTGGTAACTTGATGATTAAATGGTATGAAATTTAGTTAATTTTGTTTGAATGAAATTTTTGTCAATTCTTGCAGTTATTTTTTGCTCCTCTATGGCTTGCGCTCAAGGCGTGATTCCCGTAATTAATTTTAATAATTTCTTCTTAAGCTTTAGTAATGGTTTTTTTAACCAAATTGAAGTTCAGGCTATTAATGGTTATAAAGGGGGCGATGAGTTGGTTGCTTATATTGACACCAGGGGTAATCTTCGATTATATGACGGAAAAGTTCGGAAAGATATTACGAATCTAAATGTTGATTACCGTGTATCAGATCATCTGTTGGGTTACAAAATTGGTCCAACACTTAATATGTGGGACGCCGGCAGGTTGCAAACCCTAACTTACTTTGCAAGAAATTTCGTTGTCAAGGATAGTATTATTGTCTATGAGGATACTCGCTTTAATACCATCAATGCCTATTGGAACAAAACAACAACATCATTAGCAACGGTTATGGGCGATTTATCAATCCCTACTTCTATTGGTGAAAACATGCTTGTATTTAAGGATAATGGAAATCTTTTCAAAATTTTTTGGCAGGGAATGATCTACGAAATCGGTTCATGGACCGGGGCTCCGATTGATTTTCAAATTGGCACGGATATTTTATGTTTTAATGACCCCACAACTCGAACTTTTGTTGCATTTCAAAATGGCCAATTTATCGATGTTGAACAGCAATATATGCGCAAATACATGGCAGGTAGGGGCTTTATTGTATATGAGGATTTAAATGGTAATTTATGGATGTATAAAAATGGCGATGTTGTTCAGCTTTCAAATTTTTCACCATCTTTTTGGGATGTGAAAGATGATATTGTGGTTTGGTCAGAAAACTCCTATCTCTTTGCTTATTCATTGGATCGAAAATATGAAGTCGCTAATTATATCCCAACAGATTATGTGCTTAAAAATAACATATTGGCTTTTCGAAATATAATGGGGGGAGTAAGTGCCCTAATCGATGGAAAGACCGAAGAAATAACGAATATCCAAAAAGCTGAATATGAAATTTATGGTAATTCAGTTTTGGTAAAATTATTTAATCAAAGTAATATTGTTTTTCAAAAAGGTCAAAAATATACGAATTGATTACAATGAAAAGATTAGCTGCTTTTTTCATATTGCTCTTTACTCATTCGTTTGCTCAGGTTGCTCAATTTGATAAATTGGAACAATTATACGATCAGCAACATTATAAAATTGTCTATAGAAAGTCAAAGATTCAAATGGATAACCCCTCTTTTGATTATTCGTATTTGCCGAGGTACTATAAATCAATTAGTAGTTTACAGCTTTGTCGAAACGATCGATGGCGTAAAAATCATAAGGAAACCTTTGACGATGCATTAGTATTTTTCGAAACGCTAAAGTCGACAACAAAAGGTAGGGTATTATTAATTGCTCATCAAGAAGAATTAATAGCACTGAAGATGGATTTAGCTTCTTGGTTATCGGATTTAAATCGTCGAAAAGAAAAAGATTTATCGTATGTTTTTGCCTTAAAAATAACGGCTATTTTTCAAGATATAGATGATGAGTCAACTATTGACCAGCAAATTCCGAGCGTACCGCTAAGTGAGGCATTAAATAAAAGAGTTGCATTAATTGAATATGCCAAAAAGTTTATCGGTGTTCCGTATGTTTGGGCTGGAGAAAACTCAGATGGTTTTGATTGTAGTGGTTTTACCTCTTTTGTGATGGCCAACGATAATATTACCATACCGAATCGTGCAAAAGATCAATATATTGCTAGTGTAAAAATAAGCGCAGAAGAAGCGCAAATTGGCGATTTAGTTTTCTTTTCAAACGGGGGAGAAATATCTCATGTTGGTATTCTTGTGTCTGAGTTGGGAAAAGAAAAAATAATGATTCACGCTAGTAGTAGTAAAGGAATTACTTTCGATAAAATAGACGGGTCAAGCTATTGGGAGAAACGCCTTTATGGCTTTGGTTCAATCATAAAATAGTTATTAAAAATCCCAGCTGTTTTTTGCAAATGCCGTTGAAAGTCCATAACCCCATATGATGACAGGCATTAAAAACTGAAAATTTAAATTGACTAATATTCATTTTGTCAGCATTCTTTATAAAGTCTTTAAATTTCATAGGTTTCACCATGTATACTTTTAATTCATTATAAATTGTTTCATTTTTGAGTTTTGCACAGGCAAGAAAAGCAATTGCCATCGAATAAGCATTTTTTGGGTCTAAATTTGAAATTAACGATTCATAGAATTGATTTTCTGTTCCATTAATAACAATGTAATGAAGGGTGCCAATTCCATCTATATCAATAGTTAAATAATTAATTAGCTCTGGTAGGTTAACACTGATTGAATTCGTGCTAATTTTATTGGTTAGTTTTCCGTCATTTGCTATCACTTTTCGAGCAACTTGTTGTTCTTCTCCCTCAAATCGAACGAACGGATAGCCAAGTTCATTTCGTGTGATATTTGTCACATGCATTTTTTGCTGAAAATTGATGGTGAATGTCCCTTGGGCAAATTGTATTGGTGAGGTTTTATCAAGTTTGCTTAATTGATTGTGACCATTTCTTTCGATTGGATCTACATATGGTAATTGCATGAAGTCGTACATGGTTAAGGTAGAATCATATAAATTTGGATTTTCTGCTGAGTAACTATCCTCAAAATGACTTATAATCATGTCCTCAGGTTTCATTAAATACCAATTGGACTTTATACTTTTGGACCAGGTAATATCTGTTGTATAGGGAATGTTATCCAAAATTACTTGATTCCATGCATGGCCGTGTCCACTATAAAAAACATCTTGAATGGTATTTCTTACGGCTCCACTAACATACTCGCTTTTGATGCCAATACGCTCCATTAAATCTTTGTACACTCGACTATATCCCTCGCAAACCGCCTCTTTTTCTTTTCCAAATACCAGTCCTTTCACATTTGTTTGTGAGGTATCGCCACGATTATAATGAAATCTAGAAATAATGAAGGCTGAAATAGCATCGGATTTTTCTCTTTCTGTTGATTTTTCAAAAGTAAGTGCCGCGCATAAACAATCTAAGTCATCAGTAGCAAAACATTTTCTTGAAACCATGGTATCTCCACTAAGCGGATGAACAAACCATTGCTGTGTATAAAGTGACTTCTCACACGGCACGATTATAGGTCTTTTTTTGAAAAATAAATGAATTTTCTTTGAATAGAAATTTGATTTACTGAAAAATAAATTGCTTAAATCATTATTGTATTTGTTGGAACAAGGCCTGATCAAATTTAGGTCTCCGCTTCTAATTATTTCTAGAGACTCACTTGTATAAAGGGATAATTTGTTTTTATAAAGGGTGGTTTGCCCTTTACTGTATTCACAAATTAGATCATTATTCTTGTGGTAGGTAATTAATTCAAATTTCTCATCTTTTAATAATCGTAAGATACTAAACTCATTTTCAGTATCATTCATTAAATAAGTGTTAATTACAGCATCGAGGTCTGTTTCTTTTGGTGCTTGGTAAGGAAGGCTTTGACTATGTAGCACTGATTGAAAAACAACAGCTACTAGAATGAAGAGGTGCTTGAACATGGCTGAGGGTATAGGTTTACCCTACAACTGAATTCAATTAAAAAGATACAGTCGTTAACCCGTTGTACATTTAGGAAAAAAAATAAAAAAGTTGTTTATTTAATCATCAAAATTCGTAGAATAATCCTTGATTATTCTTTTATAGGAATCAAGCCTCTCAGCCCCATATCTACAACATTCTCAAATAATCCTGGGCCAACATCCCATTTTCCGTTACCATTGGAATCAGTCCATTCAAAACTATTGTTCGTAGAAAGTGACATTTTTAGCGTAATATTTTTGGTTTCATTACCCGTAATAGTTAACGGGCTTGCAAATTGGCCTGTTACTACACAGGATCCGGGAGGTATAGGTGATGTTGATGCCAACGGATTAGGAACAGTTGTTCCAGCGCTTTGACCCGATTGAACTCCCGAAATAGTCTCAAATGCCCAAAAACCTTGAAATTTATTTGCATTTACAGCAAGTGATTGATTTTTTACTAGAAAAGATGTAATGAAATTATTGTAACCCACAAAACTCGCAATGGTTCCGGTGAAAGGTACATTATTATAGTAAAATTTAACATCATAATTTTGATAAGAAAGAGAAAGTCTTACCCATTGATAATTTCCAGCCGGGATATCCTTTAATGGAATTTCTAAGAAGATTTCACCTGGTTTTTTAACAATTGCTTTCGAGAAATCAATTGCAGTGCTTCCACCGAGAGAGGTTTCTGCCGCATGATACAATTTCACTCCACTACCTAATGCCGTAAAAGCATTTGGAGCTAATTCTAAATAGTGCGCTGAAATTGAATTAAATAGGGGGTGCTGTCCGGCATTACCCGCAGGAATAACAGTAGGAGTCCCTATATTTCCTAGTCTAACTTGAGTAGAATCAACAACTAATTTAACAATCAGTTTAGGTTCTTCTAGAGGGACTTTATTTTTCTTGCAAGATGTAACAAGAGCTAATAAAGTAAATAAAAAAGAATAACAAACTTTCATTACTTAAGATTTTGAACAAATATAAAAATCATAAATCAATTTAACCAGTTGTGAATTTAGAAAAAAAAAATCTGATTATCAGTTTTTTAAAGATATTAAAAATAGGCTCTCTTTTTTGAAATAGAAAAAGTACGCTGTTCTCTCAAATGTGCGATCAATTCAGAATCAGAGAAAATTTCACCAATACTTTCAATTATTTTGTAGGATCTTCTACCGCTTCTTTTTCTTCACTTTTTATTTCTGGTTTTACCTTAGCTTTAACCAAATTGTTGAGGAAAAAGGATGAGATGATAGAAATAAGCAATGAAAATAGCGCTAATAACAAGGTTGTTTTATTCAGTATGTCATATGAAAAACCAACTAAAACTGTTATTAAAGAGCAAATATAAAATAGGGAAAGTACGCTGATGGCGAGTTTCCTTATTTTTGAATTAGTATGCCAAATTAATGCACACCATGATGAATAGAAATTGGTGATTACAGGAAGAATTAAAAATTGCCCAAAGTAATCTAGTTTATCGGGAACTTTAACAAGATAGATTGCAATTAACAGATAGATAAAAATCTGAATTAAAGAAAGGATTTTTACAAAATAATTCAGGTGTAAGTAACTACTTCCAATAATGAAAACTGGCCCAATAGAATAGATAACAAATTGTGGGGCGCCGATGCTAGAAAACGTTATTGATTGATAAAGCGAAAATAAAAAAACGAAAATGGTAACTATAAATAGCAATAACCAAACATTTTTTATAAATCTCTTAAGCATACTCTCTTCTATTTTTTTCTGTTAAACAAACAAGCGTCCAAAGCGCCCTTGCGCCAACATTAGCATCCCAATCGTCATTTTCGCCAGGACTGACTTCATTTAAATCAAAACCAATTATTTTTTTTCCTGCAGCTATTAATTTGAAGAAAAGAAAACAGATTTGTTCTAGCTCGAATCCCCCTGCTACTGGGGTGCCTGTATTCGGACATAAAGCTGGGTTTAATCCATCAATATCGAAAGAAATATAGATGTTTTGTGGTAATGTGTCGATAATATCTGTCACTTGTTGGCCCCATGTTTTGCCTGAAAATGCCGCTTCTTTTATGTCCCAATCATAAAAAGTATGTATTCTAGGGTCACTTTTGGATAATAGCACCTCCGTTTCTGAAACATCTCGAATCCCTACTTGTACTAATTTTGATAAATTTCCACAGTTTTTTAAGGCATTAAACATGATGCTGGCATGTGATTGCTCAAATCCTTCGTATTTATCCCGGAGGTCTGCATGGGCATCTATTTGTAGAATTCCAAAGTCAGTGTATTTTTCGTTTAGTGCTTCAAGTAATCCTAATGGTGTTGAATGTTCTCCACCAAGTACAGCAACAATTTTTCCTTGGTTTAAAAGTTGGGTAGCCCGCTCACGCAGGTTATCTTTTAACGCTGCATGGGCATTATTAATGTAAGCTAATTCTTCCTTGTATTTATCTTGCGCCTTCATTTCGCCTTCACTTTCTAAAAGTGCTAAATAGTGATTGCTCATCTCACAACATGTGGTATTTATTTCTTGCCACTCTGATGAAATAGGGGTCATAAATACTTTTGTATCGTAAGCACGGTCCAATTGCGGATGAAAAAAATCTAATTGAGTAGAGGCTGTTAAAATGGCTTCTGGTCCTTTGCAGGTTCCTTTCTTGTAGGAGGCAGTAGCATCCCATGGAATGGGGATGATTACCAATGTAGCTTCCTCTTCTGTACATGGAAACCCAAAAATATTACCGTTGGAAATACCAACGCCGTTCGGATCAAATGTTGTCATTTTTTGGAATAAGCGTTAATAGCATTTCTTACAGAACCGAATTCTTTCAACAGTTCGCCTGCTTCATCATACGAAATAGTTAAAGCTTCTTGTATCATTAGGGTTCCTCGGTCAACTAGTTTATGATTGCTTAATTGCATGTCTACCATTTTATTTCCTTTCACACGTCCTAAACGGATCATTAGACAAGTGGAGATCATGTTTAATACTAATTTTTGTGCAGTGCCTGATTTCATTCGGGTGCTACCAGTCACAAATTCCGGACCTACAATGGGTGTGATGGGAAATTGAACGCAACTTGATAGTGCAGCGCCTGGGTTGCAACAAATACCCGCTGTTAAAAGTCCGTGTTTATTCGCTTCTTCGATGGCGCCTATTACGTAAGGTGTGCTTCCGGATGCCGCGATTCCAACGAGCGTATCCATAGGAGTAATGTTATAGGCTTTTAGGTCTTCCCAACCTTGATTTCTATCATCTTCGGCAAATTCTACTGCTTTACGGATAGCTTTATCTCCTCCTGCAATGAGTCCAACCACTATGCCATGGTCAATTCCAAAAGTTGGTGGACATTCACTTGCATCGACAATTCCTAATCTTCCACTTGTGCCAGCTCCAATGTAAAACAGGCGGCCGTTTTGTTGCATTCGAATGATGCAGGCCTCAATAAATGCTTCAATATGAGGAATTTCTTTTTCAACTGCCAGCGCTACTAATTGATCTTCTTTGTTAATATTGCTTAACAATTCAAGCGTGGATAATTTTTCTAAGTCATTGTAATTAGAACTTGTTTCCGTAATCCGTTTCATATCAAGTATGCTTTAGAATCTGTTTCATTTAACTCAATTTCTATGCGGTCTTTTAATGTGGTGGAAAGTCCAAGACCAAAATAATCTGCTTTTATAGGATAACGACGGTGAGTCCGATCAACTAAAACAACTGTTTTGATAGATTTAGTGGGTTGCTCTAAGAATTTCATTAAAGCATATTGTAAGGTTTTACCTGAATTAATTACGTCATCCACTAAAATGATAAAACCATACTTTAATTTCGTCTCATCCATGCTTAATTTAATCCCTTTAGACCAGGGCTCTTCTTTGTCTATTTCGATTTCAAAAACTTCCACATTGATAGAAGAATTTTGCTTGATGATTTTACTTAGTTCTTTTGCTAAGTAATAGCCATTGCCAATAATACCACCAATAAAAATATTATTTTCCTCCGAACAATTTTCAATGATTTGATGACCCAAACGAATCGTTTTTTGTTGAATCTGTTGATGATTAAGGATCACTTGCATAACGCAGAATTATTTAAGCAAAGATACAAGTTCAGAATGAATTAATTAATAGTCATTGTAATTTGGAATAATATTATTTTGAGGTGCTTGATTTATGGAGTTCTTCATAAAAATAGGTTGCTTTTTAAAGGAGTGTATTTTTCTGTTAGCTAACTAATAGTTAATTATTGACTAATTTCGCTCTATGGCAACTGGGAGGGATTCATATCAAATACTAAAAGTTTTATCGCTTCGAAAGCTTTGGAATTTAGTGTTGCTGAAAGTAAGTTATGGGTGGAGTAAATTCTTTAAAAGGTCCGTATTACTTGGTAGCCCTTTTAGTTTAAGCATTGAGCCCACCACTGCTTGTAACCTAGCCTGTCCTGAATGTCCGAGTGGCTTAAAGCAGTTTTCACGCCCTACGGGAAAATTGGATTTGGAGTTCCATCGTCAAATGATAGCTCAGGTAAAAAAATCCGTTTTTTATATTAATTATTATTTTCAAGGGGAACCATTTTTACATCCTCAATTTTTGGATTTGATACGGGAAGCTAAGCTTGCAAAAATGTATACGGCAACGTCTACGAATGCTCATTTTATTGATAAAGCCAAAGCCTTAGAGATTATTGATTCCGGTCTGGATCGATTGATTATTTCTGTGGATGGAATCACGCAGGCGACTTATGAGCAATACCGAGTGAATGGCAGTTTATCAAAAGTGTTGGAAGCATCTGCTTTTTTGGTGGAAGCTAAAAAGGAACGTAATTCACCAACGCCTTTTCTGATTTTTCAATTTTTAGCGGTAAAACCGAATGAAGCTGAAATCCCTGCAGTCTTTGCGCTGGCAAAAGAAATAGGGATTGATGAGGTCCGAATTAAAACAGCACAATTATACGATTTTAAGAACGGAAATAGTTTGATGCCTGAACAAGAAGAATATGCACGTTATGCCAAGCAATCCGATGGGACGTATAAATTAAAAGGTCGTCAGGGAAATCATTGCTGGCGTATGTGGTCCGGAAGTGTCTTAACCTGGGACGGTAAAGTAGTTCCTTGTTGTTTTGACAAAGATGCGTCGCATGTTCTTGGTAATATGAAAGAACAATCTTTTGATCAAATATGGAAGTCTAAGGCCTATAAGCAGTTTAGATTTTCCATTCTAAAAAATCGACAGGAAATTGACATTTGTAAAAATTGCTCTGAAGGAACAAAGGTTTGGTCGTAAGACAAATTAGTAATGCTGCTGCTGATTTTTATGCACAAAAAAAAATCCCGATTGCTTTGCGCAACCGGGATTCAAGATTCACACATAGAAAGCTTATCGCTTAATAAATTGTTGGTTTATTCCGTTCACGTTTAGCACATAAATCCCTTGGTTCAGAGCGCTTATATCTAAGCTTGTTGAACTTGATTCAATGAGTAACTTTCCTGTTAAGTCGTATACTCTCTTTACCCCATCAATGGAAACGTTCAAAAAGTCAACCGCTGGATTTGGATAAACACTGATGGTATTTTCTATTGCTGCAATGCCTGCAGATGAACGTACATCAAAGACAATTGTACCTGGCGATATTCCTACGTTGAAGTTCGATAGTTCGTTGTTATTTGCATCGAAAATATGCACTTTTCCAAAAGAAAAATAGTCGGTTTCACTCGTGTACAATTGACCGGAAACCGTTTCTTGTGCTAGTTCATAGTAATTTAGTGTATGGCCTGTTACTGGTCCGCTGCTGTTCATTACATTAACATCAAATTCATTTAGAATAGTTTCCATTGAAAGTTGATAAACCAATTTGTTATCCCGTAAAGCTGAGGTTCCGCATCCTGTTGAAGCAGCTGCCAAATTAACGGTGCTGTTGCTTGTTCCATCGAGCGCTACTTTCGAAATCGAAGAACCAGAAAAGTCTTTATTGTTGACCGTGTATAGAAAACCGCCAAGTTTTACAAGATTATCGGGATTTTTTCCGTCAGGACCCAGATCTACTTCATTTCCATAGCTTAGGTTGCTTAAATCCAATTTTCCGATTAATCCTTTCTCATTACCCCATTCGTAACCGTTGTTCACGGCAATGTAAGCTGATGATCCATCAATTACAATGTTTTGTGCTGCCCATTTTGGACCTTGCACTGTATCTATGGCTTGAATTAAAGATAGTGTATTAGCATCGTAAATATGTAGATAAGAACTGAAGCTAACAAGGTATTCCCCACGTGTGGCAACTAATTTATTTTGATAGATTCCTAAGTTACGCACTCCTGGGCACGAAACAGAAGCGACTTCTTGGTGCGTATTCAAATCCATTTTGAAAATTTTTGTGTCGGCAGCTACATAGTAGAAATTTCCATCGATGATAACATCAGATCCGAAGCGCATTCCTTCTAATGTGTCAACTATTTGATAGGTTTGATTCGCAGGATTATAACTACCAATGGTAACGGGATCAATAATTTGATTGGTTTGGTAATCAAAATAACCTTCATTTAAAATGAGGGCTTGATGCACATAGTTTTGCGCCTGCACAAGCGCTGTTAAGCTTAAGCTAAGGGTAAGTAGTACTTTTTTCATACGTTCTGTTTTTTTAACGATTAATAAATAATAGTTTGAAGAAGAAAAAAATAGGGCAGGGCATGGGTGCAAAAATCCCATAACCGAGTCCAACTTTAATCTGAAGTCTTCACTCCGTTCATGGCAAGTCTTCTGGCTCACACTAAGTTCGAATCGCCTTCCCGTTTAAACAGTGGACAATGATTCGTTTTTAAAGTGCTTACAGCTGCAGTTACAGCTCCGGATTCACACCGGATTCCTTATTAATCTCTTATTCAGAGAACCAAAGAACAGTGCAAATGTAGTTAAAATCTTCTAATATAGATTATTCTCATTTATGTCTTTTTTATTTATATTTTGATTGAATTCTAGTTGATTTATTTGTCAATTAAAAAAGTATCACTACTTTTGCAACCGTCTAAACCGAGAGTCGGTGAAGCTACATAAAAATTATTTATACAATATTGGCATGTATTTAAACCCAGAAGCAAAAAAAGAAATCTTCGCTAAACACGGAGGTTCCGAAACAAACACAGGATCTACAGAAGGTCAGGTTGCTTTGTTCACGTATCGTATTAGTCATTTGACAGAGCACTTGAAGAAAAATCGTAAGGATTTTGGAACGCAGCGCTCTCTTCAATTATTAGTAGGGAAAAGAAGAAGTTTATTAGATTACCTAAAAAGTAAAGACATAGAGAAATATCGTGCTTTAGTGAAAGAATTAGGATTACGTCGTTAATTCTTAACTGAGTACACAAATTTTATTGGAGGGGACATTCGGCATTAGTCGTATGTCCTTTTTTTGT
>JAPLEV010000003.1 GCA_026391005.1 Flavobacteriia bacterium | reverse complement strand
TGGTCCTTTACCGTAATCGTATTCTGGGGTATCAACAAACCCATTTGAAAGAATGCTAGCAAGTGTTGAACTTGTAAATTCAGTAGGACGATTTCCGTTACCATAACCATCAACACGTGTTATTTTTGGTGATGAACCGTAGGATAAATAATGCAATGTACCACCCGCTTCAGGTGCAGAAATATGAGGAATTGCTTCCACTGGTGCAACTTCCCCCATGGGCGCTTTTCTACTTAAGATATAGCGCTTTTTTTGTCCGTCTAATGCGAGTGGGTCATCAGGAATAAAGGTTTTATAATTGTTGTGCGCATAAGCAACAGCTATGTAATAGTAGCGTTTAAAATTCACTAATTGCGTACTTCCTTGCGCAAATAAATCCGTTTTTACACTAAAGCTGTGACGGATGCCTTCATTTTGAGCAGATACCATCTTAATGGGAACACTAAATCCTAAATCTTCGTCGAATTCGAAATTGATAATATCTTCAATATCATCTTTAATATCACATTGTGCAACCAACCTTGCTTTCGTTGGATCTTTTAAATCAGAAACCGAAACTTGATTATTTTTTAACTGATAAATTTGATATCCCTGAAAACGATATGTTTTATCAGCATTTGGGTCGTTTGAAACAATAAACGGATCCTCTTCGAGATATTTTTCGCCAAAATTATTAGAATTGGTTGTATTGGATAACATTAATATTAATTCATTTTCTAATTCTTGAATTTGTAGTTTGGGCGAATGTGGGGAGTCAAGAACTTTAAAGCAGTTTTCAAAAAGTGCTTGTGCTTTATCATCTGCTCGGCGAAGCGTTTCAACGGATGTAAAGGGGTCTCCACCTGTCGATCTTGCCCAAACAACTCCAACTGTAATATTATTAACAGCCCCGGGCTTTAAAATAAATGGCCCTGCAGATTCCACGAATCTTCGATCATTTGGTGTGTTATTGGCC
Source organism: Flavobacteriia bacterium (assembly GCA_026391005.1). Classification (GTDB taxonomy): domain Bacteria; phylum Bacteroidota; class Bacteroidia; order Flavobacteriales_D; family Crocinitomicaceae; genus UBA952. The sequence continues at coordinate 5,985 of JAPLEV010000003.1, read as the reverse complement.
GTTTGTTCTGTCCAATTCGCTTGAGGAACGCCGTTTGTTCCCCAACCAAGCGGGTCAGTAGTACCTGGAAAAATAAATTCACAGGGTGTATTTGGGTCTGATTGAGGATCTGAAATATGACCACTGCCGCCATAAACAAATTTAGTTCCGTCTTTCCAAAACCCCCTCAAATAATTATAGTAATCCGCGGCATTGGTAGGGTCTGTTTGGTTTACATTCGCTCCATTCGTTGTATTGGAGTAATATAAAAAGCGTCGCATTCCGAAACGCTCATTATCGATGACACCATCGCCATATCCAATTCCATTAAGCGCTTCGTTATCGCCAATTCCAAAAGCATTATCAATACCATCATTATCTTGATATGGCCCCTCAAAAAAATCAACTCCGACAGCTGGTGGGGAGTAGCCATATCCTTTGTACCCTGAGTTATCTCCGTCAAAGTTGTCGCCATTGTAATAATAACCCAGGCCGCGATTGACATCACAACCTACATAATCATCATAAGGATCACCAAGTGCACCATCTGTAAAAAAACCGAAATAGGTATTATATAGGGTTTGGGTACCTCGATTAATGAGTTCGTAATTATAAAAGGTCATATTATTTACTTCATCATTAGAAGCAAAAGCAAACGCTTGCGCTCTGATTTCCATCCCAATCGGATCTGCACCTGTTTCTGTATGAATATTTCCTTTATCATTCATTACCCACCAAAAATTCTTGTCGCCATATAGCGAAACAGTTCGGTCAATACTACATTCTTTATTTCTTTTTATATCATACCAGGGGTAGTCGCCATCCTCGTAATTATAATTACCATCACTATTGAAATCGTAAAAAGGCGCTAGATAGTAATCTTGACCTAAGGAAACATCACCATGGGCAGGCCAATCTTTGATAATATCGGGTACTTGATAATTAGGAAACAATGTGTTTTGAGTTGTCGTGCCATTTGTAAGGTCTGTCAGCCCTGCTTCATACCAGGCGCTGAATTCTCGAACCATATCTTGTGTGCTTACAAAATGTTTGTCGTATTTATTACAATTGTCGTAATTCGTTTCTGCATAAATCTTAGATAAGGGCCCAGTCCAATAATCTTGTCCATTTCGATACCGCAGGGCAGCCAGTTTTAATTGGTTATTTACATCCGTTCCGCCAAGCCAAAGCGCTGAAGTAAATAGTGCCATGATACCTGAGTTTTTTGGAACTTCATATTGGGAAAAATTCTGACCAGGAATTTGCCATAAATTACCTGCCGTATGAATCATTGCTCTTACATTATTTAGCTCTAAATAAGTAGTTGTAGTTGGTGGCGCACAACCTGCAGCTTTTGGTGGCGGAGTTTTTAGTTTATAACTTTTCGTATAGCTCTGTCCCCAAGCAAAAAAGCAAGTGTACCAAACAAGAATTAAAAAAGTTATTTTCATCTGCTAAAAGGTGATGAAGTTACTCACAATTTTGAATTAAAACATATTGTTTTGCTTACTCCGCTAACAATAGATCTATGTCGTCTAATAATTTATCAATTTCAACCAAATTGGTGCCGTCGTAATAACCGCGTATTCTTTTTTTTCGGTCTACTAATACAAAATTGTTCGTGTGAATAAAATCACTTCCTGCATCCCCAATATTATTCGCTTCCGCAGGCTTAAGTACAAAAAAAGACTTTCTAGCTAATGCATATAGTTCGGATTTGGATCCCGTTAAGAAATGCCATTGTCCTCTTTCGTAGCCATGTGCAGTTGCGTAGCGCTTCAAGGTTTCGGGATTATCTACGGCTGGGTCTACGGTAAAACTTAAAATTTTAAGGGAACGATTGCCTTTATATTTTTTTTGAATTCGTTGCATTTGTTCGTTCATGATTGGACAAATACTTTTACAGGTAGAGAAAAAATATTCAGCCACAAAAATCGTATTGTCAATTTCTTTCTCGGTGATTTTAATTCCGTCCTGATTGGTAAAACTAAACTTTCCAATAGTATGCCCTTGACCAATGCCCAATAGCTCAGGATCCACCATTTCTTTTTTTACATCTGTGGGATTAATTATTGGTAGTGGTTTCTGCTCGTTTTGCTTCAACATGTTATAGCTAATCGAGACACAAACAATTAACAGTAAAGCAATAAAAAATAGCCTTTTCATTCGACAAAATTAGCAATAATCTGGATTCAAGTTTGTATTTTTTTCCAATGAATTAAGCCCACTACTGATAATACTAAGTTGCCCAAAAACAAGATTTCCGTCAAATATAGTTTGCTGTAATGATATAAAATGATCGAAAGGATATTTAACACAATCCAATAATACCAATTTTCAAGAATTGCTCGAGTGGTAAGATAGGTGGCGAGTACACAAAAAACAGTAATGAAAATATCTAGAAAGGGCATTGACTGGCCTGTTATGTAAAATTTACCCCCAATTAGGCTGATCATTAAGCCAATAAGAATAAGTAAAAGGTGTTTGGCAAGGCCCCAAGAATGAGCTTTGATTTGAACTTTTTTTGTCCACGACCACCAACCGTAAATGCCTAATAATATGTAAAAGAATTGCAAAGAGGATTGAAAAAAAAGCCCCGCCGAAAAAAATACATAAATGTAAAATAGCGAACTTATTATTCCAAAAAACCAAGCGATTGGCTTTTTTAAAATTATAAAAATCAAGTATAAAAAACCAAAGATTACTGCTATTGCTTCTAAGTAGAACAAGGATTAACTAGTTTGTTTGCTGTTTATTTATTGTAATTTTTCCAATCGGCATCTGATTTATAACCTTCGAAAAACAAGCGTTCTTCGTTTCCCTGAGCAATGGATTGATGTTTTTCCATGAAACCCTTAATTTTTGCATCAGATTTAATACTTATACCATAAAAATTCTGCGCTGTAATTTGTTCATTTGAATACAAGATCAAAAAGGATAATAGTATAGCAATTGCTTTCATTGAGAGTATTGAGTAGACTATAATTTTTTTGATAAAGTTAGTAATTAAGTTTTATCCATTGGAAATTCTATTTCGAATTAAGATTGACATGTTCAAAACTATCTTTCATTTTCAAATATTGTCCGTAAAAATGTAGGAAATTTGAATCAAACTTACCTAAAATGAAAATTAAATATCTTTTTCAAATTATATTTTGTGGCATTTTGCTTTCATCTTGTGTTTCCGGGAAAAAATACAAGGAACTTGTTGAAAGAGAAAAGGTTTGTTCTCAAGAATTAGAGAAATTTAAGCGCAGTAGCTTGGATTTTGAAGCCAAATATAAAGACTTCCAGGTTTTATATGACGTTGCTTCCGCAGAGCTTGCCAAGATAAAAAAAGATACTACAATACTTGGAGAGAAGTACCGCAAACTTTTTCAAGATTTCCAAACGTTAACATCCGAACATGATGTGTTGGAGAATTCGTTTGATAAGTTTAGAGCATTAAATGCTAAAGAGACGACAGCTTTACAAAAACAATTGGAAGCTAAATCAATCGAATTACAACGAAAGGCAGAAGAATTATTAGCATTGGATACGGAATTAAAGTCTAAACAGAAACTTTTAGAGGAAAGGGAGCAGCGCGTCAACGAATTAGAAGAGATGTTAAGTCGCCAAGAAGGAACGTTAAAGGCACTTAAGGATAAAGTTGCGGCAGCTTTAATCGGATTCGAAAATAAAGGATTGAAGGTTGAACAGAAAAACGGTAAAATTTACGTGAGTCTTGAAGCTAAACTTTTATTTAAGTCGGGTAGTATTGTGGTTGAGGCTGAAGGTAAAAAAGCCCTCATTGAAATAGGGAAAGCCCTCGAGTTAGAAAAGGACTTAGAAATCGTTGTGGAAGGACATACGGACGCAGACAAACTAGCAAGCGCCTCATTTCCAAGGAATAACTGGGAGTTATCGGTTTTAAGAGCAACAGCGGTGACTGAAATTATATTAGCAAACTGCACGATGTCTCCCATACAAATTATGGCAGCGGGAAGAGGTGAGTTTCATCCTGTAGATGCAAATGATAAAGCTAAAAACAGGCGAATCGAAATAATCATTTCTCCAAATTTGGATGCCTTATTTGAAATCATCTCCCAAGATTAGTCAAACTATTCCTATACATTGAAAAGGTGTTTAATACCAAGATAATTCCCAAACTTGCAGAATTTAGGATAAAAAACTACTTTTGCGTTCCAAATTTATAAATACAATAATTAAAGTACAATGGAAAAAATAATGATTTACATCCCTATTGCCATGGCAATCATAGGCTTGTTGTTTATGTGGATTAAGCGCTCATGGGTTTTAAAGCAAGATGCAGGCGACGGTAAAATGAAGGAGATTTCTGATTACATCTATGAAGGTGCCTTGGCTTTCTTAAAGGCTGAATACCGTTTATTAGCCATTTTTGTAGTATTAGCAAGTATCGTATTAGCTAGCATTTCATTTATTGTCCCTACAACGCATATCTTAATCGTTGTCGCTTTTGTTTTTGGGGCTTTCTTTTCGGCTTTAGCTGGAAACATGGGAATGAAAATCGCTACTAAAACGAATGTTCGTACAACGCAAGCAGCTCGTACGAGCTTACCACAAGCATTGAAAGTTGCTTTTAGTGGAGGAACGGTTATGGGATTAGGCGTTGCTGGTTTAGCTGTTTTAGGTCTTACTGCTTTCTTTATTTTCTTTTTCCACTTCTTTATGGGAGGGAATTGGGCAAATGGTGGAACAGAAAAAATGACGATCGTTTTGGAAACTCTTGCTGGATTCTCTCTTGGAGCTGAATCTATCGCGTTGTTTGCTCGAGTTGGTGGTGGTATTTATACCAAAGCGGCTGATGTTGGAGCAGATTTAGTTGGAAAAGTAGAAGCTGGAATTCCAGAGGATGACCCTCGTAATCCTGCTACTATTGCAGATAACGTAGGTGATAACGTAGGTGATGTTGCTGGCATGGGTGCCGATTTATTTGGTTCTTATGTGGCAACTGTATTAGCGGCCATGGTTCTTGGTAACTATGTTATTAAAGATATGGGTGGTGTTATAAAAGATGCTTTTGGTGGAATTGGACCAATTCTATTGCCGATGTCTATTGCTGGTTTTGGTATTCTATTTTCAATTATTGGAACTATGCTGGTTAAGATTACTAGCAATGATGCAAAAGAAGCTCAAGTTCAAAAAGCGCTAAACATTGGAAACTGGGTTTCGATTGTATTAACGGCTGTTGCTTGTTATTTTTTAGTTACGTGGATGTTGCCTACTACAATGAAAATGACCTTTTTCGGAGAAGGAATTAAAGATATTTCTTCTTTAAGAGTCTTTTTTGCCACCTTGGTTGGTTTAGTAGTTGGTGCATTAATATCTTCAGTAACTGAATATTATACTGGACTAGGTACGAAACCAGTACTAAAAATCGTTCAAAAATCATCTACTGGTGCAGGAACTAACGTAATTGCGGGTCTAGCAACTGGAATGATTTCTACTTTTCCAACGGTTATCTTGTTTGCAGCTGCCATCTGGGGCTCTTATGAATTAGCAGGATTTTATGGGGTAGCTATAGCAGCTTCTGCAATGATGGCAACAACTGCGATGCAGTTGGCTATCGATGCTTTCGGACCTATATCTGACAACGCTGGTGGTATCGCTGAAATGAGTGAATTACCGAAAGAAGTTCGTCAACGTACAGATATTTTGGATTCAGTAGGAAACACAACGGCAGCAACCGGAAAAGGATTTGCAATTGCTTCGGCAGCATTAACTTCATTAGCTTTATTTGCTGCTTATGTAACATTTACAGGAATTGATGGAATAAATATTTTCAAAGCTCCTGTTTTAGCAATGTTGTTTATTGGTGGTATGATTCCCGTTGTATTCTCTGCATTAGCAATGAATTCTGTCGGAAAAGCTGCCATGGATATGGTGTATGAAGTGCGTCGTCAGTTCAAAGAAATTCCTGGAATTATGGAAGGAACTGGCAAACCTGAATATGGAAAATGTGTGGAAATTTCAACAAAAGCAGCG